>NZ_AP017369.1:2400000-3000000 GCF_002355155.1 Corynebacterium suranareeae | reverse complement strand
CTACGAACGTGAATTCACCTGGACTTATAACACCCTTGGTGTGCTTCCTCCATCGGTGGAGCCACGAGCTACAGGTCATGTCACTCAAATGGTTGAGTACATGCAGCGCCTGATTGATAATGGATTTGCCTACGCTGTTGATGGCTCTGTGTATTTCGATGTTGCAGCTTGGTCAAAGGCAGAAGGATCAGATTACGGTTCTTTGTCTGGCAACCGAGTTGAGGATATGGAACAAGGCGAAACCGATAACTTTGGCAAACGGGGACCACAGGATTTCGCACTGTGGAAGGCAGCCAAACCAGGGGAGCCATCGTGGCCGACTCCATGGGGAGAGGGGCGTCCAGGGTGGCATTTGGAATGCTCTGCCATGGCCACCTACTATTTGGGTGAGCAATTTGATATTCACTGCGGTGGTTTGGATCTGCAATTTCCGCATCACGAAAATGAAATTGCCCAGGCACATGCGGCTGGCGATAAATTTGCCAACTACTGGATGCACAATCACTGGGTAACAATGGCCGGAGAAAAAATGTCCAAGTCTTTGGGCAATGTTTTGTCGGTGCCGGAAATGTTGAAGCAGGTTCGTCCTGTGGAGCTGCGTTATTACCTTGGATCTGCTCATTACCGTTCAGTTTTGGAGTATTCCGAAACTGCGTTAAGTGAAGCTGCGGTGGGTTATCGTCGCATCGAAGCTTTCTTGGAGCGCGTTGGTGATGTTGAGGTCGGTGAGTGGACGCCAGGTTTTGAAGCTGCGATGGATGAAGATATCGCGGTTCCAAAAGCTTTAGCTGAGATTCATAATGCAGTTCGTGAAGGCAATGCTGCGTTGGACAAAAATGATCGTGAAGCAGCGCAAAAGCTTGCTTCTTCGGTTCGTGCAATGACTGGTGTGTTGGGCTTTGATCCTGTGGAATGGGGATCAGATTCAGAGGCTGATGGCAAGGCGGAAAAGGCTCTTGATGTGCTGATTTCTGCAGAGCTTGAGCGTCGTGCAACTGCTCGTGCGGAGAAAAATTGGGCGGTTGCAGATGAGGTTCGAGATCGTCTGGCAGGTGCAGGTATTGAGGTTGTTGATACCGCAGATGGCGCCACATGGAAACTGCAGTAGTTGCAGTAACTGGCAGTAAATAAACAAAAATTTTTAAGGAGACAATTTAAACATGGCAGGAAATGATAGCCGTCGTGGCGGCTTACGTAAGACTAATAAAAAGGGTGCAACCAAGGGCAGTGGTGGACAGATTCGTCGCGGCCTGAAAGGTAAAGGGCCAACCCCAAAGGCTGAGGATCGCACGTATCACGCAGCGCACAAGCGCAAATTAGAGCGTGAGCGCAGGGATCGTGGTCGTCACCAGCGTGAGACACCGGAGTTGGTCGTGGGTCGTAACCCAGTTCTGGAGTGCCTGCATGCACGCGTTCCAGCAACGGCGTTGTATGTGGCACAAGGTGCAGCTAATGATGAGCGTCTTAGCGAAGCCGTGCACACTGCAGCTGGCCGCAACATCCCAGTGCTGGAAGTAAACAAGCTTGAGCTGGATCGCATGACTGGCAACGGCATGCACCAGGGCATTGGTTTGGCCATTCCTCCGTTTGAGTATGCGGATGTGCATGATCTAATCGCCAATGCTGCAGCTTCTAAGAAGCCCGGCATGTTTGTGATTTTAGATAACATCACTGACCCTCGTAACCTGGGTGCCGTGATTCGTTCTGTTGCTGCTTTTGGTGGCAACGGTGTGATTATTCCGGAGCGTCGTTCGGCTTCCGTGACGGCTGTGGCATGGCGTACATCTGCTGGTACTGCAGCACGCGTGCCAGTGGCAAAGGAAACCAACATGACTCGCGTTGTGAAGGAATTCCAGCAAAATGGTTACCAGGTTGTTGGCCTGGATGCTGGTGGCGATCACACGCTGGATACTTACGACGGCACCGACAACGTCGTGGTCGTGGTGGGTTCTGAGGGCAAGGGAATTTCCCGTTTGGTCCGCGAAAACTGCGATACCATCATGTCGATTCCGACCGAAAGCTGGGTGGAATCGCTGAATGCTTCGGTTGCAGCTGGTGTGGTGCTGTCGGAGTTCGCGCGCCAGCGCCGCGTTAAGGGTTAGACCGGAGGGTGCGTCGACAAGCAAAACGCTTTTCGACGTCCAGTTCCACCCGCCATAGTAAAAGAAACGAGCACTGCGATGCAGGAGTTGGTCGGAAAGCTGATCGATCTTGATTCAGCTGCGTCGGAGTCTGTGCGGGTGATTGAGTATTTTGACGCGTTGATGCAGCATGGCGTAGGTGTGCACGGTCTTGTTCGGGCTGCTGCAGCACTGGCAGGCACTGTTGCGGGCGCGCAGAGTGCTCGTTATCGATTGCGATTTGAAGCCTCGGGGGCGGTCGCGGATAAACAGTCGGAATTGGTTCCTGTGGTGGAAAAAGCCACGGACTCTGGTTCTGTTTGGCTCGAGCGAGACGGCGCGGCGCATTCAATTGACTCGATGGTGATCGAGCGACTTGCGCTGGCGGTGGGGTTGGTTGAGCGTCGGGCTGATGGTGGTCAGTCGGCGGTGGAAATTGCTGTGGATAATGCTCATTCGGCAGCGGAACGAAAATCGGCCGTTTCACGGCTTGGCCTTACAGAATCTTCTCGGGTCAAAGTGCTCATTCAAAATGTTTCTAAGGAACGAACATCCGGCCGGAATGGCATCGTGATCGCAGGCTGTGGGCCCGTGCGTGTCAGTATTGTTTCTGCTGTGGAGGAACCAACGGAGTTTCCTGCAGGTGTGGGAACAGTTGTGGCACCAAGTGAACTTCCATCATCTTTTGATTTGGCAGTGCTTGCTTACCGACTCACCGATGTCGAAAACCCCCGCATTGATGCCACTGAGCTGGGATTACTTGGATTGGCAGTCCAAGCGCTGGAACACTCTCATGCGGAGCATCCTGATGTGTTGGCTGTCTTAAAACTAGATGCCCGTACCAGGAGAGTACTGCGGGCGCTCAGTAATGGGGCAAGCATGCGGGCGGCTGCTACAGAAGTAGGCTTGCACCATTCGACTGTGCAGGCACAACATGCAGCGTTGACCCAACAATTAGGTTATGACCCACGCAGCGGTGCTGGTAGTTCCCGTTTTCTCCTTGCAGATTTGCTTGCCCGCTTGCAGAGCTAATTGGTGGATACCGCCAAATGGCGGGTAGGTGCATTAAATCTGCGATGGTGTGGCGGTGGTCATTCTTTAGCAAATAAGTGATCCTAGATACATTACATTCACTTACGTGCTTGAAGGAGTACATCATGCCAAACCCAATCACTGCACCACCATTTGATCCGGAGCTTGAAGCTGTGCTTTCAACGGTCGGAGTACCACCTACAATGACTGCCGAAATGTTGCCAGAGTTTCGCAAAGGGGTTCCTGGAATGGCAGAAAATTTCATTGAAGAGTTCATTGCAAAACATGATCTTGAGCAACGCGATGAAACCGTCACCGGATACAACGGAGATGACATCGCGGTCACCATTTTCACACCCCGAGGTGTTGAAGGCACACGTCCAGCAGTGTTTCATACCCACGGAGGCGGAATGATCTTGGGCGACAGATTTGTTGGACTAAAACAGATCAGCCCATGGATTGATGCGCACAAGGCCATCGTTGTGACTGTCGAATACCGCCTGGCACCAGAATTCCCTGATCCATATCCAGTGGAAGATTGCTACGCAGCACTTGCATGGACTGCTGAAAATGCGACAGATTTGGGCATTGATCCAGAGAGAATCATTATTGCGGGTGCCAGTGCGGGCGGTGGGCTTGCAGCAGGTACAGCGCTTTTGGCTCGCGATCGGAAAGGGCCAAAGTTGTTTGGACAGGTTCTCATGTGTCCAATGCTTGATGACCGTGACGCCACCATTTCAACTCAGCAAATCGATGGAATTGGAGTCTGGGATCGCGGATCAAATCTGTTGGGATGGAACAGTTTGCTTGGCGATCGACGTGGCACCGACGATGTCTCCATATATGCTGCACCTGCGCGCGCCACAGATCTTTCAGGATTGCCACCAGCATTCATTGACACAGGCAGCGCCGAAGTATTCCGCGATGAGGATATTGCATATGCAAACCGAATTTGGGAAGCCGGCGGAGTTGCAGAGCTCCATGTTTGGCAAGGTGGTTTCCACGGGTTTGAAGGATTAGTCCCTCATGCTTCGGTCTCTCAAATGGCGCTTGCAGCGCGTAACAACTGGGTAGACCGGTTGCTTAACGGTTAAGCCGGAGGGGGCGTCGACAAGCAAAATGCTTTTCGACGCCACCCTATACTTTGGGCATGGCTAATTCTTCATCGGGGGAGACCGTGTTGCAGCGCGCGATGCGGGTGTTGCAATGCTTTGACGCGGAAAATGCGAGGTTGGGGGCCTCGGACATCGCGCGGCGCAGCGACTTACCCAGTTCCACGGCGCACCGATTGGTGGTGGAGTTAACGTCGGTGAAGTTGTTGGAACGTTTTGCCGATGGAAAATACGGGATCAGCACGCATGCGTGGGAGACGTTTGTGCGGGCGAATCCTTTGGAGCGTTTGCGTTTGCAGGCTCAGTCAATTTTGGGGGATGTTCACGATGAGCTGGGGCAATATGTGAGTTTGTAGGTGCCTGATTTTTCTGATCGCACGATTTTGTATGTCGAGCGTTTTGATGCACCCGATAGCTATATTCGGATTTTGGGCAGGCATGCAAGCCGTTTGGATGTGCATACCACGTCATCGGGGCTGGTGATGTTGGCTTTTGCGTCGCCGCAGACAATCAAGGCGGTAACCAGTACGCCGTTTAAGGATTCCATCACCGGTGAAATCACGGATGGGGCTGCAGTGGCTGCGATGCTTCCAGAAATTCGGGCTAAGGGTCATATCGTTTTTGTTGGTGGTTTGGTGCCGGAAAATACTGCGGTGGCTGCACCAGTGGTTGATCGCAAGGGTGTTGTTAGGGCCGCGATGGGGGTAGTGGCCAGGACAGGCGAGATTGATGTAAAACATGTGACCGCAACGGTGCTCGATGCATGCCAAAAGCTCAGCTTAAGACTACAAAAGGACGCTATTTATTAAGTTCGCATTTCGAACTTTGAGGTTGTGGGCAGGTAACCCCTACACCCGCCCTTTCCCATTGAATGGGAAAAACTTGGACGTATAAATGTGACCCCTAATCTAAAGAACATCAAAAGTGACTGAGTTCATGAATTCGTGAAAGTTCATGAATGTTCAGGCAAGTTCTACAGAAAGGGTGAGCACATGGAAACTACATCTTTGGCCCCGCATATCACAGAGGCACAGACATCGACGCCTGTAGAGTCTCCGAAGTCGCCCAAGAAAGCCGCGTTGGCGTCGCTGCTGGGCTCCACGCTGGAGTACTACGATTTTGTTATTTACGGCACCGCCTCCGCATTGCTGTTTAACCACCTCTTCTTCCCTCAAGGCGATCCGGTAGTTGCCACTATTGGATCCTTGGCGTCTTTCGGTGTCGCCTACATTGCGCGCCCGATCGGTGGCCTGGTCATGGGGCATGTTGGCGATAGGATCAGCCGCAAAACAGCCCTCATGGTCACATTGATGATCATGGGTATCGCATCCATCTCCATTGGACTGCTGCCAACCTACGGCCAGATCGGCATTTGGGCAACCGTACTGCTGTTGATTGCCCGAATCGCGCAAGGTTTTTCTGCAGGCGCAGAAGCTGCTGGTGCATCCACACTGACCATGGAGCATTCACCTGAAGGCAAACGTGGCTTTTTCACCTCCTCGGTGATGGCAGGCTGTTCTGTCGGAAACGTTTTGGCAGGCTTGGTATTCATTCCATTTTTGATGCTGCCGGAAGAACACCTCATGTCCTGGGGTTGGCGCGTTCCATTCCTGCTGTCTGCATTGGTCCTTGTGGTTGCTTACTTTGTGCGCACCCGCTTGGAGGAGCCACCCACAGAAAAGGCTGAAAAAGAAGCAGGCGCTCCAGCTTTGGAAGTTCTGCGCACCCAAGGTATCGATGTAGCACGCGTTTTCTTCATCACTTTCTTCGCCGTTGTACAAACCACCTTCAATGTTTATGCGCTGGCATATGCCACCAATGAAATTGGCATCGATCGTTCCTTCATGGTGATGGTCAATACCATTTCCCTGGGGCTGTCTATCGGTACCATTCCTTTGGCTGCATGGGTATCTGATCGCCTGGGCCGCAAACCAGTGTTGTTGTTTGGAGCTATTGCCTGCGCAATCACCACCTACTTCTACTTCCAGGCAATTTCTGAAGCAGATCTGGTTATGATTTTCGCGCTCTGCCTGGTTAACCAAGGTTTGTTCTACGCCTGCTGGAACGGTGTGTGGACAATCTTCTTCCCCGAAATGTTTGCAGCTCCTGTGCGCTACACCGGCATGGCTATGGGCAACCAGCTTGGTCTGATCGTTGTTGGTTTCGCGCCAACCATCGCCACCGCTTTGTTCGCATGGAATGGCTGGGAAGCGGTCGTCGCGTTTGTCATCGGCGCAATTGCACTGTCCGCTGCAGTTATCTTGACCACCAAAGAAACCGCATTCACCAAACTGGAAGATCTAGGAAAGAAATAAATGTCGACCAAAATCTGGAGCGTCGGAATCATCGGCTGCGGAGCGATTAGCCGCAACCACATCGAAGCAGTCCAAGCAATCGATGGCGCAGAAGTCACCGCAGTCTGTGACGTAGATGCTGCGAAAGCACAAGAAACCGCCGAAAAGTACGGCATCGCTTCAAGCTTTGATTCCGTTGATGACATCTTGGCCTCAGGCGTGGACATCGTTGCAGTTTGCACCCCGCACCCAACCCACGAAGCAGTGGTGCTTGCAGCGGCAGCAGCCGGCATCCACGTGCTGTGCGAAAAACCCATCGCCATCGAGCTTGAATCCGCACAACGCATGATCGATGCCTGCGAATCCGCCGGAGTCCAGCTCGGCGTACTCTTCCAGCGCCGCTTCTGGCCTGCGGCCCAAAAGATGAAAAAAGAGCTTGTCGACGGCTCCCTCGGCCGCCCCATCATGGGCCAATGCACCGTCGCACTATACCGAAAGCATTCCTATTACACCGCCACCCCGTGGCGAGGAACCTGGGAAGCTGATGGCGGCGGAGTGCTGATGACCCAAGCGATCCACTACATCGATTTGATGTGCTGGCTGCTCGGTGAACCAGTAGAGGTATTTGGTTACACCGACTCCTTCAAACACGGTGACAACATCGAAGTAGAAGACAGCGCTGTTGCCACAGTGCGCTTTGAATCCGGAGCTTTGGCCACGATTTCTGCCACCACAGCGGCAGAGCCAGCCTTAGGTGCTCAAGTTCAAGTGATGGGCACACAAGGTGCAACGATGACAATTCTTGAGTTCCCGGAAGGAACCGACGGCCGGCTTATAGTCCGCGGTGAAAACGACACCGTAGAAACCACCCCTTCGCATCCATCCGATCTCAACCCCAATGCTGATCTAAGCACCATCAACGGAGCATTGATTCCGTATCACACAGCACAGATCGCAGATTTCATCGATGCACTCGACGAAAACCGCGACCCCCTTATCACCGGCCGCGATGCCACCAAGGCATTAAAAGTCCTGCTCGGTGTGTATGAATCAGCCGCCACCCATCTGCCTGTAACCCTGAACTAACGGAAGTTCCTCATGTCACCTCTAATCGGTCTTGCTCCTTTATCTTCACTATCCACATCCCCTGATCAGCTGGTTCGTCTAGCTGCCGCTGCGGGATTCGCCTTCGTGGGGCTACGCGTTAATGCAGTAACCCAAAATGAGCCTGTGTATGACCTCTCCCCAGGCTCTCCACTGCTTGCTGCCACCCAACAGGCGTTAGCCGAAACTGGCCTGTATGTGCTCGATACTGAATTCCTCCAAGTAAATGCAGACACCACCCGCAAGGACTGGCTTCCAGCACTAGAAGCAGCCGGAGCACTAGGTGCTAAAACCTCCACCATTGCAGCTGGTGACGACGATATTGCACGACTTACCGACACCATTGGCAACATGGTTGAAGATGCCCTCGATTTCGGCGTTACCCCAGCCCTTGAACCAATCTCATACCGCAGCGTGCATTCCCTCCCGCAAGCAGCAGATATCGCCCGGGCAACCGGTGCAAAAGTCGTGGCAGATACCTTACACATGGCCAGATTTGGTGCGACCCCAGAAGAACTTGCCCAAGCTGCCGATGTTCTAGCAGTACTCCAGTTATGTGACAGTCCGCTGAAGCGTCCAGCGGATCTTGAGGGACTGGTGGCGGAATCCCGCTCGTTGCGCCTAGCCCCAGGTGAAGGCGAACAAAACCTCCTAGCCTTTGTCAACGCACTTGACCCGAATGTGCCATTGAGCGTGGAAACTCCCAATGACGCTGAACTTGCCGCCCGCGGTGATGCCGGTTGGATCAACCACCTTTACACCACTACCCATGACCTTTTAGAAAAAGTTGAGGAAGCAGTCTAAATGAACCACCAGTATGATGTCATCGTCGTCGGCTCCGGCGCTGGCGGATTATCAGCAGCAGTCAGCGCTGCCTACCACGGCAAAAAAGTTGCCGTGATTGAAAAATCCTCAGTACTCGGCGGTGCCACCACATGGTCAGGTGGATGGGCCTGGACTCCTGGCAGCAGCTTCGCGCGTAAAGACGGAGTGATGGAATCAAAAGAAGAATTCCAAACCTACCTGCGTTCCGTAGTGGGGGAGTACTACCAAGAAGACAACATCTCTGCCTTTTTGGATGCTGCTCCCGAAATGGTCGACTTCTTTGAAAACAACACCGACCTCCAATGGACACCCGGCGCGAAAATCAATGATATCTACGGTGACCTACCTGGCGCAGGCACAGGCCACCGCTCCGTTGGGCCAAAACCATTCAACGGACGCAAAGTACCCAAGAGTGTCCTGCCGAAACTACGCCACCAACTCTACGAAACCTCCTTCCTCGGCATGGGCATTATGGCAGGGCCTGACCTGATGAAATTCCTCTCTGCCTCACAATTTGATCCACGAGGTTGGATTCATGCTGGCAGGCGCGTGATTGTCCACATGTGGGACATGGTCGTGCACAAACGCAACATGCAGATGGTTAACGGTGCAGCTTTGACCGCGCGCCTTGCAACCTCAGCTGAAAAATTAGGTGTTGATCTGCTGGTTCATCACGCTGCAGTATCGTTGAATTACAACAATGATCGCGTCACCGGCGTAAAGGTACAAACCCCACAAGGCTTAGTTGATTTCGAGGCACGCGCAGGCGTTGTCCTTGCTACCGGCGGATTCCCCAACAACGTAGAGCTGCGCAAAGAACTCTTCCCTCGCACACCCACCGGCCAAGAACACTGGAGCCTTGCACCAGCTGAAACAACCGGCGATGGACTGTCCATGGCCAGGGAAGTCGGCGCTGGATTTGTCAACGATCTTAAATCCGCAGCCGCATGGTGCCCGGTATCTCTCGTCCCATACTTCAACGGCAAAGTGGGAACCTTCCCCCACATCATGGACCGCGCAAAACCAGGCTCCATCGGTGTCGTCTCTACAGGAAAACGCTTTGTCAACGAAGCCAATGGCTACTACGACTACGTCGACGCCATGATTAAGGCAGCTCCAGAAGGCGAACCGGTTGCATCTTGGCAGATCGCAGACTCCACCTACGTGCGCAAATATCCACTAGGAATGGCCAAGCCACTACCAGTGCCACTTACCCCGTACCTGCGCTCTGGATACCTGGTGAAAGGTAAAACCATTGAGGAGCTAGCCCAAAAATGTGGCATTGATCCCTCTGGTCTGCGCAACACCATCACGGAATTCAACGAAAACGCGCGCCGGGGAGAAGACCCAGAATTCGGACGAGGCTCTACACCTTTCAATAGATACGGCGGAGATCCAAAGATCGGCCCCAACCCATCACTTGCCCCGATTGAAAAGGGACCGTTTTACGCAGTGAAGGTTGTGCCCGGATCCTTCGGAACCTTTGACGGAATCAAAGCTGATGGAAAGTCACGAGTCCTACGCGATGACGACACTGTAATCGACGGCCTTTACACCGCAGGTAACGACCGGGCATCCATCATGGGTGGTTTCTACCCAGCCGGTGGAATCAACTTAGGTCCCGCACTGACATTTGGATACATTGCGGGCAAAGAACTAGCCAACGCCAATTAGGGATGTGCATTAGACCACAAGATTTCTTGATTTAGGCGACATTTTTGCCAATATCTTGTGGTCTTATGTACACAACGAGAAAACGAAGCCACCCTTCTTTAAAAAGGGTGGCTTTATGCGGTCTGAAGTAGTTATGAAAGAGCCAAAAGGCGACTTCTTAACAGGTGACTTCACGTACTCAACTTCACGTGGGACGACTTCAGTCGGCGCTGGAGTGATTTCGTAGTGAAGTCGCCCAATAAGAAGTTGAGCACGAGAAGACGTCACCGTGAAGTCGATACCGTGAAGTCGCACTTTAGCACTTTTGAAGCTATCCCTTCGCTGTTTTAACTTCGAGATCACACATTCAATATCCCAAGCTCAATTTCTTAAGTTCGATACCGTTAGCAAAACCACTAAAAACCGAGGGAAATTGAGCTTGAGAAATTGAATTCAAGGTATTGAGCACGAGAAATCGAAACCGTGAAATCGAACTTAAGGCAGCCACCGTGGGGATCAGGGATTTGGCAAATGTGCCGGTGCAAAAGGGACTAGTGGGGATGATGGTCGTGCTGGCGGCGTCGAAAAGCGTCTTCGTCGCGCTGGGCGTCGCGGCTGCGTGCCCACCCGATCAAGCGGCAGACCAGGTAAATCACAAAAGAAATGGTGGTGACAAAAACACTCACAGGCAGCCCTGGGGCTAATGACAATAAGAGGCCACCGACGGCTGAGACTTCAGCGAAAATAACAGCCAGCACCACAGCCTTTATCGGATTGGCGGTGACTGCAACAGCGGCTGCTCCGGGAGTAATCAGCAACGCCATGACCAGCAGTGCACCGACGATCTGCACGGACTGGGAGGTAGTAAGGCCCACCAATACTGCAAAAGCCACCGCGATGAGTCGGACGTTAACGCCGGAGGCTTGCGCCATGACGGGATCAGCGCTGGCGAAAAGTAGTGGACGCCAGAAAATCACAACGGCTGCGACCACAATGATGGTTACTGCCACAAGGATCCACAATGATGCTGAGGACACTCCTACAATTTGTCCTGTGAGCAGTGCAAATGCTGTGGAGCTGCGGCCGGGGTAGAGGTGGATGAACAACACTGAGAGACCAAGGCCGAAGCTCATCACGGCACCAACTGCGGAGTCTTGTTGTTTCATGCCGAGTAATGCCAGGAGGATCGCGGCGACCACGGAACCAATCACAGCGCCGCCACCGACGTTGAGCCCGAATAGCAAGGCGGCCGCTGCACCCATCAGTGCTAATTCGGCGGTGCCGTGGACTGCGAAGGATTGCTGGCGTACCACGATCAAGGGAGCAATCACGCCGGAAAGTAGTCCCAAAAGGGCTGCGGCGATCAGGGCATGTTGGACGAAATCGACGCTGATCAAGTATTGGGTATCAGCAATCCAGGTGGAAAGATCCACTTAAACCACCACGATTCTGTCGTTGATGTGTGCCACGGTAACGGGTGCGTTGTAGAGTTCGCTAAGTTTTTCGGATTGCATGACGTCTGCGACTGTGCCGATGGTGTGGCCGTTGGGTGCGAGGTACAAAATGCGATCCACTAACCCCATGAGTGGGTTGATGTCATGAGTGACCACAACAACTCCCACGCCCTCGGCTTTCAATTCACCAAATAGGGACACTGTGCGCTGCGCGACGCCGGGGTCAAGGCTGAGGAGGGGTTCGTCGGCAAGCAATAATTGCGGGCGGGTGGCAAGCGCTTGAGCTTGGCGGATAAGTTGTTGCTGCCCGCCGGAGAGCTCGCCGACGCGCCGATCGGCGATTCCGGTAGCGCCCACGCGAGCAAGAAGCTTATCGACGTCCCCCTTCGGCGCCCTCCTTTTGGTCATCACGCCATGCGCAGCGGAGAGGGAGACTAAATCGCGGGCTCGTAAAGGAACGTCAAAGATGCGATGTTGCGGGATATAGCCCACCCGAGCATCGGTTTCCACCGACCCGTGAGTGAGTTTTCGGGTGCCTAAAATGGTTCCAATGAGGGTGGATTTTCCCACACCATTGGGTCCTAAAATTACAAGAAATTCCCCCTGGCGGAGCTCTAGGTTCAAGCCCTTCCAGAGGGGATCCACTGCAGCGTCAGTGAAAGTCAACAACATTTAAAATATTCTAAACCTGGTTCGCGGCAGATGTGAGATCATCAACTGCCTTGGTGAATGCATCGAGGAAATTCTCGTTGTTTTGAGGGGTCTCGTAGATTTCAACAACGGGGATGCCTTTTTCTTCCGCGACGTCTTTCAACCTGGTTGCCACGGTGGACGCAGACTGTGGGTTGTAGACCAAAACATCAATGTCACCATTGTTGAGTGCATCCTGGAATGCTGCAACATCAGCTGCGGTGGGCTCGCCTTCGCTCAATGTGGTGGCGCGGTACCCTGCGGGGGTGGATTCCACCATGTCGGAGTGGGACAAAATATGATCAGCGATCGGCTCGGTCTGCACGATGTTTACTGCTGGAAGCTCGTGGATTTTATTGTGGAGCTCATCCATTTTTGCAGTAACTGCCGCAGCATCAACCTGTGCTTCGGGGTCTAATTCTGTGACTTTTTCTGCAAAATCATCAGCGACCTCTGCGACATGTTCGGCGGAATACCAGACGTGTTCGTTGTCTACGTCGGCGTGGTCGTGGCCTTCGTGGTCTTCATCGGCTGCGTTGGCGTCGTGGTCATGATCATGGTCATGCTCGCTGAGTTCTAATGCGTGGATGATGCGATCATCATCGTCCAGGCTGTCATAAAGCCAGGAATCGTACCCGCCTCCGCCAACAATGATGATGTCAGCTTCAGAAACCTTGGCCATATCAGCTGCTGATGGCTCAAAGGAGTGAGGATCGGTGTCTCCGCCAGTAATGATGGCTTCAATGTCTAATTCAGGAGCAACTGCCTGGGCGACATCAGCCCACACCTTCGTGGAGGTAACAACCTTGAGGGAATCATCTGCGCTATCGGCAGCTGTGGTGGATGCCGTGGTGGATGCAGTTGAACAGCCAGCCAAGATTAAAGACAAGAGTGGAAGCGACCAGAGGAGTTTTTTCATAATTGACATTAAATGCTTAATGAAAACGGCTGTCAACATGAAAACTTATTGAAAATAGCACTCTCGCGTAATCCTTTTAGACTGTACAAAGGTTGCAGCTGGTAGATTGAGGTGATTATGGGCAGGAAACAACAATATGGAACCCTTGCGTCTATCGCTGCGAAACTCGGTGTCTCTAGGACCACGGTGTCCAATGCATATAACAGGCCGGAGCAGCTCTCTGCAGAACTTCGCCAACGCATTTTAGATACCGCAGAAGAAATGGGGTATCTCGGTCCCGATCCGGTTGCTCGAAGTCTTCGCACCCGCCGGGCAGGGGCCATCGGTGTCTTGCTGACAGAAGATCTCACCTACGCCTTTGAAGACATGGCATCTGTAGATTTCCTCTCCGGAGTGGCCCAAGCAGCGGGAGACATCCAATTAACGCTGATCCCCGCGTCACCTGAAACGAGCGTTGACCACGCCTCTGCTCAGCAGCTAATTAACAACGCCGCCGTTGATGGGGTGGTTGTGTATTCCGTGGCAAAAGGCGACCCCCACATCGATGCCATTCGAGCCCGCGGCCTTCCCGCGGTGGTCTCCGATCAGCCAACCTATGAAGAAGGCATGCCTTTTATCGGCCCCAATGACCGCACCGCCATTGCACCTGCAGCCCAAGCGCTTGTCGACGCCGGCCACCGCCACATCGGCATCCTCTCCATCCGCCTAGACCGCGAACGAAACGACGGCGAAGTCACCCGAGAACGCCTAGAAAACGCCCATTACCAGGTGCAACGTGAACGCGTACGTGGTGCACTAGATGTGTTTGCCCAGGCCGGAGTAGATATTGCATCCGTTCCGATTATGGAATGTTGGATTAACAACCGGCAGTATAACTTCGAAGTGGCTAAGCAACTTCTGGAATCCCACCCACACCTCACCGCAGTTCTGTGCACCACGGATTCGCTGGCACTCGGTGTGATGGAATACCTGAAATCTGTCGGAAAGTCAGTGCCTGCCGATCTTTCCCTCACTGGCTATGACGGCACCCAAATGGCTCTTGCTCGTGATCTGACCACCGTGGTTCAGCCGAGCAAAATGAAGGGTTTCAAAGCTGCTGAAGTACTGTTGAAAATGATTGAAAATGAATATGTGGAACCACAGGTGAAATTGGAAACATCCTTCCACCCGGGCTCCACAGTGGCAAAAATAGACCCAGCCTTATAGCCCCAGACGTGTAGTTTCTACATATTGCATGCGGTGGTACGCGAGCTTTTCGAGCAAAATTCCCACATCATCAACCCCGTCAACCCGGGTTTTTGCCGCTGTATCGCCAGCACCAACTTTGATGGTTAGGGCGCGTTCGTCATTTTCTAGAGCTTCAAAACCGTGCTCATCGGTGGTGTCATCACCAATGAAAATAATGCCGGTGGGATCAGTACGGCTGACAAAATCCTTCAGCCAGGTGCCTTTGGTCGTAGAGCTGATGGAGTATTCAATGATGTTCTTGCCCTTGGTTACTTTCAACCCCGAAGAATCCACCGTGGCAGCCTGATCCAAAATAGCTTGAACCTGGTTCTTATCTGACACCCGAATAAAATGCAGCACGCGGTGGAATGGCTTGACCTCAACGAAAGCACCATCGATGCCATCAACAATGGCTTCTAGATCCGCGTGAATCCTATCCAGCCGAGCTTCTTCTTCAGGTGTTAGGGAGCGAGGCCGGGAAGAGTCTTCTGAACCGTGGGAACCCACCATGGTGATGCGGTACTGACCAAGATCAAGAACCTTCCTCAACCCTTCCAAGTGGCGTCCTGACAAAATAACAACTTCTGTGTTGGCTTGCTGGGATAGATCTTTTACGGCTTTGAGGGATTTTTGGTTGATCGGCACGCTGTAAGCGTCCTTGCTGAATCCCGCGATGGTGCCATCAAAATCGGAGACAACCAGAAGGTTTTTGGTCTTTGCGATGTCCTCAATAGTCAAAGTCATGCGCACCAGTCTACGTATTAGGCTTAGGAAGTTGGCGCGATCCAGGAAATCAACCTGATGGCAGGTTTATCTAGATCGTCCACATCACTGGTTAACAAAATTTCAGAAGGGGAAGTCCTAGAAATCTTGAAAGATCCAGGCAAAAGATCCACCAGTTTGTTGTGTACTTCTAATTCTTGGCCCTGGCAGTCTTCTGGAAGCTTGTCAAAATCAAGCGACGATAGCGTGACATAATCAGCGTCCGTCACTGAACTTTGAGTGCCTTCATGGAAGAACTCCGCTGCGCCATTGAAAGGAACGCATCCGGTGAAACCAGTCAGTGAAGAATGACCAAAATCTAGGCTGGGCTGGGAAATAACAAGATCACTAATGGAACTGGGCTCATCCGGGGTGGTGTAAATATTGCTCACCAACCATGTGGAATCTGTCATTTCAACGGTGTCGGAACCACACGCAGTCAACAGCAGAGGCAGCGGAAGTAGACTGAGTGCAGCAAGACGTGAACGGATCATGAGTTGTCTCCTGATTGAGCCAAGCATTCAAGGAAGCTATTTGCCCAGACATTCACATCATGGGTGTAGACCTGTTCGCTGTTGGTTTTCATCCGCGATTCTGCAGATTCAGGGTTGTGCTGCAGGTCGTATACCGCAGCGATCATTTGTCTCTTGATGGATTCCACATCAAATGGATTACACAAATATGCGCCAGTTAATTCCGCGGCTGCGCCAGCAAATTCCGACAGCACCAAAGCACCGGAACCATCGCGGTGGTTTGCCACGAATTCTTTCGCCACCAAGTTCATGCCGTCTTTAAATGGGGTCACCAGCATGACATCGGCTGCTGAATACAACACCTGTAGCTCATTTTTACTCAATGACCTGTGCAAATAATGCACCACGGGTCGGCCCATCTGACCAAAACGACCATTAATCCGCCCCACTGCTTCTTCCACCTGGGACCTAGAAACTCTGTAGTGGTCGATGCGTTCGCGTGACGGCGTAGCTACCTGCAGCAACACGGCCTTCTCCGGCTCGAGCGCACCGGATTCTAAAAGTTCTTCAAACGCTAAAAGTCGCTGCAGAATGCCCTTGGTGTAGTCCAGCCGGTCCACGCCCAAAAATACTGTTTCCGGATCGCCGAGCGATTTTAAAAGATCAAAAACGGCGCTTTTCGACGCCTCCCCAAACATTGACACATCAATCGAAATGGGAAACGCCCCGACGCTGACCCGACGACCATCCGCAGTTTGTACATCTGCGCCAATTTCACGCACCAATGCTTCACCGCTGACCTGCAATGAATCCGGTTGCCCCACATGCGAACCGGCAGTACCCGCTACCTGTTGCGTTAAAGTGAGGAAGTTTTCGGCGTTTTGAACAAGGTGGAATCCCAAAAGATCAGCACCGAGCATGCCTCTCACGATTTCTTCACGCCATGGCAATTGGCGGAATAAATCAGGAGATGGAAACGGAATGTGGAGGAAAAATCCAATTTTTAGATCAGGACGAAGCTGGCGCAAAATGCCTGGAACCAGCAACAACTGATAGTCCTGCACCCACACAGTGGCATTTGGGGCAGCAACCTGACTCACAGCCTCAGCAAACTTCAGGTTTACTTCCCGAAATGCGTGCCACCAATCAGTGTTGTATTCAGGGGTGACAATCAAATCATGGAAAAGAGGCCACAGCGTAGCGTTGGAAAAACCTTCGTAGAAACCTTCAAAATCGCTCGCTGTTAAAACAACTGGGTGCAGCAAAACACCCGTGTCAGTGCGGAAAGGTTCCGGGGCGACATCGACGGTTCCTGGCCATCCAACCCAACAACCCCGATGTTGCTCTAGAACGGGGGAAAGCCCCGTGACGAGGCCACCGGGGCTGGGGGAGATGCTGTAGCTACCATCTGGGTGAACAGTCATGTCCACCGGCAGACGGTTAGCAACGACTACAAAGCTATTGGATTCATCCATAAAAGATCCGGCTTAAGACTTCTTGGTGGTCTTCTTTGCAGTGGTCTTCTTAGTAGTTTTCTTTGTGGTCTTCTTGGTAGTTTTCTTAGCAGCAGCTTTCTTTGCTGGTGCCTTACGAGTCCGCTTAGCAGCTTTTTTAGGCTGTGCTTCCTCATGCTCAGCAGCGACCTTGGAGTAACGCAGGCCCTGTGGTTCAACGCCAAGCATGCACATCAAGGTGACGCCGTCAAAGAAATCTTTAGAGTAGGTAGCAACAATCCTGCGGGCTCCGGCTGCGGTTTCCTCTTCAACAGCGTGAAGGGATTCGGGGGTGGGACGAGTGTCCGTGATTTTTGCCGGCAAGGATCCTCCTGAGGGTTTAAAAGCGATCGACCCAATATTCTACGCTATTTAAGCGAAAGACGCCTAAGTAGGTAGATTTTCTATCGTTTTATATTGGTGCTTTGATTAGGTTTATTACGCCTTCTCTGACGCCGCTGCTTTTGCTGGGCTTCCTGGAAGGAATATGCATTTGCTTTTGTAAAGGCACGGTAAGGGTTAAATCGTGGTGGTCGGCGCAGTCTGCGGGCAACCCACTCACCCAAGACCACACCTGCAGCTAGGGCTGATGCTGTCGCCAAAGCAACCGCGAGGTTGGTAAAACCCATAAGTGTTTGATCATTAAGCGTGGCGTACATGCCGCGGTAGATGGACAAGCCAGGCAGCATGGGAGTAATACCTGCAATCGCCACGATCAATGGTGGAATTAAGAATCGACGTGCAAGCAAACCACCAGTAAAACCAACGGCAGTTGCAGCGATCGCAGCGGCGGAAACAGGACCTGCGTAAAGAACAAAAAAGTAATAAAACGCCGAACCCATCAACGCAGTTAAACCGGCAATAATGACTGAAGACCACTCCGCATAACAACCCACCGCGAAGGCTGCAGCAGTCACACCACCCGCAATAATTCGCGCAAGGGTGGATGAAGGATTCGGTGCTGCCGCTGACTCCATCGCAGGAAGCATCACATCCAAAATGCCGGATAGTTGAATACCTATACCAACTCCGGCCACAATGCCACCGGTAAAAAGCAATGTCTCAAAAAACCTGGCACTTGCTGTCACTGGCGCACCGGTGATGCCATCCTGCAAAGATTGCACCAAGGTCAAACCGGCCAACAGCACCACAATTCCAGACGCAATGATCTGACTAGGTTTAATCTCTAGACCAAACTGCAACGCCAAAGAATAAGCGATCGTTGCTGGCACCGTGGCAATAAAACCACCAACCACGTTTTGGAAGAAGGTTGGTAGGCCGTGCTTTCCCAAATAGCTAGTGGTGAAAATGATGGTGAAGGCAGTCAAAAACGCAATGAGGGATACTTGCCATCCACCGCCCAACAACACGGCAACAGCACCACCCATGGTTGCCCAACCAAGCAACGCAACTGGAAATCCATATGAAGCAGGGGATTGTTCCAATTCATCCAAGATTTTTTCGGCAACCTCAGGTGGGGTTGCACCGGCCTGGATGGAACGGATCAGACGGTCCACTTCAGAAAGTTTGGAGAAGTTGGTGTCCAGTTTGCCCACAACATGAAACACATTGACTGGCATCCTTTTTTCCACACCAATGTTGGTGAAGATGGTGATGGTATTCAACGTGATGTCCACGTGGGTGTAGTACAAACCATATGCAGAGGTCACTGCTCTGATCTGTACCTTGGTATCGCCGTTGGATGTTCCTGAAGAAAGCAAAATGTCGCCAATTCTCGCAGCCAAATTCATCACACCAGCCACTTGACTATGGTCAGTGAGATCAATTGGGGCTAGTGGGGAAGGTGGCGGTGCGGCTTTGGCAGCGTCAACGGTAGAGATGCGACCACGAAGGGTTGCAAAACTCAACATCCGCTGGAAAACATTTTGCAAGGAAAAAGTGTCCAATCAAGGGTATTTATGCACGGTTCACCTGACACTCTAGCGCCGAATTCCATTGTTATGCATCAATACGCTAGGATACCTTTTTGTAGTTGTTGCTTAGCCTCAACTGCGGTGCTGGAGTGGCGCAATTGGTAGCGCAACGCACTTGTAATGCGTAGGTTGCGAGTTCAAGTCTCGTCTCCAGCTCAAAAAATACCCCTTTATCTGTACGTTCGGTAAAGGGGTTTTGGTTTTGTATGTAGGCTAAGTCATAACTTACTCATAACTTTGAGGAAAAGGCGCTTATCGCTTGTTTAAGGCCTCGAGATTTTCGAATGAGTATCTGTATGGGCAAGGCCCTGAAAACTTCTTAGAAGTGATTCTGGTGCCTCAACTTTTTTGAGGTCAGCCATCAAAATTTCCGCCAACCACGCCAGAGCAAACATACGTGCCAAGAAAACTCAAAAATCCGAAATTTTGGCCCGTATGTTTGGTTGATCTCGCTTTAAACCAGACGGGGATGACAAAGATCCGTGAAAATCGAAAATCTTGTCACCTATGTTTGGTGCAGGGCTGTGGGTAGTGAGGTGGGGCGCTCAACGACCAAACGACGACCAAACCCGGGCGCCTCGAATCCACTCAAATCTGAAAGTTGGGCACCTGTGTCTGGGGCCCGTGTAGCCAAGCCCCCGAACTCTCTCACGATGACACTCCATGAGGTCCAAATCGGGGGTGAAAAATTAAATCCAGACACTTCTGAACCCCAGGATCAACACCTCGAGCACAAAATTCTGCAAAAAATTACCCCGAAAATTTTCCTAGACTTACGCCGTGCTGAATCGTTAATCTCGTGATTAGTTCACAACATTTCAAACAAAGAGAAGGAAGATTCAGATGACCGAGGGATTAAGCGCTGTGGAGCTGCAGGCTTTAAATCAGCAACAGCGCACCACGGATCTGGGAACAGGTGGTGGTGGAGAAAGCGTGGCTGAGCAAAAGGTACGTGAGGCAGCCGAATGCCTTGCTGCTATTGAAGCGTTGGATGGGCCAGATCGTCAGATCGCGGAGCTGTTGCACAAAGTAGTGCAGGATGAAGCGGCGCATTTGGACCATAAGACGTGGAATGGTTTTCCGGCTTATGCGCGTGATGGCAAGGTTGTGGTGTTTTTTCAACCTGCCTCCAAGTATGACTCTCGCTACGGAAGCATAGGTTTTACTGAGGAAGCGTTTTTGGATGATGGTGATTTTTGGCCCACGAGTTTTGCTGTTTTAGCAGTTAGTGACAAGTTTGAGGCGAAACTTCGGGGGCTTGTAGTTAAGGCTGCGGGATAATCAATGTTTTGTCTCGATTGAGATTGTTGGCTAAATTCCTCGATTCTGCACCACACTTACGCGTAAAGTTTGGGGCATGGGAAAGTTACTTTTCGTAGACATCGGTGGCACTTTGCTGGATTACTCAAATGAAGTTCCACACTCGGCCGTCGACGCGATCCGTCAGGCGCGCGCTAAGGGGCATCGTGTGTATTTAAGCTCTGGTCGAAGCAGCGCTGAGGTGACTTCTCAGTTGTGGGATATCGGAGTGGATGGTCTTATCGGGGCAAATGGCGGATATGTGGAAAGTGCACAGGAGTCTGTGTTCCACCGTCGTTTGTCTGGTGAAGAGACCCGCCATATCGTGGAGTGGCTCTATGACCGTGGTTTGGAGTTTTATCTCGAGTCCAACAATGGTTTGTACGCAAGCCGTGGTTTCCGTGAAGCCGCTAAGCCTGTCTTGTCGCGGTTGTCGGATAAGGCTGATGTGACGGTTGATGGCATGTATCCGGATATGTTCTGGGGTCAAAGCCTTGATCGTGATGATGTAAACAAGATCAGTTATATCTTTAACTCTCAGGAAGATTTGGATGCTGCACGTGTGGCATTTCCTAATTTGGAGCACACCACGTGGGGCGGGCCATCGGGTGCGCTGTTTGGCACGATCGGTGTGTCGGTGAATAAGAAGATCGGCGTGGATCGTTTGCTGAAGTACCTGAATGCGGATCGCGCAAACACCATTGCGTTCGGTGATAGCGATGAGGATCTCTCGCTATTTGAGGCGAGCGCGTACGGCGTTGCGATGGGCGAGGCCACCGAGTCGCTGAAGGCTGCTGCTGACCTAGTCACGGATCCGGTTGCGCAGGACGGCCTGCGCAATGCGTTTTTAAAGCTTGAGCTTATCGACGCCTAACCCCATCAAAGAACTTCCCAATCTCCTCAGCCGCTATCACTGTTGTGGTTGAGGGGCCCAGGAATTCTGGATAGTTTTTGCCACTTGGTACCACGTGGCCGATCCCGTTGAGTGTCCAAAATTCAACGGGATTTTTTCCTGCCCAAGAATCAATGGACACTACGTAATCGACAACAACATGACTGTGTGTTGTCAGCCCATTTCTTTTCGCGATGTATTTAGCTGATTCATATGCCGACATCCCATGACCGCGACGGTGTGCTTTTCCGATGCCGGCATCACCACCTTCATAGGGCGAAAACGGATCAGCGGTACCAGCCATAGAAAAATAGGGCACGGGGAAAGTTTTAAATGTTTTAACCTCAGACAACGTATTGTCTGGGACGGGCATATTGGAGGCAATGGTGGCGGCACCGCTAAGCATTTTGGGAACCTCATGCATAAGGCGCAGCACCATTTGTCCACCATTGGAATAGCCAGCAACAAACACTCGCTTAATGCCAAAATTATTGCCCAAATAGATGGCTAGTTTGATAAAGAACCCCACATCATCAATACCTAAATGACGTGTGTTTTCATCCAACCCCAATCGAGCATCGTTCCAATGCTGATCCACACCATCGGGGTAGACAACCAAGTAGGGTAGGGCATCGAAAGTCTTATTAGTAAAGGTGCGTACAACCGACCCTGATTGCTGGGAACCATGGAAAAAGATCAGCGCATCCGTGGGCGAACCAAGAGGCTCAACAATTCGAAATGTGCGCTGTCGATCCTGATGAAAGAGATGTCCCTGAATCATCATTCAAGTATGCATCTCGGTAAGCTCTAGCAAGACAGTGCCACCACACAATTGGAGGAATACAAGAACATGACCAACATCCGAGTAGCGATCGTAGGCTATGGAAATCTGGGACGAAGCGTCGAAAAGCTAATTGCCAAGCAGCCAGACATGGACCTTGTAGGAATCTTCTCGCGCCGGGCAACCCTCGACACAAAGACGCCAGTCTTTGATGTCGCCGATGTGGACAAGCATGCCGATGACGTTGACGTGCTGTTTTTGTGCATGGGTTCTGCCACCGACATCCCTGAGCAGGCACCCAAGTTTGCCCAGTTCGCCTGCACCGTGGACACCTACGACAACCACCGCGATGTGCCTCGTCACCGCCAGGTCATGGACGAAGCCGCACGTGCCGCTGGCAACGTCGCCCTGGTGTCCACCGGCTGGGACCCAGGCATGTTCTCCATCAACCGCGTCTACGCCGCGGCAGTGCTCGCCGACCACCAGCAGCACACCTTCTGGGGCCCAGGTTTATCACAGGGCCACTCCGATGCTTTACGACGAATCCCTGGCGTTCAAAAAGCCGTCCAGTACACCCTCCCATCCGAAGAAGCCTTGGAAAAAGCCCGCCGCGGCGAAGCAGGCGAGCTTACCGGAAAGCAAACCCACAAACGCCAATGCTTCGTGGTTGCAGATTCCGCCGACCACGAGCGCATCGAAAACGACATCCGCACCATGCCCGACTACTTCGTTGGCTATGAAGTAGAAGTCAACTTCATCGACGAAGCAACCTTCGACGCCGAGCATACCGGCATGCCACACGGCGGACACGTGATCACCACCGCAGACACCGGCGGATACAACCACACCGTGGAATACATCCTGAAGCTGGACCGAAACCCAGATTTCACCGCCTCCGCACAGATCGCCTTCGGTCGCGCAGCTCACCGCATGAAGCAGCAAGGTCAAAGCGGTGCCTTCACTGTTTTAGAGGTTGCTCCATACCTGCTGTCCCCAGAGAACCTGGATGATTTGATCGCACGCGATGTCTAATTAAAGGCGTTTAAGGCAGGGGTGGTGTATTCGGGCTTGTCCCATGTGAAAGTGAGCGGTTTCATGTGTTTGTTTGCATGGTTTGGTTGCATGGGAGCAGACACAGGGGCCTAACTTTTGAGTCTGGGTCCCGGGTTTGGTCTGGACTATCCCCGGACCAAACTGTTCTGTGTCAAGACGTTGTGCACGCTTAAGGTCATGACCTTGTTCACGCACAATGTCATGACCTTATGCACGCACAGTGTCATGACATTGTGCACACCCTAAGACCCCACCACAGGCATAATCCCAGGCTGCTGACAATAGATTGATACCTACCTGAGGCGCTCAGAGGTACACGATCATCACATTCGACCCATATACCCCGCGCAGTCCATCAATCACAGGGTTCTGAAGTCGGCTTAGAACCTCCCCCGGAAGGCTGTTCCTGCCCGACTGGCACAACGGATAGTTTCCCAAGGCCAAGTCAGCCCACTGAGCGAATGTGAACCATCGATTCCATGAGCGGGCTACTGTTCTTGCCAAGGGTGGGTCTCACATCAATTTGCTGCAGCATTCGTGGAGTGTGGATAAGCCACCCGCCACCGCTGTGGCAGCGTAAACGTGATGAGGCAAAGCATCGATTCAACTCACTCGAGCCCGGGGGATCTACTGCACTAAAACTGGTACTCGGGTTCAGGTTGGTGTGCACACCGCTACGGATCAGTGTGTGCACAACCTAGTGAGGTAGAACGTGCACAAGGACTAGACATTGAGTGTGCACAACGTGCTGACACTTTACAATCCCCGGACCAAACATAGGTGCCAAGATTTTTGTTTTCCCGATTCTTTGTCATGCCTGTCTGGCCTAAGGCAGGATAAACCAAACATACGTGCTAAAATTTTGGGTTTTCGAGATTCCTTGTCATGTATGTTTGGTCTCATCTGTGTAGAGGGAATTTTGGAGTCTAGCCCCAAAAATTTCGAGGCTCCAGAATCGCTTTTAAGAGGTTTTCAGGGCTTTACCCGTACAAATACTTATTCGAAAATCTCGAGGTCTTAAACAGGCGATAAACGCTTCAAGTGCAAACCCGAGCCCAATCAGCGCAGCGCAGTGGTCTTCCATATCTTGCGGGGAATGAAAAACGCCCCCGCGCGATGCTTCAAGCTATTGCCTGGTATTCGCGACGACGGCGTTTCAATTAATGGGGGCAGTGGCTTAGAGAGTCCTGCCCACTTACACGTGAGAATAGCATCGCTTTAGGGACGCTACTGATTTCTTGCTAAAGAAGGGTTTAAACGGGATTTGCCCCGAAACCTTGATGATCTCGGGGCAAATTCTAAAATGACGGGAGTTCTAGCGACTGGTGTATCCGGCATCCACGTGAATTGTCGTACCGGTTACATAAGATGACAGATCTGAGGCGAGCCAGAGACTTGCTTGTGCAATCTCACGTGCCTGGCCAAAACGGCCGAGTAAACTGAGCATCGGTGCGAACTCTTCTTCAGTCTGGCCAGTTTCCTCGAGAGCACCACGAAGCATTGGGGTATCAATGGCGCCAGGAGCAACCGAGTTGATCCTGATATTGTGTGCACCGTTCTCCAGGGCGGCGACCTTTGTCATACCGACGACACCATGTTTAGCAGCAACATAAGCGACGTTATTTGGTTGTGGCCTAAACCCTGACACCGAGGAAATATTAATGATCGAACCGCCACCGCCTTGAGCAATTAGCTGCCGAAGCTCATATTTCATCGATAGGGCAGTGCCCTTCAAATCCACAGCTAACAGGCGATCCCAATAGTCTTCATCGAACTCTGAAACCGGGGCATTATCGGGAGTTAATGCCGCATTATTGACGGCCACATCTAGCCTGCCAAAGCACTCAACAGTCGATGCAACCATTGCCTCGACTTGATCACCTTGGGAAATATCTACCTTGACGAATAGGGCTTCCGCCCCACTGCTTAGCAGGTCATCCACAACGGCTTGACCTTTTTCTTCATTAAAGTCAGCGACAACAACTTTGGCACCAGCTTCAGCAAATAGTCGGGCGGTGGCTTCACCCATTCCCATCGCAGCGCCAGTGACAATCGCGACTTTATTTTCTAGTACTGGAAATGTCATGATCTACCTCCTTGAGGTATCGAAGAATGTCCATGTCCAATGCTAAGCGTGATTCAGACTGCTAAAACGTGATGTGAGCTATATGGAAATGCTCGGTAGATCTTGATCCGAATGCCTAAAGTCCATCCACGATAGGATTAGTCCTCGTGGAGATTCGGTGGTTGGAAGGCTTTATCGTTGTCGCAGAGGAATTGCATTTTAGTAATGCGGCAATTCGTTTGGGGATGGCGCAATCACCTTTGAGCCAGTTGATTCGGAAGCTGGAGGCGGAACTGGGGCAGAAGCTTTTTGATCGCAGTACTAGGTCGGTGGAGTTAACCGCTGCGGGGAAAGCGT
Source organism: Corynebacterium suranareeae (assembly GCF_002355155.1). Classification (NCBI taxonomy): domain Bacteria; kingdom Bacillati; phylum Actinomycetota; class Actinomycetes; order Mycobacteriales; family Corynebacteriaceae; genus Corynebacterium; species Corynebacterium suranareeae. Next base: position 2,974,461 of record NZ_AP017369.1, on the reverse strand, counting down.
TTTTGCCCCATGCCAGGGAAATTGTTGCCAGCACTGCGGTGGCTCGGGAAGCGGTGAATGCCGCTGAGGGGGAAATCGTTGGTGTCGTGCGTGTTGGCTTTTCGGGGGTGTTGAACTATTCAACGTTGCCGTTGCTGACAAGTGAGGTGCGTAAGCGTTTGCCCAATGTGGAGTTGGAGCTTGTTGGGCAAAAGCTCACTAAAGAGGCAGTGAGTTTGTTGCGTTTGGGGGCTTTGGATATCACGCTGATGGGATTGCCCATTGAGGATCCAGAGATTGAAACTCAGCTGATTAGCGTTGAGGGTTTTTGTGTGGTGCTGCCGAAGAATCATCGTCTTGCGGGGGAAGATGTGGTGGATTTGGCGGATTTATCTGATGAAGGTTTTGTGACCACACCGGAGTTTCCTGGTTCTGTTTTTAGAAATTCCACTTTTCAGTTGTGTGCTGAGGCCGGGTTTGTGCCAAGGATTAGCCAGCAGGTAAATGATCCGTATATGGCGTTATTGTTGGTTGAGGTCGGGGTTGGGGTTGCGGTTACTACGCAGAGCACAGGAAAGTTGGCGCCAGCAAATACGGTGACTTTGCCAATCAAGCAGTGCTCTGTGGAGCTACGTCATGGTGTGGCATGGATGCAGGGGGCAGGGCGAGTTGCTCGGGATGCGGTCATCGATATTGCGTTGGAGATTTTTAACCCTTGAGCGCCCTTGAGTTCCGTGAAATCTCTCTTAGGGAATGCCCGTACACCCCTGAAAGAGGTTTCGAAACAAAGATTTTTTCATAAATTTTGTGGCTTTTGGGCAGTGAGCCAAAAGTGCACGATTCCTTATTTGCAAAGGTTAATGCAGCAAAAGTATTAACCACGACTTAATTAAGCTCAATTCCTACTTAAATAATGTAGAATTTTGTATTTCTCTTACAAAGTGATTCGCCATATAGTTCAACGCATTGGTTATCCAGATCACAAAATAAGCTCTCGATGGGTAGCCAGTTGACCTTAATGTCCATTCCTTTGAGAGGGAATACGATGACTATCAATTCACCTTCATCGACGATCGGTGGTTCCATGTCGCATGCAAGCAACCCGGTAACTCCCGATCCCATTAAAGGCACTCCGCAAGCTAAGCGTGCAGCTCTATCTGCGTTCTTAGGGTCAACGTTGGAGTACTACGATTTCTTCATCTACGGTTCTGCCGCAGCACTGGTGTTTTCTCACGTTTTCTTCCCAGAGGGTGGAGCGAATTCAGTCCTGTTGTCCATTTCCACCCTTGGTGTTGCTTACGTTGCTCGCCCTGCTGGTGCGGTGTTGTTTGGTCACTTGGGCGATACTATTGGTCGCCGAAAGACCTTGATGATCATCTTGTTCACCATGGGATTGGCCACGTTAGGCATCGGACTTCTTCCTACTTATGGTCAGGTAGGAATTCTTGCCCCAATCATGCTTGTGGTTCTTCGTTTGCTGCAGGGATTATCTGCCGGTGGTGAGTCTCCAGGTGCGGCGTCACTATCAATGGAACACGCACCACAGCGTCGTCGTGGTTTCTACTCCTCCTTCACCATCTCTGGTGTGATGTTTGGAATCGTGCTGTCTTCCTTGGTGTTCATTCCTGTCGCGGCTTTACCTGATGAGCAACTATTTAGTTGGGGTTGGCGTATTCCGTTTATTCTCAGTGTCATCTTGACTGTAGTCGCGCTGTGGATCCGTAGGCATTTGGAAGAGTCTGAGACTTTTGAAGAAGAAGTCGAAGAAGCTCCGGAAGCACCAAAGGTTCCAGTTGTGGAGTTGTTCCGTACTCACTGGGCTGCTGTTCTGCGCGTGATGTTCTCCTCTACCTTCGCCATGATGAACACCATTTTGAATGTCTTCGGACTGGCATATGCGGTGTATAGCGATGTTGAGCGCACCACGATGTTGGGTGTTATCTCCGTGGCAAACCTCATGGCCGTCTTTTCTCAGCCACTGTTTGGATTGTTGTCGGACAAGATTGGACGCAAGCCGGTCTTTATCACGGGTGTGCTTGGGGCAGGCGGCATGATGTTTGTGTTCTTCAATGCGATTAGCACAGGAAGCATCGTGATGATTTACCTGTCAGCCATGGTTCTTATGGGTCTCTTCTATGCCGCACCAAACGCTACGTATATGGCAGCTTTCCCAGAGCAATTCCCTGCGAAGGTGCGCTATTCCGGAATGGCTATTGGTCTCATGCTTGGTTTGCTGGTGTCTGGTTTCTCTCCTGCCGTTGCGGAAATGCTCACTGGTGGACAAACCGAAAACTGGTTGCCGGTTGCGTGGATGTGCTTGGGCTTCGCGGTTCTATCTGCGGTTGCTTTTGCCACAGGTAAAGAAACCTATAAGACCCCAACCCATCTCTTGGGAAAGTAAAACCCGCGAATTTTAAGAAAGTGTGATCCTCCATGGCTGCATACGCCGTAACTTACGCATACGTTCCAGAAAATGATGAGATGGCGGCTATTCGACCTACTCACGTTGAGTTTCTAAAAAATCTCCATGAACAAGGTACGTTGCTGATCTCTGGTCGTTTAACTGAATGCGATCCGTTGGGCGCGCTGTTGATCATCGAAGGCGATAGCGTTGAAGAGGTCGAGACGATCATGGATCAGGATCCCATTTTCTCTGGTGGATTTGTCTCGCAGCGCTTAGTTCGAAAGTGGAACGTTGCTTTCGGAGCCATTGCTGAAAACCCAGCAGAGCAACCAGCAAAACAACCAGCAGGGCAGAACTAACATGACTACCGCTGCTGTAACCGTTTCCAAAAAGACCATCTTGTTTCAAGAAAGACCTACACCGGAAACATCGCCTGGCTCTGCGCGGATCGCCATGTCGGCTGTTACTTTGTGTGGAACTGACGCGCATATTTGGGACGATGACTACGCTTCGGAGCTTCCGATCATTCAAGGTCATGAGGCTGCTGGAATCATCGTGGATATCCATCCAACCGATGAAGGCAATGGATTTAAGATCGGTGACAGGGTTGTTATTTGCCCTATGTTTTATTGTGGCACCTGCTATGCCTGTTCGATTGGTCGAGTGAATGCTTGTAAGGAAATGAGCGTTTACGGCTGCTATGAAGATGGATCTTTGGTTGATGAGCAGGTTGTGCCGTTTGCCAATTTATTTAAGATTCCAGATTCATTGCCGATTGATCTTGCACCTTTAGTCGAGCCGATTTCCATTGCCATGCAGGCGTGCAAGCGTGGGCGTCCTGTCCAGGGTGAGAAGGTGTTGGTTAATGGTGCAGGACCGATTGGTGTTTTGGCGGTGCGCTATCTGAAAGATCAAGGATGCGATGTCGCGGTTAGTGATATGGTGCAATCTCGTCTGGATCTGGCGGTGCACTGCGGTGCTGATAAAACTTTCCTGGTTCCAGACGGCACCCAAGACACACAGATTGCGCAGTGGACTGATGGAAACGGGCCTTCCTTAATCATCGATGCCACTGGATCCCCAGCATCTTTAGCATCTGCGATTGATCAGGTTGCTACCGCAGGTCGGGTAGTGTGCGTAGGCATTTCGGATCGTGAACTGGTGTTTGATATGCGCACACTTGTATCCAAGGAAATCGATTTGTTGGGTTCTCGCAATTCCCAGAATCTGTTTCCAGAGTGCATCGAGCTGCTTGATAAGCACCAAAACACATTGCGTGCGCTTATTACCCACCGTTTTGAGTTCGCTGATCTTGATCAGGCTTTCACCACGTTGACTACTCCGGATGCTGGTGTTGGAAAAATTGCCATCGATTTTCCTACAACACAGCCAGGAGCACACCATGTCTAAGCCACTTCTTTCTTCAGTGGACCAATGGCCTGATGAACTGGATGTGCTGGTGATTGGGTCTGGTTGTGCTGGGTTAACGGCCGCACTTGTCGCGGCGGGCGAAGGTGCGCAGGTGGGTGTCGTCGAAAAGCATAAAAAGCTTGGCGGCACGACGGCCGCAGGTGGCGGGGTGATGTGGGCGCCGAACAACCATTTAATGGGTGCGCGTGGTTTCACGGATTCGCCGGAGGCCGCGGCGGAGTACATTCGTGCGGCGACCAAGGGCAAGCTTTCTGCTGAGGAGATTGCCTGGTACGTGGACAATGCGGCGGCAGCGGTGCAGTTTTTGGATGAGAAAACGCGCGTGGATTATGCGCCGTTGAATCGCCCGGATTATCACCGCGAATGGCCCGGTTCCACCCAAGGTGGTCGCGGTTTGGACCACAGGCCTTTTGATCCGTCGGTAGTTCCGGGTTTGGCGGAGGCCGTGCGCCCGCCTACGTATTTGCCGCTGATCACGATGGATGAGCGTGATCATCTCCACGGCGCTGCCCCCAACCCGCAACTGCTTGAAAGTCGCGCGGAACAGGGAGTACGCACTATGGGTGGCGCGCTGATCTCCGCCATGGTCGCGTCCGCCTGGGACGCCGGAATCCGCATCGCAGTGGGTACCGCAGCCAGCTCACTTCACCGCAGCCAGGCCGGCTGGGAAATATTGCTTATCGACGCCTCCCTCCACCGCACCATCACCGCCAAGCACGTGGTCATTGCCTCAGGAGGCTTCGAATGGTCCAAGGAGCTCACCTCCACATTGCTGAAATTTCCAATCACCCCTATTTCTGCACCGTCTAACACCGGTGATGGGCTCAAGTTGGGAATCGGTGTGGGCGCTGCGTTTTCAGAGACCACCGATATCTGGGGTGTGCCTGTTATTACTGCTCACGGCGCGCACTACGATGGGCAGCAATCTGGGCGCATGGGCAATGTGGAAGCAACCCTGCCGGGTTCGATCGTGGTGAATAAGCAGGGCAAACGCTTTGTTAATGAGGCTTTGAACTATCACGATTTCTCCCGCGTCTTTGCCAACATTGACCCCGAAACATCAGAATTTGCTAATATTCCAGCATTTTTGGTGATGGATTCAACCTTCACTGCTAGATACCCAGTGGCAGGGCATCCAACGTTTTCCTCTGCTGCCGACGCGCCGTCATGGATGGTGCAGGCGGAGACTTTGGACGACCTTGCTAACAAACTTGGTGTGGAACCTGCAGGCCTTTGCTCGACGGTTTTACAATTCAACGCCGATGCCCGTGAGGGGATTGATTCTGAATTTGGCCGAGGCGCGACAGAACAAGATCGCCACTTGGGCGATCCTGTCAACATCCCAAACCCATGTTTAGCGCCACTAGAAACTGGTCCGTTTTATGCAGTCGAATTAAAACCAGGCGCGCTGGGTACCGCAGGTGGTTTACACACCAACCTCAATGGTGAGGTCCTGGGGTGGGATGGGCTTCCACTGGGAGGGCTATATGCGGCAGGAAATTGTTCTGCAACGGTCTTTAAAGATGCCTATCCAGGAGGTGGAGCAACGATCGGATCAGCAATCACCCGCGCGTACGCAGCGGGCAAACATATAGGTGCAAGCATCGATACTGCACTAAACAAAGCATTTGAGTTTAACTAATTAGGAGTAAAGAAGAACAATGACGGAAAAAGAAGTTGACCTGCTTGTTTTAGGATCAGGCGCAGCCGGACTCTCTGCAGCATTAACTGGTGTTGTAGAAGGACTAAACGTATTGGTCTTAGAAAAAAGCGACTACATCGGAGGTACTACTGCCTATTCTGCTGGAACCATGTGGATTCCCAACAACCACTTCCAGCGCGAAGACGGCATTACCGATGATCGTGAAAAAGTAGAACGCTATCTGGACACCCTCATTGGCGATAAATCCGATAAAGCAATGCGCATGGCCTACGTTGACCAAGGACCAAAGATGTTGAAGTACATGGAAAACATTGGTGTGGAATTCCTCCGCTCACCTAATGTTGTGGATTACCACTCTGAACTTCCAGAAACCGGAAAAACTGGCCGTGCTCTTGAACCAAAACCTTTCGATGGCCGCAAATTGGGCAAGATCAACTTCTCTCATATCCGTCCACCGGTTCATGAATTCGCACTGATGAACGGCACCATGATGCTGCGCAGGCCGGAAGTAAATGTTCTTTTAGGACTATTTTCCAAGCGTCCAAAACCAACTGCCGCAGCAATCGGAACTGCTCTTAAACTTGGCCTTCGTTGGGCCACCGACATGGTTAAATACCCACGTGGAACCCGTCTTGTCATGGGCAATGCACTGACCGCAGGAATGTATCACCAGATTTTGTCGCGTGGTGGCACGGTATGGCGAAATGCTGTAACCACTGAGCTGATTACAGAAAATTCCGCAGTGGTTGGGGCAGTAGTTAACCATGGGGGAGTAGAGCACCGTATTCGTGTAAACAAGGGTGTGGTTTTAGCAGCTGGTGGGTTCTCCCAAAACCCTGAACTACGCAAAAAGTACATGCCGCAACCCACCCCACAATTTTCTAGGGCTAATGAAAGCGCCACCGGCGATACTCTGACACTCGCTGCCAATGTGGGTGCGCACCTAGGTGATGATAACGGCGAAAATGCACTGTGGTTCCCCTCATCCATTGGCACCAGAGCAGATGGATCCACCGCAGTGTTCCCACACATCTGGGATCGTGGCCGACCAGGTGTCATCGCGGTGAACTCCGCTGGTGAACGGTTCGTCGATGAATCCGTGTCTTACCACCGATTTGTGCGCGCTATGTATGAGTCCAACAAAACCACCCCGACTGTTCCAGCCTGGCTGATTGTTGATTCCCGCACCCTCGCCAAATACGGCCTCGGCATGATCACCATGCCTCACCTGCCCAAACTGGCGCTGCAAAAATACATCGATTCTGGATACCTGCACACAGGAGCATCCTTAGATGAATTGGCACGCAACATTGGGGTAGATTCACAAGGTCTAGCAGCAACCGTCAAACGATACAACACCTTTGCTAAAACGGGCATGGATGAAGATTTCCACAAAGGTGAATTCCTCTTTGGCCAAGCTGCCGGCGATCCAAACCACAAACCAAACCCCAATATCGGGCCAATGAAGAAGGGGCCGTTCTACGCAATTGCTGTGGTTCCCACTCCATTGGCTACTGCGTTTGGCATCAGCATCAATACGAATGCGCAAGTTGTCGATAGCAACGGCGAACCGATCAAGGGTCTGTATTCCGCGGGTAATGACGCCCAGTCCGTCATGGCCTCTGAATACCCAGGTGCTGGTTCGCAAGTAGGTTCCGGAATGACCTTTGGGTGGATTGCGGCCCAACATGCGGCGGGCAATGTGGAGACTCTGAAAAACTCGGAGGAGACTACGAGCATTTCCAAGTAAGTGGTGCGTGCCCGCCGTGCCACCGACGGCGAAAGCATGAAAAAACCTTATTTGCAGCTGTTAAACAAATATGAAATTCCTTGGCAACTTGTTTAAATAGATAGATATAGACAAGTTTGAAAAGGAAGGTTGTCCATCTTGAAAAAGCATGTGACTTCAGCCGTTACCGCCTTGGTAACGGCTTTTTCAACGGCTGCACTTGGTGTAAGCGTTGCCGTTTCTCCAGCAGCTGCACAAGTGGCTAATCCAGCCCCAGATCTTTCTGCACCGTATACATGGGTAGAAGAATTTGATTCCGAAGACGCACTGAAGGGCTGGAATATTTTCCGCCAGCCAGATTACGGCAGCGACAAGGTTCTTTATACCGAAGACGCTTTAAGCATTGAGAACGGAAAACTCACCATCACCACGCAACGACACTGTGTCGATGAGGACTTCGCTATTAGTGATCCTGCCAATCGTGGCAAGCTCAACGAAGACACCGCGCAAGTAGAACCTTGCGCCCCGGATCAGTTTGAGAAATTCACCAGTGCTCGCATTGTGACACCAAAGATTGCTCGCGGACAGTTCGATCTTTCCGTCACCGCAACTTTCAACACCGGAGGCGTGGAAGGTGTGCGAAGCGCCATTTGGATGCAAAACGGTGAACAAGCTTGTTCCCAACCAACCAACAATGGTCTCTACGGTGAATTGGACCTGGTGGAGCACTTTTCCTATGATTTGCGCGCACCATGGTCCCCTGCAAATACTCACTTGGGTTGCGATCCTGAAAGCGTCAACGGCACCAACCGCGCACCTCGAGAACTTAAACTAGATGAATCCCTCGATGGAGTTCAGCGCACCTGGACTGTAAGCACCACCCGCGATGGCGTTGAGTACTTCATTGATGATGAGGCCATTGATCGCCAGTCATGGCGCAACGATGTCACTTTGGGTCATGCTGCGATTGATGATTTTGGCATCACTGGGCAAACATTCGATGAGATCGTTGATCGTGAATGGACGCTTACCCTTAACCAAAAGGTAGAAAGCGCTGACTGGGCAAAGCCTCGTTCATCTGATGAGGATTTCCCTGTTCGTTCCATGGTGATTGACCGCATTGAAGTCACCGGAGCGCCCGTGGCAACGGAAGATACTCCAATGCCAGATACCACCCAGCTTTTGACCCGAGACACACTGGACTACCTCGGCCGCATGCCCGTGCTAGAACGCTATGAGCCTGCAAGCGCTGATTTTGCCGACGGCCGCAGGCCTTCCTGGAACTACTTCAATTTGAAGGAGTCGTGGGCTAATCCAGAACTCGAGCAACGTCCAGAAGCCGTCGAGTTTGTTGATGGCCGCATGGATATCGTTACTCGCCGCCACTGCCTAGCTACCGCCGATGACATTGCCACCCCAGAAAATGCGCAGGAAGCACCGTGCGCGCCAGGTGAGGTGACCCGCTACAGCTCCGCACGCATCCACCTTCCAGAAATCCCGGCCGGCAACTTCCGGCTCACCGTGCGCGCTCGGGCGCAGTCCGAAAAGCTTGTCGACGGCATCCGCCCCGCTATCTGGATGCAGAACGATACCAATTTCTGTGCAGACAATGATGGACGTCCCTACGGCGAATTGGACATCACCGAGTTTTACAGCTCTCGTGTAAACACTCAGTATTCTGCGGTGCACTTGGGTTGTGCTGGTAATCGCCCAGAAATGAAGCTTCGTCAAATGGAAATGGACGAGTCCATGTTCGGCGATTGGCATGATTGGGGTGTCGAAGTTTTCGATGGCCAGATCGTCTTCACCATTGATGGCTCCCCAGTGGTTTCTGCAGGCAAGGACGTCTTTGGGAATGCTGTGACCCCAGCTGCTGCACCACTTCGCCCAGCGCACTTTAATTTGTCAGAAGAGGACTACCGTGCAGTTATTGGGCGACCTTGGCACCTGATTTTGAACACCATGGTGGAGCAATCCGGCAAGGACAGCTGGATTACTGCGGTTGATAATAATGAGGTGTTCCCAGAGCACCGTTTCCAGATTGGTCATGTAGCAGTAGACATCGAACCTGATTCTGTGGATAATGCCTGGCCTGATGCTGCGAATGAAATCCCAGATTCAAGTGGCATTGAAGATTCAGATGACGACAGCGCTCCAAAAACTGATCCCACTGGAAGCTCCACCGCAGAGACAGTGAGCTGGATTTCGTTGTTTACTGCTTTAAGCTCGTTGGTTTTCACACTCGCGCTTAATCAAGAAGCTCTGCAGAATCTGATTAATCAGTTCCTGCGCCAGTTCAAGTAAAAAATTTAGCCTCTCCCCAAGACCCTCAATTCACCTTGTGGGGAGGTTTCACCATGCTCAGCAGGGCAATACCGAACAGTAGAATCAGCGCGATGGCTAAAATGCCGGTGCGATCATCACCGGTGAAAGCAACGAATGCGCCAAACAGCGACGGCGCCATCCAACTCACAGCACGGCCGGTGGTGGCATAAAGGCCGAAGAGCTGGCCTTCTTGTCCATCGGGGGACAGGCGGGTTAAAAAGCTTCTCGACGCCGACTGCGCTGGTCCCACAAACGCACACAGGATTAATCCGTAGATCCAGAAATTGGTGGGGCCGTCGACGAAGAAGAGGATGGTGGCATCGGCAATCATGATGGTTAGCGATGCCAAGATGATGGGCTTTGGTCCAATCCGGTCATCTAAGAAACCACCAAGCAGTGCTCCCAGGGCTGAAACCACGTTTGCTGCGACTCCGAAAAGTAAGACATCGCCAGCAGAAAGTCCATAAACAGTAACTGCGAGGATCGCGCCGAAAGTAAATACGCCGGCTAGGCCATCGCGAAACACTGCTGCCGCAATGAGGAAGTACACCGCGTTGCGGTCTTCTTTCCACAGTTGTGCAATCTTGGCAAACAGATCCTTATATGCAGCGACTAGTCCTTTGGGTTGGGCTTCTGCTGATACCTGGGGTTCAATTTCAGGGACACGCAGCAGCGCTGGGATCGCGGAGATTAAAAACCATGCGGCTGCAAGTACTGCCACCAGGCGGATATTTAGACCATCTTCGATGGGCAGGTTTAGAAATCCGCGAGTGTCACCATCGCCTGCAACAAAGCCGAAATAGCAGACCAAAAGTAGAACAATGCCACCGAAATAACCCATGGACCAACCAAAACCTGACACTCGGCCGACGTTGTCGCGGGTTGAGATCTGGGAAAGCTGTGCATAGTACTGTACTTCGGCAAACTCAAAAGTGATGTTGGCTATCGCCATGATGGCAACACCAAACCAGAAGTAAAGCGGGTCGGTGTTTTTGACTGCGAATAGGCAGAACATCAAAAAGACGGTGACTAACGTCCAGGTGCGCAAGGATCTACGCCGGGTACCTCGAATGTCAGAGCGCCTGCCCATCACCGGGGCCACCACGGCAACAATGACGCCAGCGATGGCAACAGCCATGGAATAAAGCGAGGTGGCGTTGGAGCCCTCGGCGAGTGTGGAGCCGACTGAATCAGTCAGATACACCGAGAAGATAAACGTCACCAGCACCGCGTTGAAGGATGCTGAACCCCAATCCCAAAATGCCCAGGACACGACGGGCGGTTTGGGTTTAATCACGCGGTTGGATTCCTGAACAGTCATGTCCAAGACTTTAGGGGAGAAAACTATTCTTGGCTGGGGATCAGATCGAGAATTGTTTCCAGCATTGCTTGACGTTGGGCGTGGCTGAGGACGTCATCGTGAATGTAATCGTGAACAAAGAGGCCATCGGCTGCAAGTTGTACTAAATAAACGGCACGTTTGTGGGCGTCGTTTTCTAGATCGTCAGTGTTGGGGATCCATTGGTGGTTGACGGTGCGCCAGGCGTTGAGAAAATCGGGGTGGGAGGGGGCGTCGATAAGCAAAAGCAGCTCGGAGCGCGAAACGTTTTCGGTGAGCGTAACCACGACGGCGCGCAGTCGCTCAAGTGGATCCTCTGGGTCGCGGGCTATGGCGCGCAATTCCTTGTCCCAGTCGTCGGCAAGCAGCTCGTGCATGCCTAAAAGCAGCGCGTGGCGGCTGGGGAAATGATAAATCAAACCCGATTTTGAGAGCCCCGTTGCTTCGGCGAGCGTGTCATAGCTGAGTGTTTCCAGGCTGCGCGTGCCGATGTACTCGATGGCGGTGCGCAGGATCATCTCTTTTTTGCTAGTGCGCATTGTTCGCTCCCTTTGGATTGCCGCGGAAAAGATAGCCACTGATCAACGAGGCCGCTACCGCGCATACTAGGGCAATGATCAACACATTAATGTAGGCGGTGTCCAAAGAAGCCCGCGCCGCATCGCCATAAACTGCGTGGTGGACGCCTGCAGAGAAATTATCGGCAACCTCTGCTGGTGCATGCAGCGAGTAGAACAAGGGGAACAAGCTACCCAGGATCGCCACTGACAACAGCGTACCGAACTCATAGGACACCTCTTCGATGGAAGAAGCCATGCCTGCTTTGCGCACTGGCGCGGAGCCGATGATAGCCGTCGAGGACACCGACATGACCGATCCAGCGCCCGCGCCCATGAAGAACAGTCCCGCGATGAAAAACGGCAGGCCATCCGTATGCGTTGCACCCCAAATGCACAATGCGATGCCAATGGCGGTGGCAGCAAAACCACCACTGATCAATGGCTTAAAGCCCCAACGATGCAGGTTTGCGCCGCCAATAATGGACATGGGGAAGCTGCCCAGAGCTGCGGGGATCATCAACAAACCAGCTTCCAATGGGGTGAATCCCACAGAGAGCTGGAAGCGTTGTGATGTGGTCATCTCCAGTCCAGAAACCGTAAACATCGCCATGCCGGCAGCAACCACGCCACCTAAGAACAGACGGTTGCGGAACAGTGAGATATCCAGGAGAGGCTCTTTGATGAGCTTTTGTCTGCGGTTGAACAGGATGGCGCCGACGATAAGCAAGATGATGGCACCGACAAGCAGCGGCATATGACGTGCAGTATTTACGGCCTCCTTGATAGTAAGGATCAAACCCCCAAGCGTGAGCAGCGCATAGAACGACGATAAGAAATCCCAGTGCTTGGACGGATTTGCGATATTGGCTGGAGCCACCATGATCGTTGCGATCAACGCGACAGCAGCAACGGGAACGTTAATGAGGAATACCGATCCCCACCAGAAGAACTCCAATAGCGTGCCGCCAATAATTGGGCCTGCTGCCGCACCAACAATTGCTACAGAACCCCAAATACCAATCGCGGTGTTGCGCTCGCGTTCATCTTCAAACGTAATGCGAATCAACGCCAATGTGGCAGGCATCATCGTGGCAGCACCAATGCCAAGGAATGCCCTTGCTGCAACAAGAGCCCATGCTGTCGGTGCAAAAGCTGCCGCCAGTGATGCAATACCGAAGATGCTCAACCCCATGAGGAACATCCGGCGGTGGCCGATCTTGTCACCTAAGGTGCCAGTACCTAAAAGTAGGCCCGCCATGAGCAAGGGATATGCATTGATGATCCACAGAGCTTGGGTTTCTGTGGCTTCTAGTTGTTCTCGGAGTAGGGGAAGTGCGGTGTAGAGAATTGAGTTGTCTACACCGATCAGAAAGAGTCCGCCGCTGATAACGGCGAGGAAAGCCCAACGTTGGGTCTTTGTAGGCGTGTGTGCCTGTAAAACTTCTGAAGTCATGAATCGTAACTGTAACGAATGGTCGGTATAGTTTCAACTGTGGCTGTGGTGTTTTAAGACACTGCCGCAATGACCTCCCGATCGCGCGAGAAGGCCGCCGTCGTTTCAAATACTCCCAGGTAGATAGGTGAAACGTGGCAGTAACGAGTTTTGAAGAGCACAATCGAGGCCACACCAAGTTAGGCAACACAATCGCCATAACGTTGAGGAGTTTGAGATGGCACACAGCTTCGCAGAACAATTAATCGACACCTTGGAGGCTCAAGGTGTGAAAAGAATTTATGGTTTGGTTGGTGACAGTCTGAATCCCATCGTGGATGCCGTCCGCCAATCAGATATTGAGTGGGTGCATGTTCGAAATGAGGAAGCAGCAGCGTTTGCAGCTGGCGCAGAATCATTAACCACCGGAGAATTAGCGGTGTGTGCAGCATCGTGTGGTCCTGGAAATACTCACCTGATTCAAGGACTTTATGATTCGCACCGAAATGGCGCAAAGGTGTTGGCAATCGCCAGCCACATCCCAAGTGTGCAAATTGGCTCAACCTTCTTCCAAGAAACACACCCAGAAATTCTGTTCAAGGAATGCTCTGGTTACTGCGAAATGGTCAACAGCGGTGAGCAAGGTGAACGCATTGTGCACCATGCCATCCAATCCACCATGGCGGGCAATGGGGTATCAGTGGTTGTTATTCCTGGTGACATTGCCAAAGAGGATGCTGGTGACGGCACCTATGCCAATTCCACTATTTCTTGCGCCACCCCAGTTGTCTTCCCCGATCCCACCGAAGCAGCAGCGTTGGTTGAAGCAATTAACAGCGCAAAAACGGTCACGCTGTTTTGCGGTGCGGGTGTGAAGAATGCCCGTGCACAGGTGCTGGAATTAGCACAGAAAATCAAAGCACCGATTGGACATGCGTTGGGTGGCAAGCAATACATCCAACATGAAAACCCTTTTGATGTCGGAATGTCTGGCCTTTTAGGTTATGGCGCATGCGTTGATGCCTCCAATGAAGCTGACCTTCTTATTCTGCTGGGCACGGACTTCCCGTATTCAGATTTCCTTCCAAAAGACAATGTGGCTCAAGTTGATATCAATGGTGCACATATTGGTCGACGCACCACGGTGAAATACCCGGTGACAGGTGATGTTGCTGCAACCATTGAAAATATTTTGCCGCATCTAGAAGAAAAGACCGATCGCTTATTCCTGGATCGCATGCTCAAGGAGCACGAGCGCAAGCTGAGTTCGGTGGTGGAGGCCTACACACGTAACGTCGAAAAGCAGGTGCCTATCCACCCTGAATACGTTGCCTCTATTTTGAACGAGCTAGCAGATAACGACGCCGTATTTACCGTGGATACCGGCATGTGCAATGTGTGGCATGCGCGTTATATCGAAAACCCGGAAGGTACCCGCGACTTCGTGGGATCTTTTAGGCACGGCACGATGGCTAATGCGTTGCCACATGCAATCGGCGCGCAAAGCGCGAATCGGGATCGCCAAGTAATCGCCATGTGCGGTGACGGTGGTTTAGGCATGCTGTTGGGTGAGTTGCTGACCGTTAAACTACATGATCTGCCGTTGAAGGCCGTGGTGTTTAACAACAGCTCTTTGGGCATGGTGAAACTGGAAATGCTCGTGGAAGGCCAACCAGAATTTGGCACAGACCATGAGGAAGTGAATTTCGCAGATATCGCAGCGGCGGTGGGCATCAAGTCAGTTCGAATCACAGATCCAAAGAAGGTGCGTAAACAGCTGGCCGAAGCCCTGGCCTATCCTGGTCCTGTGGTGATTGATATCGTGACTGATCCAAATGCACTTTCGATCCCACCAACAATTACCTGGGAACAAATCATGGGATTCAGTAAAGCCGCAACCCGAACAGTATTCGGAGGCGGAGTGGGTGCCATGCTTGATCTCGCCCGCTCGAACCTAAGGAATATTCCAACTCCATGATGATTGATACCCCTGCTGTTGTCATTGACCGTGAGCGCCTGGATGCCAATATTGCTGCTATGGCGACTCATGCGGCAGCTCATGGCGTGGCAATTCGACGGCATGTGAAAACGCACAAAATTCCCGAAATCGCACAGATGCAGATTGATGCGGGTGCTCGTGGAATAACGTGTGCCACCATCGGTGAAGCAGAGGTCTTTGCTGAAGCTGGTTTCACAGACATCTTTATTTCCTACCCGGTGTATCTGTCGAAGCGAGCGATTGAACGACTCAATGCACTGGCCGGGGAGATTCGCATTGGTGTGGATTCTGTAGAGATGGCCCGTGCAGCGGCCGGATTGCGCGAAGACATCAAAGCGTTGATCGAGGTGGATTCAGGTCATCGCCGAAGTGGTGTGACTCCATCATCGGAGGCTTTGACTCAGATTCGTGAGGCGCTGGGCAGCAGGTATATCGGAGTGTTCACCTTTCCTGGGCATTCTTATGGTCCAGGAAATGCCAAGCAGGCGGCAGCTGATGAACTCCAGGCACTGCAGACAAGTGTTGAACGCCTTGGTGGTGGCCTGACTTCTGGAGGATCCTCGCCATCTGCGCAGTTCACCGGTGCAATTGATGAGATGCGACCAGGGGTTTATGTGTTTAAAGATTCCCAGCAGATCACATCAGGGGCATGCACTGAAGATCAGGTTTCCATGACCGTGTTATCTACGGTGGTGAGCCGAAATGTGGCAGACCGACGGGTGATTCTGGATGCTGGTTCGAAGATTTTAAGCACCGATAAGCCGGCCTGGATGGATAGTCATGGTTTTGTGCTTGGGCAACCAGATGCGAGGGTGTCTGCTTTATCGGAGCACCACGCAACTATTTTTTGGCCTGAAGATGTAGAACTGCCAGAAATTGGCGATCAACTGCAGGTCGTGCCCAACCATGCCTGCACCGTGATTAATTTAGTGGATGAGGTTTACGTTCGTGCCACAGATGGAACACTTGAAGCATGGAAGGTAGCGGCCCGAGGTAAAAATTCCTAGAGAGCTCTTGACCTTCACGCGACGTCAAGGATTTAAATCAAAACCATGACAGATCGAACCATTGGCGAGGCTGCTGAACTACTCGGAGTCACCACCCGCACCTTGCGGCACTGGGATGACATCGGGTTGCTTCAGCCGAGCTGGCGAACCACAACGGACTATCGCCTCTACACAGAAGACGATGTCGAACGCGGCCTGCAGATACTTATCTACAAAGCTGCTGGAATTGCGTTGAAGGATATCGCGGCGGTGCTTGATCAGCCAGATTCAGCTAGTGGGCACATGCGTCGCCAGCGGGAACTCCTGGTGGAACAGATCGGTCAGCTGCATCGGATGGTCCGAGCAGTCGATGAGATCCTTAGAAAGGATGCGATGAGCGTGAAAGACAAAATTGAGATCTTCGGCGAAGACTTGCCCAAGTACGAAGAGGAAGCCTTCCAGCGCTGGGGTGATACGCCCGAGTGGGCGGAATCCCAAAAAATCCAAGAGCGGATGACAAAAGAGGATTTCCAGAGGGTGAAAGATGAGCATGAGGGGTTCGTCGAAAAGCTTATCGACGCCTCCCGCCGCCATATTGCGCCCGGCTCCCCAGAGGGCAACGAGCTTGTGCTTGCGCACCGCGCAAGCATTGGGCAGTGGTACACCGTAAGCCCAAGCAAGCAAGTTATTTTGGCCAGAATGTATGTGGACGACGAACGTTTTAATGAAACTTACCGTGGGCAAGCTGAATATCTTTTAACGTTGGTTGAAGCATTAGCCCAGGTAGAAGGCGTTGACCTGGAAAACGTTGAATGGGAATAAACCTCCATTTCAACTCTCTCAGTACATTCACAGTTACTAGTCAGCGGTGCTGAAGTTCAAGGGTGTTCACTGGTTGGAAGTTAATCGTTCCTCTAACGGACCTCTATGGAAGAGATGAAAATGGACAACCAGTCTGATGGCCAAATCCGCGTACTCGTCGTTGATGATGAGCCAAACATCGTTGAACTGCTCACCGTAAGCCTGAAATTCCAGGGCTTTTCCGTCATGACCGCAAATGACGGCAACGAAGCACTCAAGATTGCCCGTGAATTCCGCCCAGATGCCTACATCCTTGACGTGATGATGCCAGGCATGGATGGTTTTGAGCTGCTCACCAAGCTACGCAGCGAAGGCCTCGACAGCCCAGTTCTGTACCTCACCGCAAAAGACGCAGTGGAACACCGCATCCACGGCCTGACCATCGGCGCCGACGACTACGTGACCAAGCCGTTCTCCCTGGAAGAAGTAATCACTCGTCTGCGCGTTATCCTGCGTCGTGGCGGAGCTGTGGAAGAAGACACCTCAACTTCCTTGCAGTACGCTGACCTCACCCTCAATGATGAAACCCACGAGGTCACCAAGGCAGGCGAATTGGTGGATCTTTCCCCAACCGAATTCAACCTCCTGCGCTACCTCATGCTGAACGCTGAAGTTGTGCTTTCCAAGGCCAAAATCTTGGACAACGTATGGCACTACGATTTCGGTGGCGACGGCAACGTCGTGGAATCCTACATCTCCTACCTGCGCCGCAAGGTAGATACCCAGGATCCGCAACTGATCCAAACTGTGCGTGGAGTTGGATACGTTCTGCGTACCCCACGTAGCTAAAGTTTCTTATGGAAAATCCTTATGTCGCTGCGCTTGAGCAAGAAGAAAAAGAAGTTGGCGTAGAAAAAGAACCCGAAATCGGGCCTGTCAGAGCTGTAGGCAGAGCCGTTCCACTGCGCACGCGCATCATTTTGATCGTGGTGGGTATCGCAGGGCTTGGTTTGTTGGTCAATGCGGTTGCCGTTTCAAGCCTCATGCGTGAAGTGTCATATACCCGCATGGACCAAGAACTTGAATCATCCATGGGGACGTGGGCCCGCAATGTTGAACTATTCAACTTCGATGGTGTCCGCCAAGGCCCGCCCAGTGACTACTACGTGGCCAAGGTTTTTCCTGACGGATCCAGCATCATCTTCAACGATGCGCAATCAGCACCTGACCTCGGAGAAACCACCATTGGTACCGGCCCCCACACGGTAGCTGCAGCCGATGGATCTACGTCCAACACGCCATGGCGTGTTATGGCGGAGAAAAACGGCGATATCATCACCGTGGTGGGTAAAAGCATGGGGCGTGAAACAAACCTGCTGTACCGACTCGTGATGGTGCAGATGATCATCGGTGCGTTAATTTTGGTTGCCATCCTAATAACGTCGTTCTTCCTGGTCAGACGATCGTTGAAGCCGCTTCGGGAAGTAGAGGAGACAGCCTCGAGGATTGCTGGCGGTGATTTGGACAGGCGTGTTCCGCAGTGGCCAATGACCACAGAAGTGGGACAACTAGCCAATGCACTTAACGTGATGTTGGAACAACTCCAAGCCTCGATTCTTTCCGCGCAACAAAAAGAAGCCCAGATGAGACGCTTTGTTGGCGATGCCTCCCACGAACTGCGCACACCACTCACCTCTGTCAAGGGCTTCACCGAGTTGTATTCTTCAGGTGCAACCGATGATGCCAAGTGGGTGATGTCCAAAATTGGTGGCGAAGCCCAACGCATGAGCGTGTTGGTGGAAGACCTTCTATCCCTCACCCGTGCCGAAGGCCAACAAATGGAAAAACACCGCGTTGACGTACTCGAACTAGCTTTGGCAGTACGCGGCTCAATGCGTGCAGCGTGGCCAGATCGTGCAGTAAATGTGGCAAACAAAGCAGATTTCATCCCAGTTGTTGAAGGTGACCCAACGCGTCTGCACCAAGTACTCACCAACCTGGTAGCCAATGGCCTAAACCACGGTGGACCAGACGCAGAAGTTAACATTGAGATCAATGCTGATGAAACCAATGTGAAAATCCTCGTCGCAGACAACGGTGTCGGAATGTCACCAGAAGATGCCGAGCACATTTTCGAACGTTTCTACCGCGCCGATTCCTCCCGATCTAGAGCATCTGGTGGATCAGGTCTTGGCCTTGCGATTACTAAATCCCTGGTAGAAGGCCACGGCGGCACCGTAGTTGTGGACAGCACACCTGGCGAAGGCACAGTGTTCACCATTACGTTGCCCCGGGTGGAGTAATCGCCTGAGCTGCATCGCGCATCTTTGAATAGGCGTGTCAAGATTTCCTTAACTAAGAAGTCTTGGCACGCCTGATTGGTCTTTTGGCCTTCTGTGGTTGGGTGCAGTCTCTTAAAACCAGCGCCTACGACCAAAGCCAAAGGGGATTCCAGGGCTTTTGGTCGCCAGATCAAGTTTGCTCGTCTGGAAACCGCCATATTTGACCAAGAATCTGCTTTGCATAAGCTGCTTTGGTCTCTAGATGAAGTGAGAAACAAAACTTAAAGATTGCCGCTAGAAAAGTGACCTCACAGATTGGCGTGTAACGCCCTCGCAGACCACAAGTAATGTAAATACCCATCTGAAATCTTCAACCCCTCACAGGGCCTTTAAAAGGCGATTGCTGAAAACCAACGTTGGCCTGCATAGCGTACCGTCTATCAGGTCTAGGCTGGGATGCACAGCACAAGCGAATGACAGAAGTAGGCCAAGAATCCGTGACATCACCTGAATTACAAAACATCCTCAACAATTATTGGAGTGGCAGGGCGCAGGCATATCACCTCAACCAAACTCAAAGTGAGCGCGCTCGATTTGAACGGCCGATTTGGGAGGCTGTGTGGTCAGGGGCTTTACCTGATGTGAAAGAAGATGCAGTACAAGTTCTCGATCTGGGCTGCGGTTCTGGTTATGTCACCCACCTTCTCAGCGATTGCGGATTTAAGGCCATCGGTGTTGATGGTTCTGAGGAAATGATTAACCAAGCCAAGCAGGAAAATGAACGTCGTGCACAGGCAGGCAAGGCAACTGCCACATTCCATATCGGTGATGCACATGACCCTGCATTCCCGGAAGGTTCCTTTGATGCGATAACCAGCCGGTATGTGTTGTGGACGCTATTGGATCCTCAAGCTGCGATTAATCGTTGGGTGTCGTTGCTAAAACCAGGCGGAGTTATCGCGTGTGTAGATGCCGCATGGTATCCGGAAGGAATTGATGCCGGTACTGAGGTTGATTCTGTCGATGGTCCGGGAGCGTTTGTAGAGACCTACACCCCGGAACTTTTGCAGAAACTACCCATGTCCACAACGTCTAGTGGCCAAAATTTCGCGGAACTTTTCCACAACGCAGGCCTGAGGGACGTCACGGTGACACCTATTGAAGGCTTAGCGGAACTTGATCAACGTTTTGGTCTCTCGCCAGGGCATGAGTCAACACCGCAGTTCTTATTCAGGGGTGTTAAATCTATTTAGGCCCGAGGTGAAATTTTGAGCGGGATCAAGGTGATACCAGCGCATACGACCAAGAAGTGCTTTTCCAGACCTGCTTTTGGTCACCTGTGCTGGTTTCAAGCCTGAGAAACCGTCATATTTGACCAAAAACCAGAACTCCTCAAGCTCCTTTGGTCGCCTGTGCTGGTTTTTAAAAAAGCCCACCCCAAAAACTAAAAAGGGGTGGGCTTGAAAAGTGTAAATACTAAGAAACTAGACCAGACCGTCCAGCGCTTCGCGGATCTTTTCTGCAGCTTCATCCATCTTGGCTGGGTCAGTAGCATCAGCAGCCATGGCGTTGCGGAAATCGTAATCGGCCATTTTGTCGGTGGGGAAGAGGTGGATGTGGGTATGTGGAACATCAAATCCTGCGATGATGTAGCCGCAGCGAGGAGCGTCGAAAGCCTCGCGGATTGCGTTTCCGATGAGCTGGGATGCTTCATTAACTTCACTCCAAATGTCTTGGGGAAGGTCGGTCCAGCGATCAACTTCTGCAACGGGAACGACCAGAGTGTGGCCGTAGGTCAGTGGCTCGATGGAAAGGAAAGCCACGACATTTTCAGATCGATAAACAAATCGGCCGGGGAGTTCGCCATTAATGATTTTCGTGAATACAGAAGCCATATGCACAGACTACTACTTCGCCTACCTGAAATTCGTTCAGGCAAGAATATTGCAGGTAAACCAGCTATTTGAAGGCGCTTTTCGACGCCACTTTCAACCCTTTTCAATCGGCCAAGAATACTGGAATGGCTTGGACCAAGTTTTGCAGGATAAACTATGCAACCATGCGCATTCTGGTAATCGGCTCGGGCGCCCGTGAGCACGCCCTCCTCCGTGGACTTTCAACTGACCCTGCAACTACAGAACTTCACGTTGCCCCAGGTAACGCGGGTCTTGGATCGATCGCAACTGTCCACCCTGGCATTAAGGCTGATGATCCTGAGGCTGTTACCTCGTTGGCTAAGGAATTGAACTCTGATTTGGTTGTTATCGGCCCAGAGATTCCGTTGGTGGCAGGTGTTGCTGATGCACTTCGTGCAGCGGGTATCGCTGTGTTTGGTCCAAACAAGGATGCGGCTCGTATCGAAGGATCCAAGGCTTTCGCTAAGGATGTGATGGCAGCGCAAGGTGTGCGCACTGCACATGCTGAGGCCATTACTCCTGGTGCGAGCTCTGACGATATTGATGCAGCACTTGATCGTTTCGGTCCAACGTGGGTTGTTAAAGATGATGGTTTGGCTGCCGGTAAGGGTGTTGTTGTCACTCCTGATCGTGAAGCAGCGCGCGCTCACGTGGATGCAGTGCTAGAGGGCGGCAACCCAGTCCTTTTGGAATCTTTCCTTGATGGCCCTGAGGTTTCCTTGTTCTGCCTGGTTGATGGTGAGACTGTGGTTCCTCTTCTTCCAGCTCAAGACCACAAGCGTGCGTATGACAACGATGAGGGACCAAACACTGGTGGCATGGGTGCATACGCTCCGCTTCCTTGGTTGCCTGAAGATGGCGTGCAGCGCATTGTCGATGAGGTCTGTGTTCCTGTTGCTCGTGAGATGGTGGCGCGTGGTTGCGCGTACTCCGGTCTGCTTTATGCAGGTATCGCATGGGGTGCAGAAGGCCCTGCAGTGGTGGAATTCAACTGCCGCTTTGGTGACCCAGAAACCCAGGCTGTTCTTGCACTGCTCAAGACCCCATTGGCAGTTTTGCTCAACGCGGTTGCTACTGGAACGTTGGCGCAGCAGCCAACCTTGGAGTGGGAAGATGCATATGCACTGACCGTGGTGTTGGCGTCCTACAACTACCCAGAGTCACCTCGTACTGGTGATGTCATCCGCAACGCTGAAGCAGACAATGTACTTCATGCAGGTACTGCACTTAATGCTGAAGGTGAATTGGTCTCTGCAGGTGGCCGTGTGCTCAACGTGATCGGTGTCGGTGAGACCCTGGAAGCTGCACGCGATAACGCATACACCACCATCAAGGACATTGAACTTGAGGGAAGCCACTACCGAAGTGATATCGCTTTGGCTGCTTTAGAGGGTCGTATCTCGATCTAATAGCAGTACGCAGATAGGCTTATCTTCTATGAAGCCAAGCACTAGAAGCAATGTTCAGCCGTTTCGCGTCATGCAGATGTTGGACCGAGTCCACCGTCGCAGGCGCGAAGGCAAAGACACCATTATGTTCTGCGCTGGCCAGCCTTCAACTGGTGCGCCAGAAGCTGTAATTGAAGAAGCAGAGATCGCACTTCGCTCAGGTCCTTTGGGATACACCGAGGTCATTGGTGATCGAGAATTTCGTGAACGCATCGCCGATTGGCACTCTGCTACGTATGGCGTAGACACCAACGCGGACAATGTTATTGTCACCACCGGTTCTTCAGGTGGGTTTGTGGCATCGTTTATCGCCACCTTGGATCATGGCGATTATGTGGCAATGCCTGCCCCTGGTTACCCGGCGTACCGCAATATTTTGGAATCTTTAGGTGCGAAGGTACTAAACCTGCGGTGCACTGCAGAAACTCGTTTCCAGCCCACAGCGCAGATGTTGGAAGAACTTCCACACAAACCAAAGGCTGTCATCGTGACCAGCCCTGGAAACCCCACCGGCACCATCATTGACCCGGAAGAACTAGAGCGCATTGCCAAGTGGTGCGACGACAATGATGCAGTTTTAATCTCTGATGAGGATTACCACGGCATGAGCTTTGGGCGTCCGTTGGCAACTGCACATCAGTTTTCCAAAAACGCCATCGTGGTTGGCACTTTGTCCAAATACTTCTCCATGACAGGTTGGCGTGTGGGTTGGATCATCGTTCCTGATGAGCTGATCACACCGATTGAAAACTTGCAGGCATCTTTAGCTTTGTGTGCACCTGCCATTGGGCAGGCCGCAGGACGCGCAGCGTTCACCTTGGAAGCTGAGGCCGAACTGGATGAGCACGTGGAAGCGTACCGCGAGGCGCGGGAGGTGTTCGTCGACAAGCTTCCTGAAATCGGGCTGGGCACTTTCGCCGACCCGGATGGCGGCCTGTATTTGTGGGTGGATGTCTCTGACTACACTGATGATTCTGAAAAGTGGGCGCTGGACTTGCTTGATCAGGCGGGTGTGGCGGTCGCGCCGGGAGTTGATTTTGACCCGGAGGAAGGCCACAAATGGGTGCGTTTGAGTTTGTGTGCATCCAAGGAAAACACCCTTGAAGGTGTGCGCAGAATCGGTGAATTCATTAATAAATAGGTGCGACTAGGTTAGTTTCGGTTCGTGAGGAATAATAATTTGCGTGGCTGATAAAAAGAAGATCGCAAATGTCCTGTCGAACCGTTACGCCTCCGCGGAACTTTCTAACCTGTGGAGTGCGGAAGAAAAAATCATCATGGAGCGCCAGCTCTGGATCGCCGTGATGAAAGCCCAAAAAGACCTGGGTGTGGAGATCCCTGCAAAAGCAATTGAAGCTTATGAAGCAGTGATCGACCAGGTTGATTTGGCAAGTATTGCTGATCGTGAGCGCGTGACCCGCCACGATGTCAAAGCACGCATCGAGGAATTCAATGCGTTGGCTGGACATGAGCACATCCACAAGGGCATGACCTCTCGTGATCTCACTGAAAATGTTGAGCAGCTGCAGATCCACCGTTCACTCGAGCTTGTTCGCAACAAAGGCATCGCGGTTGTAGCTGCTATCGGCTCCCGCGCAGCGCAGTACCAAAGCTTGGTCATGGCTGGACGTTCCCACAACGTGGCAGCTCAGGCAACAACTTTGGGTAAGCGTTTTGCCACTGCTGCTGATGAAATGCTTGTGGCACTCGAGCGTGTGTCCGAGCTTCTTAACCGTTACCCACTTCGTGGCATCAAAGGCCCAATGGGCACGGCACAAGACATGCTTGATTTGATGGATGGCGATGAAGCGCGGCTTTCTGATCTGGAAACCCGCATCGCAGCGCACCTTGGCTTTGATCGCGTTTTTGATTCCGTTGGTCAGGTCTACCCACGTTCCCTCGACTTCGACGCAGTCTCTGCTCTAGTTCAACTTGGTGCAGGACCATCCTCACTGTCCCACACCATTCGATTGATGGCCGGCACTGAAACAGTCACCGAAGGATTCAAAGAGGGCCAGGTTGGTTCCTCTGCAATGCCGCATAAAATGAATGCTCGTTCCTGTGAGCGCGTCGGCGGTCTGCAGGTGATTCTCCGCGGATACCTCACCATGGTTGCGGATCTCTCCGGCCAACAGTGGAACGAAGGCGATGTCTTCTGCTCCGTGATCCGCCGCGTTGCCCTGCCAGATGCATTCTTCGCCATTGACGGAATGTTTGAAACCTTCCTGACAGTCCTGGATGAATTCGGTGCGTTCCCTGCCATGATCGAGCGCGAACTTGAGCGTTACCTGCCATTCCTGGCAACCACCCGAATCCTCATGGCAGCTGTTCGCGCAGGTGTCGGCCGCGAAACCGCCCACGAAGTAATCAAGGAAAACGCTGTTGCCGTTGCCCTCAACATGCGTGAAAACGGCGGTGACCAGGACCTTATCCAGCGCCTCGCCGCTGATGAGCGCCTTCCAATGACTGAAGCCGACCTCGAGGCCGCTCTTGCAGACCGTCATGCGTTTATCGGTGCTGCAGAATCACAAGTTTCCCGCGTACTAGATCGTATTCAGGCGCTTGTCGACGCCCACCCCGGCGCAGCTGACTACCGCCCAGGTGAGATTCTTTAAAGGTTGAAACGAGAAAAATGGGGCCTTCGCGGCCCCATTTTTTGGTTTCGGGTCTTTTTGGAACGCTTTGGGACGCTTTTGGAACGCCCGAGTGGAAGCAATTAGATGACTTTTAGGTGTCTAAAAAATGACATTTTAAGCCTCGGAATCGATCAAAAGTGGCAATTTTTAAAAAAATTTTCATAAAATTTTTCCGATGAATAAAATTGCGCTGCCCTTAAAGGTATCTAAATGACACTTATTAAACGGTGTTCAAAAATGGCGCTGTTTTTCACGATGGGGTTGCAACCGACCGGCGTTATGGGTCACACTTGAGTCATCCCAGTCAGGCAGCAAGAGCCTGGCGAACACAAGAAAGTGAGATCATAATGCAGGCGATCTTCGATATTTTCCAGTCCATCTTCGACGGCATCCAGGGCCTCGTTGGCTCCGTATTCAACGGTGCACAGGGCGTCTTCGACACCATCCAGAACGCTTCTTCCTAGTCGCTAGCGATCCTTTGAGATCGCAGCCTAGGTCCCTGGCTAACATTTAGTTAGCTTCAAGGAGCCTGAAAAGCACGGACACTCTCCATGAGCGAGTGTCCGTCTTTTTTGCGTTTTTACACCTGTGCAGTACCTGTCAATCCTTAAGCTTTCCTTAATCTCTTCGCGGAACCATTTCGCGCGTTTGCCCTCATGCCACAAAGCTAAGGATTCTTGCCCGTATGTCCCATAATTTTCCGAACACACCTTAGGGGTCTAGACTTGCCTATCATGCGTCCTGAACTCTCCCAGTACAAGCACCTGTCGGCAGGCAAGGTCCGTGAGATCTATGAGATCGATGACAAACACATCCTCATGGTGGCTTCTGATCGTATCTCGGCATACGATTTCATCCTCGACACGGAAATTCCAGACAAGGGTCGAGTGCTCACTGCGATGAGCCAGTTCTTCTTCGACACCATTGATTTCCCCAACCACCTCGCGGGCCCCGCAGATGACCCCCGCATCCCAGAAGAAGTGCTGGGACGAGCAATGGTGTGTAAGAAGCTCAACATGCTCCCATTTGAATGCGTTGTACGCGGCTACCTCACTGGTTCTGGTCTTGCGGAATACAAGCAGACAAGTTCTGTGTGTGGCGTGGAACTTCCAGAAGGTTTAGTTGAAGCATCTAAGCTGCCTGAACCTATCTTCACTCCGGCCACCAAGGCTGATATTGGAGATCATGACATCAACGTATCTTTCGATGTTGTGGAGGAACGCCTGGGCGAAACCCGGGCTAACCAGCTTCGCGATGCCTCCATCGCCATCTACACTGCTGCTGCAGAAATCGCTCGCGAGCGCGGTGTGATCCTTGCTGACACCAAATTTGAGTTCGGCATTGATGAAGACGGCACGTTAGTTCTTGGCGATGAAGTCTTAACCCCAGATTCTTCCCGCTACTGGCCTGTAGAAGGCTATGAGGCAGGTTCTGTGCAACCAAGTTTTGATAAGCAGTTTGTACGCAATTGGTTGACCGGCCCTAAATCTGGTTGGGATAAAGATTCCGGCATGGAACCACCAGCGCTACCTGGCTCTGTGGTTGAAGCAACCCGTGAGCGCTATATCGAAGCCTATGAATTGATCTCTGAGAAGAAGTTTTGCCAGTGGATTGGATCCTGCGTCTAACACTGCCCCGTTTGGCACTGAAGTAGGGCTAGACCAAACCAGGAGACCCAGAAATCGCGTTTTTGACGTTTGTGGGTCTCCTGGTTTGGTGTGTCGCGCTAGGTACCAAACTGGGAGACCCAACATTCGGGTTTTCTAAGATTCTGGGTCTCCTGGTTTGGTCGGGTCCGAATGTTGAACCCAACGTGTAAAAGTCATACCTCCCCAGAAGCGTTTCTAAGCGGTTTTCTAAGCCCTATCCATACAAATGTTCATGCAAGAAATTTGAAGGCTTTAAACAGGCGATAAATGCTTGCGTCTCCAAAAGGGAGTTACTGCGAAATGTCGCCAATGGCGAACACAGCAGCATGCGGATAGTTGGCGTGACTAAGATCGGGGCTTATGTCTAAACGCCTTACCCCGCCACAAGCACCAATCCATCCGATTACCCGAACCCACCACGGTATTGATTTCGTAGATAACTATGAATGGCTTCGGGATAAAGAATCTCAAGAAACTTTGGATTACCTTGAGGCAGAAAATGCGTTTACTAAGCAGGAGACTGAGCATCTTGCTACGTTGCGCGACAATATCTATGAAGAGATCAAGTCTCGCGTTAAAGAAACCGATATGTCTATTCCGGTTCGTGCTGGCAAGTATTGGTATTACTCGCGAACTGAAGAAGGCAAAAGCTACGGTTATTCCTGCCGGATTCCGGTAGCAGAAGGCTCCGATGCGTGGACTCCGCCTGTGATTCCTGAAGGCGAGCCCGCTGAAGGGGAAACCATCATCATGGATGCCAATGAGTTGGCAGAAGGCCATGAGTTTTTCTCCATGGGTGCTTCTTCTGTGACTACCTCTGGCCGGTATCTTGCGTATTCCACTGATGTCACAGGTGATGAGCGTTTCACGCTGCGGATTAAGGATCTGACAACTGGCGAGCTGTTGCCGGATACATTGACTGGTATTTTTTACGGCGCTACGTGGGTGGGGGAGGAGTACCTCTTTTATCAGCGCGTTGATGATGCTTGGCGTCCGGATACGGTGTGGCGACACAAGGTAGGTACGCCTGTTGAGGACGATGTCTTGGTCTACCACGAGCCCGATGAGCGCTATTCCACCTGGGTTGGAACCACGCGTTCAGAAAAATTCATCCTTTTTGGTTGCGCATCCAAGATCACCTCTGAGGTTCGGGTGTTGGCCTTTGATGATCCAGAAGGCACCCCGCAGGTGTTGATTCCGCGTGTTGAGGGTGTGGAATATGACGTTGACCATGCGGTTGTTGATGGCTCCGATATTTGGTTGGTCACGCATAACGCCGAGGGGCCGAACTTTTCGGTGGGGTGGGGTGGCGTCGATAAGCTAAATTCTTTGAGCGCGCTGACGCCGCTGGTCGCGCACAAGGATGATGTGCGCATTGAGGGCGTCGATACGTATCGCGATTTCATCATCCTGGGCTACAGGTCCGGCGCCATTGGGCAGGTTGCGGTCATGAAGCTTGTCGACGGCACCTTCGGCGAATTCCAGCAGCTTGAATTTGATGAGGAAATTTACACCGTTGCTTCTGGCGGCAATCCTGAGTGGGATGCCCCGGTGATCCGTTTATCGTATGGATCGTTTACTACCCCAGCCCAGCTGTATAACTATTGGATTGAATCAGGCGAGCGTACGTTGCTGAAGCAGCAGGAGGTGCTTGGTGGATATAATCCGCAAGATTATGTGGCATCCCGGTTGTGGGTGACCGCCAAGGATGGCGCGCAGATCCCTGTATCTTTGGTGCACCGCGCAGACCTTGATGTCACCGCGCCAAACCCTGCGTTGTTGTATGGCTATGGATCTTATGAATCGTCTATCGATCCAGGTTTTTCCATTGCGCGTTTATCGTTGATGGATCGCGGCATGATCTTTGCCATCGCCCACGTTCGCGGTGGTGGTGAGATGGGTCGTGGCTGGTATGACAACGGTAAAACCACCACGAAGAAGAACACTTTCACCGACTTCATTGATGTGGCAGATGCCCTGATTGAACAGAAGATTTCTGCCCCAGAGATGTTGGTAGCTGAAGGTGGTTCTGCCGGTGGCATGCTCATGGGCGCAATAGCCAATATGGCTGGCGATCGTTTCAAGGCAATTGAAGCAAACGTTCCTTTTGTGGATCCGTTGACTTCCATGTTGATGCCAGAACTCCCACTAACGGTGATCGAATGGGATGAATGGGGCAATCCGCTTGACGACAAGCAAGTCTATGAATACATGGCATCCTATGCGCCATATGAAAATATCGAAGCCAAGAAGTATCCAAATATTTTGGCGGTGACATCACTTAATGACACCCGCGTGCTGTACGTAGAGCCTGCTAAATGGGTGGCACAGCTGCGAGCTACGGCAACTGGTGGAGACTTCTTGTTGAAAACGGAAATGGTTGCCGGGCACGGTGGAGTTTCTGGCCGTTATGAAAAATGGCGTGAGACGGCGTTTGAATACGGTTGGTTGATTAATCAGGCGACCGGAATTATTGAATAAAGCTTGTTCGTCTATCGAACCTTAAATCACCTCCGACTGTGAAAACGGGGGTGATTTTTTCATTTTGGGCAAGGGGTTTCAAATCGGGGTTTTTGGGGCATATTTCACGTTCTGACGTGCGACGAAAAAAGGTATTACGTATGCCGTGTGAGGGGGTCATAAAATCTGCTTTTTGCATGATTGGGCAAACCTTTGCATAATTTTCCAGAATTGTCAGCAGGTAGCTATTAAATGTTTGTTGGCAAACCCACTCCACGCTGATTAACGGTCAAAGAAATCTGACCGCTTTTGGCGTTTCCCCAAAAGGTCAGAGAGGACGACTTCATGGATTCACATAACGAATCATCAAGTGTTGAAGTTAAAAACGAACACATTAAAGTTCAAAAGCCACCTAAAAAAGATCGCACCCACTGGCTCTACATCGCCGTCATCATCGCATTGATCGGCGGCATTGCCGTAGGTCTTATTTCCCCAGAGCTAGGTAAAGAGCTCAAGATTTTGGGCACCATGTTCGTGTCCTTGATCAAGATGATCATCGCTCCGGTGATTTTCTGCACCATCGTTATCGGTATCGGTTCAGTTAAAGCAGCTGCAACCGTGGGACGTGCCGGTGGTATCGCCCTTGCATACTTCATCACCATGTCCACGTTTGCACTGGCAATCGGCCTGCTTGTTGGTAACTTCGTCCAGCCAGGTAGTGGACTAAATATCCCGGTTGATGAGGAATCTGCCTTCGCAGCCACCGAGGGCAGCCCAGAAGGACTTTTAGGCTTCATCCACTCCATCATTCCTGATACGTTCTTCTCTGCATTCACCGCAGGTTCAGTGCTTCAGGTGCTGTTCATTGCAATCCTTGTGGGTTTTGCTGCACAGTCCATGGGTCCTAAAGGACAGCCAATCCTGGATTTTGTATCCCACCTGCAGAAGCTAATTTTTAAGATCCTGAACTGGATCTTGTGGCTTGCTCCAGTCGGTGCTTTTGGCGCTATGGCTGGTGTTGTTGGTGAAACCGGTTTCGATGCAGTTATCCAACTGGGTATCTTGATCCTTGCCTTCTACGTCACTTGCGTGATCTTCATCTTCGGTGTCTTGGGTGCAGTGCTCAAGGTCTTCACCGGTGTGAACATTTTCAAGCTGCTGCGTTACTTGGCCAAGGAATTCCTGCTGATTTTTGCAACTTCTTCCTCCGAGTCCGCACTGCCAAACTTGATGCGCAAGATGGAGCACATCGGTGTGGCAAAGCCAACCGTTGGCATCGTGGTCCCAACCGGCTACTCCTTCAACCTGGATGGCACAGCAATCTACCTGACCATGGCGTCGATCTTTATTGCCGATGCAATGAATATGCCCATGAGCCTTGGTGAGCAGATCGGTCTGCTGGTCTTCATGATCATCGCTTCTAAGGGTGCTGCGGGTGTCTCCGGTGCGGGTATCGCAACCCTGGCTGCAGGTCTATCCTCTCACCGCCCAGAATTGCTGCACGGAGTGGATGTCATCGTTGGTATCGATAAGTTCATGTCAGAAGCACGTGCACTAACCAACTTCGCTGGTAACTCCGTGGCAACACTGCTGGTGGGTAAGTGGACTGGCACCGTGGATATGAAACAAGTCCATGATGTTCTAGATGGCAAAGACCCATATGTAGAAATGGAAGACGACGACCACTAAGTCCAACTAGTTTTTCAACAGGACGACAACGGCCGGACATGCGACAATACCAAGCATGTCCGGCCGTCTTCTTGTTTCAGTTTCTAGTATTTTCGATCAGACCAGACCGGCGGCCAACAGGCTGATTTCCAACCTGCGTGCCGACGGCATCATGGTCTCACTACTTGTCGCACCCAGAATCGACGGTGAGTGGCGTTTGGCAAAAGATAAAGACACACTCACCTGGTTGGAAAAACAACGCGAACGTGGACACGAACTGATCTTGAACGGATTTGATCAAGCAGTCCAGGGGCGCCGTTCTGAATTTGCCACCTTAGAAAAGCACGAAGCACGGTTGCGGCTGACTGGAGCTATTAGGCAAATGCAAAAAATTGGCATGGACAGTGACATTTTCGCACCACCTCGCTGGCGTATGTCCGAAGGTACTTTTGCGGTACTTCCAGAGTTTTCATTCAAAGCTGCTGCGTCCACCAAAGGGCTCCACAACCTTGAAAACGGTGAATTTCTAGGCTGCCGAAATCTATCGGTGGGTGAGGGGTTTGGTGCTGCTAAATGGTGGCGCAAAAATGTTATGAAGGCTGTAACACGCGGGGCAGAAAAAGGAAATACTGTGCGGTTATCTGCATCTGCTCGAAACCTAACGAACCCTAAAGTAGCAGCAGATTTTAGGGAAGCTGCATTGGCTGCTGTGGACTTGGGTGCACAGGTGGAAACCTACTCCAACGCTGCTGCGCAATTGCCCTATAGTTGATTTAACTGCTAGGCGAAAGAATGTGCGAAAATCCACCACAAATCGGCCGTTTTAAGTGATTTGTGGTGGGGATTTTCACTGTACGGCCTCCTCGGTGCAAGTTTTTGACCGATTTATACCCCTCGAGGCCTGTTTGTGGTGAGTCCTTGATCAGGATTCTTCCAGGTTTCACATCTGCACCACTGGCCCCAAAAACAAGGCCTGCCAGAATCGCTTCTGAGCGTCTAAGTAAGCCTGGGATATACAAAGGCTCATTCCAGGATTCCAATGCCTTAAATCGCCTGTTGCAACGTGTGCTTGAAAATTAAAAGCAGCGCGCCTTATCACCCCTCAACTAGGGTTGCGATCATGACTTCTATTCATGACATCAACGTCACGTTGACCGACGGCACAGAAACCACCATGCGGGACTGGGAAGGAAAGCTACTGCTGATTGTCAATGTGGCTTCCAAATGTGGTTTAACGCCTCAGTATGAGGGTCTGCAGAAACTTCACGCGGAGTATCAAGATCGAGGATTTTCCGTGATCGGTGTGCCGTGTAATCAATTCAATGAACAAGAGCCAGGAACTGATGCGCAGGTGTGTGCTTTTGCACAAAATCAGTACAACGTCACCTTCCCGTTGTTAAGTAAAACTGAGGTTAATGGGGCAGGTGCTCACCCCCTTTATAAGGTGCTAAAACAGGCCACGGGTGGGGATGACATTGAGTGGAATTTTGAGAAATTCCTCGTAGATACAGTAGGTAATACGATTACGCGTTTTGGTCCGAGAGTGGATCCTTTAGCTGCTGATGTGGTGGCGGCAATTGAAGAAAATCTCCCCCGCTAAGGGCTGGCTAGGTTTGACCAGTGTCAACCATTACACTTGTGCAGGAAACATTGTCGTCCCCATTTCTTGAGTAAGGGAAAATACCGTGGCCCGTGTAGTTGTCAATGTCATGCCTAAGGCTGAGATTCTGGATCCCCAGGGGCAGGCGGTACACCGCGCCCTCGGACGTATCGGAGTTTCTGGCGTTTCCGATGTCCGTCAGGGAAAGCGCTTTGAACTTGAGGTAGATGATTCCGTCACCGAAGCCGACCTAAAGAAAATTGCTGAAACCCTCCTCGCAAACACCGTCATCGAGGACTTCGATGTGGTGGGAGTTGAGGTCGCGAAGTGAGCGCCAAAATCGGTGTAATTACCTTCCCAGGCACACTCGATGATGTGGATGCAGCTCGTGCTGCACGCATCGCGGGTGCAGAAGTAATCAGCCTGTGGCACGCCGACGAAGACCTCAAAGGCGTCGACGCTGTTGTCGTCCCAGGAGGTTTTTCCTACGGTGATTATCTGCGCACCGGTGCGATCTCTGCACTAGCGCCTGTCATGCAATCCGTTATTGAGCAAGCCGGAAAAGGCATGCCAGTACTTGGTATTTGCAATGGCTTCCAGATTCTTACCGAGGCACGCCTTTTGCCAGGTGCACTGACCCGCAACAAGGGTCTGCACTTCCACTGCGTGGATACCCATTTGGCTGTGGAAAACAACACCACCGCATGGACCAATACTTTGGAAAAGGGACAAAAGATCCTCATTCCAGCAAAACACGGTGAAGGTCGCTTCCAAGCAGATGCTGAAACCATCGCGCAGCTTGAGGGCGAAGGCCGTGTGGTGTTCCGCTACACCGATAACTTCAACGGTTCCGTCAACGACATCGCCGGTATCAGCAATGAAACTGGTCGCGTCGTCGGTTTGATGCCGCACCCGGAACATGCCGTCGAAAAGCTAACCGGCCCATCTCTTGATGGCCTGGAGCTGTTCCTGTCCGCCGTTGGCACCATCGCGGCTTAAGAGGAGTCAGAGAAAATATGAGCACTTTTGTCAATGACACCGTCGATGACGCGATCAAGACCCCAGAGCTGGATCAGCCTTATGAGGCTCTTGGCCTGAAAGACGACGAATACGCACGCATCAAGGAAATCCTTGGTCGCCGCCCAACCGATGCTGAACTAACCGTGTACTCCGTGATGTGGTCGGAGCACTGCTCCTACAAATCCTCCAAGGTGCACCTGCGTTACTTCGGTGAAACCACCACTGAGGAAATGGCCTCTAAGATTCTTGCCGGCATCGGCGAGAACGCAGGCGTTGTGGACATCGGAGACGGCAATGCGGTGACCTTCCGCGTGGAATCCCACAACCACCCATCCTTCGTGGAGCCACACCAGGGCGCTGCAACCGGAATCGGTGGCATCGTCCGCGACATCATGGCCATGGGTGCACGCCCAATCGCTGTGATGGATCAGCTACGTTTCGGTGCGCTGGATAACCCAGACACCCAGCGCGTACTACCAGGTGTGGTTGATGGCATTTCCCACTACGGCAACTGCCTTGGTCTGCCAAACATCGGCGGCGAGACCGTATTTGATGATTCCTATGCTGGTAACCCACTGGTCAACGCACTGTGCGTGGGTACCCTCAAGGTCGAAGACCTCAAGCTTGCGTTTGCTTCTGGTACCGGCAACAAGGTGATCCTGTTTGGTTCCCGCACCGGCCTTGATGGCATCGGTGGCGTGTCTGTTCTTGGTTCTGCTTCCTTCGAAGAAGGCGAAGAGCGCAAGCTTCCAGCTGTTCAGGTTGGCGATCCTTTCGCAGAAAAGGTTCTCATCGAGTGCTGCCTGGAGCTGTACAAAGCAGGTGTTGTGGTCGGTATTCAGGACCTCGGTGGTGGCGGACTAGCGTGTGCTACCTCTGAGTTGGCAGCAGCTGGTGACGGCGGCATGCGTGTTAACCTCGACAACGTTCCACTGCGCGCAGAAAACATGTCCGCAGCTGAAATCCTGGCTTCCGAGTCCCAGGAGCGCATGTGCGCAGTTGTCACCCCAGAAAACGTCGAGCGCTTCCTTGAGATCTGTGCAAAGTGGGATGTTACCTGCGCTGAAATCGGCGAAGTCACCGATGAAAAAGACCGCTACGTGGTGGTCCACAACGGCGAAATTGTTATCGATGCACCTCCATCAACCATTGATGAAGGACCTGTGTACAACCGCCCAGTTGCACGCCCAGACAACCAGGATGAGCTGCAGCTAGAAGGCGAAATCGCCCGCCCAGTCGATCCTGAAGAAATCAAGGATGCGTGGCTGAAGCTTGTCGCTTCACCAGCGCTGGCATCTCGCGCATTCATCACCGAGCAATACGACCGCTATGTGCGCGGCAATACGGTGCAGGCTAAGAATGCCAACGCCGGCGTTTTGCGTATCGACGAAGAAACCAACCGTGGCGTTGCTATTTCCGCCGATGCCTCCGGCCGATACACCAAGCTTGAGCCAAACACTGGTGCACAGCTTGCCCTTGCTGAGGCTTACCGCAACGTGGTGTCCACCGGTGCTCGCCCAGTGGCTGTCACCAACTGCCTGAACTTTGGTTCCCCAGAAAACCCAGGCGTGATGTGGCAGTTTAAGGAAGCAGTCCATGGGCTTGCCGACGGCTCCAAGCAGCTGGGTATTCCAGTTTCTGGTGGCAACGTGTCCTTCTACAACCAGACCGGTGAAGAACCAATCCTGCCAACCCCAGTCGTTGGTGTGCTTGGTGTCCTAGACAACGTTGAACAAAGCATCGGCAATGTTTTACCAGCTGAAGATAATGATCTGTACTTGCTGGGTGAAACCTTCGATGAATTCGGCGGATCCATTTGGCAGCAGGTTTCTGGAGCTGGCCTAAACGGCCTGCCACCAGTTGTCGATCTTGCCAATGAGCAGCGTTTGGCTGAACTCTTTGTAGGTTCTGACCTATTCGCAGCATCTCACGATCTGTCTGAAGGTGGCCTGGGCCAGACCTTGGCTGAGCTTGCCATCCACGCTGATAAGGGCATGGATGTGGACCTTAGCCAGATCCACCCATCCCTGTTCACCTCACTGTTTGCAGAGTCAGCTTCTCGCATTGTGGTTGCCACCAACCGCGGCGAAGAGCTGGAAAAGCGTGCAGCTGAGTTGGGTATTCCAGTATTCAAGCTGGGACGCACCAACGATTCAGCCACCATCGCTGTCAAGGGTGCAGATGTTGAATTCGAGGTGTCTGTTGCAGAACTTCGCGAAGCTTGGACCAACACCTTGCCTGAGGCCTTTGGCCACGCAGTGGGAGCTAACGCAGTAGTAGCATAAAATTTCTGTACTAAAAGCCGGGTTTTGTTCATGCGAAACCCGGTTTTTGTGTTTCTTCCACTACATTGGAAACTGTTAAATCAGGGAAGAAAGAAGCGTGACGTGTCTAAAGATCGTGAATATATGGACGCAGATCCGCTGATTGAGGACAGCGTCAGGGAAGAAGATACAAAAGACAGCTCAGATGAGCCACTTCTCGCCTTGACAAAGTATGTTTTTGATCGCGGTGAAAGGCCGGTCACCCGTGGACTTTTTCACCAAATTGCCGCAATCTTAAGCATCGTGACTGGCTCAGTGCTATCCACCTATGCCTGGATGGAATTAGTGTGGTGGCAGGCGCTAGGCGTCACCATATACGCATTGGCCATGCTGGGTTTATTCTCTGTATCAGCTGCCTACCACCGAGGTCCTTGGCGCCGTTTACACACCGTTGCGTGGTGGCGAAGAGCAGATCATTCAACCATCGCTGTATTTATTGCAGCTACATATACACCGCTGTGTCTCATTGTGCTGGAACTGCGCACCGCATTATGGATGCTTGGCATCGCGTGGGTTGGGGCCATTGCCAGCGTGATCATGAACATGGTGTGGATCAATCACCCACGATGGCTCGGCGTGCTGGTGTATTTAGTACTTGGCTGGTTGATTGTTCCCCTAATACCCCAACTGTGGTCTGGGGCAGGCCACACCGTGGTCTGGCTGCTTTTCGCCGGTGGCATCATCTACAGCGTTGGGGCATTGGTCTACGGATTTAAATGGCCTGGCAGAAACGCTAAGTGGATGGGATATCACGAGCACTTCCACCTCGCTACAATCATCGCCGCTATCGTCCACCTCGTGGCAGTGTGGATGGTGGTGGTGAATTAAAGATAAGTTGGCTGTAGACGCCGATTTAAAGGGTTGGAGAGCTTTTGTATGGTTGGGGCTTCATTGAGCTCTTCAGGGCGATTCTAGGCGGTGTTGATTTTGGGGTCAGCGGGGCAGATGTGAAGCGTGGAAGTTTACTGATCAAATTTTCACCCCCTGAACTCGCCACCCCAAGTAGCTATGAAGCGGGAAAATCCACCACGGTCTTGTGGTGGATTTTCACACATTCTTTCACTTAATCAATCTGGCGAGGAACACGGCGGGGGAACAGAGGCATCGGGGTGTAATCAGCACGCAAATCCCTCAAAATATTGGCATGCTCAGCAAGCTGAATATCTTCCGGCGTACGAGGCTCAAACTGCGGAGCAGGCAACGGCTCGCCATCGATATCAATACCGAGGTAAGTTACGGTTGCATGAATCGCGGTTTCTAGCTCTGCGCGACCTCGGTGAGCATCACCAGCACGCACGTGAATAGACATCTGCATGGAACGCTTATCAGTGCGCATCATGCGAGCATCAACCTCGATGAGATCACCGATCTGAATGGGCTGATAAAAACGAATACCACCGGCATACACCGCAACAGTGTGATTACCCGACCACTCCATCGTGCACGCAGCACCAGCCTCATCAATCCACTCCATAGCAGTACCACCATGAACCTTGCCACCCCAGTTAATATCGGTGGGCTTAGCCAAGAATCGAGTGATCAAACGAGGTGCTTCAGAAGGGCCCACATAGGTTTGCTTTTCCATCTCAGCTTCAATGGCCTTGCGCAAACCGATACGAGAATTAGCAGCCTCCAACACGCGCTGCTCTTCTTCATTCTTTGGAGTAAAAGTAGGAACTGCAGTAGCGCGACCAGTAGCGGTATCTTTAGCTACGAAAATGACCAGGCAGTCACATGCACGGGTGTATTTACCATCACGAGGATCAGCAGAGAGCACTTCATTGACAATGTGCATTGAAGAACGACCAGTCATCGCAATACGAGAACGCACCTCAACCATGTGTCCAGAAGGAATAGGGCGCGTGAAGTGAATATGCCCCACATAAGCCGTGACACAGTATGTTCCTGACCACTGCGTGGCACAGGCATAAGCCGCCTTATCGATCCATTCCAGGACACGGCCACCACCGACACCATGGCTACCAGCCATCAACACATCGGTAGGGGCCGCCATGAAACGGAGCACAACTTCTGGCGAGCGGTGGGGATTCTCGTGTGAGTTCTCAGACATATGGACACTTTAACGGTTCGTACTAGGCTGATGCTTCATGAGGATTGATCCATTGGAAACCCGCCAGGCAGTTGTAGCCATCAAAGACTGGATTGAGGGGGAGGAAGGCGTCGAAAAGCCTGGTAGGGCGGCACTTGCTGCCGCAACTCGCCTGAGCGTCCGACTCCTGGCACAAGACGCGCCGGGAAACAGTGTGGAGGTGCGGGTACCCCCATTTGTTGCAGTGCAATGCATAGAGGGGCCGAAACATACACGCGGCACACCACCCAACGTGGTGGAGACTGATGCGAAGACCTGGTTGCGCCTAGCAACAGGGAAAACCACCTTCGACGCGGAATTAGAAAGCGGCAAAATTAGCGCATCAGGTACCCGAGCCAAAGAGATTGCCGGCTGGTTACCAATAGTGAAAATTTAGCTTTCGTTAGCCGTATTAGTTTCTGGGCAGCCAAGAGACTACGATTTGACCCGTGGCATTACTTGATCAGCACACGCTCCCTGGTTCAATGGTAAACAAGGTAAACGCCGAGCATTCCGCTGGGATGACCCAGGTTAACCACCCGTACGATGATCTCAACGAACAAGCACCACAGGAAGAATGTGGCGTCTTCGGTGTCTGGGCACCTGGTGAGGAAGTTTCCAAACTCACCTACTTCGGCCTATTCGCCCTCCAACACCGTGGCCAAGAAGCCGCGGGCATTGCAGTAGGTGATGGCGAGCAAATCCTTGTCTTCAAAGATTTAGGCCTCGTATCCCAAGTTTTTGACGAGCCAATCCTCGAATCCCTTCGCGGCAATATCGCCATCGGGCACACCCGGTACACCACCGCCGGTGGAAACACGTGGGAAAACGCCCAGCCCATGTTCCGCATGGCGCCAGATGGCACAGATATCGCACTCGGACACAACGGCAACCTGATTAACCACATTGAGCTTTTAGAAAAAGCCACTGAGTTTGGTCTCGTTGATCCGGAAAAGAAACCCTCCGATACCGATGTCCTGACCGCGTTGCTGGCATATGGCGTAGGCGATGGAAACACCCTTTTTGATTCCGCCAAGCAACTACTTCCAGATGTCAAAGGCGCCTACTGCCTGACCTTCACCGACGGACACACCCTGTATGCAGCGCGCGACCCTTATGGTATCCGGCCACTTTCCATCGGCCGGCTAGCCCGCGGTTGGGTTGTAGCATCCGAAACCGCCGCGCTCGACATCGTTGGCGCCTCCCACGTACGCGAGGTTGAGCCAGGTGAACTAATTGCTATCGACGAATCCGGCCTGAAATCCACACGATTCGCCGAAACAACACGCAAAGGTTGCGTCTTCGAATACGTTTACCTGGCCCGTCCAGACTCCGTGATCAAGGGGAGAAACGTTAACGAAGCCCGCCTGGAAATCGGACGCAAGCTCGCTGAAGAAGCACCAGCAGTAGGCGATCTAGTTATCCCAACCCCAGAATCAGGAACCCCAGCAGCAGTCGGCTTTGCCCAAGCATCCGGAATTCCATTCGGCCAAGGCATGGTGAAAAACGCCTACGTTGGACGCACCTTCATCCAACCATCAGACACCCTGCGCCAATTAGGTATCCGCCTCAAGCTCAACCCACTGCGAGAAGTCATCGCCGGAAAACGCCTCGTGGTAGTAGACGACTCCATTGTTCGCGGCAACACCCAA
Source organism: Corynebacterium suranareeae (assembly GCF_002355155.1). NCBI lineage: Bacteria > Bacillati > Actinomycetota > Actinomycetes > Mycobacteriales > Corynebacteriaceae > Corynebacterium > Corynebacterium suranareeae. Next base: position 2,935,069 of record NZ_AP017369.1, on the reverse strand, counting down.
CGTGCCGTGATCCGCATGCTGCGTGAAGCAGGAGCCGCCGAAGTACACGTACGCATTGCCTCCCCACCAGTGAAATGGCCCTGCTTCTACGGCATCGACTTTGCCACCCCAGGCGAACTCATTGCCAACGCTGTAACCAGCGACAACGAAGCAGAAATGGTGGAAGCAGTGCGATCGGCAATCGGTGCAGACTCCCTAGGATATGTCTCCATCGACTCCATGGTTGCAGCAACCGAGCAACCAGCCAACGAACTCTGCATTGCCTGCTTCGACGGCAAATACCCCATGGGACTGCCACAAGGAAACAGCAACGCAGATCTGGTCCGCAAGATGCAGGCAAGCGCCTCACGTTAAGATCAGTATTTAAACTAAGCATTTTTTAAAAAAACCTAAAGCAGGAGAAGCGAAGTACACGATGAGTGATCACCAGGACACCACCGCCGAAGGCGTTTCATACGCAGCCGCAGGAGTCGATATCGAAGCCGGCGATCGTGCCGTCGAACTTTTTGCACCAATGGCCAAGCGTGCCACCCGCCCAGAAGTTCTTGGCAATCTCGGAGGCTTCGCTGGTCTCTTTGAACTCGGAAAATACAAGAAGCCAATCCTCGCAGCAGGTTCCGACGGCGTGGGCACCAAACTTGTTATCGCGCAGATGATGGACAAGCACGACACCATCGGCATCGACCTTGTTGCCATGTGTGTAGATGACCTGGTTGTCACCGGTGCAGAGCCACTATTTCTGCAGGACTACATTGCTATCGGAAAAGTCGTTCCAGAGCACGTTGCTGAAATTGTCTCCGGAATCGCAGAAGGCTGCGTCCAAGCAGGATGTGCACTTCTTGGTGGCGAAACCGCAGAACACCCAGGTGTGATGGAACCAGACCACTACGATGTCTCTGCAACAGCAGTCGGTGTCGTCGAAGCCGATGAACTTCTTGGGCCAGACCGCGTTCGCGCAGGTGACGTCCTAATCGGTATGGCATCTTCCGGACTGCACTCCAATGGTTACTCCCTAGCCCGCCACGTCTTGTTAGAAAAAGCAGGTCTGGCACTCGACGGACACATCGAAGAACTCGGCCGCACCCTCGGCGAAGAACTACTCGAGCCAACCCGCATCTACGCCAAAGACTGCCTAGCCCTCATCGCAGAGTGCGAAGTACACACCTTCTGCCACGTCACCGGTGGCGGACTTGCTGGCAACCTTGAGCGCGTTGTTCCAGAAGGACTCGTTGCAGAGATGTCACGCTCCACCTGGACCCCAGGGCAGATCTTCCGCACCATTTCCTCCGTGGGTAAAGTTCCACGCGAAGAAATGGAAAAGACCTTCAACATGGGTGTCGGCATGGTTGCTGTCGTCGCTGAAAAAGACCGCGACCGCGCCCTAGCTATGCTCACCGCACGTCACATTGATTGCTGGGAGCTAGGCACCGTGCGCAACGGTGAAGACGGAGAGCCACGTGTGATCCTAAACGGTGAGCACCCAGGCTACTAAGCTACTTTTCTAAAGATGGCCAGCCTTGCACGATTGATGTGTGGGCTGGCTTTTTTAATGCAGTGGATATTAGGCGTTCTAAGGGCTTGAGATTAGCCAATGATACTTCGATGTACAAAAGGGGATTTGAAGCCCTTAGAGAGCCAAATAAAGCATCGTGAATTATGCATGTTTAGGTGCATTTTTATGCCTGTGAGTTAGCTGATCAAGGATCGGTCTGGGTAGCACTTGTGATGCCCAAAATCGAACGAATATTTGCATTAAAGGACCGCGGTAGTGCAAATTCTCGATCAGTTTTTACTTCAAATTTGCTACTTTGAACTAATTTTTGCAAGCTACGGTAGGTGCCTCGCAAGTCTCCGCAAGTTTCCGCAAACCCAACAAACCCCAGGCACGCAAAAGACGGCACTAGATCTGCCACGGGCTGAAATCCTAGGAGTGCGGGAACACAGAGGGAAAGTACTCCTGGGACTTGTCCGCGTCAAACCTTGCGCCGTCTTCTACGGTAGTGGTTGAACGGGATAATGGACCGCCGGAGGTGAATGTGACACCTTGAAACGGTCGCAAAAGCCACCTAGATGATGGGGTTGAGGTTTTTGACCCATGACAACACCAGAGGAGTTGCCAGAGGGGTCAAAGACACACGAAATCAGTTTGTGCCGTAGGCACGATTGTCGGTGTCGTCCTCATCCCAGTCCGCATAGTCTGCGTACTGATCCTCATCATCAGGGGCATCGGAGTAGGAACGCCTGGGAGACTGGCTGGCCAGCTCCCGCTGCAGTGAATCTAGGTCCATGTCTGGAGAGCTGTACTTCAACTGGCGAGCAACTTTGGTCTGTTTTGCCTTCGCGCGACCGCGACCCATTGCCTGACCCCCTTGGAGTGAGCGGGCCGATCCTGGGAATTTGGATGGCCCATGGGCTTTTCAAGATGTTTTAACTGTATTCCTGATAGACACAATAGCGTGTTCTTCGGAAAATTTCTGCAACTTACCTTTGACCTGCGCGTTAGTGAAAATAAAATGCCAAAGTAGGCGATTTTCATATCAATTAAAAATCGCCTAAATGTTGCTATAAATCGCTTTAGTTAAAGACCCTTGAGCTTATTGATGGCAGCCCGTCCGCGTTGCTCGTTTTCCTCGACTGGAAGGAGATCGCGATCTACGTTTACGGAGACGTCATCGATGTGGAGTTCTTTGTCCACAGCGCTTCGTTTGACCAACCCAAGAGCGATCGGACCGAAATCGGCATCATGAACAACGGTGCCTAACCGACCAACGGTACGAGCGCCCGCTTTGATCTCCGCACCAGTGACTGGATCGATTGGGGCCGATCCATCAAGGTGGAGTAGAACGAGCACACGCGGGGAGCGTCCAAGGTTGTCCACACGCGCAACAGTTTCCTGCCCGCGGTAGCATCCCTTGGTCAAATGCACGGCGCCTAGATGCTCGCCACGGCCAATCCAATGGGGGATTTCATGCGGGATGGTCTTATCGTCCAAATCAACGCCCGCAGCGGGCTCTAGAGCTTTCACGCGCTCGGCCGTGTAGGCCATGAGTCCGGTTAGCTTTGCGCCGGCTTCGAGAAGCTTGTCGACGCCCTCCTTTAGGTTTTCACGCCGGATGGCGACGTCGATACGCGTTGGCCCATTCCAATCAACCCTGCGGGCAAAGACCGCGTCCGGGAGGGCAATCTCTTGGCCGAGCAATGTGATGATCGCCAGGTCGGCTTCTTCAACGGTGACTTCCGACCAGAAAATCATCTTGGTCAGGAAGCTTAAGAGGGTATCGAATTCCGCTGCGGACGTGTCAAGGTAGAAAACACCGTCTACGACAGTGATATGCATTGTGTGTTGAATTCGGCCCTGCGCATCCAAATCCAGGGCGGCGGCACTAAAGCCGTTTTCGACCGAATCAACCTTTTGGGACAAAATATTATTGAGGAACGTGGGGGCATCGGGTCCATCGACTTTAATCACCTTGCGATTGGAACGGTCAACTAAACCCGTGCCAGTTTCGAAGATGCGTTGCTCGACGAGAGGGGAACCGTAATGCCACGCAACACCTTCAGTACCTGCCTGAGCAGCAGCACCCTGAGCTTCCGCCGCACCACTTCTAGAAAGAAGAGGAGAGCTGTAACCTGCAGGAATTTGATCAGTGTTGTTCGCGACCTCGATTTGTTCGTTAGCCACGTCTTCGATAGTACCCACAATCTGACACGAAGGGTTATTCCTCATTTTTACCCAAGTGGTTAGTACCAGTGGGCGAGAAGGGGAACAACCGTGCATAATCAGGCATTATGGCGCTTGAACCTCGTCCCATGTCTGCACCGACGCCGGTGATCTTAATTGTCGAACCCTACGGTGGGTCCATCCGCCAGCAAAACCCCAACCTACCCATGGTGTTCTGGGATGATGCCGCATTAACCCGCGGAGACGGCATCTTTGAAACACTGCTTATTCGCGACGGTCACGGTTGTAATGTGCGCCGACATGGAGAACGATTCAAAGCTTCAGCAGCACTCTTAGGACTACCAGAACCCATTTTGGAAGACTGGGAAAAAGCCACCCAAATGGGCATCGAATCCTGGTATGCCCACCCAAACGCTGGCGATGCCTCATGCACGTGGACACTCAGCCGAGGACGATCCTCCACCGGCCTAGCCTCCGGGTGGCTAACCATCACACCGATCTCCGAAGAAAAACTTGTGCAGCGCGAGCAAGGTGTATCGGTCATGACCAGTTCGAGGGGATATTCTATCGACACCGGCCTCCCTGGAATCGCCAAAGCCACCAGAGGCGAGCTATCCAAAGTGGAACAAACCCCTGCACCATGGCTGACCGTTGGAGCTAAAACATTAGCCTACGCAGCAAATATGGCCGCCCTACGCTACGCCAAAGCAAACGGATTTGACGATGTAATCTTTATCGACGGCGACCGCGTTTTAGAAGGCGCCACCTCCACCGTGGTGAGTTTCAAAGGTGACAAAATCCGTACCCCATCTCCAGGCGGAGACATCCTCCCCGGAACCACCCAAGCAGCACTATTTGCACACGCCACGGAAAAAGGCTGGCGATGTAAAGAAAAAGATCTAACAGTGGACGATCTCTTCGGCGCCGACAGCGTGTGGTTGGTATCGTCCGTGCGAGGGCCAGTGCGGGTACGAAGACTAGACGGGCACAAATTACGCAGGCCGGATAATGAAAAAGAAATCAAGGCGCTGATCAACAAAGCGCTGGGGTAAGAGGTTTTAGTCCTCTTGTGGGCCTGAAAACTGGCGTGTCAAGATTCCCTATTCTTTGAAAATCTTGACACGCCAGGTTTGTTTTGGGGCTTCAGTTGTAAATGTGCCCTCCCCAAAAAGACACCGAATTTTAGCCGATTACGCGGGTGAGCTGAGCAGACATGCGTGGTTTAAGCTCGTCGCCAACCAAACGCTCGTCAACCCAACCCAATTCATTAGTTGGAAGTAGCCCGTAAAGACGCTTTCCTGGTCCCAGGGTTCCAGGGCCAGTGGCCGTGACCATGGTGGAAGCTGATTCTAATTCCCAAGCGCGCTCATTGAGTGGTTGGCCGTAGTAGATTTCCGCGACTCCGCCAGCGTGGGTGCACACGAACTCAATTTCATCTTTGAGGTTGATGCGCCAGAAACCGGATTCACGCTGATCAACTCCGGTGGCGTTGCCTTCTTCGTCGAGTTTCCACATGCGGGATTCATAGGAGAGGTAGTTTTCGCCGTCGTGAGCAAAGGTGATCTGCTGACCGAATGCGTACTGGCCTTCTTCTGCGGTGTCCGCTTGGCCCTCGCCACGCCATACGCCCACGAGAGGAAGCAGCGCTAGGAGACCATCGTGAAGGTTGGGACCTTCGCGGAGGTTTGCGGTGTCATCAGGAATTGGGAGGTCGCCGAGTCCTGGGATGTTGCGGTGAGCGGTGCTCTTGGATTGTTCGGCAGCGAGGTTTACTGCGTCGGATCCGCTGATGCTTGCAGAATCGGACAGCGATGGGCCGTCTGCGCCTGCACCTGGGACTACTGGATTATTAGGGGTGGAATTTTCGCTCATGACACTCAAGACTAGCGTTTTGCCACTACCATTAGACAACGTGCATGTTCTTCTGATCGCAAACCCTGAGTCCACCACGCAGACGCAGGAACTCTTCCGCCGTGTGGTGCCTGAGTTGATGGCGATTGAAGGTTTGCGCCTTGAAGCGAGGTTTACGCACTACGGAGGCCATGCTGAGGAAATTGTCGCAGGCTTAACTACGGATGATTTCGATGTGATTATCCCCGCCGGTGGGGATGGCACAGTCAATGAAGTGATAAATGGATTACTTGGGTCGGCGGAAGGTGATTTTCGAAACCTTGAAGATTTACCAGCCATCGCGGTGCTTCCAACCGGCTCTGCCAATGTATTTGCGCGAGCTTTAGGCTATCCAACAGATCCATATTCCGCCGCTGATGCTTTGGTGGAATTGATCAGGAAGAATCACACCAGAACCATCACGCTGGGTACATGGAAAGGCGATGATCAGCCAACGCGCTGGTTCGCAGTAAACGCTGGATTTGGCATCGACGCGGATGTGATTGCGCGGATGGAGAGGGCTCGCTCTCGGGGGTTTGCTGCATCACCGCTGTTGTATCTGCAGGTCAGTCTGCGGGCATGGGTGAAAACTCAAATTAAACCACCGAAAATCACAGTCGAGGCAGTCGATAGCGAAGGAAATCAGCTACAAAAGGACGACGTGCCCATGCTGCTCGCCTCCAATACCAATCCCTGGACATTTGTGGGCCCGTTGCCGGTAGTGACAAATCCCAGGAATTCTTTTGATACTGGCCTTGGGCTTTTTGGACTCACAAAAGTCAGGGGATTCGGGGGAGTAGCGGCCATGATGCACCTGATCGGAGTGGGGCACGGGAGGAAACTGGAAAGTTTGATCGCTAAACGCACCATCGCGTTTGATGATGCAGAAAAAGTGACCTTAACCTGTGCCAGCGATCAGCGTTTCCAGGTCGATGGGGAATATGAAGGAAAGCCAACGAAAGTGGTGTTGGAATCTGTCGCACACGCTTTAAAAGTTTATGCACCGAAAACTCATCCGGCGCCTCCTGAGATGAATTGGGTTTTTCACCTGTTAAAGCATGTTCGAGATTTTCTTAGAGTGCGCACCTTTGGGATTTAGCTCAAGCGCGAGATTCCTTAATGTTCTTCATCCCCGCCAGATACCCCGTTTAAGCGCCTGAGATTTCCACGTGAGTATTTGTATCAACCGAGGTCTGTTAGGGCTTTACACGCGAATCTGTGGGGTCACTTTTTCCGGCTCCTTTTGTCGGTTTTGCGCACTACTTCACCTGACGACCAAGAACGCTTTCTTCAAAGGAGGTTTTGGTCGAATACGACGCTATCCGGGTCAGCAAACTTGCACTGGTGACCAAGGATCTTTGAACTGCCTATGGATTTGGTCGTATTTGACGGTTTCGGGGAGCTGCCCCAACCTGCTAACTGCTATTAGCCCCTCAATCCCGAGCCACACAAACAAAGCCAGGTTGATGGGCGACTTCACATGGTCGACTTCGGTCGGTGATGTCCCTTTTTCCTAGTGAAGTCGCCACCGTGAAGTCGCAATGTAGAACTCCTGAAGCTATTTCGTGGTTGCTTTAACTTCGAGATCACACATTCAATATCCCCCTCAATGCGTTAGGAGCCGTCGGAATCTTCTTCTGGCGCAGCTAGTGGGGAGAGTTCGCGGGTGGTGAGCTGCACGTTGCGGGCTTCTGATTGGAAGTGGATGGAGCCACCGGCAAGATAGACCGCCATGGCGCGATCTGCGAGGGGTAATTGCAAGGTGTCGATTTTCCAGGTGAAGGCTGAAGCTACGTCGTCGAGGGTGAGGCCGGAGGGGGCGTCGATAAGCTTATAGGGCAGCATCTGGAATTCGGAGCCGACTAGGCGGAGGGTGACCAGCACGCTGATGGGGTCTTTCGCGCCGGGTGGGGTGCCGGTGAGTAGCGCTTCGGAGGCCAGGCCGCCGGAGGGGGAGATGTCGATGGGGTGGGAGATGTCGAGGTCTGTGATGCCGAGCTGTGCGCCGATGGCGACTCCATCCATGCGTAAGGAACGCGTGAATGTTTCAGCGTTTGCACCGTTTAGATCGCCAGACATTACTTGTTCGCGTGTGACTTCTACCTTTTTTACTTCGGTGCGGGCGTTGACCATGCCGACTCCGGGGATGTCTACGTCAAGCATGTCGATGCTGACTGAGTCGAGTTCGCCGGTAAGTAGGGAGGTGGTGTAGATGGAACCGCCTAAGAATACGCGCGGGGAGTTGTCTAGATCTGCAGACTCTGCCACGGCATTGGATAGGTTGCGTTCGGCGTGCGCTGCGATGGAAGAATCCACGATCCAAAAAGCGCTGCCTGCAACCGCAACGGCTCCGATTGTCGATACTGCGATGGTTAATACTCGTTTTTTGGATTTTTCCACATCTATATCTTTACCCCACGTTCCTGCAAGAGATTCAAAGTTGGGGCTAACCTGGGTGCATGACTACTCCCGATCGCATTAAAAGCACACAAATCGCGTTGGATCGTGACCTGCGTGAGCAGGCAATACTGCTGTTGAAAGAGGTACGCGCCGTTGATGGCGTGGATGCACTTTCTGAGCAATTTGTCCGTGGCCTTGCAGAACCTGGGCTTGGACATTCGCATCTCATTGTTACCCTCAATGAAAAAATTGTGGGCCTCGCGGCCACGGACGATGAAACCACGGAGCTCGCTGTCCACCCGGCGCACAGGCGCCAGGGCATCGGCAAAGCACTTATCGACGCCACCCCCACCTCTTCTATCTGGGCTCATGGCAATACCCAAGCTGCGCAAGCCTTGGCTTCTACACTGCGGATGAAAAAGACACGCGAGCTTTTAGTCATGGCTATTGAAGGCCCTGCATTGGAAGAATCGGCTGTATACAAGGACCCAGAGGGCATTACCCACAGCAGTTTGGCCAATGCACCAATGGAGAAATCCGCAGCGGAGGCAAAGTGGTTGCAAGCCAACAACGAGGCTTTTGATTGGCACCCAGAACAAGGTGGTTGGAACACTCACCGGCTTGCTCAGGCTCAAAAGGCTGATTGGTATCAAGACTCTGATGTGTTGTTCCTGTGGGATGGTGAAGAAATTGTTGGTTTCCATTGGGTGAAGCAACACAGCGTGGAACTACAAGAAATCTACGTTGTGGGACTGGCTTCTGCTTACCGTGGCCGTGGATTGGGTGATCCTCTTATGCGACTTGGACTGCATCATATGCGTGGACAAGGTGCCCGAAAAGTCATCCTTTATGTAGAGGCAGACAATGCTCCGGCAGTTGCCGCATATGAAAAACTCGGCTTCACAGTTGCTGAACGCCACGTGGTTTATGAAAAATAAAAAAGTCAGATGTTAAAGTTCTGTGAAAATCGGTGATTCTCGTCTGTAAAGTTCTGAGAATAGCCGATTTTTGTGACTGGAGTCTCTAAATAGCGCAATTGAGATGTGTGAGGTGGCAAAATTTGCCGAACGCTATCCCAGAGTTCACAGTTTGTTAACCAATATGGCCTTAGTTAGTCATTTCCAGGTCTTAGGTTTTTAGATCGTGAGCAATCCGGAGGGAAACTAGCCCGCCTACAGGATCTGCTCAGACGATGTCTTCATTAAAAACTGGAAAGGCTTCCCCGTGAACCTCACTCTCAAGCGCTCCATCGCCCTCGTGGGCGCAGTTACCGCAGGCTCCTTCGCACTTGTAGCTTGCTCTGACTCAACCGGATCCTCTGACTCCACTTCTGCAGCTTCTACCGGATCTTCTGACTCCGCAGCTGTAGAGGGCCTTTCCGGTGTAACCGGTCAGCTCGTTGCTGAAGGTGCATCTTCCCAGCAGTCCGCAATGGACTACTTCGGTATCAAGTACTCCGAGGCAGTCAGCGGTGCATCCCTTGCTTACACCCCTTCAGGTTCCGGCTCCGGCCGCACCAACTTCGTTGCCGGCCAGGTTGCTTTCGGTGGATCTGACTCCGCAATGAAGGACGATCAGGCTGCAGAAGCTACCGAGCGTTGTGAAGGCAATGAAGCATGGCACCTGCCATTCGTCATCGGCCCAGTCGCTATTGCTTACAACCTTCCTGGTGTAGATTCCCTCAACCTTGACACCAACACCATCGCCCAGATCTTCAAGGGCGAGATCACGAACTGGAACGATGAAGCAATTGCAGCTCAGAACGAGGGCACTGAGCTTCCAGACCAGGACATCTCCGTTCTGTACCGCTCCGAAGAGTCTGGTACCTCTGACAACTTCCAGAAGTTCCTTGGCGCAGCTACCGACATCTGGGACACTGAAGGCCAGCAGTTCCCTACCGAGGTTGGCTCCGGTGCACAGGGCTCCAACGGTGTTGCCTCTGAAACCGCAAGCATCGAAGGCGCAATCACCTACGTCGAGTCCGGCTTCGCTACCCAGGCAGGCCTGGGCATTGCCAACATTGACTTCGGTTCCGGCCCAGTTGAGCTCAACTCTGAGTCCGTTGGCGTTGCACTTGGTGCACTCGACTTCCTGACCGAGGGCCACAACATGGTTGTTGACACCGACGCCATGTTCGCTATGAACGAAGCCGGCGCATACCCACTGGTTCTTACCACCTACGAAATCGTCTGCTCCGCAGGTTACGACGAGACCACTCGCGACCAGGTCAAGGACTTCCTGACCGTTGCACTGAACTCCCAGGATGAGCAGCTTGAAGCACTCGGCTACATCCCAGTAACCGGCGAGCACTACGACCGCCTCGTTGCAGCAGTTGACGCTATTCAGTAGCAGAGCAATGTAGCTGCCACCGTAGCTGCACTTTTAGCCAAATCGGGTGCCCACCCTAATCCAACAGGGAGGGCACCCGATTGGGCTGAAGAAGATTTTTTATCACCACGCCAGTTAAGGAAATAAACCACCAATGGCCACTAATGAGTCAGTATCGGAGTTACAGACTTTGGACGCATCCAAAGTTGAGGCACATCCAGTTGCCGTCAATGCGAACTCCTCACAGACCAAGCCTTCTAAGAAAATTGTCGCAGAAGGCGGCGGAAGCGTTAAACGCCCCGGCGACCGTATCTTCGAGTTCCTATCCACTGCATCCGCAGCAATCATTACTGCCATTATTTTAGCCATTGCAGCTTTCCTCATCTGGCGTGCCGTTCCCGCCTTGATGCGCAACGCTGAAGGCTTTGGTGGCTTCTTTACCTACACTGGCGCATGGAACACCACAGACATTGATGCAATGTACTTCGGTATTCCAAATCTACTGGCAGCAACCTTGCTGATCTCCGTTATCGCGCTGGTTATTGCAATGCCAATTGCGCTTGGAATTGCCATCTTCTTATCCAACTACTCACCAAAACGCCTGGTTAAACCACTAGGTTACATGGTTGACATGTTGGCAGCAGTCCCTTCAATCGTTTACGGTCTCTGGGGCTGGCAGGTACTTGGACCAGCTTTATCCGGCTTCTACACCTGGATTGAAAGCTGGGGCGGAAGCTTCTTCCTCTTCGCCACCTATCAAAACTCACCATCGTTTGCCACAGGCCGCAACATGCTCACCGGTGGCATCGTCCTAGCAGTGATGATCCTCCCGGTCATCGCCGCAACCGCACGCGAAGTGTTTGTCCAGACACCAAAGGGCCACATCGAATCCGCTCTTGCACTTGGCGCCACCCGCTGGGAAGTTGTTCGCCTCACCGTCTTGCCTTTCGGCATGTCCGGCTACATCTCCGGCGCAATGCTTGGCCTTGGTCGCGCACTGGGTGAAACCATGGCGCTTTACATGGTTGTTTCGCCATCCTCGGCGTTCCGCTTTTCGCTTTTCGACGGCGGCACCACCTTCGCAACCGCCATTGCCAACGCGGCACCAGAATTCAACGACAACACCCGCGCTGGAGCATACATCTCCGCAGGCCTTGTGCTGTTCGCCCTAACCTTCATCGTCAACGCTGGTGCTCGTTCCATGGTTAACCGCGGAAAGTAAAAAGGGGAAAAATCATGACTAACACTGTTGCAACTCCGCGCATGGACGAGCCACTAAAGAAGAGCTCAGCTTTTACCGATATCTCCTCCCGACGTAAATCCACCAACACGGTTGCCACCATCGTTATTTACGGTGCCATGCTTATCGCCGCTGTTCCGTTGGTATGGGTGCTGTGGACGGTAATCTCCCGCGGCATTAGCCCGATCCTCACTACCGAGTGGTGGCAGACCTCTCAGGCTGGCGTCATGTTGATGCTGCCTGGCGGTGGCGCTGCTCACGCGATGATCGGTACCTTCATGCAGGCGATCGTCACCTCATTGATCTCCATCCCAATCGGAATTTTCACCGCGATCTACTTGGTGGAATACTCCAACGGCAACCGCCTCGGTCGCCTGACCACCTTCATGGTGGACATCCTCACAGGTGTCCCATCAATCGTGGCAGCACTGTTCGTGTACTCCCTGTGGATCGTGCTCTTTGGCTTTGACCGCTCCGGATTCGCAGTATCACTATCACTGGTGATTTTGATGGTTCCAGTGATCATCCGAAACACCGAAGAAATGCTCCGCGTTGTTCCTCAAGACCTCCGCGAGGCATCCTACGCACTGGGTGTTCCGAAATGGAAGACCATCGCCAAAATTGTGCTCCCAACCGCTTTGTCCGGCATCGTCACCGGTGTCATGCTGGCCGTAGCCCGCGTCATGGGAGAATCCGCACCAGTCCTAGTTCTCGTTGGTTCTTCACAAGCAATCAACTGGAATCCATTCTCTGGACCTCAGGCCTCACTTCCACTGATGATGCTTGATATGTACAAAGCCGGCACCGCACCAGCAACACTAGACAAACTATGGGGCGCAGCCCTAACCCTGGTGCTTATCATTGCCGTCCTCAACATTGGCGCGCGAATCATCTCCGCCAAGTTCTCAGTCAAGCAATAATCAACTCAGCAAAGTTTAAACAGGAGTATCAACAAGCGATGTCCAAGCTCAAGCTCAATGATGTCAACATCTTCTACGGTGATTTCCACGCAGTCCAAAACGTTAACCTTGAGGTTCCTGCGCGTTCTGTCACCGCATTCATCGGACCATCCGGTTGCGGCAAATCCACCGTGCTTCGATCCATCAACCGCATGCACGAAGTAACCCCAGGCGCATATGTAAAAGGTGAAATCCTTCTCGACGGTGAAAACATCTACGGCTCCAAGGTAGATCCAGTAGCAGTACGCAACACCATCGGCATGGTCTTCCAGAAGGCCAACCCATTCCCAACCATGTCCATCGAAGACAACGTGGTTGCAGGCCTGAAGCTTTCCGGTGAGAAGAACAAGAAGAAGCTTAAGGAAGTCGCAGAGAAGTCACTTCGTGGCGCAAACCTGTGGGAAGAAGTAAAAGACCGCCTAGACAAGCCAGGTGGAGGACTTTCCGGTGGACAGCAGCAGCGCCTTTGCATTGCTCGAGCAATTGCTGTGGAACCAGAAATCCTGCTCATGGACGAACCTTGCTCCGCTCTTGATCCGATCTCAACCTTGGCTGTTGAGGATCTGATCCATGAGCTGAAAGAAGAGTTCACCATCGTTATCGTGACTCACAACATGCAGCAAGCTGCGCGCGTATCCGATCAAACTGCGTTCTATTCACTGGAAGCCACCGGCAAACCAGGACGTTTGGTTGAAATCGGCGCAACTAAGAAGATTTTTGAAAACCCAGACCAAAAAGAAACCGAAGATTATATTTCTGGTCGTTTCGGATAAATTTAGGGTATACTTAGTTCATCCCTTAAAGAGAAGCTAAAGGAGCGTCACTACGGTGACGCTCCATTAGTAATTTTTGGGCTATTCGTCCGCGTGTACTTTCGACACCAAGATTTTGGTAAAACGTACATCGCTTAAACATCGATCCAAGATCCGACTTGGGTCAAATTAGTGCCGAAATTGCTGTTTGCTCCATGTGGATTTAGGCGTTCGTGCGCTTGGTCGTGCGCTTGGCTGCATAAGACGGCATAAGACCAAACCAGGAGACCCAGAAATCACTTTTTCGACGTTTGTGGGTCTCTGTGTTTGGTGTATCTCCCTCAATACCAAACACAGAGACCCAACATTTAAGTTTTTGAAGATTCTGGGTCTCCTGGTTTGGTCGCTCTCAAATTTAAGCCGCTACCCTAAAAAGTCATACCTCCCCAGCAGCGCTTCTCACGGGTTTTCAAGGTCAAGTGCATGCAAATACTCATCCAGAAAAGCCCGAGGCCTTAAACAAGCGATAAACGCCTATGGCTCATTTTCATGGCGTCAGTTGTCGGGTTTCCCGAGTTGAGCCGAAATAGTGCCGAAATTGTCCTCATGCCAAAATTTGCACTGGTTAGAGTATTTCTGGTGAGATCACTTCATCTAGCGACCAAGGCAGTTTAAGCAAAGGGGGTGTTCCATCTCAATCAGATCGCTAAGAACCGGCGCAATCGGGCAACCGCTACTTCTTCTGTAGATAGGGCCAGGGATGATGTTATTGGTGGGGGAGGGAGGTGTCGAAAAGCAATTTTTTAAATCCCCGTGCGGAACTGCCGTTCCAGCTCTGCCCACCGCTTTTCCATGTCGGCCTCAGCTTCTTGCTGTTCGCGCTTGGCCATGTATTCCTCTGGGTGCAGCCCGGTGGAAAGGTAAATGATGCGACCTGCCACATTAACGGTGTGATCGGCGTAGCGTTCGTAGAACCGTGACAGCAAAGTTAGGTCAACAGCGCTTTTAGTGCCATGGGACCACGGGCGCATGGTGAGTACCCGCATGATGTGTTGGTGCAGATCATCCACCGCGTCATCATTTTCAGCCATTTCTAACGCGAGATCCGGTTCCGGATCGATGAGAATTTGGCGGATCCGATCAGTCATTTCACCCGTCAGGCGCGCCATTTCCTTAAAGTAGCCACGCATTTCCTCAGGGATAACGGGCTCTGGGTAGCGCCGGCGCACGGAATTGGCCACATGCATGGCTAGCGCGCCCATACGGGTGATTTCCTCCACGATATAGATGGAGGACACAACCTGGCGTAAATCGCGCGCCACAGGAGTTTCTAAGGCTAAAAGCTCAACCGCCTGGGATTCACACCTAGCGCGGAGCTCGTCTAATTTATCGGCATTACTCAAAGCGCTTTCAGCCGAGGCTAAAGAGGTGCGTAGGAGGGCATCAGTGGCCTTTTCCATGCACTCCTTAGTTACATCACACAGAATAATGAGGTCGTGTGCGAATTCGTCCAATTGCTGTCTATACGCGGTACGCATGGCAACACTATAAGACTGCCCTTTGTATTCTGCAGGCTTTAGACACGAAATTAAGGTTGAATCACCTAATAATGGGGGAGAGCCAACTATTTGATGAGGCAGGTTTCGCTCGAGTTATCCGCCGGAGTTTTCCATTTCTGCACCCACTGGGACAGTGTCATCCTCTGGATCATCCAACCAACCATCGGGGAGAGCGACTTTAGCTGGTGCTCCTTGGCGTCCGCGTGCACCATCGGCATCCTCAGCTTTGGCGGTTGAATCAGCCCACGGTGCCAACAAATCTTCGAGCTCTGAGTAGGTAGAGACCTTTGCAAGATTTGAGCGGAATTCGCCACCAACAGGGAAACCACGCAGGTACCAGCCCATGTGCTTGCGCAGATCGCGCAGCCCCTTGGTTTCGCCGTCATGCTGCATGAGAAGTTCAGCATGACGCAAAATGATCGTTGTGACTTCACCGAAGGTTGGTTCTTCTGGGATCTCTTCGCCACGAACTGCTGCGGAAAGCTCTGCAAATAGCCATGGCCTACCTAAACAGCCACGGCCAACCACAACGCCGTCGCAACCTGTTTGTTCCATCATTCGGGTTGCGTCCGACGCTGCGAAAATATCGCCATTTCCCAAGACAGGGATGCCAGTATCAGCAAGATGCTCTTTAAGGCGAGCAATCTCGTTCCAATCAGCTTCACCGGAATAACGCTGAGCCGCAGTACGAGCATGAAGGGCCACTGACTTTGCGCCGGACTCCACTGCGATCCTGCCAGCATCCAAGTGCGTATGGTGCTCATCATCAATTCCAACGCGGAACTTCACGGTAACCGGAATATCGGTACCTTCGGTGGCTTTAACCGCAGCGGAGACAATGTTTTCAAACAGACGGCGCTTATATGGAATTGCAGAACCACCACCCCTGCGCGTCACCTTGGGAACAGGGCAGCCGAAATTCATATCAATATGATCAGCCAAATTTTCATCAACGATCATTTTGGCAGCCTCATAGGTGTACTTAGGGTCCACGGTATAAAGCTGCAGGCTGCGTGGATTTTCATCCGGTGCAAACGTGGTCATGTGCATGGTTTTCTCATTGCGCTCCACAAGTGCACGAGCAGTGACCATCTCACAGACATACAGCCCAGAAATTGTTCCAGTACGCTGCATTTCCTGTTCGCGGCACAGCGTGCGGAAAGCAACGTTTGTCACCCCAGCCATGGGAGCTAAGACAACGGGGGAAGCAAGATCAAAGGGGCCGATTTTCAAAGTCACCTATCTATTGTCTCCCTGAATTCGGTGTGAACAAAATAAATGTGAGCGGAACATGACTATTGCCCGAATGTGGTGTGACGGTTCAAAGCGAAGCAGTTTTTTAAGAAGCTTGTTAACGCGGGCCAAAGAGCGAGCCAAAGAGCGAGCCACAGCTGGATCTAAAGCCTGAGTCAAACTTGGATCCCAACAAAGTTTCAAGCAGGAGCCCAGGCCGGATTCTCTGCGGGAGTTTAAACAGAAGCCTAAACGTGTGTCATGCAAAAATGGGGGTAAAACCAAGCCCTGAAATCCCACGTCACGGACACCGTTCGGGCATTTCCTGCCATGATGGTTTATCCTTGGGGACACAACATCTAAGTGGGGTACATCATAAACTTCAACAGGAAGTGACTTAGCTGAATTAGTTGGTCATACCTTGAAGTGGTGGTGTGAACTGCGTTAACGAATTTCGTCGGACTTTTATCGGTCCGCATTATTTCTGCCTGGGATAAAGCGCTTGCGTTCGCTCGGGGGTAAAGGTGCGGAAACGGTTTAAAAAGTCCGATTACCTGAGGAGGTATTCAATGTCTGATCGCATTGCTTCAGCAAAGCTGCGTTCTAAGATCATGTCCGCCGATGAAGCGGCCCAGTTTGTTAACCACGGTGACAAGGTCGGTATGTCCGGCTTTACTGGCGCTGGCTACCCAAAGGCGCTGCCAACCGCTATTGCTAACCGCGCTAAGGAAGCACACGGCGCAGGCAATGACTACGCGATTGATCTGTTCACCGGCGCTTCTACCGCACCAGACTGTGATGGTGTTTTGGCTGAAGCTGATGCAGTTCGCTGGCGCATGCCTTACGCATCTGACCCAATCATGCGTAATAAGATCAACGAAGGAAAGATGGGATACTCTGATATCCACCTTTCTCACGCTGGCCTGCAGGTAGAGCAGGGCTTCTTCGGCAACCTTGACGTTGCAGTCATCGAAGTCACCCGCATTACTGAAGATGGACACCTGATTCCTTCTTCCTCTGTTGGTAACAACGTTGAATGGCTAAATTCGGCTAAGAAGGTCATCCTCGAGGTCAACTCTTGGCAGTCCGAAAACCTTGAGGGCATGCACGACATTTGGTCTGTACCTGCCTTGCCAAACCGTGTTGCAGTTCCAATCAGCAAGCCAGGCGATCGCATCGGTGTTCCATACATCGAGTTCGACACTGACAAGGTCGTTGCAATTGTTGAAACCGACATTGCAGACCGCAACGCACCATTTAAGCCAGTCGATGACATTTCCCAGAAGATCGCTGGAAACTTCCTTGACTTCCTGGAAAGTGAAGTTGCTGCAGGTCGCCTGTCCTACGACGGCTACGTCATGCAGTCCGGTGTGGGTAACGTTCCTAACGCTGTGATGGCAGGCCTGCTGGATTCCAAGTTTGAAAACATCCAGGCCTACACCGAAGTTATCCAGGACGGCATGGTTGACTTGATCGATGCTGGCAAGATGACTGTTGCTTCTGCAACTTCCTTCTCCTTGTCTCCTGAGTATGCAGAGAAGATGAACAACGAGGCTAAGCGTTACCGCGAGTCCATCATCCTGCGCCCACAGCAGATCTCTAACCACCCAGAGGTCATCCGTCGTGTTGGCCTTATTGCCACCAACGGCCTCATTGAGGCTGATATCTACGGCAACGTTAACTCCACCAACGTTTCTGGCTCCCGCGTCATGAACGGTATCGGCGGATCTGGCGACTTCACCCGTAACGGCTATATCTCCAGCTTCATCACCCCTTCAGAGGCAAAGGGCGGCGCTATCTCCGCGATCGTTCCTTTCGCATCCCACATCGACCACACCGAGCACGATGTCATGGTTGTTATCTCTGAGTACGGTTACGCGGACCTTCGTGGTCTTGCTCCACGTGAGCGTGTTGCCAAGATGATTGGCCTGGCACACCCTGATTACCGTCCACTGCTCGAGGAGTACTACGAGCGCGCAACCTCCGGCGACAACAAGTTCATGCAGACCCCTCATGACCTTGCAACCGCCTTTGATTTCCACATCAACCTGGCTAAGAATGGCTCCATGAAGGGCTAATTAAACTTCAGGTTTAAATAGAACATGCCGTCACCTTGAAACTGATTTGAGGTGGCGGCATTTTCTTATCCTTAACCGCAGTACATTAGCCCAGTTCAGCACATATTTTTATCGATATTCGAGGCCGATTTTATTATGTGCGGTTCCATGTACTAATATAGTCAGAGTTGGGCCTATAGCTCAGTTGGTAGAGCTACGGACTTTTAATCCGCAGGTCTTGGGTTCGAGTCCCAATGGGCCCACATATTTATCCCCCGTTTCAAGTTTGACTTGAAACGGGGGATTTTTACATTCCGGTAAGGGGCATGGTCGTACGGGGGAAGGGCTTTTGCTTTTCGACGCATCCCCATAAGTCCAACTCCATCAGCCTGGCCTATTACTGCGGGTAGTAAATCCGATTCCATGCCTGTGGCGTTTCTAGGAAGTGAAGTTAGTCACTGGGTTTATGAGAGAAATCTAAGAATATTCTAAGCCGTTTACTTTATGATCACGGTTGATGTGAAAGTAATAGACATGGATAAATATATTCCATTACCCGGGATGATGGGTGTGGTCTTTTTTAGGGGCTTGGGTGGGATTGAAAGGGGTAAGTTAGCTCGGGTGTGGGGCTAGGGGTGGACTTGATGGAGCATGAAGTGCCAGCTCAAAAGTATTGACTCATGGACTTAATCCTCTTTTGCACCGTCAGGGGGTTCCTATTTGTCGGGTCGGTTTGAGGGGTTGCGAATTTGTTTCAAAGGTACAGGGAGGGGGTAATTGAGAGGGGGTAATGGCGGGTTGAATACGTCACTCCTATCAATGAATGTTTCTAAGAAACTGTGATAGCAGTTGTGACACCCTGAAATTTCTTAGAAATACCTGTTTTGACGTTTCGGAAATCCTGTTGATATCTTCTGCGTAGATAGAGATAAAAATGTAAAAGTGGAGGTTACGGCGTTGTTCGGACGTTTCGGCCGAGCGCAAACCCGCATGAAAGCAATGTGTGCAGCAGGGTTTGCCTCGCTGTTAGTTGTCATGTCACCTTTTTCGGCAGGTGCGGTTCCATCGATTGATAATTCCGATCCATTGGTCATATCTGATGAACTACAAGATGTGATGCCAATCGATAACGTTGACAATTCCGACGTTGAAACCTCTACTGATGAACCACAAGTTGACGATCTAGTTGATCCGGAAGTTAGCGAACTAGAAACCACGGATTCTGTAGATCCAGCAGATGCTGTTGAAGTTAACGCTCTTGATGGACTCTTGGCAGAAACCAACGGACTCCTTAATTCACTGATGGCAACCACATCAGGTGATATTCCGTTTACTCTCGACGAACCTCACATCAAGTGGGAAGTAAAAGCCGGAGATGACTATGTCGGCGGAGCTACCGTTGAGGTCAAAGGCCCTCGTACCTCAACTCGGTGGCTGATCTGGGAGACCGTTTCGTGGGGAACTCCGTGGACAGTTAAAGACTGCGTTGCTGATGACGGAAATTGTGATGGGTATTGGGATCAAGACCCAAATCCTGGAAAGTTCGCAATTGCTGAACGAAAAATTGGTACAGGCAGCGCAGCAATTGAACACGGTGAAGTGTTTGCGATTAGGCCTTTGTCGGAAGATGCGCCTGCCGGATACGAGTGGGTAACTCCCACAAATTCGTGGAGTGAGATGTCTAGTAATTCAAACACGATGCCGACTAGTCAATGGCCTAGATCTCAACCTGGGTACCTATTTCCTACGCCCCTGGAAGTAGGTGAAGGTGCTTCATTGACGTGGAAGGTTACCCACAATGGTATGCCTGTTGGTGGAGGTATTGTCGAATTAAGTGCTGGTGGAACCTCGCAAACCAAAGAACTGAGGATTCGTGATTGTGTTGAAGCACCGTGCGCGCCAGTATCTATGGATATGGATCCTGAACCTGGATCTTTCAAAGTCTCAATGCTTTATAAACCAACCGCTTCAGGCTTTGACATTGAAAAAGTCTCTCGGTCTTTGAGCTATACGGTTACACCTGCGGATTCTCCTGTTGGTTATAGCTGGCGAAATGAGTCTTCTATCTCTACCTCTTCAGTGGGGGGTGCGGGTGCACGCTACCTTGGTGAACTTCCTTTGCAAACTGCATCTACGATGTCGTGGTCGGTCTTAGGGCCCGGCAATAGTCCTGTAGGCAACGCAACCGTTAGGGTCCAACAACGTTCAGGTTGGAGCTGGATCGGCGATTATTATGTCACCGACTGCGCTGAGGCTCCATGCCATCCAACATCAATGGACCAAGATCCACGACCTGGCCATTTTAAGCTAGATAGCCTTCGAGAATTTGATGGGACTAAACAAGTTTCACATCAGATCGATCCAGCGGCCCGTTATCGTGTCATACCCGCTGGTTCGATAAATGGATATACATGGAGGAGTACTTCACCTGTAGAGTCTTCCGGAAGTTTTCAAAACGGGCACCTAGAGCTACCTGATTTACTAGTGTCTAGTCGTGCCTCATCTTCACAGGTGTGTGTGGACCCGGGAACTACGTATTTCTCGCTCGAGCGAATAAATTCAAATGGAGCTCGGATTCTTCAGCTTAGTTATAACTCTGCTGAAACCAGTATTAATAGTTCAACGAATACAGTTTCTAATTCGAGCCTTTCTGCCTTGGTTGAACCAAATCAGACGCCGAATGCTTTAGGTGTTACCCCAACTGGAATTTTTTATTTCACTGGTCAAATTGGCAACTCGGATAATACATCAATGCGTAATACCACGGTGTATCGTTTTGATCCTTCTGTAGATCGTGCACCGTACCCGGTGTTCAACATGGATTTGCTGTCTCCAACTACAGGAACAGTTGTGTCTGGTGATGCAACTGTCTATCAGGGCCGTGAAGAGTTCTATTACGCCTACTATTCAAATTCCCCTGAAAGCGGGGCTATTCGATTCCACCTGTACCGCTATTCACATGGAAATGGCGCGCGCACTGGTGAAGTTAAACATATCGATGTGCAAAAGCCCAGCGACTTTGGAGATTCCATGAACGGAGACTTCTCTTTCGATGCGCAAAATAACATTCAATTTATCGTATCCAATCACAATGGTTACTCCGTTTCTGGTTCTGTCAATAGTCAAGATTTCCTCAATGAACCAAGTGCGCATTCCTTACCGGAGGTGCAAACAATCACTGGAACAGGTCAAGCTTCTTCTGTGCGTGGCGGAGTTAACGGAAACTCAGGAATCAACGGTGTGACCTACACGGCCAATGGTCGAGCCATCATCCAGCAATCAGGTAACAATAGGAATAGTTTGGTTGATTTACCGAGCCTGAATACAACAGGATCACGAAATTTCACTGGTAGATCGTTGGTGGATCTGGCTGGATGCGCTAAACCAACCACTGTCACAGTTAAAAAAGAGCTAACCGGTGACCGCGTTAATGCTGATGATCAATTCCAGCTCAATGCGGAACGTTCTGCTGGCAGTACACGCGACCAATTTGCCAGTGTGACAACCACTGGTGGCGCAACCGGTATGCAAAAGGAACAAGTGGGTCCTTTTGTGACCACGCTGAATGGAACTTTCAAAGCGAGTGAGACTTTCGTCAATGCAAATAAAGAAGATTACACCACGACATGGGCGTGCTATCCACAAGAAGTGAACGGAAACCTTGGAGAAGCTTTTGCCCACGGCGAAGGTACAAACTTGCAGTTCGCACTTTCAGGCTCAGAGAAACCTGCAGCAGTTACTCCAGGTTCCAACCTGGTGTGCATTTTTACTAACTCGCCGCAGCGTGAGCAATTGATTGTGTCTAAAACATCGAACCCGGCGTCCGGTGAAGCCGTTAATGAGGAGCAGATTATTAAATATGATCTGGTTTTTGATAACTCCACAGGTACTCTTCCTGCGCAGGTTGATCACATTGATTACCTAGCAGATGTTGTAGATGACGCATTCTTTGTTGATGCGGAAGGTAATAAGCTTTTGGATAAGCCTGAGGTTACTGTCGATGGAGAAAATCTGGAAGCTGAATGGGCAACCACAGATACGCAATTGCATATCAAAGGCTCTGTCCCTGCAAGTGGCAAATCTACGGTGAGTTACCAGGTAAAGGTAAAGCCAAATTCGATGAACATCGAGACACGTCGAAGCGCTGAAAACAATGCGGGTTTCTATGTGCAGAACTTCCTCGCTAAAGCCGATGTTGTTCTACCGAAATTTTGTACCTCTGAGGTAGAAGAGGGTGTTTATTGCGTCATTCATCCTGTCAATGCGTGGACTATCTATAAGGACTCCAAGCCTGCAAGTGGGGCGCGACTTCACGAAGGTGGCAATGCTCACTACCGCCTTGTTGCCGAGAAGTTGACTCCACAGACAACGATCGACAACTTGGTGATCACTGATGATCTGACCAATGTGTTTAAGACTGCAGGTTTTGCTCCTGACGCCGCAGTTCCAGGTGGTGCATTGAGCCGAGGAGTGTACTTCTTTGACGCTCAAAACAACTCGCTCGATGCGACAGGGGACTCTACAATCAACGCGGATATCCTAGAACCCGGTCAAGCGGCTTATCCCGGAACTGACGATTCATTAGTTCCAACATTCAACGGTGAGCGCTGGATTCTTGAAACACAACCTCTTGCTGTGCCTAAGAATGCAGAGCGCGTGGAATTGTGGTTTGCAGTAGAAGCGGGCAACAAGAAACAAATTCCAGGCACCTGGCCGAAAAATGACTCTGACATTGAGCAAACTCCAACAATGGGCTCGAAGTTCACCAACTACGTTACGGCGACTGCTTCTCAAAACCCAGCGGTCTGCGTTACCGGACAGGTAGTAGGCGATCCTAATGCTTCGGGTATGGATCCAAACTTCCCGATTAACTGTCAAGTAACCCATGAGCTCCAAGCGAACTACTTCACTATCCGTAAAGATGCTCAGGGCCCTGGTGTGGATCAGGTTAACCTCAATGAGTATGGCGACGTAGCGAACAGCGATTATGGCTTTGATAAAACCGGTATGTGGAATATGGTCGGCCACAAATTCGAGATCCGTGACAATAACAATGGTCAGCCCTCTGAATTGCCATCAGTCAAGCTGTGCCGCGCAGAGTACAACCCAAGCACGGGCTGGGATGGATCTACGTGGATTAGCGATGCAACCAACGCTGATTGGGGGGAAAACTCTGGAACCCTTGCGGCGATTAAGCAGTGGAACAACGAGAATCCAGATAATGAGTTGCCACTGTGTGCGCTGATTTATGAGCAAGGCAATATCGACGACCTTGGTGCGTCGACTGCTGGTGGACAAACAGGTCGTTGGCGTTCTGAAAACCTCGAAGCAGGAGAATATTGGCTGGTTGAGACAAAAGCACCAACGCACCAGATAAATAGAGACGGCAAACAAAAACGTGCGGTGCCAGGAGTTCAACTCTTGGCAGAACCAATCGCATTTACTGTGTGGCCAGATGCAGAAGGAGAATCTCCATCTGCAGGTGGAGCCATGTATGGGCGCGGCCAACTTGATGTCAGCCCTGATGGTTCTTTCACTGATTGGCAAGAGCGCTGTATCCCCGGAGACAACGTCGGCGAGCGGCCTACCGCATGTGTGAACCCGACCGGTTATCTCATGCTTGTCAAGGATGTCACCACGATTACTTTGCCACTGTCAGGTGGCAAGTACCTGGAGGCGATCACCATTGCCGGTTCGGTTTTGTTGGTTCTTGCTGGCATCGGAATTTTTGTTTGGAGGCGACGTGAATAGTTAAGTTTGGCCGAGTTTCCAGAACGTTTCCTTCAATCACATATCTAAAACTCTCATGTTTCCTTAGAAAGGGAAATCAATGACTACCTCAAAGACGAGGAAATTCTTCCTCAAAGCAGGCGCCTTGCTTGCTGCTGCTTCCCTTGCTTTCACTGCAAGCCCAGCGATGGCTCAGGAAGACCCTGCTGTAAATGCAATGCCTGAGACCTCCAACATCATCATCACCAAAGTTGAACAAGGTGCTGCTGCTGGTGTTGAGTCCAACGGCACGGAACAAGATCCTGCTGGTGATCGCATCGAAGGCGTGGAATTTGAAGCCTACTCAGTTCCTTTGGAAAAAACCGCTGGCACTGAAGAGTGGCAACAGGAAATTGCAGGCTTTGATCTAGAAGCCGCAAAGACCAAAATTGGAAACGATCCAACTCCTGTTGCTGGACCTACCAAAACTGATTCAAATGGTGTTGTTGAGTTCAAAGATCTTGCTCGGGGCCTCTACCTGATCCGTGAGACCAACACCCCTGCTGGTGTTGTTGCTGCAAATGACTTCTTGGTTGCTGTGCCACAGACCAACCCAGAAGGTACTGCTTGGTTGAGCAATATTTACGTCTACCCCAAGAACGATGTTGTCTCTGCTACCAAGACTGTTGAAAACGCAGATGATTTTGTCACTGGCAATGTTGTTACCTGGACAATTAATGCGGACAACCCTCAGGTTCGCAACCACCTAGACGGTAAATTCGAGCCAATCACCAAGTTCGAGATCCGCGATACGCTTATCGACGCTGAGCTCTCCACCACCGAAGCAGACGTTAACGTCACTGCCCCTGCTGGTCTGGTTAAAGGCACTGACTACAAGGTAACTGTTGCTCCTGCTGCCGAAGGTGAAACCCTCGTTACCATCACTTTTGAGGAATCAGGTCGCGTAAAGCTTGCTGCTGCTTTGCCAGATGCTGATCAAGTTGTTGTCACCCTTGACACTGTCGTTCACAAGTCTGGTGTTATTGATAACACCGCAGTCATCGATCACGGTGGCGATTCTGTCTATAACACCGACGAGGGTGGAAAGCCTGAAATCCGTTACGGTGACATCACTGTTATCAAGAAGGATGAGAAGGGCACCCTTCTTCCAGGCGCTGAGTTCCGCGTGTACCTGACCGAAGAATCAGCTAAAGCGAAGGGTGACGGCTACCTCACCACTGAAAGCAACACAAACGGATTGTGGATCACCGGTGAAAACGGTGAGGTAAAGATTGCAGGACTGCGTGACAGCAACTTTGCCAACGGTAAAACCACAGATGAAGAGCAGAAGTACTGGCTTGTAGAGACCAAGGCTCCTGCTGGACACCAGCTGCTTGCTCAGCCTGTCTCATTCACCGTTAATGGCGAGGATCTCACCCTGACTTTGGATGTCACCAACGCATCCAACTCTGGTAACGGTTTCCAGCTGCCACTGACTGGTGGTACCGGTACTGCGATGCTGACCATCTTGGGTATTGCAATTCTTGGACTGGTTTTGTTCTTCGCACGTATGCGTCGTAACAACGAGTCTGCATAAACCAACCTTGTTACCTGCGCTTGATACAGAAGCGCAGGTAACAAAACTATTTTTCCACCAAGAAAGGGGTGTCCTGTCATGGTTCAACAATTAGATACCGTGCCTAAAGGCACCCCTTTGTCTGGACTAAAAAAGCGCAGCAAAGGAAAATTCACGGTTTCTTTATGTTTGCAGCTTGTTGCAATGCTCGGGTTGGCGGTGTTGTTGTACCCGGATGCTGCAGATTGGTTTGCCACGCGTAACCATAATGCGGAAGTGTCTGGTTATGCCCGCCAAGTTGAGCAGATGCCCGCGCAATCCAAGATGGATGCATTGAGCAGTGCCAGGGAGTACAACACTCATATTCCTCAAGGTGTGTTGCGGGATCCTTTTGCCGCTACTTCTTTAGATGATGCTTTTTCACGCGATGATAGTTACCAGTCTTATCTTGGGGAACTAAGCGTGGAGGATAGCGACACCATCGGTGAGGTGGTGTATGCGGATCTTGGTATTTCGCTTCCTATTTATCATGGCACGACGGATGATGTCCTTTCCAAGGGCGTTGGACACCTCTACGGAAGTTCGCTTCCGGTCGGGGGTGCCTCAACGCACTCGGTGATGACAAGTCATTCAGGTTTGGTCCATGCCTCACTTTTTACGAAGCTTCTCGACGCCCAGATCGATGATGTGTTTTATGTATCGGTGATGGGGGAACAACTGTATTACCAGGTGCGGTCAATTGAAGAGGTGTTGCCGGAGCAAACCTCATCGTTGAAGATCGTCGATGGCGAGGATTGGATAACCCTGCTTACGTGTTCACCCATTGGTATTAATAGTCATCGATTTTTAGTTCATGCACAAAGAATTCCCACACCACCACAAAACACAGAAACTGTTATCGCTGGTGATGGAGTTCTGGCTGGTTTTCCGTGGTGGGCTGTGCAGTTTCTTGCGGGCTCCGCATTTGTTGGCTGGTTAATCTTCCGGCCTGTGAAGAAGCAACCTAAACATGCGCTTAAGCGCCGATACTCAAAAAGGGCGGAGAAATAATGTCTGTGAGAAGACTCTTTCCTATCGCTATGGTTTTTGTCTTGGCTGTTGTTTCAGCGGTTTTTGCTGTTCCGGCGCACGCAGATGACGCAGATTATGCCATCGAAATCCATAAGTTTGAATCTCCGCATGGATTGTCCTTTGCAGCTAATGGGTTGCCGCAAGATACCAACGGATTAACCCCTGTTGCAGGTGCAACGTTTAAAGCCACTGTGGTGTCAGGGTTTGATCCTTTGACAAATGAGGGACAGCGCGCGATTGCGCAGCTTAGTGTTGATGAAGCACTCGAATCGATCAAAGGGAAAAGCCCACAGGCAACTGTAAAAACTAATTCTTTTGGTGATGGCTCATTATCACCGCTCAGTGCTGGGTTATACCTTGTTCAGGAAACAGATATTCAGCCAGGATTTGTAGGTAGTGCTCCCTTTTTGGTGGCCTTGCCGTTAACTAATCCGGCAACCCAAAATTCTTCTTTATCTACTGTGCACGTGTATCCCAAAGATGCCCTGGCCGGTATTACTTTGGATGTTCGGGATGACCATGTTGTAAAACGTGGTGACACCATCTTTTGGACTTCCCATTCAAGTATCCCGATGCTTGCAGATATTGATGGCTATCAGATTGTGCACACTATCGCCCCGCAGCTGCGGCCAAATGGAAAAGTCACGGTTGGTTTTGATTGCTCTGATTGCCCAGCACTTGAGCAAGACGTGGATTACACCGTGGTGTTTGATGATCAAAGCAATTCCTACACGATAAATTTCTTGGATAAAGGGTTGCGAAAGTTAGAGGGAGTCGTCGAAAAGCATCCCACCGCACAAGTGGAAGTTGAGCTGAGCACTGAAGTGCTCCGCGCTGGGATACATGAAAACACCGTTGAGTTGTATCCCAGCAAGGAAGCAATTAAGAATCGTCGCGGTGTTGCTGATACGGCAGAGACCAAGGGTGGGCCCTTGACGATTGTGGTGCATGAAGTAGACAATCCTGCTGAGCGCATCGCTGATACCGGTGTGCGTCTGTTCCTCAGTGAGCAAGACGCGCGTGCGGGGATAAATCCTGTGGAAATTGATGGTGTTTCTGAGTGGTTTACCGGACCAGATGGTCGTGTTGTTATTGATGGCTTGAGGTTTTCTGGCTTCGCGAATGGTTTGGATATTCCGGAGAACTCCGAAAAATTCCGCCGCTATTGGGTTGTGCCGACAAAAATTCCAGACGGTTGGTTTTTAGTTAATGACCGTCCACAATTCGGACACGTTTACAGCACTGACGAACCTGAAGAGGTTGTTTATTTGGTGCAGCGTGCGCCAGATAAAATTGAAGAGGGATTAATCGACAAGATTATTGTTGGAATCATCCCGTTTATCCCATTTCTAGGCTTTGCAGGGGGATCAAGCGGAGGATCCAGCGACAGCAGCGGATCTAACGGATCCAGCGATAGCAGCGAAGCCAGCCAACCCAGCCAAGACGGCCAATCCACCGAAGGAGTAGCCGCACAGCAACCGGGGACAAGCGGTAAACAGTCCCTTGCAGAAACTGGTGTGCAAATTACAGGAATCGTACTCCTTGGATTGGTGCTTATTGGGATTGGATTCGTGTTGGTCACGCGTCGAAAAGTGCAGGATAACCAGTGACTGTACTTGAAAAGGAAGCCAGTCAAGGGCCTAAACACCGTCTACAAAAACAGCCCCGAACCCGTAAACAGAAGCAGCGTCTTTTAAGCAATATTGTGCTGCAATTTTTAGCCATGGTTGGTATTGGTTTGTTGTTGTACCCCGATGCGGCGGACTGGGTGAATTCGCTGAGCCACAATGCGGAGATTTCTGGCTACGTAAAGCAGGTGGAAAATACCTCACCCGAGGAACGCCAACACAAATTAGATGTGGCCTATACCTATAATGATCAGCTTGATCCAGGTCCCTTGACGGATCCTTATCTTTCAGAAGCTGAAGATGCTGCCTTGGGGAGTGATCTTTACAAAGCCTATGAGGAGATGCTGCGACTAAACGGCACGGATGCCATCGGAACCGTGAACTATCCGGGGGTGGATATATCGTTGCCGATTTATCACGGCACCACCAATGAGGTGATCAGTAAAGGTGCAGGCCACATGTATGGAACTTCGCTGCCAATTGGTGGCCCATCCACCCGTGCGGTGATGACCGCTCATAGCGGTTTGCCCCACGCCAAGCTTTTTACCGGCCTCCACAAAGCTGAAGTGGGGGATACCTTCTGGATTTCCGTGTTGGGTGAAGATCACTACTACCAAGTCCGCGAACTTGAAACAGTCCTGCCCAATGAGACGGATTCTTTGACCATCATTGACGGCGAGGATTGGGTGACGTTATTTACCTGCACGCCGGTCGGTGTGAATAGCCACCGCTTGCTCGTTCACGCAGAAAGAATCCCTGCTCCTGAAAATTCGGGTGATCAAATCATCGGTGGTGACGGCATTACCGCAGGTTTCCCCTGGTGGCTGCTCATCTTTATCGCAGGTTCCGCGTTGGTTGCGTTTGTGTTGTTTAAGCCGGCGAAGAAAAAGAAAAAGGACACACCAAAAGAGGTTTTGTAAGGTTGGGTGCATGAGTAACCCATACGAGGCCTTCCTACCGCTTTCGCATCGTACAGGTATTCAACCAGAACACACCTGGTGGGAATGGGCATCGGAAAGGGTGCACATTGCAAGGAAGCGTCGAAAAGCGCCCGTCCGCGTCATCGTCGTCCATGGCCTAGGCACGCACAGCGGCGCCCTCTGGCCCCTCGTCGCGGCCATTCCAGGCGCGGACCTCGCCGCGATAGACCTGCCTAAAACCCCGCTTTACGACGACTGGCTGCGCCTTTTGGAAGCCTTCATCTCTTCCGAACACGACGACCGCCCCCTCATCCTCATTGGCGCAGGCACCGGCGGATTACTGTGCGCGGAAGCAGCGCACCGCACCGGACTGGTGACCCACGTGATCGCAACATGCCTGCTTAACCCCTCCGATCAGCCAACGCGCCGGGCACTGTTTAGATTCTCGCCTTTGACCAGACTTATCCAAGGCCCGCTGCGCAACCGCGAACTACCAATGACCCGGGTGCTGAACTTCAACAAAATCAGCCGCAGCCCCGCATTGGGAAAACTGTGCGCAGCCGATGAACACAGCGGAGGATCAAAAATAACCTGGGGATTTTTAGCATCCTTCTTCCAGCACAAAGCAAAATTTGGCACCACTCCGGTCACCCTCATGCACCCCGAACACGACAGCCTCACACCCGTCGAATTAAGCCTGCGCACCCTAGCACGCATCAAAGGACCAACCGAAGTAGTGATGCTCAAAGACTGCGGACATTTCCCCATCGAAGAACCAGGATTTACCACCATGGTTGAAACCGTCACGAAAATCATCAAAAGAAATAGTTTGTAGCCAATCGTGGTTGCGATAGGGGAGTCCTTAAAAGCAAACAAACAAGGTTGGTACAGATATGGCTGTTTCAAAAATGAAAATCGAAGTGTGGAGCGACATCGTGTGCCCCTTCTGCTACATCGGCAAGAAACGCCTCGATGACGCTCTCAGCAGATTTGACCAGGCCGGACGCATCGAAGTGGAATACAAAAGCTTTGAACTTGCTCCAGGCCTAGAAACACATCCATTGCGCTCAACCACCGAGCATCTCGCTGAGGTCAAAGGCATGAGCATCGAGCAAGCCCGCCAAATGAACTCCCAAGTCCAAGCAATGGCGCAAGCCACCGGCCTTGAGATGAACCCTGAAGACACCATCGCAGCCAACACCATCAACGCTCACCGCCTCACCCACATTGCAAAAGCACACGGAAAACAACAAGAAGCGGCACAGCACCTTTTCAAAGCCCACTTCGTTGACGGCAAAAACATCGATGACATTGATGTCTTGGTCGAGATTGCTGCAGAGGAAGGCCTAGATGCCAATGCCACCCGCGAAGCACTCGAATCCGACGCCTACACCAACGACGTCCAACAAGACATCTTCGAAGCCCGCCAACTCGGTGTCCAAGGCGTCCCCTTCTTCGTCTTCGACCGCAAATACGCCATCAACGGCGCGCAACAACCAGAAGTGTTCACCGGCACCATCGAAAAGGCCTACGAAGAGTGGGCAGCCGACAACCCATCCAGCCCATTTGAAGTCATCGACGGCCAAAGCTGCTCAATCGACGGCACCTGCAACTAAACAACACAACATGGACGTCTAAGTGGCTTTATAAACCTGCAGGTCAGAGTGCGATTTTGCAGATTGAAAAAAGTCACGTATATTCATATCCAGTCGCCGAGAGCGACGAGCTCCCATCGTCTAGGGGCCTAGGACACTGCCCTTTCACGGCAGCGACACGGGTTCGAATCCCGTTGGGAGTACTACTTCCCCAAAGGAAGTAGCAGTTAAATGCTGCATATGAGGCCCTGTGGCGCAGTTGGTTAGCGCGCCGCCCTGTCACGGCGGAGGTCGCGGGTTCAAGTCCCGTCAGGGTCGCAGCAATGTGATAACAGAGGTTGTACTTTTTCTTTAAGAAAATGTACAGCCTCTGTTTTTGTTTCTTTGATTTTTGGAGTGTGTACTTTTCGGGGTTTATGGGGTTTCGACACCCAGATTATTTGGATTTGGCTAGGGCCGTTCCTAAAACCGTCATCTGGGACCAAATCCATAGGCATGTTCGGGGTCCTTGGTCACCAGATCAATTTTGTAGGCCGGGATAGCGTCGTATTCGACCAAAACCTCGTTTGGAATAAGCGGTCTTGGTCGTCAGGTGAAATGAGCTCAAAAACCAGATTCTGGGGCCAGAAAAAGTGGCCTCACAGGATCGCTTCTAAAGGCCTTTGCGGTGGCTGGTGATGTAAATGCTCATTCTTGATTTCCAGTGGCTTAAACGGGCTGTAAGCGATGGTGGGTTGAAAACTGACTGAAGTCGTATGTCGAGAAGTCGGCGTATTGGGCGCCGAGATCAATCTAGGTAAGTCGTTTGAGGCCTCTGTCGGGTGAGTAATTGACCGCGTGGGTTTGGGGAAACCTGCGGAAAAGTTCCCAAGTGATGTGGGGTGAGCACGGCAGATCCATTTTTGTTGCAATTTGCAAAGTTTACAGTGTTAGACTTCACAATACGATCATATTGGTGAGTTGAAACACGTTCTGTGGGGCAACTTGTTAGAGATATAGAAGGCTCTAAATGCGGGCCGGAAATGGAATTAACGGTGGATCTTTTTGAATACCAAGCTCGAGATCTCTTTGAAGCCCATGGTGTGCCAGTGCTGCGGGGCATTGTGGCATCAACACCTGAGACTGCGAGGAAGGCGGCGGAGGAAATAGGGGGACTGACCGTCGTCAAGGCTCAAGTTAAGGTGGGCGGACGCGGAAAGGCGGGCGGCGTCCGAGTGGCACCTACGTCGGCTCAGGCTTTTGAAGCGGCGAATGCGATTTTGGGCATGGATATTAAAGGTCATGCTGTTAATCAGGTGATGGTGGCGCAGGGCGCTGATATCGCAGAGGAATATTATTTCTCCATTTTGTTGGATCGCGCGAATCGTTCGTATCTGGCCATGTGCTCTGTCGAGGGTGGCATGGAAATTGAAATTTTGGCTAAGGAAAAGCCTGAAGCCTTGGCCAAGGTAGAGGTAGATCCGCTAACCGGAATTGATGAGGCAAAAGCTCGAGAGATTGTTTCAGAAGCCGGTTTTGAAGCTGACGTGGCGGAGAAAGTTATTCCGGTGCTGATGAAGATTTGGCAGGTGTACTACGAAGAGGAAGCAACACTTGTTGAAGTAAATCCATTGGTGCTCACGGATGACGGTGATGTGATCGCTTTGGATGGAAAAATTACGTTGGATGACAACGCTGATTTCCGCCATGAAAACCGTGGGGCACTGGCGGAATCGGCTGGCGGTTTGGACATTTTGGAGTTGAAAGCCAAGAAGAATGATCTGAACTATGTGAAATTGGATGGTTCGGTTGGAATCATCGGCAACGGTGCGGGGCTCGTGATGTCCACGCTAGATATTGTTGCAGCAGCTGGTGAGCGTCACGGCGGACAACGTCCCGCGAACTTCCTTGATATTGGTGGTGGCGCTTCAGCTGAATCCATGGCAGCTGGTTTGGATGTAATCCTTGGTGATAGCCAGGTACGCAGCGTATTTGTGAATGTTTTTGGTGGCATCACAGCATGCGATGTTGTGGCAAAGGGCATCGTCGGGGCATTGGATGTTCTTGGCGATCAAGCTACCAAGCCCCTGGTGGTTCGCCTGGATGGAAACAACGTGGTGGAGGGCCGTCGAATCCTGGCGGAATATGATCACCCACTGGTCACAGTTGTTGATGGCATGGATGCCGCGGCTGACTATGCGGCGCATTTGGCCAATCTTTCCCAGCACGGTCAATTTGCAACCGCGAACTAATTTAGGAGCACCTGTTTAACCATGTCTATTTTCCTCAATTCTGACTCACGCATCATCATCCAAGGCATTACAGGATCGGAAGGTTCAGAGCATGCGCGACGAATCCTAGCTTCTGGTGCGAAGTTGGTTGGTGGCACCAACCCGCGCAAAGCTGGACAAACTGTGAGAATCAATGACACCGATCTGCCTGTCTTTGGCACCGTCCAGGAAGCCATGGCGGCAACCGGTGCAAATGTCACGGTGATTTTCGTTCCTCCGGCGTTTGCTAAATCCGCGATCATTGAAGCGATCGACGCCCACATCCCACTGTGTGTGATCATCACCGAAGGAATCCCTGTCCGCGATGCATCCGAAGCGTGGGCCTATGCCAAGAAAGTGGGGCACACCCGCATCATTGGCCCGAATTGCCCAGGCATTATCACCCCAGGTGAATCACTCGCAGGAATCACACCAGCCAATATCGCAGGTTCAGGCCCCATTGGCTTGATCTCTAAGTCGGGAACGCTGACATATCAGATGATGTATGAGCTGTCGGATATCGGCATTTCCACAGCCATCGGCATCGGTGGCGACCCAATCATTGGAACAACGCACATTGACGCGCTGGAGGCTTTTGAGGCCGACCCTGAGACCAAAGCAATCGTGATGATCGGCGAGATTGGTGGCGACGCGGAGGAGCGCGCAGCAGATTTCATTTCAAAGCACGTAACCAAACCTGTGGTGGGCTATGTGGCAGGCTTTACAGCTCCCGAAGGAAAAACAATGGGCCATGCCGGCGCTATCGTAACGGGTTCAGAAGGAACAGCTGCCGCGAAGAAACAAGCATTGGAAGCCGTGGGGGTAAGGGTAGGGACAACCCCAAGCGAAACTGCGAAGCTGATGCGTGAGGTTGTTGCTGCTTTGTAGTTTAAATAGCCACAGATCTTAGTTTTAACCTGCGGATTTGTGGCTAATCATAAGGCCTGTGTAGAGTATTCATCTGTGCGCAGGACAGTGTGACAAACACTGAACAGTGCATGGCTTTAAGGCCCTGTGGCGCAGTTGGTTAGCGCGCCGCCCTGTCACGGCGGAGGTCGCGGGTTCAAGTCCCGTCAGGGTCGCAGGAGTTGGTCTATACTGTAGAGCAGCCCCTGGCCAGATAGCTCAGTCGGTAGAGCGTTCGCCTGAAAAGTGAAAGGTCGCCGGTTCGATCCCGGCTCTGGCCACCATCTACACCCGGTTTTATTTCCCTAGGAAATAAAACCGGGTGTCTTTGTGTTCAAAAGGTATAAAGGAGAAGTAGCCCCGGTGGATGACGGTTTATTTTTGTCGGGGAGCCCTTTCCAGTAATCCGGTGATTTAAGAAGCCTGGAAAACATACCTAGGAGCACACGCATGAGCGAGAACCAGAACATTGAAATTGTCCATAATGAAGGGCAGAAGCGCTTTGTTCTCAACGTAGACGGCACTCCCGCAGGGTTTGCAAGCTACTTGGATGGACCTGATTTCCGAAACTTTAACCACACTGTCATCAAGCCTGAATTCCGCGGACAAGGGCTTTCTGCACCCCTGATTAAGTTTGCTTTAGATGATGCCCGTGAAAACGGCATCCGCATCCATGATGCGTGCTCTGCCGTGGCGGGTTTTATTAAGAAGAACCCTGAGTATAAGGATTTAAAAAACTAGCCTTTCTTGTCTAAATCCCATCCGAAGGCTCAGTGAGCTACTTCCGTGCAATACAGTCGCGGAAATAGGTTTTGAGATGCGCCTGCGTTCGGTGTCTGCTTTCCGGGCCTGTATTTCGCGCCTGCCTTCGGTGCCTGCCTTCCGTGTGTACATAAGACCACAAGATATTGGCAAAAAGGTGGCCGAAATCAGGAAATCTTGTGGTCTTATGTACATCGGGACATCGGAACAACGGCATAACAGAAAAAACGGTTGAAACCCTTTGCTGTTAATGGCGCAGCCCCTTAATCGGCTCAAAATCTAAAAAAACTCACCAAATAAAAACAGCGCCCTACCTCAAACATCAGGTAGGGCGCCAATATTTTCTTTAAATGTAGTAATCGGGATCTACTAGTTTAATTTTCTCAGACTTACCGCGTGGTCGTGCTACTGCTGGAATTCCAACTGCGATGTGTTCAGCTGGTACATCTTTGGTGACAACTGCGTTAGCACCGATAGCGGAGCCTTCGCCGATGGTAATTGGACCTAAGATTTTTGCGCCGGCACCTACTGTGACGTTGTCGCAGAGTGTCGGGTGGCGCTTAGTTTGTGTGAGAACCTGTCCGCCTAGGGTTACACCGTGATAGAGCATGACGCCTTCGCCGATCTCTGCGGTTTCACCGATGACGATTCCCATGCCGTGGTCAATAAAGAAGCGTCTACCGATCGTGGCACCGGGGTGAATTTCAATGCCGGTGAGGAATCGGGTGAATTGGGATAATACGCGGGCTGGACCCCGGAAACCGGATTTCCACCAGCTGTGTGCGACTCGGTGTGCCCAAATGGCGTGGAGGCCGGAATAAACTATGGCGTTTTCTAAATCGCCTCGGGCTGCTGGATCGTGTTCACGGGCGTTTGCAAGATCTTCACGGATCATTTTTAGAGTCGAGAGCATGCTGGCAAGTCTAACAGCGCGTCTATTGGGCAAGTGGAAACTCGTGTGAGAAATATTCATCCAAGAAAAGCCAGACGCAAGCCCTAGATATCAAAAAACCACCCAAGCATGAAGCTTAGGTGGTTAACAACCGCAGGGATTAGTCGCGGATGTCTTCGTACAAAACGGTGGAGACGTAGCGCTCACCGAAGTCGCAGACGATGGTGACGATGGTCTTGCCAGCGTTCTCTGGCTTTGCTGCCAAGTCCAGCGCAGCCTTGATGTTTGCACCGGTGGAGATGCCGCCGAGGATGCCTTCGTCAACAGCAAGCTTGCGGGAGTAAGCGATTGCGTCTTCGTTGGAGACGGTGAGCACGTCATCGAGAACCTTGCGGTCTAGGACCTCAGGGATGAAGTTTGCGCCGATGCCCTGGATCTTGTGTGGGCCAGCCTTGCCGGTGGTAAGCAGTGGGGAAGCCTCTGGCTCAACAGTGTAGATCTCAACATTTGGGTTCTTTTCCTTCAGAACCTGGCCAACGCCAGTTACGGTTCCGCCGGTACCGAAACCTGCGACGAAGATGTCAACGTTGCCGTCGGTGTCTTCGAGGATTTCCTGAACGGTGGTTTCGCGGTGAACCTTTGGGTTTGCCTCGTTCTCGAACTGGCGAGCAAGGATTGCGTTTTCGCGCTCAGCGACGATCTCGTCTGCCTTGTCCTTTGCACCCTGCATGCCAGCTGCACCTGGGGTGAGAACAATTTCTGCACCGTAAGCGCGGAGCAGGACGCGACGCTCGTTGGACATGGTCTCTGGCATGGTGAGGACAACGTTGTAACCACGTGCAGCGCCAACCATTGCGAGTGCGATACCGGTGTTGCCGGAGGTTGCTTCAACGATGGTGCCACCTGGCTTCAGGTCACCGGACTGCTCTGCTGCTTCAATGATGGCCAGACCGATGCGGTCCTTCACGGAGTTTGCTGGGTTGAAGGATTCCAGCTTGACCAGGATGGTTGCGTCCAGGCCTTCGGTGAGCTTGTTCAGCTTCACCAGTGGGGTGCGGCCGATGGTCTCGGTGATGTTGTTGTACACGTTACCCATGTGGGGAGTGCTCCAATCAGTAATTGCTTTAACTTTTGTTGGACTGCCATAAAAGGAAAGTAGCCCCTGCGATTTGAGTGTACACAAAAAGCTAGCCAAGAAATAGACAGTTCTGTTCAGTATTTCTAGACCGAATGTTTTTGCAGGTAGAACCTAGTCCTAGGGATGAATATTTTTAACGGCGCTTGATGGTTGGGGTGTGGCGTCGAAAAGCATTTTTTAAAAAGCCTGTTGGTGGAAAAATCTTAAAGATTTGGCAGTCGCGTCTAATAATTTCATGTTTTTCGAACCAAAAAAAGTGTTCTAGGACACTATTTTTAGCAAACTTGAATCGTGTCGTTACCGCGAATGGGGGTAGTGGGTGTATTTGGGGATGAAAAACCGGACAACGATTTGTGATTTCCTTTAAAACCGTTGTGAACTGCACATTAAGTACCTATTCGGGGGTAACTTGATCGCCGGGGGTAGTGCTTAAGGGGTAGGGAACTTAATTGAATACCCCCGAAAATCAACGAAAATGGGCGCAAGTGTCAACATATTGATGATTTGCCTCGACTATGTTCACCCCCAAAGGGGAGGTACACTGTACCCTTGTCGAATGATTGTTACCCGTGGTTCGCTTAATGGGTGTACCAGCACGGGTGTAAAGCAGGAGGAAATCTGAAGGTGGATACCCAGCGGATTAAAGATGACGAAGATGCTATTCGTTCGGCGCTGACATCGCTGAAAACCGCAACAGGCATCCCTGTCACCATGTTCGCCACTGTCTTGCAGGATAATCGGCTGCAGATAACTCAGTGGGTTGGGTTGCGCACCCCGGCACTGCAGAACCTGATTATTGAGCCAGGCGTGGGTGTTGGTGGACGCGTTGTGGCAACTCGTCGTCCGGTCGGTGTGAGTGATTACACCAGGGCAAATGTCATTTCTCATGAGAAAGACTCCGCGATTCAGGATGAAGGCCTTCATTCCATCGTGGCTGTCCCGGTTATTGTGCACCGTGAAATTCGTGGCGTTTTGTACGTAGGCGTGCACTCGGCCGTGCGTCTTGGAGACACTGTTATTGAAGAAGTCACCATGACTGCCCGCACACTGGAGCAAAATCTTGCGATTAACTCCGCGCTGCGCCGCAATGGAGTCCCAGATGGTCGCGGATCCTTGAAAGCCAACCGCGTGATGAATGGCGCCGAGTGGGAGCAGGTGCGTTCCACCCATTCGAAGCTGCGCATGCTTGCAAACCGGGTCACCGACGAAGACCTTCGCCGCGACTTAGAGGAACTGTGTGATCAGATGGTCACCCCGGTCCGCATCAAGCAGACCACAAAGCTTTCTGCTCGCGAGCTTGATGTGCTGGCCTGCGTCGCGCTCGGTCACACCAACGTCGAAGCCGCCGAGGAAATGGGCATCGGCGCGGAGACCGTGAAGAGCTACCTGCGTTCAGTCATGCGCAAGCTCGGCGCCCACACGCGCTACGAGGCAGTCAATGCCGCGCGCCGGATTGGCGCTTTGCCTTAAAAATTTGCTTATCGACGCCACCCTCCGGCCCAAACCGGCCCGAGGGTGGTTTATCTTTTTCCGCCCGGAACCCATTTCACATCATCTCCATCATTGGCAACGCGTGAAAGAATAAACAGCAAATCGCTCAGCCTATTCAAATATTTGGCAGGCAGGGTAGAGGTGGTGTTCGGAAATTCCCGCACTGCAATCCAGGCTGCTCGTTCCGCGCGACGCGTAATCACCCTCGCTGTATGTAAGAGCGCTGCCGCTGGAGTTCCACCTGGCAAGATAAAAGAATCCAAGGCTGGCACATTTTCGTTCCATTTATCGCACTCCTTTTCCAGACGCTCGATATATTCCGGCAAGACCCGCAAGGGCGGATACTTCGGATCTTTCTCAATTGGAGTAGATAAGTCTGCTCCGAGATCAAAAAGTTCATTTTGAATAGTGCGCAATAATGATGCCATTTCATCGCTCGGGTTGCCCAAGGCTAGCACCTGACCGATAGCGCAGTTGGCTTCATCCGCATCAGCGAAAGCAATCAAACGTGCATCATCTTTGGCAACACGTTCAAAATTGGAGAGTCCAGTGGTTCCATCGTCTCCGGTGCGCGTGTAAATCTTTGTTAAATGTACGGCCATAACCTCAAACTTTAGCTGTCGTTACGCACAATGCTTAAGAACATAGATAAGGTGGGGCACGTGAAAGACAAGTTTTTAGTCACTGGTGGAGCACGGCTACAGGGAGCCGTAAAAGTCGATGGAGCAAAAAACAGCGTTTTGAAGTTGATGGCTGCAGCGCTACTTGCTGAAGGAACCACAACTTTAACCAATTGCCCCGAGATCCTCGATGTTCCCCTGATGCGCGATGTCCTCGTGGGTCTGGGCTGTGAAGTAACCATTGATGGTTCGACAGTAACCATCACTACTCCAGCTGAACTCAGCTCGAATGCCGATTTCCCAGCAGTTACCCAATTCCGCGCATCTGTTTGCGTGCTGGGTCCTTTGACTGCACGATGTGGACGGGCTGTCGTTTCACTTCCCGGTGGTGACGCCATTGGTTCACGTCCTCTAGATATGCACCAAAGCGGTTTGGAAAAACTCGGTGCCACCACACGTATTTCTCACGGTGCTGTTGTAGCAGAAGCTGAGAAGCTTGTTGGTGCAAACATCACCCTCGATTTCCCATCTGTAGGTGCGACAGAAAATATTCTTACTGCGTCAGTCATGGCAGAGGGACGCACAGTCTTAGATAACGCAGCCAGGGAACCAGAAATTGTGGATCTTTGCCGCATGCTTCGATCAATGGGCGCCAACATTGAAGGTGAAGGAAGTCCAACCATCACCATCGAAGGCGTAGAAAAACTCACCCCAACTGAGCACGAAGTCATTGGCGACCGCATCGTTGCTGGCACCTGGGCTTATGCCGCAGCAATGACGCGTGGAGATATTACAGTCGGTGGAATTGCACCAAAGTACCTTCATCTTCCGCTTGAAAAACTGAAGATTGCTGGAGCCAAAGTGGAATCCTACGAAAACGGATTCCGCGTCCAAATGGATAAACAGCCAGAAGCAACTGACTATCAAACCCTTCCGTTCCCAGGTTTTCCTACCGACCTGCAGCCAATGGCTATTGGGATTAATGCTGTATCTAAAGGCACTTCGGTTATTACAGAAAATGTCTTTGAATCCCGGTTCCGCTTCGTCGATGAAATGCTTCGACTTGGCGCAGACGCAAACGTTGATGGACACCATGTTGTTATCAGAGGAATCGAACAGCTTTCTTCCACTTCAGTCTGGTCCTCAGATATTCGTGCAGGAGCAGGACTCGTCCTCGCAGCACTGTGTGCTGACGGAGTCACGGAAGTTCACGATGTATTCCACATTGATCGTGGATATCCCAACTTTGTGGAAAACCTGCAGAAGCTAGGAGCAACCATCGAAAGGGTTGCTTCTTAACTGCACTCAATCTCGCCCCCAGTGAAACAAGTGTTGAGCTGGGGGTTTGTGCTTAGTTGGGGCGCTGTGTAGATTAATTCAAGTCAGCGAGACGGACCGAGCTTAGAAAGCTATCACGAAGAAACGCTGAAAGACTTTAGAAAATTGTTTTGAAGAATTCACTTAAGTTGCATTCTGATTAACTTTTAGAGTAGAGTCGTACAAGCTGCAGGGGAGCAAGAAGTACTAAATTTCTTCTTTGTCTCTTCAGTGTGCGTGTGTTGTTTGAGAACTCAATAGTGTGCCATTTATTTTATTTTTGTCACTACCATAATCCATAGGGGTTGTGGTGGGTCATGCCGGGTGGTGGATCGCCAAAATTATCCATCACTGTAAACAATAAAACTATTGTTGGCATGATTATCGTGTGGGTGGTCTTGTTCCCCGTCAAGGGAAGAAACCCACACACATCATTATATTTTTTGATAATGCCAGTAACACCCTCTTTTTTCTGGCCATGCTTTGGTGTGGTTGGTGGGGGTGTTGTTGTTTTTGTCAGGTGTTGGGCTTTTCACAAGCCTTAAGAGACATTTTCTTGTTTTTTTGTGGAGAGTTTGATCCTGGCTCAGGACGAACGCTGGCGGCGTGCTTAACACATGCAAGTCGAACGCTGAAACTAGATGCTTGCATTTGGTGGATGAGTGGCGAACGGGTGAGTAACACGTGGGTGATCTGCCCTGCACTTTGGGATAAGCCTGGGAAACTGGGTCTAATACCGAATACTCACATCACTGTAGGGGTGGTGTGGAAAGCTTTTGCGGTGTGGGATGAGCCTGCGGCCTATCAGCTTGTTGGTGGGGTAATGGCCTACCAAGGCGTCGACGGGTAGCCGGCCTGAGAGGGTGTACGGCCACATTGGGACTGAGACACGGCCCAGACTCCTACGGGAGGCAGCAGTGGGGAATATTGCACAATGGGCGCAAGCCTGATGCAGCGACGCCGCGTGGGGGATGAAGGCCTTCGGGTTGTAAACTCCTTTCGCTTGGGACGAAGCCCACTTGTGGGTGACGGTACCTTGAGAAGAAGCACCGGCTAACTACGTGCCAGCAGCCGCGGTAATACGTAGGGTGCGAGCGTTGTCCGGAATTACTGGGCGTAAAGAGCTCGTAGGTGGTTTGTCGCGTCGTCTGTGAAATCCCGGGGCTTAACTTCGGGCGTGCAGGCGATACGGGCATAACTTGAGTGCTGTAGGGGAGACTGGAATTCCTGGTGTAGCGGTGAAATGCGCAGATATCAGGAGGAACACCGATGGCGAAGGCAGGTCTCTGGGCAGTAACTGACGCTGAGGAGCGAAAGCATGGGTAGCGAACAGGATTAGATACCCTGGTAGTCCATGCCGTAAACGGTGGGCGCTAGGTGTAGGGGTCTTCCACGACTTCTGTGCCGCAGCTAACGCATTAAGCGCCCCGCCTGGGGAGTACGGCCGCAAGGCTAAAACTCAAAGGAATTGACGGGGGCCCGCACAAGCGGCGGAGCATGTGGATTAATTCGATGCAACGCGAAGAACCTTACCTGGGCTTGACATGGACCGGATCGGCGTAGAGATACGTTTTCCCTTGTGGTCGGTTCACAGGTGGTGCATGGTTGTCGTCAGCTCGTGTCGTGAGATGTTGGGTTAAGTCCCGCAACGAGCGCAACCCTTGTCTTATGTTGCCAGCACATTTGGTGGGTACTCATGAGAGACTGCCGGGGTTAACTCGGAGGAAGGTGGGGATGACGTCAAATCATCATGCCCCTTATGTCCAGGGCTTCACACATGCTACAATGGTCGGTACAGCGAGTTGCCACACCGTGAGGTGGAGCTAATCTCTTAAAGCCGGCCTCAGTTCGGATTGGGGTCTGCAACTCGACCCCATGAAGTCGGAGTCGCTAGTAATCGCAGATCAGCAACGCTGCGGTGAATACGTTCCCGGGCCTTGTACACACCGCCCGTCACGTCATGAAAGTTGGTAACACCCGAAGCCAGTGGCCCAACCCTTGTGGGGGGAGCTGTCGAAGGTGGGATCGGCGATTGGGACGAAGTCGTAACAAGGTAGCCGTACCGGAAGGTGCGGCTGGATCACCTCCTTTCTAAGGAGCTTTATATAAACCCCGCATAAAGGCAGTGCTTTTATGGTGGGGTGTTGGTGTTGGAACCCGGATGTGGTTGCCATCAACACACTTATTTAATCGGGTGGAGATGACCCCGTGGGTGACAAAAACCAGAAACAATACTTCTGGCTGAACTAAATGGCATGCTGTTGGGTGTCTGGAATGACATCGCAAGCACCACACTGTGTGTGGTGTGTGTGGGTTGTTTCTAACATCGAGCATTCACAGCTTAATCAATTGCCTTTGTGGTGTTGGTTGTGGTGTGGGTGGTGTGTTGTGTGAGAACTGTATAGTGGACGCGAGCATCTTTATTTTTTTGTTTATTTTGTTGTGTGACCGAACGCGCCAAACGCCATGAGATGAGCACGTTGTTGTTTATTGTGGTGGTGGTTGGTTTTTTTGTGTTTGTTGTTTTTGAGGGCACACGGTGGATGCCTTGGCATATCAAGCCGATGAAGGACGTGAGAGGCTGCGTTATGCCTCGGGGAGTTGCCAACTAAGCGTTGATCCGAGGATGTCCGAATGGGGAAACCCAGCTGCAGTAATGTGTGGTTACCCATCAGTGAATATATAGCTGGTGTGGGGGTTGACACGGGGAAGTGAAACATCTCAGTACCCGTAGGAGAAGAAAACAATTGTGATTCCGTTAGTAGTGGCGAGCGAACGTGGATGATGGCTAAAACTTATGTGTGTGATACCCGGCAGGGGTTGCATGTAGGTGGTTGTGGGGCAACAACATCCATATTCTGCCGGATGTGGGCATATATCGCGTGGTTAGTGGAAGTGGTGTGGGAACGCCTACCGTAGAAGGTGAGAGTCCTGTACATGAAGGCCATGGTGGTGTGTGTGGTTGTTGATACCCCGAGTAGCAGCGGGCTCGTGGAATCTGCTGTGAATTAGCCGGGACCACCCGGTAAGCCTGAATACTTGATATGACCGATAGCGGATTAGTACCGTGAGGGAATGGTGAAAAGTACCCCGGGAGGGGAGTGAAATAGTACCTGAAACCGTGTGCTGACAATCCGTCAGAGCGCACCTTTGGTGTGTGATGGCGTGCCTTTTGAAGAATGAGCCTGCGAGTCAGCGGCATGTCGCGAGGTTAACCCGTGTGGGGTAGCCGTAGGGAAACCGAATCCTAACGAGGGTGATTTTTAGTGGCATGTCTTGGACCCGAAGCGGAGTGATCTACCCATGGCCAGTGTGAAGCAGCTGTAAGAGGTTGTGGAGGCGCGAACCCACTTAGGTTGAAAACTGAGGGGATGAGTTGTGGGTAGGGGTGAAAGGCCAATCAAACTCCGTGATAGCTGGTTCTCCCCGAAATGCATTTAGGTGCAGCGTTGTGTGTTTCTTGCCGGAGGTAGAGCTACTGGATGGTTTAGCGGGACTATCATCTTAGCGACATCAGCCAAACTCCGAATGCCGGTAAGTGAGAGTGCAGCAGTGAGACTGCGGGGGATAAGCTTCGTAGTCGAGAGGGAAACAGCCCAGATCGCCGGCTAAGGCCCCTAAGGGTGTGCTAAGTGGAAAAGGAGGTGGGGTCGCGAAGACAGCCAGGAGGTTGGCTTAGAAGCAGCCATCCTTGAAAGAGTGCGTAATAGCTCACTGGTCGAGTGATTCCGCGCCGACAATGTAGTGGGGCTTAAGTACACCGCCGAAGCCGCGGCAATGATCCCTTGTGGATTGTTGGGTAGGGGAGCGTCGTGCACTACGGTGAAGCTTGAGGGTGACCTTGGGTGGAGTGTGTGCGAGTGAGAATGCAGGCATGAGTAACGATTGATGCGTGAGAAACGTATCCGCCGGATGACTAAGGGTTCCTGGGTCAAGTTAATCTTCCCAGGGTGAGTCGGGGCCTAAGGCGAGGCCGACAGGCGTAGTCGATGGATAACGGGTTGATATTCCCGTACCCGAGTATCAGCGACCATGGTGAATCAGTGATACTAACCACCCATAAGCACCTGTCACTTTCTTTGATTGTGGTGGTGTGTGGTTGCGTGGGACCTGATCTGGTAGTAGCTAAGT
The DNA here is from genome assembly GCF_002355155.1 of Corynebacterium suranareeae. Lineage (NCBI taxonomy): Bacteria > Bacillati > Actinomycetota > Actinomycetes > Mycobacteriales > Corynebacteriaceae > Corynebacterium > Corynebacterium suranareeae. The sequence goes on along the minus strand of NZ_AP017369.1, from coordinate 2,890,964 downwards.
GATGGGGTGACGCAGGGAGGTAGCCTAGCCACTTATTGGATTGTGGTGTAAGCGTGTGGCACGCAGTGTAGGTCAAATCCGCACTGTTTTTGTGTGAGGCGTGATGCGGAGCCCTTTTTGGGTGAAGTGGGTGATCCTGTGCTGTCGAGAAAAGCCTCTAGCGATGGTGGTATTCGGCCCGTACCCTAAACCGACACAGGTAGTCAGGTAGAGAATACTAAGGCGTTCGGGTGAACTGTGGTTAAGGAACTCGGCAAAATGCCCCCATAACTTCGGGAGAAGGGGGGCCACTACTGGTGGGAAGATCATGCATCTTTTTTGCTGGTGGTGGTCGCAGAGAATAGAGGGAAGCGACTGTTTACTAAAAACACAGGTCCGTGCGAAGACGTTGAAGTTGATGTATACGGACTGACGCCTGCCCGGTGCTGGAAGGTTAAGAGGACCGGTTAGTGAAGTTTACTTTGCGAAGCTGAGAATTTAAGCCCCAGTAAACGGCGGTGGTAACTATAACCATCCTAAGGTAGCGAAATTCCTTGTCGGGTAAGTTCCGACCTGCACGAATGGCGTAACGACTTCCCTGCTGTCTCAACCACAGGCCCGGTGAAATTGCAGTACGAGTAAAGATGCTCGTTACGCGCGGCAGGACGAAAAGACCCCGGGACCTTCACTATAGCTTGGTATTGGTGTTTGATTCGGTTTGTGTAGGATAGGTGGGAGACTGTGATCATGTGACGCTAGTTGTGTGTGAGTCGTTGGTGAAATACCACTCTGATCGGATTGGATGTCTAACCTTGGCCCATGATCTGGGTTGGGGACAGTGCCTGGTGGGTAGTTTAACTGGGGCGGTTGCCTCCCAAAATGTAACGGAGGCGCCCAAAGGTTTCCTCAGCTTGGTTGGTAATCAGGTGGTGAGTGTAAGTGCACAAGGGAGCTTGACTGTGACACTGACAGGTGGAGCAGGGACGAAAGTCGGGACTAGTGATCCGGCACCTACTTGTGGTTGTGGTGTCGCTCAACGGATAAAAGGTACCCCGGGGATAACAGGCTGATCTTCCCCAAGAGTCCATATCGACGGGATGGTTTGGCACCTCGATGTCGGCTCGTCGCATCCTGGGGCTGGAGTAGGTCCCAAGGGTTGGGCTGTTCGCCCATTAAAGCGGCACGCGAGCTGGGTTTAGAACGTCGTGAGACAGTTCGGTCTCTATCCGCCGCGCGCGTTGAAACTTGAAGGAAGGCTGTCCCTAGTACGAGAGGACCGGGACGGACGTACCTCTGGTGTGCCAGTTGTTCCGCCAGGAGCAGGGCTGGTTGGCTACGTACGGGAGGGATAACCGCTGAAAGCATCTAAGCGGGAAGCCTGTTTCGAGATGAGGTTTCGTTTGAGGTTCCCTGTAGATTATGGGGTTGATAGGCCAGATCTGGAAGCACTGTGAGGTGTGGAGGTGACTGGTACTAATGTACCGATAACAACAAACACCCCTTTTGGGGGTTGTTCTAACGCAACGTAACAAATGAGCATATAAAAATGTGTGTTCGCGTCCATTATGCAGTGTCTGACACAACACAACCAGCCTGTGTGGTTGGTTTGGTGTGTGGTTGTGTCGGTGGTGATAGTAGCAGGGAAACGCCCGGTCCCTTTCCGAACCCGGAAGCTAAGCCTGGTTACGCTGATGGTACTGCACTCGGGAGGGTGTGGGAGAGTAGGTTACCGCCGACCAAAAACTTAACAAATAATATGTAGCCCCTAGAAACACAACAGTGTGTTCCTAGGGGCTATATTTATTTCCACAAGGGAGTGGTACATGCACACACAAGTGCACGTACCACTCCCTTTTTGCGTTTCTATGCTTGTTTAAGGCTTTGTCCACTCCAATAGATATCGGAAGTAGAGCCCACGCCTAATATGGCAGCCAGGCAGTAAATCGCTTGTGATCTAACGCTAGGATCGGGTGGATTCTTTGAAGCTTTCAGTAGGTTCTTTTGTAGGGAATTTGTAGTTCTTTTCCTCCTTAAACATAAGGCCGATCGGTCGAGCAAATAGAGATTGAATTGTAGCGATAAACCAATCAAGGGGCGTTTTGTTCTTGGATAGGCCTACGATGAGTAGTTTGCCTCCGGGGTTCAGTCGATCGTCCGCTTTCCGAAGAGCAGATGTGGTTTCCATGTGATGGAGGGAAGCGATGAATGTAATCGCATCGTAGGATTGTGCGCTTTGGAATTTTTCAAACGTGGTGTTGATCAATGGGTCGACCACGGTTACCCGTCGTCCTGGTACCTGTGCTGCGGCTAGTGACGTGAATGTGTGGTCGCCGGAGCCGACGTCGAGAAGCGATCTCTTATTGCCTAATTTCTTCAGTAGCCAGGGATGGTAGGCGTTGTTGTGATTCCAGGTATTTATGCTGTTTAGGGTACTGCCTTTAATGTGATCATTTCGGGGCATGCTGGTCACTTTGTTCTGTGTTCTCTACCCCCGTATTTGTCAACGGACTTCTTTGCAATGCTTAACGAGCATTCGTGGTCGAGTGGGAGCCGATTCTATTTTTGCAGGTACCCCAAGTGTTTAGATCACATGTTTAGTCATCGATTGAAGTTACCTTATTTGCACTTTTTGCTCGTAGTTTAAATCACTACCCCTTTTTGATTGTGTGGTGGATTACAGAGTGTCTTGATTGGTAGCATGTATCACCAATACCATGGTTCAGTTCATTTCAAGTTAACCTATTCAGATTCTGTGCAAATTGGAGATACAGATGACCAACACTATTGGTGCAGCTGCACCCACAACAGTCGAACGAGAAGTGCGACCATTCGGCTTCCGCGACAAACTCGGCTACATGTTCGGCGACTTTGGAAATGACTTCACGTTTATTTTGCAGTCGACATTTTTTATGCTGTTTTATACCAATGTCGTTGGTATTCATCCCGGGCACGTAGGCACCTTGTTGTTGGTTGCACGTATTTTTGACGCATTTACGGACGTTGCAATGGGAATTATTGTCGACCGTTTCCCCAACGCTAAAGCGGGCTTCAAATTCAAGCGATGGGTGAAATGGATAGCTATTCCCGTCGCTATCGCGTCAGCACTGATGTATATGTCTTTTGTTGCTGATTTCGATTCTTATGCAGCGAAGGTCGTCTGGATGACTGCTACCTATTTCTTGTGGGGATCTTTCTGCTATAGCGCGATTAATATTCCTTACGGCTCTATGGCGTCAGTGATTTCTGCGAATCCTGATGATCGTTCCCATCTTTCAGCATGGCGCTCGACCGGAGGTAATCTTGCGAACATCGTTATCTCGAGCCTGCTTCCACTGATCGTTTATGTCACCAACGCTGCAGGTGTATCTGTTATCTCCGGTGAACGGATGATGTGGGCGGCAGTGGTCTGTTCAATCCTCGCGGTCTTTTGTTACGCAGGTTTGTACTTCCTCGTGGAGGAAAGAGTTATTGAAAACCAGGATGTGCCAAAGCAATCTGTTGGACTAGGTAAAATGCTCGCAACTGTCTTAAGCAACCGGGCGCTGCTCGCACTAATCGTTGCAGCATTGGTTCTGCTTCTTGCTTTCATGTATGTGGGAGGAATGCTGGGATACCTTTTCCTTGAGTACTTCCATGATGGTCGTTTGCAGTCTCCTGCTTCCTTTGTTGCTTTGGTTCCATCACTAATTCTCATTGTTTTGTCACCATGGTTGGCAAAGAAGTTTGGCAAGGCTGAAGTCGGGATAACCGTAACCTTTGCCGCTGGTGTCATTTTCTTAGTGGCATATTTCTTGAAGATTGAAAGTGCCGCGGTATGGATTAGCTTCTATGCGGTAGCGATGTTTTGTGTCAACGTTTTCAACTTCTTGATCTGGGCATTCATTACAGATGTGATTGATTATCAAGAAGTACGCACAGGACACCGTGACGATGGAACTGTTTATGCGGTGTACTCCTGGGCACGCAAGCTTGGTCAGGCTCTTGCTGGATTCCTGATCGGTGCATCTTTAGCGTGGGTGGGATTTGATTCTGAGGTTGCATCTCAGGGACTTGCCCAACCGCAGTCTGCAGTTGATGGTGTGTACTTCCTAGCTAATGTTATCCCTGGTGTCGGCTTGATTGTGGTTTCATTGGCTTTGCTCTTCTTGTACCCGCTAAAGAAGAAGACTGTTGATCAAAACGTTGCGATTCTCGCTTCCAGGCGTGATGCGACAGTGGTATAAGGTCTAGCCTAAATAACGTCATGTGACAAAACCTCTTGGGTGTTATCCATCGAAGCACCCGGGAGGTTTTTGCCTGTTTAAATAGTCCCGGTTACTGATGAGGTTTTTGTTAATCGCATAAATAAACTGGGCAGTTGGTTTTGGATTGATGCTGTTACAGGCCGTTTAAGCAACCGAGTTTTCCACATGAGTATTTGTAACAGGTGGAATCTTTGAAAGCCTTACAAGCGATTCTGAAGGGGGCACTTTTCCTAGATCTTCTTTTCAGATTTGTCTCTTATTTGATCGCGCAACCAAGAGCGCTTATTTTGTGCCGGGTTTTGGTCAAATATGCAGGTATTCGGTCGATCAAACTTGTTCTGGTGACCAAGGATCCTTAAAGCGCCTATGGATTTGGCCGTATATGACGGCTTTAGAACGTGCCCCACGATGTCTGACCATGGTGTCTGACCCATGGTGTTTAAATGAATGATCCTCCACCAGCCAGAAGGGTTGGTGGAGGAGGGAGGCGTCGAAAAGCAAATTAAAGGAGGCAGTAACTGCCTCCTTTAATTGCCCTACCAGCCTATAGAGTCTAAGTATTCGCGGGAATCCTTGATGCAATCGAAGGGGTCGCGACCGTAGGTCATGTCCTGTTCGATGAAGTAGTATTCAGCACCTGCTGCTTGTGCGGCGGGGAGTAGCTTTGGCCAGTTCATGTTTCCTTGGCCGACTTCGGCGAACTCCACGATGTTGACAAATTTCTCATAGCCTTTGATAAAGTCTCCGGCGGTGAAAAGATCCATCGCTTCCTGGGGGAGTTCGGTGACTCGGAAATCTTTAACGTGGATGAGTTTACAGACACCGGCGTATTCCTTGAGCATGTCCAAGGGTGCCATGCCGCCTCGTTGAACCCAGTGGAGATCTACTTCGAAGTAGAGGGAAGGGGCTACGCGTCGAACGATGTCGAAGATGCGTTCATTTCCGAATTTGTGCAGGTCAACGTGATGATTGTGGTAGCACAGTGTGATACCTTCTGCTGCCAAACGTGCCGCGTACGGTTCAACCTCGGCAGCCCAGGCTTCAGTGGCTTCTTTTGACGTCATGGCTTGAAAAGGCATCATGCCGATGCGGGTGAATTTGACTCCGAGACGCTTGCAGTCTGCCACAATCTTGTCAAAGTCGGTCTCGAGGTTATCTACGCCTGGTGCCGCGGATGGTCCATATGCCACCGATAACGCTCCGACTTCAATGCCTAACTCCGAAATACCTCGCTCAAGGGCTGCGGTGTTTTCCTCATTCATGGGGATTTGGGATACCTCAACTGAAGCGATGTTGAGTTCCTTGAGCTTTTCAAGGACTGGGTACATGCCTTGTTCGGCGACCTGATCCTTAAGCATCATCATTTGCACGCCAATATTTGCCATTAGTTACGCACCTCAAATTTTCCTTCTGCCTCGATGCGTTTGTTGAGCTCATTGAGGTAGGTTTGCTCATCAAAGTTAACCAAGTCCACTTCCTCGCCAGTCCAAGAAGAAAGGTGGATTCCGTTTGCCAAGGCAACGCCGTAAATACCGTCGCTGCCTGGTGCTAAGAGTTCTTCTTCGCCGTGGATGGCGGCAGCAAAGTTGCGCATGACCTCGCAGTGTTGTTCGCCCCACACGGATTCGTACGCTTTAGTTTCCACGGAGAGGTACTTGGTCATGTCTAACTGGCCGGTGAACAATTTGCGGACATCTTCCATGTCCATGTTTTGCGATAAAACTTCCTCATTATCAACAAGGCGTGAAATGGTGACCTTCTTGGAGTCATCAACGACGATCTTGCCCTTATCGCATAGGATTTCCAGGCGATCGGTACCAATCATGTCGTGGGTACAGGTGATAAAAGCACCGGATGCGCCATCGGGGAAGGACACCAGTGCGTGGACTTCATCTTCAACTGCAATGTCACGTCGGAAGCCATAGGAATTGCGTGCAAATACTTTCTCGGGAGTTCCGCAGATCCATTGCCACAGATCGAGCTGGTGAGGTGCCTGATTCACCAGCACGCCACCGCCTTCACCGCCCCATGTTGCACGCCAATCTGACTGGTTGTAGTAACCCTGCGGGCGCCACCATGTGGTGATAATCCAAGAAGTGTGGCGTAGTTTGCCCAGTTCACCGGAATCCATGATGGATTTTAGATCCTTGTACAGCTGGTTGGTGCGCTGGTTGAAAAATACGCCGAACTTCAACTCAGGTTTGGTTTTTGCAAACTCGATCAGTTCCTTAGCCTGCTTGGTGTACACGCCAACTGGCTTTTCTACGAGCGCGTGCACATTGTTTTCCAGCGCGAAAATCCCAATTTCCGGGTGGAGGTAGTGGGGGACAGTCGTAACAATGGCATCAACATCACCCGAGGTAACAAGTTCTTTGTAATCAGCGTAGAAAGGGACACCGTATTCTCCGGCTTGTTCTTTCTTTTCTGGAAGGATGTCACAAATCGCCCCGATTTCCATATTGTCAACGCGGCCATCGCGAAGGAAGTTTGCATACATTGCTCCTTCAGCGCCGAGGCCGATGATACCCAGTCGGATTTTCTTGTTCATGTGATTCTCCTTGGTTGAATTGGCGGGTTAACTTCTTAGAAGTTATTTTCTTAGAAGTTATTTTCTTGAGAGTGAAGAGCTGTAGATTTCTTTTGCAATCTTTAATGAGGACATGGCTTCTTCCGGGCCAATCCAAAATGGTTCTTCATCGTGCAGTTTTTCGTAGAAATCTCGAATGAAAAGCTCATGGCTTACACCCCAATAGCTTCTGCCTTCTGTCTCCTGGGTGCGTTCTTGGAAGTGCTCAACCCGGCCATCAGCCCAGTTGACCACCAAGCCGTCCCGTAGTTCTACCAGTGCGTTTTCGCAGTCAAGCTCAATTTCTACATGGCGGTGGCGGGAATTGGTGAGTGTTCCGTAGAAGCTTGTATGAACTCCCGATTCATGGCCGATATATGCGTGGGCAGTGTCTTCAACATCGATAACATCTGCGTATTTATCTGTAGAAACTGTGCCTTTGACTGATTCGGCTGGGCCTAAGAACCACTGCAAGAGATCTAGAGTGTGAATTGCTTGGTTCATTAACAGGCCGCCACCGGAGTGAGCCTGCTGGCCACGCCACGGTTTTTGGGTGTAATACCCTGGAGTTCTAGTCCATACGACAGATGCATATGCACCATTTATGGTTCCGAGTTCCCCAGAATCTAGTAGTCGACGCAGTTCCTGCGAAGACACGTTGTAGCGATTCTGGTAGCACACACCGATTTTTGGAGCACGAACCTGGGCCTGGGACTGTCGCTGGGCCTCAAGGTAGTCAATGAGACGCTGGGCTTGTGCCAACTCATTAGCCAAAGGCTTTTCGACGATCACATGCACCCCTTGGCTTAACGCCTCAATGGCCAAATCAATGTGTTGATCGTGGGGAGTGGTGATGTGCACAACGTCCACAGGGTGTTTAGCCAACAAATCTGGCAAGCTTTCGTAGGCTTCCACACCAACGTGGTCTGCAAAGTCTTGTGCAATGGAAAGGTCTTTGTCCACTACGGCGACAAAGTTAATGCCCAGTTCTTCGCCTAAAGCTGCTAATGCTTCTGCGTGAACAATCGCAACATCGCCGCAGCCGACAATTGCTGCATTTGTCATAATCAATTGTCCTTAGTCGTAATCTGCGCCGAGCGTGTCCAGGATTTCTACCAGTGCTTTGTGTGCACTACTCCATAGTTCTGGTCCGCATAGCCCACCAAACTCATCGAAATCACCTAGATGAGGTTCGATGGAAACAAAGCCGTTGTATCCCTGCTGGTTAAGTGCAGATAAAAGCTCGGGGTATTGTCCATCGCCCTGGCCGGCTGGCTTGATAATTCCAAGTGGGTGATCGGTGTCCGGAATAGTGGCGTCTTTGACATGGACATAATCCACATAATTTTTAACCAGGGGCCAGGCTTCATCGAATGGTTTAAATCCAGTTTGCACATAGTTGGCGGCATCGTAGATAGCACGGTAAGTAGGCGAATCAATGCTTGTGACTAGGTCTTTTACCCGTTGAGGGGAATCGCCGTAGATTCCCTTCTCGTTTTCATGAAGCAAGATGATGCCACCGGCTTCAGCAAGCTCAACCATTGCGCGAGTTCTGGAGAGGACTTCTTCACGGTAATCCTCCGGGTTGTCTCCTTCTGGGATAAAGAAGGAAAACATGCGGATATATTTCGCATTAAAAAACTTCGCTACCTCAATACCGTGGGTAGCGCGTGCCAAATGATCCTCAAAAGGATCAGTGATATTGATTTTGCCCAAATCGGAGCCAACAGCAGAAAGCGAAATTCCCGCTGCGTCGAGCTTAGATTTAGCGTCCGTTAGTTGTTGTTCATTGAGATCAAGAATTTTGGTTCCCCATGCGCTGCGGAACTCCACATGGTTGATGTTCAATTTCGATAGAAGGGAAATCTGTTCATCGAGATCATGCGCGATCTCATCGGCAAATCCAGTAATAGTAAACAAGGTAGCCCTCGCTTCATGTGATGTGAGTTTCGACGGTTCAAATCTGCGTCCCAGATCACTTTACATACCAAAAAGCGGTATTGGTAGGATCATTAAATACTTCCCCCCAAAGATCACACCTACAATAAAGGCGCTTTTCGACGCCGCCCTCCCCACGCTCGAGCAAGGTTGTCGGGCGGACTGCGGGTAGTGTGTGGTTGAATAGCGTGTTGACCTGTGTGTTTGCGGGTTGATTAAAGGGTGTGTAACTTAATTGAAGTCAGCGCGACCAACAACGCCCCACCACAGTGTGGATTGTGTGGCGGATCTAGGAAAACAAACGCTGGCAAAACATCAACAAACCTTCCATTTTTGAAGAACATCACCGATTTGGTGAACATCATCAAGATGAAGTAACGTTGAACAAGCTGCCAACAAGACATCAACCAACAAAAAACGTTGTGTGTTTTGGGGTGTGCGTGTGTTGTTTGAGAACTCAATAGTGTGCCATTTATTTTATTTTTGTCACTACCATTTCACATATTTTTGTGAGGTGGTGGGTCATGCCGGGTGGTGGATCGCCAAAATTATCCATCACTGTAAACAATAAAACTATTGTTGGCATGATTATCGTGTGGGTGGTCTTGTTCCCCGTCAAGGGAAGAAACCCACACACATCATTATTTATTTTGATAATGCCAGTAACACCCTCTTTTTTCTGGCCATGCTTTGGTGTGGTTGGTGGGGGTGTTGTTGTTTTTGTCAGGTGTTGGGCTTTTCACAAGCCTTAAGCATTTTTCATGTTTTTTTGTGGAGAGTTTGATCCTGGCTCAGGACGAACGCTGGCGGCGTGCTTAACACATGCAAGTCGAACGCTGAAGCCCTAGCTTGCTGGGGTGGATGAGTGGCGAACGGGTGAGTAACACGTGGGTGATCTGCCCTGCACTTTGGGATAAGCCTGGGAAACTGGGTCTAATACCGAATACTCACATCACTGTAGGGGTGGTGTGGAAAGCTTTTGCGGTGTGGGATGAGCCTGCGGCCTATCAGCTTGTTGGTGGGGTAATGGCCTACCAAGGCGTCGACGGGTAGCCGGCCTGAGAGGGTGTACGGCCACATTGGGACTGAGACACGGCCCAGACTCCTACGGGAGGCAGCAGTGGGGAATATTGCACAATGGGCGCAAGCCTGATGCAGCGACGCCGCGTGGGGGATGAAGGCCTTCGGGTTGTAAACTCCTTTCGCTTGGGACGAAGCCCACTTGTGGGTGACGGTACCTTGAGAAGAAGCACCGGCTAACTACGTGCCAGCAGCCGCGGTAATACGTAGGGTGCGAGCGTTGTCCGGAATTACTGGGCGTAAAGAGCTCGTAGGTGGTTTGTCGCGTCGTCTGTGAAATCCCGGGGCTTAACTTCGGGCGTGCAGGCGATACGGGCATAACTTGAGTGCTGTAGGGGAGACTGGAATTCCTGGTGTAGCGGTGAAATGCGCAGATATCAGGAGGAACACCGATGGCGAAGGCAGGTCTCTGGGCAGTAACTGACGCTGAGGAGCGAAAGCATGGGTAGCGAACAGGATTAGATACCCTGGTAGTCCATGCCGTAAACGGTGGGCGCTAGGTGTAGGGGTCTTCCACGACTTCTGTGCCGCAGCTAACGCATTAAGCGCCCCGCCTGGGGAGTACGGCCGCAAGGCTAAAACTCAAAGGAATTGACGGGGGCCCGCACAAGCGGCGGAGCATGTGGATTAATTCGATGCAACGCGAAGAACCTTACCTGGGCTTGACATGGACCGGATCGGCGTAGAGATACGTTTTCCCTTGTGGTCGGTTCACAGGTGGTGCATGGTTGTCGTCAGCTCGTGTCGTGAGATGTTGGGTTAAGTCCCGCAACGAGCGCAACCCTTGTCTTATGTTGCCAGCACATTTGGTGGGTACTCATGAGAGACTGCCGGGGTTAACTCGGAGGAAGGTGGGGATGACGTCAAATCATCATGCCCCTTATGTCCAGGGCTTCACACATGCTACAATGGTCGGTACAGCGAGTTGCCACACCGTGAGGTGGAGCTAATCTCTTAAAGCCGGCCTCAGTTCGGATTGGGGTCTGCAACTCGACCCCATGAAGTCGGAGTCGCTAGTAATCGCAGATCAGCAACGCTGCGGTGAATACGTTCCCGGGCCTTGTACACACCGCCCGTCACGTCATGAAAGTTGGTAACACCCGAAGCCAGTGGCCCAACCTTTTTTGGGGGGAGCTGTCGAAGGTGGGATCGGCGATTGGGACGAAGTCGTAACAAGGTAGCCGTACCGGAAGGTGCGGCTGGATCACCTCCTTTCTAAGGAGCTTTATATAAACCACCACTAGAGCAGTTGTTTGGGTGTGTGGTTGTTGGTGTTGGAACCCGGATGTGGTTGCCACCAACACTTATTTAATCGGGTGGAGATGACCCCCTGGGGTGACAAAAACCAGAAACAATACTTCTGGCTGAATTAGATGGCATGCTGTTGGGTGTCTGGAATGACATCGCAAGCGCCACACTGTGTGTGGTGTGTGTGGGTTGTTTCTAACATCGAGCATTCACAGCTTAATCAATTGCCTTTGTGGTGTTGGTTGTGGTGTGGGTGGTGTGTTGTGTGAGAACTGTATAGTGGACGCGAGCATCTTTATTTTTTTGTTTATTTTGTTGTGTGACCGAACGCGCCAAACGCCATGAGATGAGCACGTTGTTGTTTATTGTGGTGGTGGTTGGTTTTTTGTGTTTGTTGTTTTTTAGGGCACACGGTGGATGCCTTGGCATATCAAGCCGATGAAGGACGTGAGAGGCTGCGTTATGCCTCGGGGAGTTGCCAACTAAGCGTTGATCCGAGGATGTCCGAATGGGGAAACCCAGCTGCAGTAATGTGTGGTTACCCATCAGTGAATATATAGCTGGTGTGGGGGTTGACACGGGGAAGTGAAACATCTCAGTACCCGTAGGAGAAGAAAACAATTGTGATTCCGTTAGTAGTGGCGAGCGAACGTGGATGATGGCTAAAACTTATGTGTGTGATACCCGGCAGGGGTTGCATGTAGGTGGTTGTGGGGCAACAACATCCATATTCTGCCGGATGTGGGCATATATCGCGTGGTTAGTGGAAGTGGTGTGGGAACGCCTACCGTAGAAGGTGAGAGTCCTGTACATGAAGGCCATGGTGGTGTGTGTGGTTGTTGATACCCCGAGTAGCAGCGGGCTCGTGGAATCTGCTGTGAATTAGCCGGGACCACCCGGTAAGCCTGAATACTTGATATGACCGATAGCGGATTAGTACCGTGAGGGAATGGTGAAAAGTACCCCGGGAGGGGAGTGAAATAGTACCTGAAACCGTGTGCTGACAATCCGTCAGAGCGCACCTTTGGTGTGTGATGGCGTGCCTTTTGAAGAATGAGCCTGCGAGTCAGCGGCATGTCGCGAGGTTAACCCGTGTGGGGTAGCCGTAGGGAAACCGAATCCTAACGAGGGTGATTTTTTTAGTGGCATGTCTTGGACCCGAAGCGGAGTGATCTACCCATGGCCAGTGTGAAGCAGCTGTAAGAGGTTGTGGAGGCGCGAACCCACTTAGGTTGAAAACTGAGGGGATGAGTTGTGGGTAGGGGTGAAAGGCCAATCAAACTCCGTGATAGCTGGTTCTCCCCGAAATGCATTTAGGTGCAGCGTTGTGTGTTTCTTGCCGGAGGTAGAGCTACTGGATGGTTTAGCGGGACTATCATCTTAGCGACATCAGCCAAACTCCGAATGCCGGTAAGTGAGAGTGCAGCAGTGAGACTGCGGGGGATAAGCTTCGTAGTCGAGAGGGAAACAGCCCAGATCGCCGGCTAAGGCCCCTAAGGGTGTGCTAAGTGGAAAAGGAGGTGGGGTCGCGAAGACAGCCAGGAGGTTGGCTTAGAAGCAGCCATCCTTGAAAGAGTGCGTAATAGCTCACTGGTCGAGTGATTCCGCGCCGACAATGTAGTGGGGCTTAAGTACACCGCCGAAGCCGCGGCAATGATCCCTTGTGGATTGTTGGGTAGGGGAGCGTCGTGCACTACGGTGAAGCTTGAGGGTGACCTTGGGTGGAGTGTGTGCGAGTGAGAATGCAGGCATGAGTAACGATTGATGCGTGAGAAACGTATCCGCCGGATGACTAAGGGTTCCTGGGTCAAGTTAATCTTCCCAGGGTGAGTCGGGGCCTAAGGCGAGGCCGACAGGCGTAGTCGATGGATAACGGGTTGATATTCCCGTACCCGAGTATCAGCGACCATGGTGAATCAGTGATACTAACCACCCATAAGCACCTGTCACTTTCTTTGATTGTGGTGGTGTGTGGTTGCGTGGGACCTGATCTGGTAGTAGCTAAGTGATGGGGTGACGCAGGGAGGTAGCCTAGCCACTTATTGGATTGTGGTGTAAGCGTGTGGCACGCAGTGTAGGTCAAATCCGCACTGTTTTTGTGTGAGGCGTGATGCGGAGCCCTTTTTGGGTGAAGTGGGTGATCCTGTGCTGTCGAGAAAAGCCTCTAGCGATGGTGGTATTCGGCCCGTACCCTAAACCGACACAGGTAGTCAGGTAGAGAATACTAAGGCGTTCGGGTGAACTGTGGTTAAGGAACTCGGCAAAATGCCCCCATAACTTCGGGAGAAGGGGGGCCACTACTGGTGGGAAGATCATGCATCTTTTTTGCTGGTGGTGGTCGCAGAGAATAGAGGGAAGCGACTGTTTACTAAAAACACAGGTCCGTGCGAAGACGTTGAAGTTGATGTATACGGACTGACGCCTGCCCGGTGCTGGAAGGTTAAGAGGACCGGTTAGTGAAGTTTACTTTGCGAAGCTGAGAATTTAAGCCCCAGTAAACGGCGGTGGTAACTATAACCATCCTAAGGTAGCGAAATTCCTTGTCGGGTAAGTTCCGACCTGCACGAATGGCGTAACGACTTCCCTGCTGTCTCAACCACAGGCCCGGTGAAATTGCAGTACGAGTAAAGATGCTCGTTACGCGCGGCAGGACGAAAAGACCCCGGGACCTTCACTATAGCTTGGTATTGGTGTTTGATTCGGTTTGTGTAGGATAGGTGGGAGACTGTGATCATGTGACGCTAGTTGTGTGTGAGTCGTTGGTGAAATACCACTCTGATCGGATTGGATGTCTAACCTTGGCCCATGATCTGGGTTGGGGACAGTGCCTGGTGGGTAGTTTAACTGGGGCGGTTGCCTCCCAAAATGTAACGGAGGCGCCCAAAGGTTTCCTCAGCTTGGTTGGTAATCAGGTGGTGAGTGTAAGTGCACAAGGGAGCTTGACTGTGACACTGACAGGTGGAGCAGGGACGAAAGTCGGGACTAGTGATCCGGCACCTACTTGTGGTTGTGGTGTCGCTCAACGGATAAAAGGTACCCCGGGGATAACAGGCTGATCTTCCCCAAGAGTCCATATCGACGGGATGGTTTGGCACCTCGATGTCGGCTCGTCGCATCCTGGGGCTGGAGTAGGTCCCAAGGGTTGGGCTGTTCGCCCATTAAAGCGGCACGCGAGCTGGGTTTAGAACGTCGTGAGACAGTTCGGTCTCTATCCGCCGCGCGCGTTGAAACTTGAAGGAAGGCTGTCCCTAGTACGAGAGGACCGGGACGGACGTACCTCTGGTGTGCCAGTTGTTCCGCCAGGAGCAGGGCTGGTTGGCTACGTACGGGAGGGATAACCGCTGAAAGCATCTAAGCGGGAAGCCTGTTTCGAGATGAGGTTTCGTTTGAGGTTCCCTGTAGATTATGGGGTTGATAGGCCAGATCTGGAAGCACTGTGAGGTGTGGAGGTGACTGGTACTAATGTACCGATAACAACAAACACCCCGTGTGGGGTTGTTCCTAAACGCAACGTAACGAAAAATTGAACATGTGGTGTTCGCGTCCATTATGCAGTGTCTGACACAACACAACCAGCCTGTTGGTTGGTTTGGTGTGTGGTTGTGTCGGTGGTGATAGTAGCAGGGAAACGCCCGGTCCCTTTCCGAACCCGGAAGCTAAGCCTGGTTACGCTGATGGTACTGCACTCGGGAGGGTGTGGGAGAGTAGGTTACCGCCGACCAAAAACTTAACAAAAATAGTAGAGGTGTGGTACGCAACGATGATGTTGCGTACCACACCTCTTTTTTGTGTTTTAAGGGGCCTTCGGGCCCGGTGGGGTGGGGCGTCGACAAGCAAAAAGCTGGTTATGTGACACCTGGATCAACACGATTCTTGAGCGTGTTCGGCGTTTTAGAGCCTACCTCTTGCATTTGTGTTAAATATGACGTCATGGCAACTTTTGTGATCTAACGCTAGGATCGGGTGGATTCTTTGAAGTGTTAGATCTTTTCCTTTGAAAGGGGAGCAAACGGTGTCTAATGATCAGCCTATGCAATCACAATTGATTATCGACAATGAGAAGCGCGCAGCGTCGACTGGGGAGATATTTGATCGCCTGCATGCGCAGGATGGTCATGTCGTTACTCAAGGCGCAGCTGCTTCAGTTGAGGATGCCATTGAGGCAGTCGAATCGGCGTCGAAGGCTTTTCCTGGCTGGGCGCAGACGGGACCTACTGAGCGTCGTCGGATTTTGCTTAAGGCCGCGGATCTTTTAGAGGAACGCGCAGAGGAATTTATCGCGACAATGAGTAGGGAAGTTTCCGCGTCGCCTGACTGGGCTGGGTTTAATGTCTTCCTCACCACGCAGGCTTTGCGTGAGGCAGCTGGTTTGGCATCGCAGCTTCTTGGTGAAACGATGCCTAATGATCGTGGTGTGTTATCGATGACGGTGCGACAGCCAGCTGGTGTGGTGCTGAGTATGGCTCCGTGGAATGCGCCTGGAGTTTTGGGCATGCGTGGTCTGGCATACCCGTTGGTCTGTGGCAACACGGTTGTTTTTAGGGCTTCAGAAGGTAGCCCTCGGACCCATCAAATGCTGGTTGAAGTCTTGATCGATGCGGGTTTGCCTGCGGGTGTCGCCAACTTTATTACCAACCGTCCAGAAGACTCTGATGCAGTTGTAGATGCGATTATTGAACACCCTGCCGTCAGGCGCGTGAACTTCACCGGTTCCACCAGAGTTGGTCGCATTATTGCAGAAAAAGCGGGTAGGAACTTAAAGCCAGCTCTGCTGGAACTTGGTGGAAAAGCCCCGTTGGTGATCCTTGACGATGCAGATGTTGATGGTGCCGTTAACGCCGCTGTGTTTGGCGCCTTCATGTATCAGGGACAAATTTGTATGTCCACAGAACGCATCATTATTGATGAATCGATTGCAGATGAGTTCATCGAGAAGTTTAACGCCCGCGTGGCAGAACTTAAGACTGGCGATCCCGTCAAAGACCCATCAGTGAAAATTGGATACGTTTATCAGCCCGGAAACGGTGATCGCATTAACGCCATGATCGATGATGCCGTGTCAAAGGGCGCCGAGATCGCAGTGGGAGGACATGCAGACCGTGCGGCGCACCGCCCCTCGGTGATTGATAAGGTCACCCCAGATATGCAGATTTACCACGAAGAGACATTTTCACCGATTACCACAGTGATCCGTGTGAAAGGCTACGATGAGGCGATCCGCCTGGCCAACGATACTGAATACGGTTTAGCAGCAGCTGTCCATGGCACTGATTCTTTCCGTACCTTGCAAGCAGCGATGGCTATTGAGGCAGGCCATGTTCATATCAATGGCGCAACTGTGCAAAACGATGCAAATGCTCCCTATGGCGGTATGAAAAACAGTGGTTATGGCCGCTTTGATGGCAGAACCGTTATTCGCGAGTTCACGGAAGAAAAATGGATTACCATTGAAGATCCAAAGCAACAGTACCCGCTGTAAGTAGCAGGAAATATGTAAAAAACTCCCCTTGGTGTTTTCAAAGAAAAACACCAAGGGGAGTTTTGTTGTTTAGTGATAAGCCAGATCCAGTTTCTTGGAATCTTTTGTGGCTTTAACGCGTGGCACCAAAGTCACGGCGAGCATTCCCACAACAGCTGCGAGGGACCAGACTGAGAAGTTAATAAAGGTGGAGTAGCCAGCGGCGATCAGTACACCACCGCCTGAAATGGCCAGCACTGCTCCGATACGTCCCACACCCAACGTCAATCCCAGGGCAGAGGCGCGGGTCTCATTGTCGTAGTAGGTTGCCACAAACCCGTTGAGCAGGATTTGAGCACCAATTGATCCGAAGCCAACGATCGCCACCAGCAGATACATTCCAACAAGCGGTACAACGCCTGTTGCCATGGTCAAAAGCGCCAGGCCAGAAGACACAAACGAAAAGAATGTGATGATCCGCGGGCCAAATCGGTCGGCCAGATAGGAAGTAATTACCACGCCGACCACTGCACCAATGTTGACGGTGAGCAAGAAACTCAGTGAGGATGCTAGTGAATAATCAGCGAGAATAAGTAGCTGGGGCATCCAGGTATTGAGGCCATAGACTAGGGTCTGGCCTGCGATTCCAGCGAGGCAAAAGAGGATTGTCGCAAGCGCCGTAGCGCCGCTAAACATGGTTGACAGGCGACCTTTTTTGGCTTCTCGACGTACCGTTTCGGCTGCTTTCTCACCCGCGGGCGCTTCACGAGTGAGCCCATAGCTTGCTTCAATTTGTTCTGCTTCGCTGATCCGACCTCGGTTTCGGAGGTACGCGGGGGATTCTGGGAGGAGGAAGAAGATGAGGGGAACAATGGTTACAACGGGGAGCACACCAATTGCCAGCATGCCTCGGAATCCAATGTGTTCCAACAACGCCATGGCTAGAAGTGATGCCATAACGCCACCGAATGCGTAGCCGGAGAACATCAGCGCGTTGTTGAAGTTCCTGCGGTGTGGTTTGGAAAACTCAACGGTAATGGCGATTGCAGTGGGGATCACACCACCTAGGCCAAGTCCCGCCAAGAAGCGGCTTGCACCGAAGATGAACGGGGTGGGTGCAAGCGCAGACAACAACATGAGTAGTGAGAAGGCAGTGATGCAGTAAAGCAATACTTTCCTTCGTCCGATGATATCGGTGAGGTAACCGACCAAAATGGCACCAATAAACATGCCTGCCAGTGCGTAACTGCCATACGCTCCGGTTTCTACAGGAGTAAGGCCCCACGCTTCATAAGCCAAAAGCGAAGGCACGACGGCGCCGTAGACCACGAGGTCATAGCCGTCAAAGATAATCGCGGTGAAACAAAGGATGATAACCCACGCCGCTGATTTGGTGGGTTTGGAATGATTAGTTGGGGCGATCTGTGTCGTATTCTCAGAAGATGCGTTCATGGGGACTCCAAGCAGGATTGTGTAATGAGGTAGCTCTAATCACACAACAGCTGTGATAAGAACAACATGTAACATGAATGATGAAATCAGAAATTCAAATGTTTCACAACCCCTCGATAGGAAAAGGGCTTTAGAGTAAAGGATTTTCAATTGATGGCTAAACCTAAAGATCTGGTTATGGACCTTTTTGGTGACTATGTTCGCTATATGGGGGGAAGTATTCGGGTGGGGCAACTTACCCAACTCTTGGAGCTTTTTGATGTTGAGCCCGCAACTGCGAGGGTGACTCTTTCGCGGATGCGTAAAGAGGGCTGGTTTGAAACGCAACGCCATGGCCGGGAGATTTCTTATCAGGCCACTGATCGGTTAATGAAAATTCTGGAAGACGGTCGTGAACGTATTTTTTCTAAAGCTCAACCTATTTGGGTAGGTAGGTGGACTACCGTCATGTTTGATCCCAATGTGTTGGGGAGGGTGGAAACCAAACTGCTGGGTAATGGCTTGCGGTGGGAAGGATTTGCCCAGCTCAACGCTAATACGTGGATCTGTCCGCGTGACGTTAGAGAGAAAATTCGCTCCAAATACGGGAGTGGCGATGGGGTGGTTTTTGTTGCCAATTTGTGGAGTGGATCGCTTGATGAGGACAAGCGTTTGGCTGAAACATGTTGGGATTTAGCGGGAATTTCAGAAGTTTATAAAAATTTCATTGAGCATTGGAAGGGGGAGTTAGCGGTAGGGGTGGAATCTCTAACTGCCGAGCAGGCACTGGTCAAGCGTGTGGGCATGGTTAATGAATACCGCTCTTTCATCTATCAGGATCCGATTATGCCAAGAGCTCTATTGCCTGAGGATTGGTATGGCGATGAAGCGTTTTCCTACCTCACGGAGATGCACCGTGATTTAGGTCCAATGGCCATGGAGGCGGTTGGTGATGTGCTGTTTGGGGGTGAATAGCAAAGATTACTTGTAACAAAGTATGGACGAAACTTAGATCGGTTGTTATATTTGGGTGGTGGCTTAGATCACCTACCGATTAGCTGGGTGATTTAAACAATCAAAGGCTAAAAGAAAGATGACCGATATGAACATTCGAATTGCCTGCATTGGTGGCGGCCCAGGAGGCCTGTTCGCCGCAACTTTGCTCAAGCGCTACCTACCAACCGCAGAAGTAGTCCTGTTTGAACGAAACCGCGAAGAAGACGTTTTTGGATTTGGCGTTGTTTTCTCAGATGCCACCCTGCGTCGTATCACAGAAGCGGATCCAGTTTTGGATGATGTGCTGCGTGAAAAGGGACGGCACTGGGATGCCATTGAGGTGTGGAACAAAGGGGAGAAACACTCTTTTGCCGGCAATGGAATGTCTGCAATTCACCGCAAGGATCTCCTCCGTGCACTTCAATCAAAAGCCACTGAAGCGGGAGTGGAGCTAAAGTTTGGAACCAACATTGCTTCCCATACAGAGCTTGATGGTTTTGATCTCATTGTTGCAGCCAACGGCACAAACTCTTTAACCCGGCGTGAAATCGGCGAGGACGTTTTAGGCCATGAGGTTGTGCAGGCAGAAGCGAAGTTCATTTGGTTTGCCACCACTCGTATCTTTGACGGTTTGACGTTTTTGCATCGCAAAAGCGAACACGGAAACTTCGCAGTCCACGCCTATCCCATCAGCAATGAGCTATCCACCTTCATTGTTGAAGCCGATGAAGCAACGTGGCGTGCAGCGGGCCTTGATGAATTCGATGTCACGCAGCCCCCTGGCCCATCAGATATGAAATCGAAGGCATATATTGAAGCCCTGTTTGCTGAAGAGCTTGATGGGCACGAGATTGTTGTCAACAACTCTCGGTGGGCCAACTTCCAAACTCGAGCTACGGAAAACTGGTTTAGTGGAAATGTTGCTTTCTTAGGCGATGCCATTCATACCGCTCACTTCTCTGTGGGATCTGGCACCAAGATGGCTATGGAAGACGCCATCATCTTGGCTCAAGAAGTAGCCAAACAGCCAGAGAACATTCCAGCAGCTTTGCAGGCTTACCAAGATGCACGTAAACCCTCAGTGGCCAAGGTACAAAATGCCGCTAGGCCAAGTTTGAGCTGGTGGGAGCACTTTGGAACCTACTATGACAACTTGGATCCCGCGCAATTTACCTTCCACTTTTTCTCTCGCTCCATCAATAGAGATCGAATTGCTCAACGAGATCCGGAGTTAGTGGCCAATACTGAAGCTGCATGGCAGGCAAAGCATGGTGCTGATGTGGAGGAATCCTCACTTGATATTGCTGGCACCACATTTCCTAATCGCGTGCTGCAATTAAAAGACAAAGAACTGGTTTCTGGTGTTGCCAATATTGCACTCGATGCAGAAGGGATCACGGTTATTTCAGCCCCGGAGGCAGAGGGGTCGGTGGAGGAAAGCGTCGACAAGCTTCCTGCGGCTGGAACCGTCGTGATTCATGGAGGCGATGCGCTCAACCGTCGCCTGCTTGCGGAGGCAGCGCGCTTTGGGCGCAAGCTAACCGTCGTGCTTGTTGAGCAAGCGGATGAAGATGCCGCAATAACTGCTGTTTTGTCCGGACGTGCGGATGCTGTTGCCCAGGGAGAGATCTAAGATGACCACTGCAAATATATCGATGACACAACAACTTCAGCCACTGATGAAGCCATCAAGTGTGGCGATCATTGGTGCATCCACAAGCCCTGGAAAACTGGGATCTGTCATGGCGCAGGCAATGTCTAGCTACGATGCGCCGGTGTTTTTGATCAATCCACGCGGTGGCGAAGGGATGTATACCAGCGTTGAGGAAGCATCGACAGCTGCAGGTCATCCAATTGATTTAGCAATTTTGTGCATCCCAGCTGGGGCAACGGCCGCGTCGTTGGCTGATTGCGCGAAAGGTGGCGTCAAGGCTGCATTGCTGTGCGCTGGTGGTTTCGCGGAAGCTCAAGGCGAGGGCTATCAGTATGAAGAGGAGATGCAGCAAGCAGCTAAAGAAACCGGAATTATCATTCTGGGGCCAAATACTTCCGGGTACTTTGTTCCTGGGATTGGCTTGCACGCAAGCTTTGTGCCTGGTGTAGCAGAGATCCCTAGCGGAAATATTGGCGTGGTTTCAGCCTCTGGCGGTGTTAACCATGCAACGTGTTTCCGCCTGCAGCGCAGCGGCGTTGGCATCAGCGCAGGTGTGGGAATCGGCGGTGGAGTAGGGGTTACCTCTGCCGACATCGTTGATTATTTAGCTGAGGATGACAACACCAACGTCATCATTTTGCACCTGGAGACCATTCCAGATGGCCCCCGGCTTGTTTCCGCGGTGCGCCGCGCCGTGGAGAAGAAACCAGTTGTTGCCATGGTGATCGGCAAGCATGACATTAAGGAATTCGCCGAGCGCCACACCGGATCTTTGGCTACTTCCTGGCATGCAACGCGTTCTGTTTTGGAGCAAGCAGGTGCGGTAATTGCTGAAGATGAACAAGAAATGGTGGAAATGGCGATTGCGCTAGAGCACCAACGTCTTGCACCGCAGCGTGATCCTGGAATTGCGTTGCTAACTGGTCAAGCCGGCACAGGGTTGATCATGCATGATCACTTGCTCAATGCCGCAACCCGATTCACGCAGCTTAGGCAAGAGACAATCGACCAGGTTGAATCGCTGCTGCCACCGATGACTTTCCAGCACAACCCAGTGGATACTGGACGTCCGGCAATTAACTTCTGGGAAGTCATGAAAGCTGTGATCAATGATCCAGGGGTCAGTGCACTGGGTGTGTACAGCATCGTGGAATCGTTGGTGCATTTGCCCACCGCAGTGGAAGAATCCGGCGCTTTGGGAAAGCTTCCAGTCGTACTGGGAACAGATTCGATAACTAGCTCAACGGACAAAGTCATCGCCGATGCCCGCGCAAAACGCATCCCCATGGTGCTTGGGCCAACCGCCGTGGCACGCGGAGTCAAAGCCTTGGCCAGGGATGGGCATGCGCAGTGGGCCTCCGCGCAGCCCCAGGTTGCGGCAAGCAGCACACTAGCATCTTCGCTTTTCGACGCCTCCCCCCAACCAATCCCGGCATCCGATGTACAACTAGTACTTGGCGCACACCGCGACCCTGTTTTTGGGCCAGTTGTTACCTGTAATCTGGCAGGCACCGCTGAGCTAGTGTCCCAGCCGGTGATCCACCTTCATGAGGTGTCTGAAGCAGATGCTGATCGTGTTATTCGAACAATTTCTGGATCGCAGTTGCTCCATGACGCAGAAGGCCACTCCAAGGTAAATCCAGCTGAATTGGCAGAAATTTTGGCAACGCTGGGTCAAAAAATTGCGGATAATGAAGACATTGATCACATCACGCTCAAACCGGTATCGGTGACAGCGCAAGGATTGAAATTCGGTACCGCCGAAATCATATACAGGAATTAAAACCCATGACATATGAGTGAAAGAGCTCGACAATGTAAGGAGATTGAGGGGCAATGTTGGCGGAAATTGAATCTGGTATCACTCGCTGGCCTGTAGAGCTAGAAAAGGAATATCTAGCAGCAGGTTATTGGGAAAACCGGAGCCTTGGTGAACAGATCTTTGCCGTTGCCGACAACTTCCCCCAACGAATCGCGCTTGTTGATCCTGATCATGGAATTAACCTCACCTTTGCACAACTTACCCAACGTGCAGATGCAACAGCTGCCCGTTTATTACAGCTTGGTTTTCAACCCGGTGACCGAGCAATAATCGCATTGCCTAACACAGCATCATTTATCGTGCTGCTGTTGGGAATGCTACGGGCCGGTATTCTTCCAGTCTTAGCGTTGCCAAGCCACCGACATTTTGAACTTAAAACCCTGGCATCATCGTCAGGCGCACGGGCCTATATCAGTGCCGATGTGGTGCGTGGATTTGATCACCGTGAACTGGGCGAAAAGCTTTCACAAGAAGTACCCAACCTGGAGATGGTGATCATCGATGGTGACCCCAACCCAGGGCAACTAAACCTCAAAGAGTTGCTGGCTGCGCCGCACCCCAACGAGGTGGAACCCCTTCGCCAGCGTTTCGATGCCCTTGACCCACCCGCAGATCAACCCGCACTATTTCTGCTTTCTGGCGGCACCACGGGAGTGCCCAAACTAATCGTGCGTACACACAACGACTATGTGTACAACGCCAAAGCATCGCTAAAAATCAACCAATTCACACACCAAGATGTGTTCCTAGCGGTCATGCCCATTAGCCACAATTTTCCTTTGGCCTGCCCAGGTGTGTTGGGCGCTTTACTATCGGGTGCTAAAACGGTGATAACAGCAAGCCCGAATCCACAGAAAGTGTTCCCAATTATTAAAAAGTATGGGGTAACCCATACCGCATTAGTCCCTGCGGTTGCACAGTCGTGGATTGACTACCAGCAACAAGAACACACAGGGGATCTAACCAGCCTGAAAACCCTGCAGGTGGGTGGATCGCGGATGCCAGATTCTTTGGCCATTAAAGTAAACAGCCTGCTGGGTGCCCAACTACAGCAAGTGTTCGGTATGGCCGAAGGCTTAATCAATATGACCAGGCTGGATGATTCCGAGGTGGTCATCAACACCACCCAGGGTCGCCCGATCTCCCCAGCAGATGAAGTCCGAGTGGTCAATGAGCACTTCGAAGATGTCGCGCCGGGTGAAGAAGGTGAAATTTTAACTCGCGGGCCATATACCCCACGAGGATACTTCGCCAACCCGGAAGCTAATGAAAAATCATTCCACGATGGTTGGTATGCCTCCGGCGATGTCATTCACCGCCGCCCAGACGGAAATATTGTGGTGCATGGTCGAAACAAAGACATTATTAACCGCGGTGGTGAAAAGATCTCGGCGGAGGAAATCGAATCATTCATCTACTACATTGACGGTGTCTCAAGGGCCGCTGTTGTGGCTATGTCCCATCCGGTTTTGCACGAAGATGTCTGCCTTGTCGTAGAGCTTTCCGGGCGCACAACCTTAACAGTTTCTGAGACTACTGAACATCTTGATGCGTTTGGCGTTGCCAGATTTAAACACCCCGCCAAAATCATCGTGGTTGATCACATTCCGATGACCAAGATCGACAAGATCGATAAGAAGGCATTGCGTGATTTTGTGGCTGCACAGGTGGACTAAAGAGGAGGGTGGCGTCGAAAAGCACTATGACGCCTGAGACTTTACTCAGGGCGCTGCGGTATTGGGGGTCTTCCCTGATTTATATGTCGCATGGCTCCGGTACCCTGGCAGGAGTACCTGGGCTGCTGTGTTGAGTAGTCTGACATTTTCACAAATGATTTTAAGGAAAGCGTCGTAGTTCATGAGTAACCCTGCCGCGAGCACACCTGCCAACAATTCAGATAATGGTGCAAAAGAAAACTGGGACTCTTCTTTTACACCAGAAACTGACATTGGCTCCACCCATCCTGTAAACCACAAGACCGGTGAAGCTGCTGCACGCGCAGTAAGTCTCTACAAGGCATATGGCCAAGGTGATACCACCGTTACCGCGCTGGATCACGTTAATGTGGAATTTGAAAAGAACAAATTTACCGCCATCATGGGCCCTTCAGGTTCTGGCAAATCAACGTTGATGCACTGCATGGCTGGCCTTGACGCTGCCACCGGGGGTTCTGCGTTTATCGGGGATACGGATCTTTCCGTTCTGAAGGATAAAGAGATGACGTCGTTGCGTCGTGATCGTTTGGGCTTTATCTTCCAGTCGTTCAACCTGGTTCCTACGTTGACTGCATCGGAAAACATTACGCTTCCCACTGATATTGCTGGTCGAAAGATTGATCAGGCGTGGTTTGATGAGATCACTTCGCGCCTGGGGTTGACGGAACGCCTGAAGCACCGTCCTGCAGAACTCTCGGGTGGTCAGCAGCAGCGTGTGGCGTGTGCTCGCGCATTGGTCTCACGCCCAGAAATCATTTTCGGTGATGAACCAACCGGTAACTTGGATTCCAACTCTTCCAAGGAAGTACTAGATATTTTGCGCACCGCTGTGGATCAGGATGATCAAACAGTCGTGATCGTGACCCACGATGCTAAAGCAGCTTCTTATGCAGATCGTGTGATTTTCTTGGCGGATGGTCGCATTGTCAATGAGCTGTTTGATCCCACCATCGAAGACATCTTGGCCACGATGAACGGAATTGAGGATATTGCCTAATGAATTCCCGTTCCACAATGCGCAGAATCAGTCTGCGCAATATTGGCGCGCACAAAGTTAGGCTGTTTCTTACAGTTTTAGCTGTTGTGCTTGGTACCTCGTTTGTTTCAGGTGCCATGATGTTTACCAATGCGTTGTCCTCGACGTTTGATGAGGCCATTTCCAGCAGCTTCGACGGCGTGGACGTGGTTGTTTCAGCAAGCGCTGAATCCGATGTTCAAGGTGTCCCCGTTGAGACAGTGGAGTCTTTGCGTGCGGATGAGCGTGTGAGCAACGTCAATATCAATGCATCACAATCTGTCGTGTTAGCCGATGGTGATTCCAAAGCCATTCAAACTACAGGCGGTTCCAGCTTAAGCATTTATTATGACGCTGAGCAGGCGGTGGCGAAAGCCCCGGAGCTAGTTGAAGGCGATGCGCCAACCGGCACTGAAGAAGTGCTTGCCTCCCAAGCAGGAGCCGAAGCCAATGGTCTAGGTGTAGGTGATTCCATCCTCGTCGTTGATTCCAGCGGCCGCTACAACGTCTCCATTACAGGCCTGACCAGCACCGAAACGGATTCAGCAAGCGCACTGAACCTCATGATGTCCGAGGACGGCTACCTGGAGCGCTACACCGACGGGGTTACCGTCCCCGGCGTAACCTTGTCGGCTGCAGAAGGCACCACGCCACAGGCGCTTGTCGACGCCCTCTCCTCCGAACTAGGCCCTAATTTTGATGTAGAAACTGGCGAAGCATTAGTCGAACAAGCCACAGGAATGATCACGCAAGCCCTAAGCTTCGTGCAGTACTTCCTCGTTGCCTTCGGCCTGATTGCGTTGCTCGTTGGCACATTCATCATTGCCAACACCTTCTCCATGATCGTGGCGCAGCGCATGCGTGAATTTGCCTTACTGCGCGCATTGGGTGCATCACCTGGACAAATCACCAGATCTGTCGTGCTCGAAGCAAGTATCGTTGGACTCTTTGGCTCAGCGCTGGGTGTGCTTGGTGGCATGGGACTTGTCGCCATTATTTCGGCAGTGCTCAACAACTTTGGCATGCCGATGGGCTCTAGCGTTGGGCTGACACCAAGTGCAGTAATCACCGCACTTGTATTGGGCACAGTGGTCACGATTATCAGCGCGTGGGCTCCGGCACGACGTGCAGGTGAAGTAAAACCTGTGGAAGCAATGCGCAACATGGAAACCACCACCGTGCGTTCCATGATGGGACGCACCATCACCGGTGGCATCATCTTGGCATTAGGAATTATTTTTGCCGTCGCTGGCGCAATGATGACAGATTCCTCCACCGGAACCCGTTCCATCCTGGTTGGTGCAGGTGCACTGTTTGTCATCGTCGGCACATTCTTCTTCTCTCCAGCGCTATCCATGCCAGTTGTGGGTGGATTGGGCAGGATCCTAGGTGCACCTTTTGCCAGCGTGGGAAGTTTGGCGGCAACCAACTCCAAACGAAATCCACGCCGTACAGCAACCACCGCATTCGCGTTGACCCTGGGTATTGCACTCGTGACTGCCATTGGCATGTTGTCAGCGACAATGAAAGACGCTGTGTCCGACATGATGGAAGAGCAATACACCGCTGATTACATCCTGCAGGGACCAACCAATGGTGCCATCACCATGCCGAAGGAATCAGTAAACGATGTCCGAGATGCTGAAGGCGTAGCCGATGTTGTGATGGTTTCCATGAACTCAGCATCAGTCGAGGGACAAGCGTCATACAGCCAGTTCGGACAAGCTCTTAGCTTTACCGGCGACGGTGACTTGAGCAAAGTCATCAGCACCGAAAGCATCGATGGTTCCCTGGACTTAAGCAACCCCGGTTTCGTGGCTACCCAGGCCTTTGCAGAGCAAAATGGTTGGGAAGTCGGCGATACTTTGTCTTTGGAAGCTGCGGGACAGCAAATAGGCGAGGTAGAACTGCTTGGTACCTTCACGGGAAATGACGCAGTTGGCAATATGATGATTTCCGACAGCTCCTTTGCAGATACTCCTGTTGCTGACCAAGGCGTGCCACAGATGATGCTGGTTGACGGCGAAGAAGGCTTTGATCAAGAGCAGCTGCGCACCAACCTGGAAGAGGCAGTGGCTGATTACATTGTTATTTCAGTGAAATCGGCAACTGAATACGCGGGTGAAACTGTCGCCATAATCGATACGATGATGAACATCTTGTACGCATTGCTCGCGCTGTCCGTGATCGTTGCGGTCATCGGCATCATCAACACTCTTGCATTGAACGTCATTGAACGCCGCCAAGAAATCGGAATGCTCCGCGCAGTTGGTGTGAAGAGGGGACAGATCCGAACCATGATCACCCTCGAATCGGTGCAGATCGCAATCTATGGTGCCGTGATTGGTATTGCCATTGGTCTTGGATTGGGCTGGGCGTTTGTAACAGTGATGTCAGGCGAAGGCCTTGATGCCCCAGTCTCAGTCCCATGGGATCAGGTTTTGTTGATGCTTGTTGGTTCTGCCGTAGTGGGAGTTGTTGCCGCACTATGGCCTGCCGTTAAGGCGTCCAGAACACCACCGTTGGATGCAATCACGGACTAGCGTTCGTGCTTAGTAAAAGATGGGGCCTTCCAAATGTTGTGGAAGGCCCCATCTTTGTGTCAAGAGGTATGTGGGGTGGGACATTCGCGGTGGGATCCGACTTGAGCCACATTAGTGCTGAAATAGCTGTTTGCCTCGTGTGGGTTTAGGTGTTCGTGTGCTTGGTCGTGTCCTTGGTGGCATAAGACCAAACACAGAGACCCAGAAATCACGTTTTCGACGTTTGTGGGTCTCCTGGTTTGGTGTATCGCTGTCAATACCAAACACAGAGACCCAACATTTAAGATTTTGAAGATTCTGGGTCTCCTGGTTTGGTCGGGTTTAAATTTTGGCGCCGAACCCTAAAAGTCATACCTCCCCAGAAGCGCTTTTAAGAGGTTTTCAGGGGCTGCTTCATATAAAAGGTCATGCGAAGATCTCGAGCCCTTAAACAAGCGATAAACGCTTCAAGATCAATGGCGTGTTCTGCAATTAAGAACTTGGGGGATAGACTTATTTGTCTATCTTTATGAAATGACGCTGAGCTGGGCTTTCGCTTAACTTCTGTACTAAGTTGTCTATTTAAAATAGACAACATCGGTTAGTTTGATCACACTAATGCAATAAAATTCTGTCTAGAGCGTTACAGTTAATGAATTCAATTCAACCGCTCAACTCAAGGAGTGCTACCCGTGGCTAACGCGACTGCACAAAAGGGACGCTTCGGCCTTCCTCGCTGGCTGACAGGCTTTGGTGCCCAGGTCATCGCCGGCCTCATTATTGGTCTTATCCTCGGACTAGTTGCCCGCGGAATGGACACTGGCGCTGCAGACGGTGAAGCTAGCTGGCTTACTGGTCTACTTAGTGGCGTCGGTTCTGCTTATGTTTCCTTACTTAAGGTTATGGTTCCACCGCTAGTGTTCGCTGCGGTAGTTACCAGCGTGGCGAAGCTGCGTGAGGTTGCTAACGCTGCTCGTCTCGCAGTATCAACTCTTGTGTGGTTTGCCATTACGGCATTCTTCTCAGTGCTCGCAGGTATTGCCGTTGGTCTGATTATGCAGCCGGGTGTGGGATCCACTGTTGATGCTTCCAACGCTGCTGATCCTTCTCGTGTGGGCAGCTGGCTTGGCTTTATCCAGTCCATTATTCCAGCGAATATTTTGGGACTGTCTGGTTCTTACAGCGAGAGCTCTGGAGTGAACCTGTCCTTCAACGTGCTGCAGATCCTGGTGATCTCCATCGCGATTGGTGTTGCCGCTCTGAAGGCTGGCAAGTCCGCTGAGCCTTTCTTGAAGTTCACCGAGTCCTTCCTCAAGATCATCCAGATCGTGCTGTGGTGGATCATTCGCCTGGCTCCAATTGGTTCCGCTGCGCTGATCGGTAATGCTGTTGCAACGTATGGTTGGTCTGCGCTTGGCTCATTGGGCAAGTTTGTTCTTGCGATCTACGTTGGTCTGGCAATCGTCATGTTCGTTATCTACCCAGTCGTGCTGAAGCTCAATGGAATTCCTGTTCTTGGATTCTTCAAGCGCGTTTGGCCTGTCACAAGCCTTGGCTTTGTTACCCGTTCCTCCATGGGCGTTATGCCAGTTACCCAGCGCGTTACTGAGCAGTCCTTGGGTGTTCCATCTGCGTACGCTTCCTTTGCTATCCCACTGGGTGCGACCAGCAAGATGGACGGCTGCGCTGCTGTCTACCCAGCTGTTGCCGCTATCTTCGTGGCACAGTTCTACGGCATTGACTTAAGCATCATGGATTACGTACTGATTATGATCGTGTCCGTTTTGGGTTCTGCTGCAACTGCAGGTACCACCGGCGCAACCGTCATGCTGACCTTGACTCTGTCTACCTTGGGTCTGCCACTTGCTGGTGTTGGTCTGTTGCTGGCGATCGAACCAATCATTGATATGGGTCGTACTGCAACCAACGTGACTGGCCAGGCTCTGGTTCCTGCGATCGTTGCTAAGCGCGAAGGCATTCTGGAGCAGGATGTCTGGGATGCTGCAGAAAAGGGCGGCGCTGCTGTTGATAAAGCAACCGTCTCCGAGCAAGAAGCTGAGCCTGCAGAGGTTCGTTCATAACCTAAACATTCTTATACCGTAAAGTGCCTTCACCCAACATGGGGTGAAGGCACTTTACTTATTGCTATGGTGGCCATCGTGAACACTCGCGCCGAAGAATTGCCTAACCTGCCCAAGCTGCCTTTCAATTGGACGTGGCTGATCGCTACGATTGCAGTGACTGTGGTGTTGGTGGGGATCGGTTTGATTGTGTATTACCCGTCGTTGCCAGATCCGATGCCTGTGCATTGGAATGGTTCGGGGGAAGCGGATAATTGGTCGCCGAAATCAGTGGGTACGTTCCTCTCATTTTTCCTAATTGGGCCGGGAATTATGGTGCTTACAATATTGGGCATGCAGGCGTTATTGATCATGCAGTCTCAAGCGATTACGCAGCGTGGCGGGGCAAAAACCGCTAATGAAGCACACCGGCAGTGGGAGACCTATAAGGCCACCAACACACATATCGGCTGGTATATGTTTGTGCTCAACACTCTGATTTTGGTGATGATCCTCAACGAGTTCCGTCCACATCCATTGCGGGGAGGATTTGTCATCGGACTCATTGGAATCATTGCTGCCACGATTGTTCTATTGGTGGTGCTCGGGAAAACAACGACTAGTTTGGCAAAGAAATACCCCATGCCTGCCCGGGATGGGAAGATGTGGGGAATTTTCTACAATGATCCCGACGATAACCGGATTCTGGTGGATACAGGCATGGGCATGAATTACACCTTCAATATTGCCCATACCTGGGGCAAAGTCTTAGCTGTCTCACTAATTGCGGTGCCACTGATTATCGTGGCACTCGTAGCCTTTCTTTAAGGCACCTGGAAACCTAAATCTGGGGCGTCGGTGATCAACATGTGGCCGGGTGCGTGAGTGATCGCGAGCGGTGGTTTAGAAGACATCACCATTGCTTGAGGTGTAACTCCGCAGGCCCAAAACACGGGGATGTCGCCTGGTTCGGAGAGGGGAGCATCACCAAAATCTGGGGCGTTAATATCGGAGATTCCAATTAGAGAAGGATCACCGATGTGGATGGGAGCTCCGTGGACTGCAGGGTACCTAGAGGTAATGCGAACGGCATCGGCAACCTGAGAAGCTGGGATCATGCGCAGTGAAACCACGAGATTTCCAGACAAAGAACCGGCTGGTCGGCAGGGGAGTGAGGTTTCATACATGGGGACATTTCGTCCTGCGGAAAGGTGGCGCACGGGCACTCCTGCTTGGACCATGGGGTGTTCAAAAGTAAAAGAACAACCAATGAGGAAACTGACTAGGTCATCGCGCCAATAGTCAATTGCGTTGGAAGGGGAATCGATAAGCTCGCCGTGTTCATAAATACGATATTGGGGTGCATCGGTGCGGATGTCTGCTTCCGCAGAGTTTGACCCAAAAATCCCACCAAAGGTTTCACCGGCGTCTAAGACTTCCAAAATAGGGCAGGGCTTGGGATTGCGCTGTGCGAACAGCAAGAAATCATATGCCAAATCTTGTGGCAGGGAAATCAGGTTGGCTTGGGCGAAACCTGCAGACCAGCCAGAAGTGGGTTCGATTAAGCCACGTCGAAATTCACGCCGAGCTTCAATGGGTGAGATTGTTGAACGATTCATGCTTTAATATTTTAGAACCGCATCCCTAGAAAAACAGCCAAATAGCCAAGCGCAAAAGTCAGACTGAGATAGCCCAACATCGGCCACCATTTCTTGTCATTAATTAGCTGACCGAGCTCTTTAGCCAATGTGGACCACGTGGACAAAGCGCCGCAAAAACCTGCGATTAACAAAGCGGTATAGAGGTGGGGTAGTTCTAATGAGACGACAAACCCACCAACAAAACATGCCAAGGTATTAGCTGTCAAAGTCGCTCTTTTACCTGGGAATAATTGCGCCAGCGTCCAGCGCAAAAAGCCACCAAAGAAACCGCCGAAAGCTGCGTACAGGAAGATCATTTAGCCAACCGATCCCCAGCCAACCAGGCAAGAATGCAGCCCGAAG
This sequence comes from Corynebacterium suranareeae, assembly GCF_002355155.1. Classification (NCBI taxonomy): domain Bacteria; kingdom Bacillati; phylum Actinomycetota; class Actinomycetes; order Mycobacteriales; family Corynebacteriaceae; genus Corynebacterium; species Corynebacterium suranareeae. Next base: position 2,859,233 of record NZ_AP017369.1, on the reverse strand, counting down.
CGGTGAAGAAGTAGAAGGAGGCGTCGTTAAGCATCATGGCTGAGAAGGTGGTGAAGCCGCCCAGAAAACCTGTGCCCCAGAACGCGTTGGGGCGCAACCAGCCCATTAGAAACGCGCCCACAATATTGATCCCCAGGATGGGCAAGGCGGAATCGCCGAGCCATAAAGTCAGCGCAAGGCGCGCACAGACCCCCAGCGAGGCACCTATGCCAACGCCTAATCCTTGGATCAATTTATGCACGTTAAAAGACCCTACTCCGTGAAGTTTCTCGCTTCTACTGCGCACAAATGCTTTTGAGGGGAAGATGAATAGCAAGCAATAATTTTTCTAAGGAGCAACCATGGCACACGAACGCGCCGGGCAACTAGCCCAACCGGAAGATCTCATTGACATCGCAGAGCTTGTCACCGCTTATTTCACCCGCAAGCCCGATGTCAATAACCCAGACCAGCAGGTCGCTTTCGGCACCTCCGGGCACCGTGGCTCCGCGCTGGATAGCGCGTTCAATGAGGGCCATATCCTGGCCACCACCCAGGCAATCGTTGATTACCGTAATCAGCAGCCTAAAAACTGGGTCGGGCCGCTGTTCATCGGACGCGATACGCACGCGCTGTCCGAGCCTGCGATGATCAGCGCGCTTGAGGTCCTCATTGCCAACGAGGTAGAAGTGCTTGTCGACGCCGCCGGCCGCTACACCCCGACACCGGCAGTCTCGCATGCGATCCTGCGCCACAACGACGGCATCATCCTTGGCGCCGCAGGACCTTCACGCCCCTTTGCTGATGGCATTGTGATCACCCCATCCCACAACCCTCCGCGTGATGGTGGCTTCAAATACAACCCATCTAACGGTGGTCCTGCTGATACAGATGCCACAGATTGGATCGCAAACCGTGCCAATGAGCTTCTCCGCGGTGGCCTTGCCGATGTAAAACGCGTACCAGTTACAGGCGTACTCGATGAGCGGGCGACCCCTTATGACTTCAAGGGAAACTACATCGCTGATCTGCCCAACGTGGTCGATATCGAAGCCATTCGCAAAGCAGGCGTGCGCATCGGTGCAGACCCCATGGGTGGTGCTTCCGTGGACTACTGGGGCGCGATCGCAGAAACTCACGGTCTAGATCTGACCGTGGTCAACCCACACGTAGATGCCACCTTCCGCTTCATGACACTGGACACCGACGGTAAAATCCGCATGGACTGCTCCAGCCCACACGCCATGGCCTCATTGATTGACAACCGTGACAAATACGATGTGGCAACCGGCAACGATGCCGATGCCGACCGCCACGGCATTGTCACCCCAGACGCTGGCCTGATGAACCCCAACCACTACCTCGCCGTAGCAATTGAGTACCTCTTTGCTCACCGCCCAGGCTGGTCCGCCGACACCGCAGTAGGCAAGACCCTGGTCAGCTCCTCCATGATTGACCGCGTTGTGGCACAGCTTGGCCGCACCCTTGTTGAGGTTCCAGTCGGATTCAAGTGGTTTGTCCCAGGTTTGATCTCCGGCGAAATCGGATTCGGTGGCGAAGAATCCGCAGGCGCATCCTTCCTCCGCATGGACGGCACCACCTGGTCCACCGACAAGGACGGCATCATTTTGGATCTTCTAGCAGCTGAGATCATCGCCGTAACCGGCAAGACCCCATCCCAGCGTTATGCAGGACTAGCCGAAGAATTCGGTGCACCTGCCTACGCCCGCACCGATGCAGAAGCCAACCGCGAACAAAAGGCAATTCTGAAGGCACTGTCCCCAGAACAGGTCACCGCCACCGAACTAGCCGGCGAAGCAATCACCGCTAAGCTCACCGAAGCCCCCGGAAATGGCGCAGCAATCGGTGGATTGAAAGTCACCACCGAAAACGCCTGGTTCGCAGCACGCCCATCCGGCACGGAAGATAAATACAAAATCTACGCCGAATCATTCAAGGGCGCAGAACACCTAGCGCAGGTACAAAAAGAAGCCCAAGCCTTAGTCAGTGAAGTACTAGGGCAATAAAGGCTGGGGTATCAAAGGCTGGGGTATCGCTGACAAGATTCACAAGAACTAGAAAGATCTCCTGTGAATCTCGTCTCGAGCAACTAGTGGACGTGTCAAATAAAGTGCGCATGGTTTAAGGTCGAAGAAGTAGCCGATGCTGCCCAAAAGCGATATGCAGCGTTGGACTTTTTAAAACACCCGTTTTCCGCGGGGCGTTTGGGAAACAATAGATCAAAGTAAGGCAACAAGTGAGCAACAAAGTTCAGAATCCAAACCAGGGTGGAAGCAAAAACTTCCTCTGGGCACTAGTAGCCATCGTCGTCATCGCAATTGTCGTCGTTGGTTTCATCGTGGTTCAAGGCCAGGGAGCAAAGGCTGCGAAACTCGGTGACCGCGACTACGTCGACACTTCCCTGGCCATGGAAGTAGGATCCGACTCCATCACACTGACCTCCGCAAACGCCTCCGACGATGCAAAGACAGTACAGCTCTTTGAGGACTTCTCCTGCCCTCACTGCTCTGAGCTTTCCATCGCCACCGATGGTGACATGAAAACCCAAATCGAAGACGGCAACCTCATCGTCGAAATCAAGCCACTGAACTTCCTCGACCGCGACAACATCGACGGACACTCCACCCACGCACTGGCAGCCGCACTTTCTGTAGCTGACTCCAACGATGCAACCCTCTACTGGAACTTCCGCGCTTTCCTCATGGAAGACCAGTCCGAGATCTACAACCAGTGGTCCGATGAAGACTTCGCAGACGGTGTCGAAGCACTCGGTGCAGACTCCTCCGTAGTTGATGCAATCCGCAACGGCGACAACATCCAGCGCGCATACGATCTTGCTACCGCAAACGGCGAGCAGCTCACCGAAGAAACCGGCAGCCTGTCCTCACCACGCGTCCTCCAAGACGGCAAGGATGTTGAAGGCAACATCTCTGACTGGATCACCACTGTTCTAGCTTCCTAAAGAACTGATATAGCAGGAAATAAATCCCCCTGACTGCCCATGTGATGTGGGTGGTCAGGGGGATTTTTCTGTGGAGAGTTTTAGGTGCCTTTCACAGCTGCAGCCTGCTTTCCTTAAAGAAATGTATATGAACTGGGAATTTGTTCGTGAACTTCGGGATTCAGAGGGACTAATAGCGGTTCCCGGACTGCAACAGGGGTTAGTTTTTAACGACCTAGTTAGGGCAACTCCCCAAAACCGGCATATACGACCAAATCTATGGAAGCTACAGAGGTTCTTGGCCGTCAGAGTAAATTTGGAGGCATAGATGCCGGCATATGTGGCCAAAACAAACTTCGGAATAAGCGTTTTTGGTCGCCAGATGAAGTGAAGTCCACAACTTAAAGGTTTAGGGTTAGAAAAGTGGACCCACAGATTCGCACATGGAAATTTCGGTCGCTTAAACGGCCTGTAAATGACGGTAATTAAAGCCCAGTTGGTTGCTTCTAGGAGAGCAAGCAAAATTGTAAGAGTTGGGAGGAATCAGATCCCTGACTTTCTACTTATTGTGGGCGGTCAGGGGGATTTTTGCTTTAATTCGTGTATCAATGTGGGCGATTTGGTTATTTGAACATCGCTCGGCTAGAGTAACAGGAGTTGAAAAACGGGGCTATGGCGCAGCTGGTAGCGCACCACACTGGCAGTGTGGGGGTCACGGGTTCGAATCCCGTTAGCTCCACAAAGAAAAGCCGCTGATAAAAATCAGTGGCTTTTTTCAATTGGAGTTAAGGCGCGGGGTTGATTACTCGTCCCCAGGTGCTCTTGTTGCCCCAGATGTTTTGACGAAGCCCTTCAAGCTGAAGGATCTGGCTGTGGTCTACGAACAGGTTGCATTCGTTGCCGTAGTTTTTGACGTACCACTCAAAGACGGGGCCGTCGGCGGCTTCGAACATAACGTTTTCTAATCCGAGTCCGTTAATAATGGATGCGGCAGCGCCGGTATCCCACTCGGTGACGTTTTCGGTGATGCCCTCGGATTCGATCATGATGATGGAAGCACCCGCGTCGAGGGCTTTCTTGCCGCGGTCAACCAGGTCGCCGATGTCTTTCTTTCCTTCAGCTGCAAGTTCAGCCTCACCGGAGTCACCACCAGAACCAATCTGAAGACCCAGTTCAGGTTTTGCTTTGAGTCCAGCCTTGACCACCTTTTCTACCAAGCGCTGAAGACCTGAAGTGTTGAGCATGATGAATCCGGTGGAAATTTCAATAACATCGAAGCCTACTTCCTTGGCTTCCTTTAAGTAATGATCAACTGCGTCGTCGCCGTAGCGGAGCACAGTTTCGATCCAGCCACCGGAAGAAACATAAGCATTGTTTTCGTGAGCGATGTCGCTAAAAGCACGCACCTGCTCGGTCGGTACCAGGGAGAAGGAACCACCTGCCCATTTGATGCCGTCCACCCATTGGCCTGCGACATCGAAGACATCCTGGAGGTGTCGGGTGCCAAAGGTGGAGTAGTACGGTGCACGAATTTCTGTCATGCCGAAAGTGCGGGGCTTTTCTGGACGGTAAGCGCGGGGAACAAAGTTGAAGGAAACGTTGTGGGGTACTGCGTTGCTCATGATGAGCTCCTTTCAAAAAGTTTTAGCTTCGGGCGGTGGAGACTTTGGCTAGGGCTTCTGTGAGTTCAGAGACTTGACGGCTATCGAGCTCGTGAATGATCGTGGCGATTTCCTCGCGCAGTGCTTCGTCCGTAAAAGGCGTAACTAGGGCGTCGAACTTTTTGCGCGCGTTGTCCCAATCCAGAGGATTGTCATGGAAGCCCAAGTAGCTATCTTGTGAAGCTTTGAACACCGTGCCATCAGTGAGTGTGACTTCTAGGTCAGCTGGCATGTGGTCAGGGAAGCGATCAGAGAATTCATCTGACGGTGTGATTTCGATCTTCTTCATCAAGGTTTGTACATCATCAGCAACGATGCGTGATGGTTCGTACTGTTCGGGATTAAGTTGACCATCCAGCAGAACTACAGCGAGCATCCACGGCAGTGAGTGATCGGCTTCTTCTTTGGTGCGAATAAGCTGTTTGTCGCCTTCTTCGCCGCCACCAATGATGGAGTAGGCGACGTCGAAAGTAGTCAGGTGAATCTTTTCAATGTTGTCCACATTGAAGCCTTCTTGTGCACGAATTTCTTGGGCTGCATCAAGTGCTGACTGCGAGTGAATTTCCGCGTTGTGTTTCTTGATGATGGTCCGCTTAACGCTTTCCAAGTCTTCCTTGGACCAATCGATCTCGAAAGGACCAGAGACGGACTCTTTGAATCCCTTGTTGCCTTCGAAGACTTCTTCCGGTCCGGTAATACCCCGGCTTGCCAGCAGTGCTGCCCAGGTTCCTTCTTTGGATACGTGTGGGTATGCAAGACCTTTCCAGTGGCTCAAGTTTCCAGTGCGAGTGACACGAAGTGCAACATTGGCTGTTCCTGCGATGGCCAGTGCGTTGGCGATTTGATCTGCTGGTAAGCCCAGCGCTTTGGCAGCCGACGCGCCCGCTGCGAAAGCTCCTTGAGTGGTGTGGTCGAAACCTTTGGCGCGAACTGGTGCGACATCTGAAAGTCTGGTGTGTACCTGGTAGGCCACGGCGAATGCGGTGAGAAGGTCTTTTCCTGAAGCACCAACGCTTTCGGCTGCAGCGAGCACTGCGCCGAAGTTGTCTGAGGGGTGGTTGGTTTCGCCTTTTGCTAGGTAGGCGTCCATGAAGTCGAGGTAGCGGCTTAATGCGCTGTTGAAAAATGCTGCACGTTCCGGAGTGGTCTTGCCACCGCCAATGAGTGTTGACTGTTCAGTTCCCCCGAGGTCTTCCAGGAGTCCTCGAATGGCGACAATCGGTTCGGCATCCAGTGCGCCAATGGCAACGCCTACGGTGTCTAGCACTCTGATTTTCAATTGCTCTACGGCTTCGGGGCTTGCATCATCGAGTTTGGCAGCTTCCACGAATGCGGCGAGATCTTGCGATTCGGTCATTGCAATCCTATCTACTAGTTAAGTTAGGCTTGCCTTCATTAAGCGCTTGGTCCGGGGTGAAGGTCAATGATTTGCATCACATTGTGGATTAAGTCATAGAACTCTTCTATGTGTAATAGATTTTTGTTAGCGTTTGTTTATCTGTGTGCCAATCCTCCCGTTAAGCGCCTGCCTCCCGGAAGCTTCCACCTCAGATTCCCGGCCCAAAATCCCATACCCCGGTCGAACAATTTTCATTACACTCGGGGGCTATGACTCCAGCTCACATATTTTCTGAAGGCCCGATCAATAGCGTTGTTCTCAGCCAGGATGAGGATGGAAATTTCACTACCTCCTACCAGGACACTTTCTCTGATCCATCCTTTTTGGGAGAAGGCGACGTTCTAATTGAGGTTGGTTGGTCCAGCTTGAATTACAAGGATGCGATGGCCCTGAAGGGTGATAAGGGAGTGGTGCGCACTGTGCCGCTGATCCCGGGTATCGATGTGGTGGGCACTGTGATTGAAAGTGCTGATCCTCGCTTTGGTCGTGGTGATGAAGTGGTGCTGAATGGCGCTGGTTTGGGGGAGAACCGGCATGGAGGTTTCACGCAGCGATTGAAAGTGCCGTCTGAACCATTGCTGCACATTCCATTTAACTTCTCCGCGCAGCAGGTAGGTGCGTTGGGAACTGCAGGTTTCACGGCTGCGCTGTCAGTGAATGCTTTGGTGGATCAGGGGGTCAAGCCGGAGGATGGGGAGATTCTGGTAACCGGTTCAACTGGTGGTGTGGGTTCGATTGCACTTCACCTGCTGAATAAGTTGGGGTATACGACGGTTGCGGTAACGGGGCGTCGAGAAGCGCATGCCGAATACCTGACCAGCTTGGGCGCAAGCGACATCATTGATCGCGCGGAGCTTTCTGAAAAGGGTCGGCCGCTGCAGAAGGGGCGTTGGGCGGGTGTAGTGGATTCAGTGGGATCCCACACACTTGTCAATGCGATTGCGCAGACAAAATGGGGCGGAATTGTCACGGCGTGCGGAATGGCACAGGGACCGGATCTGCCGGGAACAGTGTTGCCGTTTATTCTTCGCGGTGTGCATTTGGTGGGCATTAACTCTGTCGATGCACCCCGTGAGCTGCGTCGACGTGCGTGGGCGTTACTGTCGGAACATCTTGATACCGCGGTGCTAGATGATATGACCACTGTCATTGATGTCAAAGATGTGGCGCAGGCTGGCGAGGATTTAATGGCTGGAAAGCTGCATGGTCGTACTGCAGTGCGGGTGCATTAAGCCGCTCAAGAGGTGCAATTGAGGACTAGGCTGGTTAGTACCGGATAACCCTTTTCGTAGTTTTTCTGTGGGAGTGGAGATAACAATGGACAACCCAGTCAACATCCTCAATGAACAGGAAGCCTTGGAGCGCTTGCAGTCGGTTTCCCTGGGTCGTGTTGTGGTTCGTCGCAGCGATGATATGGATATTTTCCCCGTCAACTTCATCGTTGATAAAGGTGTGATTTACCTCAGAACCGCCGAGGGCAACAAACTTTTTAGCATAAACCTCAACCATGATGTGTTGTTTGAAGCCGATGAGGTCAAAGACGGTATGGCCTGGTCTGTGGTTGTTCGTGGAACTGCGGAAATTGTGCGCAAAATCGATGAGATCGCCTACGCCGATACCCTTGATCTGAAGCCGTGGATTCCAACGCTGAAGTATAATTACGTGCGCATTACGCCTAACGAGGTTACCGGCCGCGAATTCGCGTTAGGGGAGGAGCCGGAGCGCTACTAGCCGGCTGGCGTCGAAAAGCATTTTGCTTATCGACGCCTCCCTCCCGCACCTTTTATCGCCACCATTTATCCTGCGGGGTAGCAGGCAGGTGGCGCTTGTGCTGACCAATTTTCCACAGGTGCTCGATGCGTTGCTGTGCTTGCTCGCTGACATTTTCCTTATTTTCCAGATAATTATCAATATCTGAATAGCTCACGCCTAGCGCTTCCTCATCTGGAAGGGCTGGGCGATCTTCCTCCAGGTCAGCGGTGGGGACCTTCAACCACGTGCTTTCCGGAGCCCCTAAATGCTGCAAAATGGCTGCGCCTTGACGCTTGCTCAGACCCGCTAAAGGGAGCAGATCGGCCGCACCGTCACCGAATTTAGTAAAAAACCCAGTGACATTTTCTGCAGCGTGATCCGTTCCAATAACCAACAAGCCAAGCTGGCCGGCAATGGCGTACTGGGCAATCATGCGTTGGCGAGCTTTAATATTGCCCCGGTTGAAATCGCTAAGCTCCGGGATTTCTAATGCGGCAGCCACGGTGGCATCAGTAGCATCTGTTGCATCTTTGACGTTGATGGTTACCTGTTTATCCGGCGCGATGAACTCTAAAGCAACCTGAGCATCGTCCTCATCAGCCTGGATTGCGTACGGCAAACGAACTGCGTAAAAAACATAATCTTCGCTGTTTTCTTCCGCACGAATGCGCTCTACTGCCAACTGGGCAAGCCGTCCCGCAAGAGTGGAATCCTGCCCACCTGAAATGCCAAGAACAAAGCCCTTTGCCTTAGATACCCGCAGGTAGTCGACCAGGAACTGTACACGAGTATCCACTTCCGATGCAGCGTTAATTTCGGGGCTAACTTTCAGTTCATTAATGATCTCAGTTTGAGTCGATGTCATGCACTTCATCCTAGGCAAATATGTCTGTTTAGTGTTTTCCACGAGTTTTCAAAAGCCCGGAACTTGAGCAGTGCTACACAATGGTTTGGAGTTTAGCGCGGCTGTCGGTTAAGATAGTTCCTCGTGTCATAGCTGGTTAGACGTGCTAATTTTATTTGCTCATCTAGCCGCTGAAAAATAGCCTTAAATAGCGCATGAGAGAAAGGAGCGCCCGAATGAAGGTACGCAATTCCCTTCGGTCGCTGAAGAACAAGCCGGGCGCCCAGGTCGTGCGTCGCCGTGGCAAAGTCTACGTGATCAACAAGAAGGAGCCACGTTTCAAGGCTCGCCAGGGTTAATCTTTTCGATTAATCACGGTTTATACACATAACCAGGCATCGTCCCTTTCTTTTGGAAGGTTCGGTGCCTGGTTGTTTTTGTGTGCAAGATTATAGTGATTCAAATCTTTGTTCTAATTCCTGTTGCCCGTTGTTGATGGTCGGGCATTTTTCTTTTTGCCCGGTATATCCGCTTTGTTCATGTGACGCTTCTTGAGCGGTTGGATTGCCGGACTGTTGAAGTGGTGGGGCCGGCTAGGTTGGCTGAAGGTGTGAATTTTCATACTTCTTGTAGTCAACACTTTTATAACGATTTTATAACGGGCGCCTTGGGTTTTCAGTGGCGAGCTGGGTAAATGACAAGAATGTAGTTACAGGACGAGGGTTTGAATCGGTGGCTCATCGCTACATGTGGTGGCTGAAGAACTGCCATCCTGGGAATACTCACCGTGTAACTACTATATATAGTGCTAGTTGCACTAATTCACCACAAAGTATAGTGTCTGTGGTGTCGCTTTGAGCGATACAAAGACTTTAAAAACAGATCTAAAAAAGTGAGATGAGGCGTTAGCGTTATCCGCTAACACCGAAAAGGGAAGGTCCAAAAATGGCAATCACCGTTTACACCAAGCCAGCTTGCGTCCAGTGCAACGCCACCAAGAAGGCCCTTGACCGCGCTGGTCTTGAGTACGATCTCATTGATATCAGCCTTGATGAAGAAGCACGTGAGTATGTCCTTGCGTTGGGTTACCTGCAGGCTCCGGTCGTTGTTGCAGACGGCTCTCACTGGTCCGGATTCCGCCCAGAGCGCATCCGTGAAATGGCTACTGCAGCAGCTTAAAGTACGCCTTGTGGCACACTGTGTTCAATCGAACATGTGCGCCATTTAATGCCACAGTAATTGTGGCCTTCCCCATGTTCGTCGCCTACTATTTGGCGGCGTTTCGTATTTCTCCACTATTTTCACCAATGTATGGCTTTGAAACTTGTGGAGAAGAAAAACTCAATGTGTTTTTCCGCAGCTATGGAAATCACGTTGGCATGTGTAAGCGCACTACACTTGCACACAAGCGGTATTTAGAAGGGAAGTGAGTTCGAGGATGCTCATCGTGTATTTTTCCTCGGCCACCGACAACACGCATCGTTTCGTACAAAAGCTGGACTTTCCAAACGTGCGCATCCCCCTCACAAGAGGCGAGGAGCCATTGAAAGTCAATGAGCCATATGTATTGATCACACCGACCTACGGCGGTGGGGTATCTATGACAGGTGAAAACTCTAGGCCCGTGCCACCGCAAGTCATTAGATTCCTTAACGATGAACACAACCGAAGCTTTATCAAAGCTGTCGTAGCAGGTGGAAACTCCAACTTCGGCGCTGATTTCGGGCTGGCCGGCGAGATCATTTCTAAGAAATGTAAAGTGCCCTATGTCTACCGTTTCGAGTTGATGGGCAACGAAGAGGATGTGAGTATCCTTCGTGGAGGACTAATCCACAATGCCCAAGCTCTTGGACTGGAACCACAAGAACCAGTTACATCGAGATAAACCTAAAAACTAAATTAAACACCACACTGTTTTCACCTCTTTTGAAAGGGACACTCCTTTGACTGCATCGGGAACCACCGTCGTGCCACGCGGAGACCAAATGGACTTCCACGCTCTCAACGCGTTGCTCAACCTTTACGATGACAACGGCAAGATCCAGTTTGATAAGGACCGCGAGGCTGCAAACCAGTACTTCCTGCAGCACGTCAACCAGAACACCGTTTTTTTCCATAATCTTCAGGAAAAGATCGACTACCTGGTTGATAACAAGTACTACGATCCAATCGTGTTGGACAAGTACGACTTCCAATTCATCAAGGAACTATTCAAGCGTGCATATGCATTCAAGTTCCGCTTCCAGTCCTTCCTCGGTGCATACAAGTACTACACCTCCTACACCCTGAAGACTTTCGACGGACGTCGCTACCTTGAGCGTTTCGAAGACCGCGTATGCATGGTTGCCCTGACCCTTGCTGATGGCGACCGCCCACTAGCTGAAAACTTGGTTGATGAGATCATGTCTGGCCGTTTCCAGCCAGCAACCCCAACCTTCCTGAACTCCGGTAAGGCACAGCGCGGCGAGCCAGTATCTTGCTTCCTGCTGCGTATTGAAGACAACATGGAATCTATTGGACGTTCCATCAACTCTGCTCTTCAGCTGTCCAAGCGTGGCGGTGGCGTGGCATTGCTTTTGTCTAACCTTCGTGAGTCCGGCGCACCAATTAAGAAGATTGAAAACCAGTCTTCCGGTGTCATCCCTGTGATGAAGCTTCTAGAAGATGCCTTCTCCTACGCCAACCAGTTGGGTGCTCGCCAGGGTGCCGGTGCTGTGTACCTTAACGCGCACCACCCAGATATCTTGTCCTTCCTAGACACCAAGCGTGAGAATGCTGACGAGAAGATCCGCATCAAGACCCTGTCCTTGGGTGTTGTTATCCCGGACGTCACTTTCGAGCTAGCTAAGCGCAACGATGACATGTACTTGTTCTCCCCATACGATGTGGAGCGCATTTACGGAAAGCCTTTCGCAGACGTCTCCATCACTGAGCACTACGACGAGATGGTTGATGATGACCGCATCCGCAAGTCCAAGATCAACGCGCGTCAGTTCTTCCAGACCCTGGCAGAAATCCAGTTTGAGTCCGGTTACCCATACATCATGTATGAAGACACCGTGAATGCAGCGAACCCTATTGAAGGCCGCATCACTCACTCCAACCTGTGCTCTGAGATCCTTCAGGTTTCCACCCCATCTGTATTCAACGATGACCTTACTTACGCAGAAGTCGGCGAAGACATTTCTTGTAACTTGGGATCCCTCAACGTTGCAATGGCCATGGATTCACCAAACTTTGAAAAGACCATCGAAACCGCGATCCGTGGTTTGACTGCAGTGTCTGAGCAGACCAGCATCGATTCCGTTCCTTCCATCCGCAAGGGCAACGATGCAGCGCACGCTATTGGTCTTGGACAGATGAACCTGCATGGATACTTTGGTCGCGAGCACATGCACTACGGCTCCGAAGAGGCGCTGGACTTCACCAACGCATACTTCGCTGCTGTGCTATACCAGTGCCTGCGCGCATCCAACAAGATCGCTCGTGAACGCGGTGAGCGTTTTAAGAACTTCGAGAACTCCAAGTACGCCACCGGTGAGTACTTTGATGATTTCGATGCAGCAGAGTTCGCACCAAAGACCGACAAGGTCAAGGAACTTTTCGCTAAGTCCAACATTCACACCCCAACCGTTGAAGATTGGGCAGCGCTCAAGGCAGACGTTCAGGAACACGGTCTGTTCAACCGTAACCTGCAGGCAGTTCCACCAACTGGTTCGATCTCCTACATCAACAACTCCACCTCCTCGATCCACCCCATCGCGTCCAAGATTGAAATCCGCAAGGAAGGCAAGATTGGTCGTGTGTACTACCCAGCTCCACACATGGACAATGACAACCTGGAGTACTTCGAGGATGCCTATGAGATCGGCTACGAGAAGATCATTGACACCTACGCTGTGGCAACCAAGTACGTTGATCAGGGTCTGTCTTTGACCTTGTTCTTCAAGGACACTGCCACCACTCGTGATATCAACCGTGCGCAGATTTACGCATGGCGCAAGGGCATTAAGACCTTGTATTACATTCGTCTGCGCCAGGTAGCTTTGGAAGGCACTGAAGTTGACGGTTGCGTCAGCTGCATGCTGTAAAAGCTTTATAAGAAAATCCCCCCTGACCTGCAAAAGGTTGGGGGATTTTTGAATTTTTGCCTCTGGGAAATTAGATGTGACCTGGGTGTTTTAGTCATCAAACAACTGGTTGTCCGTAGACACACACGAAGACCAGCTGACACGATGTCATCTGCTGAAGGGGAGTAGCTCGACAAAGCGTGGTCGTCGACATACTGGTGCACTGAGTCTGTGCACCCGGCCCACGTGCCTTTAACCTAGGTGAGCGAGACCTTCGAGCATGACCTCGAAGGAGTGAAGTCCCAGTGTTTCCTAAAATTCCATTAGCTATATGCGCTATGTTGGCAGCACCCGCCGTCGGTGTGAGATTTTCTGGTCTTTCAGCATCACCCGTTGTCACCATGGTGATCTTTGGTACTGCAGTGGTTGCTGCTTCATTTGTGTTGGCCTGGGCAGCAGAAGCTGTACGTAAAGATATTTCTGGTGCATTGGCAGTGGCGCTTTTGGCGTTGGTTGCCGTGCTGCCTGAGTATGCGGTGGATCTCTACTACGCCTTTGTGTCAGGTACGGATCCTGAGATGGCACAGTATGCATCGGCCAATATGAATGGGTCGAACCGTCTGTTGCTGGGATTTGGTTGGCCGTTGGTTGTCTTGGTTGCTCTTTATGCCAGGCGGAAGCGAGTACTAAAACTTCCACAAGATACTAGGCGTGATGTGGCGGTGCTGCTTTTGCTCACAGTGTTGTCCATCTTTATTCCACTGGGTGGCAGCATTCCGTTGTTCTTTGGTGTTTTGTTGATTGTGATTTTTATTGTTCACTTGGTGGTGGCGTCTAAAGCAGAAGCTGAAGAAGAACCAGAGTTTGTTTCTGTTGCTGCCAACTTGGCTGAGTTGCCTACAAAAACACGTCGGATCACCGTGACTTTGTTGTTTGTTATTTCGGCGATTGTGATTTTGATTTCGGCTGAGCCTTTTGCGAATTCCTTGGTTGAGTCTGGTTCCAACTTGGGTATTGATTCTTATCTTTTGGTTCAGTGGCTTGCACCATTGGCATCGGAAGCACCGGAATTTATTGTTGCTGTGCTCTTTGCTTTGCGTGGCATGGGTGCGATGGCAATTGGTACCTTGATCGCGTCAAAGATCAACCAGTGGTCATTGCTGGTTGGTTCGATTCCTGTGGCTCACCTGTTTGGTGGAGGTTCTGCCAACATGGCGTTGGATGCACGTCAGGTTGAAGAATTCACGCTGACTATTTCCCAGACACTGTTAGGTGTCGCCATCATCATCGGACTGCGTTTCCATTGGGCATCAGCGGCAGCGTTGTTGGGCCTTTTCAGCCTGCAGTTCTTTATCACTGGTACGCAGGAACGTTTAGTACTGAGTGCTGTTCATATTGTGATTGCGGTGGGATTGTTGTGGATCAACCGCACACATATTGTGCCGACTCTCGCAACGTTGAGGCGGACAATGGTGGACGATGTAGAATCTGAACCGGTCGTCGATAAGACTTACCAAGAAACGACCGTTAATTAAGAGGTGGAGCTTTAAATGCAGTGGGGTGTTTCAAATGTTGTGGAGGACTATCTCACGGCACTGTTCCGTGCGGAGGAGTGGGATGAGGAACCCACAACAGGAAAACTCGCTGAAGTAATTGGAGTTACTGCTTCGACAGTGTCGGCGACGCTTAAGAAGCTCAGCCTTGAAGGGTTCGTTAATTACCGTCCCTACGGTGATATTGAATTAACGCCATCGGGCCGGGAAATTGCAGTAAATGTCATTAGACGGCGTCGAATTATTGAAACGTATCTTTCAGAAAAACTAGGCCTTGGCGCTCATGAATTACACGGCGAGGCCGACTTGCTGGAGCATGCGGTTTCTCCCCGAGTACTGGAGAAAATGTTCCAAGCTGTAGGTTTTCCCACGATTGATCCCCACGGCGATCCAATCCCGGATGAATCTGGAGAGATGAGCGCTAATGAGGGGCTTATGCTGTTGGATTTAGAAAAGGGTACTTCTGCGACCGTCACGCGGGTAAAGGACGGAAATCCGTCGGTTGTTCGGTATCTCACCGGCGTCGGCATTTCCGTTGGCGCGACAATTACGATTGTGGAAGTAATAGGCGATATCGCTACCCTGCGTTTGCAGATTGAAGACGCCATCCAAGACATCCCACTAGCAGTTGCAAACGCAGTGCGCGTATCACATTAGTTCAGCGATCCAAGCGCGCTGCGCACCTCGTTGAGGATATTGCGGGACGCAGTTTCTGCGGCGTCGGCGTCACGGCTGAGGAGAGCGTCGGCAAGCTTATCGTGGTTGTCTAGCGCCTCCCGCGCCGGGCGGTCAGGCTGCAGGCCGTGCTCGGTGCGGCCGGTAAGAACAGCGCTTATCGACGGAATCAATGCAGCGAACATCTCATTGTGGCAATAACGCAGGATCAGCTCATGGAAAGTGATGTCTGCTTCCAAGAAGCGTTGGGATGCACCCTGGCCTGATTCGCCCAATTCACGCATCTCTGTAGCAAGTGCACGAATCTTTTCCAGCTCGGCAGTTGATGCATGAAGAGCGACACTGCGTGCAGCAATCGGCTCAATGGCGATACGCAGCTCAGTTAGTGAGCGCAATTGGCCTTCGCGCTGGCCTTCATCATTTAAACGCCAGCGGATAATAGACTTATCAAACACAGCCCATTCTTCAGGTGGCAACACAGTAATACCGATGCGACGCGATGATGCGACAAGACCAAGTTGTTCTAGGGCTCGCATGGCTTCACGGGCCACGGTGCGGGAAATTCCAAAACGTTCACCGATATCCATCAGTTTGAACGTTTCGCCAACAGCAACCTTGCCACTGACGATATCTTGACCGAGTTCATCTAAAACACTGTCGAGGAGTGGCTTGGCTGGGGTGGGGGCAGAACCTAGAGGATTGTTCATAGCGCTTTCGGTTGTTGGGGGCATGTTGCCTCTTTAATAAGCTGGCTTAAATGGAATGATCAAAAATAATGTGATTACCATTATTACTGTTTTAACCAAGGCTTTCGAGTAAATCGCCTTGTTTTTACCAAAAGAGCACCATTTGTGTGAACTTTTAAAGAATAAAAAATGCCCCACTCCCCTTTGTTGGGGGAGTGGGGCATTAGTGTAAAGCGATTTAACGGGAGCCGAGCTCGCTATCGATGCGCAGGATTCCGGAACCGGAGTCACCTGCGATGCGGAGGCGGTCGATGATCTCGCCGACGGTTGCTTCCTCTTCGATTTGCTCGTTTAGGAACCAGTCGATCAGTGCGCGGGAATCGTAGTCCTTCTCAGCGTCCTGGATGGCAGCGAGCTCGCGGATGAGGCCGGAGATCTTCTGCTCGTGTGCCAGGGAAGCCTCGAATGCTTCGAGTGCGGAGGAGACATCGAGCTTAGGTGGTGCGATGTCACCAATCTGTGGGGTGTAGTCACGGTCGAGGAGGTGCTGAGCAAACTTGTGAGCGTGCTCGAGTTCTTCCTTGCTCTGTGCCTTCATCCAGTCGCGCATGCCGACCAGGCCCAGATCGTCTAGAACGTAGGAGAGCTGAAGGTACACCATGGAAGCTTCAAGCTCGGCGGTCACTTGGTTGTTGAAAGCTGATGCGATCTTCTCGTTGATTGTCATGGCCTTAAACGTACACAACTTCATCAGTGCTGTCAGCGTAGGTTAGCCCAGCATAAACCGCATTTTTGGGGTTTGGATTGGCTAACTATTCCACCGATTTCAAAGGGGCCTAATAGGGCATTTTGAGATCTGGTTCACATTAAAGGGTTTCTCTAAATGACGAGCTAGTGGTGATAATTTGGGCTAATAAGTGGTGAGATTTAGGCGACATTGCAGGGGGTTGATAAAGGGTAGTCTGACGTGAGCGGTTCTGTACGACCTTCAAAATAGTGTGACTAAGTTCACAAAACTTTTGAGTGGAATTGCTTCCTAAAGCTAGCGGCCTTGACCAAAAACGGTAGCCACGGGGTGCGGAATTGGTGGGGCTTGGATTGGGGTAAGCTGGCGATCTGAAATCGCGCTGCATTGTGGCGTCGAAAAGCAAAAAATTTTTTAGAAGGGAAGAGCGCACCTAATGGCTGCTGATTCTGATCTCAGTGTTCACGACGCTTATTTGAAAGAGCACGTTGCACCTGTAAAGGCGATCAACTGGAACTCCATCCCAGATTCCAAAGATCTCGAGGTTTGGGATCGTTTGACCGGCAACTTCTGGCTTCCTGAAAAGGTCCCAGTGTCCAATGACATTAAGAGCTGGGGCACCCTAAATGATGTGGAAAAGGCTGCCACCATGCGCGTGTTCACCGGCCTGACCCTGCTTGACACCATTCAAGGCACTGTCGGTGCAGTGTCTTTGCTTCCTGATGCAGAATCCATGCACGAAGAAGCAGTGCTGACCAACATCGCGTTCATGGAATCTGTGCACGCGAAAAGCTACTCCAACATTTTCATGACTTTGGCATCCACCCCGGAAATCAATGACGCTTTCCGTTGGTCCGAGGAAAACGAAAACCTGCAGCGTAAGGCAAAGATCATCCTGTCTTACTACGAAGGTGAAGATCCATTAAAGCGCAAGATTGCCTCCGTAATCCTGGAGTCCTTCCTGTTCTACTCCGGCTTCTACCTCCCAATGTATTGGTCAAGCCACTCCAAGCTAACCAACACGGCTGACGTGATCCGCCTGATCATTCGTGATGAAGCAGTTCACGGCTACTATATTGGTTACAAATACCAAAAGGCTGTCGCACTGGAAACTCCGGAGCGCCAAGCAGAGCTCAAGGAATACACCTTCGACCTGCTTTACGATCTCTACGACAATGAAACTCAGTACACCGAAGATCTCTACGATGATCTGGGCTGGACCGAGGATGTCAAGCGATTCCTGCGCTACAACGCAAACAAGGCGTTGAACAACCTTGGTTATGAAGGCCTCTTCCCGGCGGATGAAACCAAGGTATCTCCAAATATTTTGTCTGCGCTATCACCAAACGCCGATGAAAACCATGACTTCTTCTCTGGCTCTGGTTCCTCATACGTGATTGGCAAGGCTGAAAACACCCAAGATGATGACTGGGATTTCTAGGCTGGATTTCTAGGCTGGAGTGCTTAAACAGCAAAACACCTGATAACCGCGATCGTGGTTATCAGGTGTTTTGTCATAATGGCTGATGCTAAACCTTCCGGATTTTAGGGCCTTGGGAACGGTCTAAGCGTCATTGATGAAGTTGGGCAGCGGTGATAAGTTGAATCAACTTATGAAATTTGATTCAGAAGGTGGGTTATGAGTCAGCTAACCAGCACTATAGAAAGTGTCCGGACCGGTATTAATATGTCTCAGCGTGAGTTGGCAGAGAAGACCGGAATTTCTCAGCCAACTTTGAATCGGATTATTCGTGGTGACCGATCTGCAAAAATGCCTGAAATCCTCCTGATTGCAGATGCACTTGGATGTACCGTTGCTGAGTTGACCGGGTCTGCGGTGGCCGATCGTGTTCGTTGTGCGGCACGTGGAACCAACGGTTCAAACATGGAAAAAATGCGGCAGCAGTTGCTTCATTTTATGGAAATCGATGCATACTTAGATGATCAAGCAATCCCGGAGCAGTGATGGATCTTTCCATGGAGGTTCAAGGGCGAAACGCAGCCGAGAATTTTAGGGACAAGCACGGATTAGGCCAAGGGGCTCTTGGGGATCTTATCTCGTTAATTAACCAGACCACGGGCCATGATGTAGCTGTCATTGATGCTGATGAAGATGAGCATGGTCTGGCGATGACCGATCCGTTGCGGGAGCGTGTGTTTGTTGGTGTCGCGAAGACTAATCGTCCAATGCGGCAGCGGAGTACTCTCGCACACGAGTTGGCGCATTTAGTATTTGCCGATCATTCGGAGAATCTAGCGGAACGAAAACCTTTAGAAACACGTGCGGATGCTTTTGCGAGGCATCTGCTCATTCCTCAACAAGGTCTGAAACAGTTCCTTGGCGAAATTGGACATGTTGAGGAATCTCACCTATCTCAAGTTGTGCAGCACTTCTTGGTCTCGCCACCAATTGCGGCGATTGCCTTACGTGAAGCAGGGTTCATTGGAGATGAAACAAAATCGGAATGGATGAGGCTTTCGACGCCCTTCCTTGCGACGAAGTTTGGGTGGCGAGATTTTTACGCAGCACTTCAACTCGAATCAAGTAAACGTCGAGCACCTCAAGGTTTGGTTGCTCGTGCTGTGCGTGGGTACATGGAAGGCGTACTGAACATCCAAGTTATCGCGACCTTGCAAGGACGTTCTGAAAATGATGTTCTAGCTGAATTTGATAATGAGGGTATTTTTCCACGCTCTCTTGATTTAGATGCAATCGAATTTGATGATTTGCCTGAATTGGGCGCTGATTTCGATGGGAATAGATAATGAATCCATGTCCCATCATGGATGCAGGTCCCGGGTTGAATTTCTTTTCTCTCAACAAAGAGCGGTTACTGTTCCAAACTCTGGGGCCGATTTCTATTCCTGAAACAGTAAAAGAGGAAATGCTTCGGAAGTCGAAGGTGGATGCTCGATTTGATGCGGTGGAGCGGGTTCTTGGAAAAATTCCTAATCATTTGCTGGAAGTTCTGGCAGATGACGAGACTCCTCAACTTGCCCGTGTGGTGAATCGCATAGCGGGGAAACCCATGGTTGAGCGACGGCGATCCGGTAAAGATCTGGGAGAGCTAATGGTGATTTCTCATGCCGTTGTGAAAGCGGAGAGCGGCGCATCGGTCACGATTTTGATTGATGACAGTGAGGGGTAGCAATTGGCGTGGGCGGAGAAGGTGAGACTGCAGAGATTGAAGCGTCAACAGCCTGAAGTTGGGGAACTTAGGATGGTGAACACGGTATCTGTATTGAGAGCTGCCGTCAGGGGAGGGTATGTGCCAAATGGGGGAGCGATGCAGAACCTGTATCAGAGATTGAGAAGCCTGGATGACGGGCTTTTGCCGATTCAGCAGACTGAGCTAGTGAAATTGGACTGCTGGAGCATAGGGGACTAGCAAGTCAGTGAAAACTAGTTAGTTCATATCAGTTGATTGCTTAAGTCAGGAAGATTTCACAAGATAGCAATCCGGGAAAGGGGAGCGTCACGCGTCTTAAACTTCTTTCAGTACTCGTTTGAGTTGAAGAAGAAAACATCTCTGGAATGCGCGTCTCAACCATTCGATTGAACCCCGCCGGGGGGAATTGTGAAAACTGTGACAGGGGTTGATGGTGGGGGTAGGCCGTCCTGGTGAAATGTACACCAGAATGTGAACCCCTTCACACCTTTGGCTGAAACGTACTGCCCATAAGTGACCGAACCTAGTGGCAACCCCACTAATTGTTTGAAAAACATTTTTTTTGGGCGTGAAAAGGGGATACAGTTAGCTGCATACCGGCCTTTTTGGGTTGGCATCGGATCCTGCCTGTGGCTTAAGATCAGGCAGTGTTGTTAAAGGACGATCGGTAATCCGAATGGATCGTCCCGTAGTCAGGAGGAACCTATGACCGCTGTGGCGCCTAGGGTCGACGGGCACGTCGCCCCGCAGAGGCCCGAGCCGACAGGCCATGCACGCAAGGGCAGCAAAGCATGGATGATGATGACCACCACCGACCACAAGCAGCTGGGCATTATGTACATCATTATGTCCTTCAGCTTCTTCTTCCTCGGTGGCTTGATGGCCCTGCTTATCCGAGCGGAGCTTTTCACCCCAGGTCTCCAGTTCCTGTCTAATGAGCAGTTCAACCAGCTGTTCACCATGCACGGAACTGTGATGTTGCTGCTGTACGGAACTCCAATTGTTTGGGGTTTCGCTAACTACGTTTTGCCACTGCAGATCGGTGCGCCTGACGTAGCTTTCCCACGTTTGAACGCCTTTGGTTTCTGGATCACCACCGTTGGTGGTGTCGCGATGCTGACTGGCTTCCTGACCCCGGGTGGTGCTGCTGACTTCGGTTGGACCATGTACTCCCCGCTGTCTGACGCAATTCACTCCCCAGGTCTTGGATCTGACATGTGGATCGTTGGTGTTGGTGCAACTGGTATTGGTTCTGTTGCTTCCGCAATTAACATGCTCACCACCATCCTGTGTCTTCGCGCTCCAGGTATGACCATGTTCCGTCTGCCAATTTTCACCTGGAACATTTTCGTTGTTTCCGTTCTTGCTCTGCTGATCTTCCCACTGCTGCTCGCTGCTGCGATGGGTGTTCTGTACGACCGCAAGCTTGGTGGACACCTCTACGATCCAGCTAACGGTGGCTCCCTGCTGTGGCAGCACCTGTTCTGGTTCTTCGGACACCCTGAGGTTTACGTCTTGGCTCTGCCGTTCTTCGGCATTGTTTCTGAGATCATCCCAGTGTTCTCCCGTAAGCCAATGTTCGGTTACGTAGGCCTGGTCTTCGCAACCTTGTCCATTGGTGCACTTTCCATGGCTGTGTGGGCACACCACATGTTCGTCACCGGTGCGGTCTTGCTGCCGTTCTTCTCCTTCATGACGTTCCTGATTTCCGTGCCTACTGGCGTTAAGTTCTTCAACTGGGTTGGAACCATGTGGAAGGGTCACATCACTTGGGAAACCCCAATGATTTGGTCTGTTGGCTTCATGGCAACCTTCCTCTTCGGTGGTCTAACCGGCATTATGCTGGCGTCCCCACCACTGGACTTCCACTTGGCTGACTCCTACTTCCTGATCGCGCACTTCCACTACACCTTGTTCGGTACCGTGGTATTCGCATCTTGTGCAGGTGTCTACTTCTGGTTCCCGAAGATGACCGGCCGTATGCTTGACGAGCGTCTTGGCAAGATCCACTTCTGGTTGACCTTCATCGGTTTCCACGGAACCTTCCTCATCCAGCACTGGGTGGGCAACATGGGTATGCCACGTCGTTACGCTGACTACCTGGATTCTGATGGTTTCACCATCTACAACCAGATCTCCACCGTCTTCTCCTTCCTGCTTGGCCTGTCTGTCATTCCATTCGTTTGGAACGTATTCAAGTCTTGGCGCTACGGTGAGCTCGTTACCGTTGATGATCCATGGGGTTACGGCAACTCCCTGGAGTGGGCAACCTCCTGCCCTCCTCCACGCCACAACTTCGCATCTCTGCCTCGTATTCGCTCCGAGCGCCCAGCGTTCGAGCTGCACTATCCGCACATGATTGAACGTATGCGTGCAGAGGCACACACCACTAAGCGGGATGAGCGTGCTGAAATCACTCAAAATCCTACCCCCGCTGAAGTGACCTAGCCTACCCAAGCTCTTCTGACTACCTCGACCCCGTATAGATAATCTACGGGGTCGAAGTCGTTTACTGAACTGCGAGTTTCAATGGCCCTATATCGTGAATTGCATGAATGCCTTGTATGTCCTCGTCTGCACGGAGGAGCATAGATATCGCCAACTTTATTGTTTAGGTTTATAGATCTTCTACTCTCCACGCCGGTTCTGAAGTACTATGAGATATCCAATGTCGTGTTCCGCCCGTGAACGTGAGACAATTGTTGCCGTGACTGAACTGATCCAGAATGAATCTCCAGAAATTGCTGAGCTGGATGCCGGCCAGCAGGTTGCTTTGCGTGAAGGTTATCTTCCGTCGGTGATTACGGTGAGTGGCAAAGACCGCCCCGGAGTTACCGCTGCTTTCTTTAGGGTGCTGTCTGCCAACAAGGTCCAGGTGTTGGATGTTGAGCAGTCAATGTTCCGTGGCTTTTTAAATCTCGCGGCGTTTGTTGGTATCGCTCCTGATCGAGTGGACACTGTTACCACGGGCCTGACTGATACGTTGAAGGTCCATGGTCAGTCGGTGGTGGTGGAGATGCAGGAAACTGTGCAGTCTTCGCGTCCTCGTTCATCCCACGTTGTAGTCGTGTTGGGTGATCCGGTTGATGCATTGGATATTTCCCGCATTGGTCAGACGCTGGCCGATTATGATGCCAACATTGATACCATTCGCGGTATTTCTGATTATCCAGTTACTGGTCTTGAGTTGAAGGTGACTGTTCCAGATGTAAGCCCTGGCGGTGGTGAGGCAATCCGTAAGGCGCTTGCTTCTTTGACCTCTGAGCTGAAGGTCGATATCGCGATTGAGCGTTCTGGTTTGTTGCGTAGGTCGAAGCGTTTGGTGTGCTTTGACTGCGACTCCACGTTGATTACTGGTGAAGTTATTGAGATGCTTGCTGCGCACGCAGGCAAGGAAGCTGAAGTGGCTGCGGTTACTGAGCGTGCCATGCGTGGAGAGCTTGATTTTGAGGAGTCTTTGCGCGAACGTGTGAAGGCGTTGGCTGGTTTGGATGCCTCGGTTATTGATGAGGTCGCAGCCGCCATCGAGTTGACCCCGGGCGCACGAACCACGATTCGTACCCTCAACCGCATGGGCTATCAAACAGCTGTGGTTTCCGGCGGGTTCATCCAGGTTTTGGAAGGATTGGCAGAGGAGTTGGAGCTGGATTATGTCCGCGCCAACACGTTGGAAATCGTTGATGGCAAGCTGACTGGCAATGTCACCGGCAAGATTGTGGACCGCGCAGCAAAAGCTGAGTTCTTGCGTGAGTTCGCTGCCGATTCCGGTTTGAAGATGTATCAAACAGTTGCTGTTGGCGACGGCGCAAATGACATCGATATGCTCTCTGCTGCTGGTTTGGGCGTTGCTTTCAATGCGAAGCCTGCTCTGAAGGAGATCGCAGATACTTCCGTGAACCACCCATTCTTGGATGAGGTGCTCCACATCATGGGTATTTCTCGCGATGAGATCGATCTCGCCGACCAGGAAGATGGCACGTTCCACCGCGTCCCACTGACCAACAATGCCTAAAAATTCGCTTTTCGACGCCCACCTCCTCCTCAAGGCCCGAGTCAGCGACGGGCCACATAGCGAGGATCCTTCGGATCCTGCCACCGTGCAGGCCATGCAAATTGCATTGCACATTCCAAAGCAGAACCCGCCTAGGCGCACTGATGTTTTGGAAGCTGCAGCCCGAAGTGTGGTCAAGCTGTGTCTTGATGAGCGTGTGGCAAGCGACCCGGAGTTTCGGGCAGCACTCGAACGCTGGTACGGCCATTTGATTAGAAAAGTGGCGCGTCGCGCTCGTAACGCAGCGTGGGATCGGGTGCAAAATTTGCCCGGCGTCACGGTCGAAGACGATGCCGCACAAGTACGTGCATTCGTTCCCAGCGCGGTGGTGGATGTCCCTGCAGATATTAAGAAATTGCAGATTTCTGGCACGGAACTGCCTCTTGATGATCCCAACCCGATCGTTGATGATTTCCCCACAATCTACATCGATGGTTCTTTGGAAATGACACTTGGAAAGGCCGCTGCGCAGGTCGGACATGCTTCTATGCTGTTGGCTGCTCACCGACCTTTTGAGTGGGTCCAACAATGGGAAAGTGATAATTTCGCACTCCACGTCAGGGAAGTGTCAAAAGAAGAATTCATGCGCCTCATTGATACCCCGGGTGCTGTTCCGGTTCACGATGGCGGCTTCACAGAGGTCGCACCAAACACCGTTACGGTTGTTGCGATTCCATAACATAGCAGGCAGTTATCCAACGTCCCTTGTAACGTGGGGTTTGTCTACTGCCTACAAGTAAAAGGACGTTGTGATGACAAGCCCTTATGGATCGCAAAACCCCGGCGATGAGAATAACTGGAATTCCCAATTTGGTAACCCGTCTGGTGAGCAAAATTATGGCCAACCCTACGGACAGCCTTTCCATCAAGGCTATGGCGCTTATAACACCCCAATTTCATCTGATACACCACAGCCTTCTATCCAAGAAGTGCAGTGGCGTCCCTTTGACCTAGGTGTTGTTTTTGGGCAGGCCTGGAAGGGCTTTGTGGCGACCTGGCAGGCATGGGTTCTAGCCACCCTCGTGTTTTATGCAATCACGTTCCTTCTGATGCTGGTGTGGTTTATCCCAATGTTTGGTGTCATCGCTGCATCGACAGCTGATTCAGAAGCAGCCATCATGGCAAGCCTAGGTGGAATGAGCATTGTTGGGTTTATTGTGATGGCACTAATGTTCGTCATCAGTTTCGTGTGGACACTAAACTGCTATCGAAACGCGGCACGCGTTGTTCGTGGCGAGCAGATTAATGTGCAAAGTTTCTTTAAATTCCAGGGCCTGGGCAAGGCGCTAGGAATTTATATTTTGGTGGCTATCGTGACCATGATCGGTACATTGTTGCTGGTTATCCCAGGTATCGTAGCGGCTGTCGTATTGGTGTTCGCGGTTCCTGCTGCATTCCAACTCCGTGATGTCACTGTTGGGGATGCGTTTTCTGCCAGCTGGAAAGCGGTTTCTAAAAATATCGGTGTAACAATCTTGCTCCTGCTTGCTGCTTTTGCGTTGAATTTCCTCGGTGGGGCGATCGTGATCGGTGTTTTGGTTACCACGCCATTGACCTACCTGCTTTACGCATATGCATTCCAGAACTCCATTGGTGGGCCAATCATGCAGCGCCAGTAGAGCCGATTTAAAGCCTCGAGTTTTCCAAATGAACATATGTATGGACGAAGCCGTGAAAACCTCTTAGAAACGCTCCTCGGGGGGTATGACTTTTACGGGTTGGAGCCATTATTGGGACTCGACCAAACATACGTGACAAGAATCTTGAAAACCCCGAATCTTTGGCACGTATGTTTGGTTTACCTCTCCTCAAAACAGACAGGCGTGCCAAGAATTCTGAAAAACCGAGAATCTTGGCACGCCTGTTTGGTTTTTAAAAAGTTGCTCACACGTCTGTCACACCCGACACTTATTTGGCAGCGACCAACCGTTTCAGGGCCGCGCGCACCGTGTCAGGGTTGGTGGTTTCCCAAAAGCGAGGCATGGAGGAGCGAAGGAACCCGCCGTAACGTTTCGTCGATAAGCGATGGTCTAGCACTGCAACCACGCCGCGGTCGCCGACGTGCCTTAACAACCGCCCTGCGCCCTGCGCCATTAAAAGTGCTGCGTGGGTGGCAGCAACCTCCATGAAACCGTTGCGACCTTCGGCGTCTGCTGCCTCTTTGCGGGCTTGCAGAAGCGGATCGTCGGGGCGGGGGAATGGGATGCGGTCAATGAGCACCAATGACAGCGAACGGCCGGGAACATCGACCCCCTGCCACAGCGTGAGGGTGCCAAAAAGGCAGGTGTTTTCGCTGTCGGCAAATTTCTTCACCAGCGCCGCAGTATTGTCATCGCCCTGGCAGAGCACATCGAACGGCAGGCGCAAGCGCATCGCCTTGGTGGCTTGCTCTGCAGCGCGTTTCGACGAAAAGAGCCCCAACGTTCGCCCGCCCGCCGCAGTAATTAATTCGTAGATTTCATCAAGGGTTTCCTCGGGCAATCCATCGCGTCCGGGATCGGGAAGATGACGAGCGGTGTATAAGATGCCGGATTTGGCAGGATCAAATGGTGTGCCCGCATCGAGGGAATCCCATGAGCCTTTAGGAAGACCCCAGCTGGCAGCCATCGCATTGAAGTTTCCACCGATGGTCAACGTGGCGCTGGCAAGCACAACGGTGTTTTCCGCAAACAGCTTCTCATGCAACAACCCAGCTACGGAAAGTGGAGCGACGTTAAGGGAATCTCCGCGTCGATCGTCATGGTTATGCCACACCACGTCGTACTGCTTGGAGGGATCCTCCTCCGCAAACACCTCCAAAATACGCACGATAGCGTCGTGGATTTCCATCAAGTGGTTGCTGAGGTTCTGACGCTCGGCAAAACGCTCCGGATCATTGGCAGCCTCGCCTTCAGGGGCTCCCGCGATCTGAGCTCGCAACGCCCACAACGCATCCTTCAGAGCCACCAACGTGCCTTTGGATCCCTCATCCCTGTCATTCCACCGACCAGGCTGCATGGTTTGCAACAGTGTTTCCAAATCACCAGCGATTTCCTGGACGCGTTCTTCCCGCTTATCGGAATCCAATTTAGCGGCACGACGAGCAGCCAAGTTGAGGGAATTCACGGTGATCTCTGCAGAAGCCACCGCAGTGATACGACCATCTAATTCATGAGCCTCATCAATGACCACCACATCGTGATCAGGAAGGACTGAAATATCGGCTAAAGCGTCAATGGCTAATAAAGCATGGTTGGTGACAACCACATCAGCTTCCTTGGCTTTCGCCCGAGCGACCTCTGCAAAACAATCCTCACCATGCGGGCAGCGAGATGCACCAATGCATTCTCTTGCCGTGACGCTAACCTGCTTCCACGCAAGATCTGGCACGCCTGGATCCAAATCATCGCGGTCACCAGTTTCCGTCTCATTTGCCCACTCATTAAGACGCACAATGTGCTTACCCAGCCAAGAGATATCTTCCTGCTCAATCAGGGCATCTTCCTGGTTGAGTTCTTCTTGCCGAGCCACCTTATTCATGCACAAATAGTTGGATCGGCCCTTCATGATCGCAAAGGTAGGGCGCCGCTCCATCAGCGGTTCCAACGCATCGACCAAACGAGGAAGATCCCGATTAACCAACTGGCGCTGCAACGCAATCGTTGCAGTAGAGACAACAACAGGGGAATCTGATTTCTGCGCATGACGAATCGCCGGCACAAGATAAGCCAGAGATTTACCCGTACCCGTACCAGCCTGCACCGCCAAATGCCGCTTATTGTCAAAAGCTTTAGTGACAGCTTTTGCCATTGCTTCCTGACCAGCACGACGAGCGCCACCTAATGCTTCAACGGCAGCGGATAACAATTCTTCGGTGGAAGCATTCAACGGATCTGGGGTGGGGGATTCAGGCGCAGACATTGTTCAAAGTCTATCCAGATCGGTGGCGAAAGCCTAAGCCGTGAGTTCTAGGTGCATATCCAGGTTTAGAGTGTGGCATTCACGCTTTTGTTTCGTGCTTTTAACGCGACCGGACGATTTTCGCAGGGCCACTTTCTCTGGTGACCAAAAAGGACTTTTCGGAGCCAGGTTTTGGTCTCCTACACCGGTTTTCGGACACGCAAACCAGCGCTGGTGACCAAGGATCTTTAAAACGACTATGGATTTGGTCGAATATGACGGTACTAGGAAACTGCCGCTATAAAAACCAGTTGAACCTGCTTCACCTACCCCAAGGTAAAGCAGGTAAAGCAGGTTTACACTATGCCACTGGTGGGAAACCCACGAAGCGAGTGTGTAGTACAGGCTCATCACGTGAGAGCGCCAAGCCTTCCCATGGCAAAGACACCAGCTGCTTGGCTAGGTATGCGCGGGAATCTTCCAGGGTTGGTAGACCTGGAACGATTTCTCCATCTCGCATCAATGGGATGGTCAGGTTCAAGGTGTCGAGCTTGCCGGTATCTGGTGCTTCTGCATCAAATGGGTAGACGATTTCTTCGATGGCGGTACCTGATGCGCGGTGGGTGCGCACTGCCTTTTTGCCGCCGCCATAGCTTTCTTTGTTGCGGGAGCGTTTAGCTACGGGGTGTCCTGAAACTTCGACGATTTTGTATACCAACCCTGCTGTTGGTGCGCCAGAGCCGGTGACTACGGATGTGCCTACACCGAAGACGTCAACTGGTTCGCCGCGAAGACCTGCGATGGCGAATTCATCCAGGTCGGAGGAGACCACGATCTTGGTGTTGTGGGCATTGAGATCATCGAGCTGTTTGCGGACTTTGCGGGCAAGGACACCGAGGTCACCGGAGTCGATGCGGACGCCACCTAGGTCTGGGCCTGCTACTTCGATGGCTGTTTTTACACCTTGGGTGATGTCGTAGGTATCGACAAGCAAGGTGGTGTCAACGCCGAGGGAATCAATTTGTGCTTTAAAAGCTGCTGCTTCGTTGGGGGTGCCATCGTCGTTGATGTGCAAAAGAGTCCAGGCGTGAGCCGAGGTACCAGACGCTGGGATGCCGTAGCGGTAGGCCGCTTCAAGGTTGGAGGTGGTGGAAAAACCTGCGAGGTAAGCTGCACGGGATGCGGTCACGGCTGCGTATTCGTGGGTGCGGCGTGATCCCATCTCAATGATGGGGCGTCCGTCTGCTGCGGTAACCATGCGGGCTGCTGCGGATGCTACGGCAGAATCCGCATTCATGATGGATAGGATGACGGTTTCTAAGATGACGCATTCGGCAAAGGTGCCGCGGACTGTCAGTAGAGGGGATTGTGGGAAGTAAATTTCGCCTTCGCGGTAACCATCTACTTGGCCGGTGAAGCGGTAGTTGCGTAGGTATTCGCGGGTGCGGTCATCTAAGAAATCAAGATCGGCGAGTTGTTCCTCTGTGAATACAAAGTCACGGATTGCTTTCAAGACACGGGCAGTTCCTGCAACGACGCCGTAGCGACGCTCGTTTGGAAGGCGGCGGCTAAAGACCTCAAATGTGGAGGGGCGTTCGGCTGAGCCGTCTGCAAGTGCTGCTTGAAGCATGGTCAGCTCGTATTTATCAGTTAATAGAGCTGTGGATCTGGTGGGGGAAAATTCTGAAGGATTGGTATTCACTCTGTTGATTCTACGGACTCGA
Source organism: Corynebacterium suranareeae (assembly GCF_002355155.1). Lineage (NCBI taxonomy): Bacteria > Bacillati > Actinomycetota > Actinomycetes > Mycobacteriales > Corynebacteriaceae > Corynebacterium > Corynebacterium suranareeae. The sequence goes on along the minus strand of NZ_AP017369.1, from coordinate 2,830,083 downwards.
GTGCAGGCACAGTGAACTGCACCACTACCCACGCGTGATCACCTTTGTATGCAACACCAACTCCGACGGCTTCGTAGTCATTGGCGAGTAAGAGTTCCGCATGTGCTGGTGAGGCCAAGAACCTATCAACGATGGTGTCGGCATTGGCGTCAGCGTAGGGGAGATTTTGCTGGAGAACTACCAAATTTCCTTCAGGGTCTGGAACTTCTTCCTCAGTGCCAGCTTCTGCATTTCTTTCTGCAATTTCCTGGGCAGCAGTGTGCAGGTTGAGGTCCGCTGTAAGGATCAAGAGCCCTTCGCCACCGCGCACATTATTGATCTTGTTTACAACATCCGTCCGCACCTGAGACAGCGCGGGAGACTCAGGGGCTTTACCCGTGGAGATGCCATTCAACGTGACGATGAGAGTCAGCAGGATGGACAAAATGGGGATGGCCTTTGCGATGGACTCAATGAATTGGGCATGCGTTGGCGCAACACCCCATTTTTCCAGCAGGGCACGCGCTTGTGCTGCGAGGCCTTCCATCAGATGGTCCTTCCGCTCTGGTTTGTGCTTCAAACCAGCATTGATAGGTCAACAAAATTAAATGTTTAGTGCATTTTCAGGAAAAAGGCTATCAGAATGAATAGTGAAATGCGATGTCGGTTATTGCAGCATTCTTGCAGGTTAGAGGATAAATAGTTGGGTGATGTATCACCTATGACGTAATTTTTCGCGGGAAAAGTGCGACTACTCTGCGCCAACACTTGGTTGTTGACTAGGCTATTTGTCATGAATAGGCAAAACCCAATTCACTACCCACCGGCAGTGAAGGCTGCGGAAAGCGTGAAAGAAATCTCTAATATGTCATCGCCTTCTGCGCCGCTTGCCACGCCCGACGTTGAGCTTGATGTGCACACGTTGTCTAGTGAGAACCTGCCGTGGTTGTGCATCGTGTGGGATGATCCGGTCAATCTCATGAGCTATGTCACCTATGTTTTTCAAACGGTGTTGGGCTTCAGTAAGAAACGTGCCACTGAGTTGATGATGCAGGTTCATACTGAGGGCAAAGCTGTGGTGAGTTCTGGTGAGAAAGACAAGGTGGAGGGTGATGTGAAGAAACTCCACACCGCAGGGCTGTGGGCAACAATGCAGCAGGCAGGTTAGGAAGTTATCGTTATGCAGCAGTGGAAGAAGAAAAAGGGCCTTATGCGCCAGGTCCGTTATTCGGTGGTTTTTGATCCGATGGAGCGGGAAGTGCTGGGGGATTTATCGGCGGCGGTAAGTGAGGCGTTGATTCAGCGGGCGCAGTCTGTGCCTAAGGATCCGTTGGCTGAGATGACTGGGATGACTAGTGGGCATAAGGAAGCACCCACTGATCCTGCGTTGGCTCGGTTGTTGCCTGATTTTCAGCATGAGGGCGATGAGGAGTATGACGGGGATAATTCTTTCCTTCGTTCGCTGCATGAGGGCGATATCACCCGTGCGAAGCTGGAAAATCTCCGCGTGATCAATGATGCGCTTGGCCCTGATGGCAATGTGGCGGTGTCGGCTTCTGAGGAGGAAGCGCATGCGTGGTTAGCAGCACTCAATGACATTCGCCTGTACGTGGCATCAGGCGATGTGCGCGGTGGGGAAGCCGCCGAAGAAGATCGGGAAAATTTAGTGCAGTGGCTTGCTTATAATCAGGAATCCTTGCTGGAAGCTATGATGAACTAATGCTTATCGACGTCCCCGGCTTCCTTTTAGGCCACGTGAGCAAGGGGGATACAGGTTGCTCGGTGGTCATTGCACCTAACGGTGCATTTGCGGGGGTTGATGTGCGTGGTGGTGGCCCAGGCACTAGAGAAACGGATCTTTTAGAGCCACACAATTCTGTTCAGCAAGCACATGCCGTGGTGTTGTGTGGTGGTTCGGCGTTTGGATTGGCAGCCGCTGATGGAGTTATGACAGCCCTGGAAAAACGCGGTATTGGTTTTCCCGTGCGCCCCGAAGGTCCTATCGTGCCGATTGTTCCAGGCGCTGTGATTTTTGATTTGTTGGTGGGGGATCCAAAAAATCGGCCGACTGCTGCTGATGGGGAACAAGCAGTAGAAAATGCTTTCGCTGGAACGCACAATGGTTCGGGAAGTGTCGGGGCGGGGACGGGAGCAACCGCAGGAAGATTACGCGGTGGATTTGGGCAGAGTTCGCGCCGGGTTGGAAAATACACGGTTGCAGCAGGGGTGGTGGCAAATCCGGTAGGTGAGGTTGTTGATCTAGAGACTGGTGCGCTGTTTGGGAGGCCCGAAATAAAGGGGGTGGGCGTCGAAAAGCTAAAAAGCGCGGCAGAAACCCTCAACACGACCATCGGCGTGGTGGCAACTGACGCGCCTGTGACAAAAGCCCAAGCAAAGCGCTTGGCGCTGGTGGCCCATGATGGTTTGGCGCGTGCGGTAAGGCCTGCGCATTCCCCGATGGATGGTGACACATTCTTTGCCATGTCCTCCGGTGATGGCAGCGGTGTTACCCCAGTTGACCTGGCAGAACTGTGCGCACATGCGGCCGATTGCGTGCAGGACGCTATTATCGACGCCATACTTTCCGCGAGTCCTGGACTTGGGCTCAAAAGCTTCAGGGAACTTCTACCATGAGTTACAACAGCCCGTATAACAACACTAATTTTGGCAGCTCCGGCATGTATCAACCAACAGGTGGGCCGGTGCAGCCATGGAATAAGCCAAACGCCAGCTTGAACCAGCAGCTGAAAAACAAATCCTCCGTGCGCACTGGGCTGAGTATCGCGGTGGGATACGTCGTGGTCATTTGGGTGGTGCATTTACTATCCATCGCGGTGGCGTTTCTCACGGGTTTTCAATTAACCAGCTTTGGCATTCACCCTTTAGACACCAGCGCATTGTGGGGAATTTTCACCTCACCGCTGCTGCATGGAAGCTTTAGCCACCTCATTGGAAATACAGTTCCAGGTTTTATATTCAGCTTCCTGATAGGCATGAGCGGCAAGCGCGTGTTTTGGGAAGTCACCATCATTGCAGGCTTGATCGGTGGTCTGGGTACCTGGTTCTTCGGCGGTATCGGAACCAACCACATCGGTGCTTCCGGGCTAATTTACGGTTGGCTTGGATACCTCATTGTCCGGGGAATATTTAACAAAGACATTAAACAATTCCTGCTCGGAGTGGTGTTAGCGTTTATTTACTCTGGACTATTTTGGGGGCTTCTTCCAACCCAAATGGGTGTGTCATGGCAAGGGCATCTTTTCGGCGCCCTCGGAGGAATCGGCGCAGGTGCGTTTATCACTTCTGATGATCCCGCAGCTCTAAAAGCGAAGAAACAGCAAAAGAAATTACAAAAGCAACAACGCCAAAGAGGCTTGTAAATCCCGCCCAGCGACTACAATTAATTGACATGACAAGTGACAAACCCGAATCCCAGGACATTTGGCTAACCGACGAGCAGCAAGATGTATGGCTCGATGTGTGGACAATGCGAATCGGTCTACCTGCTCGCTTGGATGCTCAACTCAAAGACGCAGCAGGTTTAAGCCACTTTGAGTACTTCACCATGGCGCAGATTTCCATGGCACCAGACAGGCGCGTTCGCATGAGTGAACTTGCTGAACTTTCCGATATGACTCTCTCGCACCTTTCCCGCGTGGTTACTCGCCTAGAAAAAGCCGGGTGGGTAAAACGCGTTCCTGATCCCGATGATGGCCGCGCCACCGTTGCAGTCCTCACAGACACAGGCTGGGAGAAAGTTCAAGAAACAGCCCCAGGACACGTCAAAGAAGTTCGCCGATTAGTGTTTGATGATCTCACCGCAGAAGAACTTAAATACTTGGGCTCAGCGATGAAGAAGATCGTGCATCGCTTAGATATGTCCAACAAGTTGCCGAGGGTTTAAAGGCTAGATCGGTGTGTGGCCAGCTTGATAGCTAGTCCAGCTGTGATCGCGCGGTGGCCTTTTTCAAAACCAGACTGGTGTGCCAAGATTTTCGATTTTTCAAATTCTTTGGCACACCAGTTCGGTTTGCGGAGCTGCTCACCAAACTATGGTGACAAGATTTCGGGTTTTCGGGAATCCTTGGCACGCCAGTTTGGTTTCTGTTGGTGTGATCTAGAATCTGGCTGCGGTGCCTTGAAAAAGTGCCCTCACAGAATCGTTTTTAAGCGCCTTTTGAGCACCGGGTAATACAAATACTCATTCCAGAAATTGGGGCGCTTAAATGGCTTGTTTTAAGGCACCCTAAAACTGAACGTCGCGATGTAGAGAAATCTTAAGAAATATACACAACCGCATTGTTTCCACCGGTACATGTGACGTATTCTCCGTTGTCCGTGCAGTTCATGGTGTAGTTACCACCGGTAACTGGGCTTGTAGCTGTTACCTGGCCGGAAAGTTCATCGGTTTCTAGATAGTGGTTTACAAAAGCATCTCGGACTGCTTGAGCGAACTCTGTTGAGGTAGACGCTGAACCTGTGTAGACGTTATTGAGATCACCTGCATCTGTGTTTGCTTGAGCAGCTGCATTTGCAGGCGAGGCATCGGCGGGTAGAGACGGTTGAGCAGGACGATTACCTGCAGCTTGTGTAGCGCTGGGGGCTGTTGTTTCAGTGGGCTGTTCCGCTGACTCCGCAGAACCTGCAGAATCTTCGGCCTCTGAGGTATCACTAGGGGTAACACTGGGAGTATCGCTTGCAACAGAGCTCTCCGCAGCATCCGAGGAATCATCAGAAGAACTACTTAGACTGTTAATTAGCAAAATCCCAGCAAGAACAATGATGGCGATGAGGATCAAAATCAGACCAATGATGCTGCTGTTGCGGGGGTGTTTAGCGGGAACCTGTGTGGGGGACCCAACGGTTTCGGAGGAGGCACGCACTGCAGCAAATCGTCTGGTTTCTTGATCAGGAGAATCAGCCATTGCCACATTGTGGCATATTTTCCGTAGATAACAGTAGATAAAAAGGGAAGCCACGCGACGTGGCTTATGATGGCAACCGTGACTGATTTCAGTGGATCTATGATTGAACGCCCCATCCCAGGTGCTGATGCACCGATTGGAATTTTTGATTCTGGAGTTGGCGGGCTTACCGTGGCGCGCACGATCATTGATCAATTGCCACATGAATCCATTATTTATATCGGTGATACTGCTAATGGTCCGTATGGTCCGTTGCCGATTGCTAAGGTCCGGGAGCATGCGATTCGGATTGCTGATGAGTTGGTAGAGCGTGGATGCAAAATGATCGTCATTGCGTGCAACACGGCATCTGCGGCGTTTCTTCGTGATGCTCGTGAACGATACAGTGTGCCGGTAGTGGAGGTCATTCTTCCTGCAGTAAGGCGTGCCGTGGCGTCTACCCGCAATGGCAAAGTGGGGGTGATTGGCACGGTTGGAACAATTAACTCCGGTGCTTATCAGGATCTTTTTTCGGCTAGTCCTTCTATTGAGGTCAGTGCGGTGGCATGCCCGCGGTTTGTGGATTTTGTGGAACGCGGAATCACTAGTGGTAGGCAGATCCTTAATATTGCGGAGGATTATTTGGAACCTTTGCAGGCAGAAGGCGTGGATACTTTGGTGCTTGGATGTACTCACTATCCACTTCTTTCTGGTGTTATCCAGTTAGCAATGGGGGATCACGTCAGCCTCGTGTCTAGTGCCGAAGAAACAGCCAAAGATGTTTTGCGTATCTTGAGCCAGCAGGATCTTTTGGCTGATCCTGAAATGCATCCAGAACCCACCTACAGCTTTGAATCGACAGGCGATCCAGACATCTTTGCGCAATTAAGCCGCCGATTCTTAGGGCCAATTGTGTCCCAAGTGAGGCAAAACGAAGGATAATCCCAGGTGTGTGATCTACCTCGAAATGGGGAGGGGTAGTTAGATATTCACATTTTGGCCTAAAAGTTCACGAGATCTTCAATTGCATGGCACAGTATCCTTATGAGACTGACCATCCTAGGAAGCTCTGGTAGCGTGCCCGCTCCAGGTAACCCCGCATCCGGATATCTGTTAACTTCTCCGGACGCCCCTGCCGTGATTATGGACATGGGCCCAGGTGTCCTTGCAGCAGTTCAAGAAATTCAAGATCCTGCTGATGCGCATGTTATTTTCTCCCATTTGCACACCGATCACTGCGCTGATTTTGCGTCCTTGATGGTGTGGCGCAGGTTCCACCCAACGCTGGCCGCCAAGAGCCGCAATCTTTTGTTTGGACCTGAAGATACCCCCAACAGGCTTGGTCGTTTGAGCTCCGATGAGCCTGATGGCATTGATGATATGTCAGATACTTTTGCTTTCGACGCCTGGGAAGAGCGCAAGCCAGAGCTCATTGATAATTTCACGGTCACGCCGTTCCGCGTTGTGCATCCCATTGAGACCTACGCGCTTCGCGTAGAAGAGCACCGCACCGGCGCCTCAATTACGTATTCCGGTGACAGCGCGTACACCGAAGCGCTTATCGACGCCGCCCGCAACGTTGACATTTTCTTGTGCGAGGCAACTTGGGGCACCTCTTGCGATGACAAAGCACCAGGAATGCATATGTGTGGCCAAGACGCCGGAAGAATTGCGGCAGCAGCTGGCGTAAAGAAACTGATTATCACTCATGTTCCACCATGGATTGATGCGGATGCAACAGTGGCAGCAGCTGGGGAACACTTTGATGGTCCAATTGAACTTGCTCGCCCGGGGATGGTTGTAGATTTTTAATACAAATGTTCTAAATTTAAGGACTCTACTGGAGTAAGTCTGGGTGGTGGCTTCTTGCCGATTATTCAACTTGCTTTAAGGTTCTGTTAATTGTTGCGCCTTCAAATTGCATTAAGTTCACTGCGTTGAGCTGATTTAAATACCTGGTAGATGGATTATTTAGCCCCGAAAGGGGCTATTCTTATGTTTAGACCCCGGGGGTATTTTATAAGAAGCGTCAAGTGAAACTGCCAGGTTAAATATAGGATTTTTTGCAAGTTTGAACACTTAAATATATGCAAAAGTGATGAAATCTTTACAGTTACTAGCTTTCCTACAAAGGTAAAGCTAACCTCAATAATGTTCTCAGTTACTGGAATCCAACGAAGAGACCTCCAGAATTGCGGAACTCAGTACGTAGAAATACGTAAAGTCTGGGCCATTTCGGCCACCAATTTCTCTTTAAGGAGATAAAGCATGACTGTTTCAATTGCTCCAAAGCGGGCAATCTCTGCTCTACTCGGTGCGGCATTTTTCGGATCCGCGCTTCTTACCGCAGCACCGGCATTTGCACAAACGGCTCCAGTGGTTTCGGTCACTCCAAATCAGACCACTTATTCTAGCGGTCAAACTGTCCAGGTAAAGGTAACTGGGTTGGAGCAGGATACCGACTACAGGCTGGGACTCTGCACGGTAGAGGGAATTGCTCCTACTGGAGCACCTGCGTGTGCTGAAACTGTACAAGTAGATGCACAGGCTGATTCTAGTGGCGAGATCAACGCCTCCGTCACTCTCGTTAACAACGATATTAATGCGCATGGAAAACTAGGAAAACTGATTGGTTTCCCAGGTCTTCCTGGGCAGCCTGACTATGTCAATCTAAGTGCACCTGAATCTGCAAATATTACGGTGGCAGAGCACTTGGTAAGCGGCGGTGGAATCCCAGTTGCTTACAGCGCTCCATTCAATTTGAACTAGCCAAATATAGTTTGCTAGCAAAGAGTTGGCTTTTCGAGAATTAGACCTTGAGAAGCCAACTTTTACATGTCAAAAGGGAAAAATGAATAGTTTTAAAAGCCTAGTTAAGAAAACTGTTGCACTTCTGGTAATGGTAAGCATTTTGCTTTTCAGCTTTAATCCAACCTCTTTGGCTCAAGAAGCCGATTACTTCGATGTCGACGATCAACGAGTAGAGCTGAGTGAAGGCTCAGCAACATGGGGCATTAAGCAGTCTTGGCGAAATTATATTGGTGTTGGTCTTCACGGTCGAGGTGGCTCGCAACTTTCGGCAGGCGCGGAATGGCTGGATGAACCACTTTCAGAAATCGTTTGGCCTGCAAATGGTGGTTACTTTGATCCTGAGGATAACAGCTTAGAGCTCAGATTAGGTGGTGTTGCCCATTTTCAATCCTGGTTCATTGAAGAAGACAATTCGTTTCTTTTGGATTCCAAGTTTCAAGATTTGATCATCCGGATCTCCCCAGATGAGCAGTATATCTACGGTACATATATAGGAAAAGATCGCGACACTTTTGAAGATGTCATTCTAGTTGAAGAACCAATTGCTGCCTTAGATATTTCAAACGCTGAAATAGAGACTGATGGCACTACGACAACATGGTCGGGTATTACGACTTTTAATACCTCAAACTTCCCGCTTTATGGAGAAGGCGTGAGATTTGACGATCTGAGTTTTAGTTACATGGGTCCTGGAGGGCTCCCGGACGTTTCATCAGAATTTATTGAATCTGGAACTCCTCTTTTTTCGCCCTCAAAAGTCTGGGATAATGGTGCGAATAATCGGGCTCAGGTCTTTCCAGAACGCGGCAGAGATATTGTTCACGTCTTAGAGCGAATTAATCCTGGTGCCAGTGAAACGACTTACAAAGTAACAGCACTGGATGCTGATGACTTAAGCGTGTTAGGAACCATAGAGGCGCCCATTCGGGGTGGTTCTTTTGGAATTACATCCGAAGTAGCCTTTGATCCAACAACTGGCGAGCTTTACTACCAATCTGTCAAAGCAGGAGAATCTACGACATTCGAAATTATCAAGATTTCTTTTGATTCCTCTGATTCCAAGTATTCGTATTCGAAAGTTTATGAATACGAAGCTGAAGGACAAGAGGGTGTTTATCTGAATTGGGACGAGGGGCGACAAAACTTAGTTTTGTTAGAAAACTATAGAGTCCCCAAAGAAGGGCGAGCATCGTATAGCTCGAAGCTCGAGTTCATTGATATTGAGACCAGTACAGCCGTGCAGTATGACCTTTTTGCGGCACTAATGGAAGCAATGCCTGTGGGATCGACTGATCTTGACAAGAGTGAGAACTGGTTAACTCCACGGCCTGGATCCGTACTTAACTTCAATAAATTTGGATTTTTCCGGGATGGTTCTATGCTGCTGTTGACAAGTGGTAGCTATATCGACAGTAACGGGCAGTCACAAAGAATGCCGTATTTACGTCTGCTTTTTGAGAGCAATGAGTTGAGGGTTGAACCTATTGAGGGAGTGAACCCAATTTCTCCTTGGCCAGGAATAGAATATGAATATAGTTCAGTTGGAAAAGCTGCAGATGGAAGCCTGTTTCTATCTGCTTCGGGTTGGGCAAACGTTTATTCCTACATTGATATCGAAGACGGACAGATTGTCCATACTGAGCCTTTTTCTATTGAAGGAGTTAGTACCTCAACCGGACCTAGTTTTAGCGATACCGTAAATAGTCTGGATTACGTTTTCGAACCGTCTGCCCTTGCGGTACGCGTATTTTCTAATGGTAAGTATTTTGCTGATATTAAGTCGCTTGACTTTTCCGGAGACGCAGCTGGTGTAGATCGTAACGGTAACGTGTATACGCAGGTTAAAGGTCCTGGAACATCGAATATGGCAATCCAAAAGTGGTCGCTTGATGGCGTAACACCGTCGATTGCTGAGCAGCCTGAATCTCATGTTATTGAACTAGGAGCAGGATCTTCCCAGGAGGTCACGTTCACCGCGCGTGCTGAAGGCGGCACAGGTCAGTGGGCGCAGCAATGGCAGGTAAAGAAACCAGGTGAATCAGCATTCTCTGATATTGACGGTGCAACCGGCGAGAGCTTAACAATTACAGCCTCCGGTGCTGATAACGGAAGTGTTTACCGCGCTACGTTCACCGGTGATATCGGTACTGTTGCTTCTGATGAAGCAACGCTGACTGTCAACTATGCACCTAAGGTAGCTACCCAGCCAGCATCTAAGGATGTTGTTGCGGGAACACCTGGTGTCTTCCAGGCAGCGTTTACTGCTCACCCAGAAGTAGAAGACGTGTACTGGGAATACCGCAGCAACGGTTTCTGGACCCGCATTAACACTGACAACAACTTCCACGTCACCACAGCAGAAGGACTGACCTCCTTAACGGTGACTGATACAGCAGTTGACCAGTCTGGAACGAGGTTGCGTGCTGTTGCTACCAATGCTGCTGGTACCACCATGTCCAGGGAAGCTGTTTTGACAGTACGTCCTGCTACTGAGATCCCAGATGATGGCTTAAGCATTGATGATGTGGTGCTGCGTTGGGGTATTAGTGAGGAAGTTCAATCTCGACCACCGTTTGGTGATTCCAACTATCTTTCTGCTGGTGTGTCTGATGGATCCGCTTTGACGTATGAGTCCACTGATGGTGATGTGCGCATCATCCACAGTGATGGCACCACCGACACCGAACCTGATTATGCCTCACGAGCAGCACATGTTAGTGATGCAACTATTGATCAGCTTGTCGAGTTCGGTGGCGGTAACGCTGCTATTAACCCGGATGGGTCTGCAACAGTGGATTGGGATGGCTCGTTTAGTATCAACTTCTACGATGGCCTGGTTCCATTTACCATTACTGATCCTCATCTTGAGGTCTCGGCAGCTGGTATGGGTGTGCTGACTGGTGATCTGACTGGTTATGAAGTGGAGATGTCGAACCCGAATGAGAAGACCCCGCTGACTGATCTGTATGACGATGTCACGATCGCAACGTTTAGTGGTGTGAGCATTGATCCTGAAGGTGTCGTGACCATCACCCCTGATTATGACGGTGTGCTTGCTGATATTCCAGCAGATGTCACGCCACAGGTAACTACGGGTGCTGGTTGGGGTGCATGGCCGCAGGGCTTCCTGGATTTCCACTTTGATACCAACTTGTCTTCTTACTGGTATTCCTCTGGTGGTGCGGGTGATTCGAAGAAGGCTCCGATGAGCTTTGATGTTGATTTCACTAACGCATCTGATTCTGGTGAGCAGCCAGGTGTGCCGCAGGCTAGTGATCTGAACGCTGGTAATAAGGGTGAGCTTGTTGTTCCAGCGGAGGTAGAGGCTGGTCAGGAGATCACGATTGGTGGTTTACCTGCTGGTGAGGACGTGGATGTGGTGTTGTTCCCAACCACGTTTAGCTTTGATCGGATGACTGTGGGTGTTGATGGCACGGTAACTGTGATTGTTCCTGCTGGTCGTGGTGGTGAAAACCAGGTGGCTGTGTATGAGGCTGATAAGGCTGGTTCTGCTCATGTGTTGGGATGGTCTTACTTAACTATTGCTGGCCAGGATGCACAGGACCCTGATCCGCAAGATCCTCAAGATCCAGATCTACAGGATCCTGGTGTTCCTGGATCGAGTGTTGGTTCTGCTTTTGATACGTTGATCAAGATCGTGAGCCGAATCTTTGGTGGGTTGTCAGCACTTCTTGGTTTGTGGTTTGGAGGGTTGTTTAGTAGCTAGTTTCTAGCTTTGGGGCACACTGCTACCACGGGTGGTAAGGCGCGCTAGGGTTTTTTAGGGATGAGATGTCCTTAAATTCCTAGCGCGCTTTGCTGTGTGGGTGGGGTGGGGCGTCGAAAAGCATCTTGGTGCGCGAGCGCCTTAGCCTGGAAGGTAACCTGTATTCCATGACTTCTTCTTCCAGCTTTTCTCGTTTTGATGGCCGCGCCCAGGATCAGATGCGCGCCGTTAAAATCACCCGTGGATTTACTTCAAACCCTGCAGGCAGCGTGCTTGTTGAATTCGGTAACACCCGCGTCATGTGCACTGCTTCCGTGGAATTGGGCGTGCCTCGTTTCAAGCGTGATTCCGGTGAAGGCTGGTTGACCGCAGAGTATGCAATGCTTCCGGCTGCGACTGCGGAGCGTAACCGTCGTGAATCTATGGCTGGCAAAGTCAAGGGCCGTACTCATGAAATTTCTCGTTTAATTGGTCGTTCTTTGCGCGCGGCTGTGGATCTTTCCCAGCTGGGTGAAAACACCATTGCTATTGACTGCGATGTGCTTCAGGCGGACGGCGGTACCCGTACGGCATCTATCACTGGTGCATATGTGGCGCTGGCTGATGCCATCAAGGTTTTGCAGGAACGTGGCGTTGTTCCAGGCAGCCCACTTCTTGCCCCCGTAGCTGCCGTTTCCGTTGGTCTTATTGATGGCAATGTCTGCCTTGACCTGCCATATGAAGAAGATTCCCGCGCTGATGTTGACCTCAACGTTGTCATGACTGAGCACGGTGAGTTCGTGGAAATTCAAGGCACCGGCGAAGAAACCACCTTCACCCGCGCACAGCTTAATGACATGCTGGATTACGCAGAAAAGGGCTGCCGCGAATTGGTTGCTGCCCAAAAAGCTGCACTGGGAATCTAAAACCACAACAGAGTTAAGGACACCGGATGAAACTTCTTCTTGCATCCAACAACGCAAAGAAACTCAAAGAACTCCAGCGGATTTTGGATCAAGCAGGCCTAGATTCCGTTGAACTGCTGGCTCTGCGTGACGTCGAGGCATACGACGAGCCGATCGAAGACGGCCGCACTTTTGCCGACAACGCACAGATCAAAGCGCGCGCCGGGGTAACCCACACAGGCATCGCCACGATCGCCGATGATTCCGGCATCGCTGTTGAAGAACTCAACGGAATGCCCGGCGTTTTGTCCGCCCGCTGGTCTGGCGCACACGGCAACGACACCGCCAACAACGAGCTGCTTCTTGCCCAAATGGAACATGTTCCCGACGAGCGCCGCAACGCAGCCTTCGTGTCCGTATGCGTGCTTGCACTTCCGGACGGCCAAGAATTTGTTCAGGAAGGCCGTTGGGAAGGCCAACTCCTACGCGGACCTAAGGGCGAAAACGGTTTCGGATACGATCCACTGTTCATTCCAGCAGAGGAAATCGATGGACAAGGACGCAGCTCCGCTGAACTTTCCGCAGAGGAAAAGGATGCTTTGTCCCATCGAGGTCAAGCGCTGCGCGGATTGGTTGAGAAGATCGCACAGGTAGCTGCGGCTAGCTAAGGCCTTAAGGAAAACTAAAACCCCCCCGCCAGATCACACGCAGTGATCGGACGGGGAGGTTTTGTGTATTTAACTATGAGTTCAGCTGGAATGTCTGAGTAACTTCCTTGCGGCGGTTGTGCTCAACAAAAAACGACAGCAGCGGAACCACACCTGCGATAGCGGTGGTCACCCAACGAGTCGGATTCCAACGCGCCTTCAGACCCAGGTTCAGGGTGGTCATCAAGAAAACAATGTAAACCCATCCATGTGCAATCGGAACGAATCGTGCCCACTCAGGAAGATCCATGCCAATTATGTACTTCATGATCATCTCCGCCACCAGCGCCAGCAAAAACACACCAGTCACCCACGCAGCGATGGAGAACATGGTGAGGGCCTGACGAACGCGTTTCTTACGCTCGGGGTGGATTGGGGTGGTGGTAGACACGCAACTCTTCCTTCAAAAATAAAATAGCGGGATAGGGCTTCAGCAAAGCAGTCGGGCGCGGGCCCGGAAAAGTTCCAGGTTTAGGCTTTTCGACGTCTCCGTGCATGCGGATCATTCAACCTGTTGAATTCTTCCACATCCATTGTCGGGCGAGACGGCAGGAAGGATTCGTCGATTTCCTTGACACTGTCATCTTCCACCAAGCTCGGACGGTGAGAGAGCTGAACGAAGCTATCTTCCTGCTCTGATTGCGCAACTGGTGTTTTGCCTTGCTCCGCCATCATTTTGGCTTCCATGTTTTCTAACTCAATGGACTCATTCTCATACTGTAAATACTTACGGTATGCATAGATGAGGAATCCACCGATGAGTGGCCACTGGAAGGCATAACCTAAGTTTTGGAAAGTTCCAGATCCGGACTGAAATCTAGACCACTGCCACCATGCCAATGCGCAAGCTGCGATGAAACAAATGAGAAGAAAGACAATGTGACTTAACTTGACGGTCTTCTTTTCTTTAACCCCGGCTGGCCCTGGCTTGCTCATAGATTGCTATTCTACCTGCTGATTTACCAGAAGCGAATTTTTTCACGGTGTAGTTGGTCACCCGCATTAGTAATTTTTACCCTTCTCCATGTATAGTAAAACCCGCACCAAGCGCTTGTGGCGGAATTGGCAGACGCGCTGGATTTAGGTTCCAGTGTCCTAGGACGTGAGAGTTCAAGTCTCTCCAGGCGCACAAATAGAAACTGTAGGTCATCAATAAAGATGACCTACAGTTTCTTTTTTATCCCCGTCTTGTGGAATTAACGTAAGTGACAGCGATTTGTACTCGGTTGCTTACTTTCAGCTTGTTCATTATTCGCCCGATGTGAGTTTTCACGGTGGAGAGCGAGAGGAACAGTTGGTGGCATATTTCCTCGTTGGTGAGTCCTCGTGCAATCAGCCGTGTGATGTCGTGTTCTCGGGGGCTTAGTGAATCCAAAGCTGTTGGTTGTGGCACGTGGTGCAGCTCTAAAAGATTGCTGATTACTTCCTGGCTTAAGACAGGTTGAGATGTAGCTGCGCTATGGATGGAAGAAATAAGTGCGGCTGGTGGTGTTGTTTTTAGCAAAAACCCGAGAGCCCCGAGTGATAGTGATGTCACGATGGATTCATCAGTTTCAGTTGCGGTGAGCATGATTACTGCGGGTGGGGACACTTCTTCGCTGATGGTTTTTAATGTTTCCAATCCGTCCATCACGGGCATGCGGATATCTAGTAATACAACATCAATGTTATGAATTGTCAGTTGTTCTAGTGCTTCACGACCATTTTCAGCTTCCGCTGTGACTTTAATAGTGGGGTCAGATTCCACGATGAGGGTAATGCCTGCGCGCATGAGTGGTTCATCATCAACGATAAGTACAGAGATCATGTGGTTTTCCAAGGGAGTTGAAGGTGGACGTGAAAGTCTGGCGAGCTGTGGATCATGAGGGTTCCTCCGGCCAGCTCTGCTCGTTCGGCAAGTCCAATGAGACCGGATCCTTTTGCTAAATGGGTCGTGGCTCCGGGATTTAGGGTAACAATGTGGATGTGTAGCTTGGCATCATCGGCTTGGATGAGGATCTTGATCGGTGAGTCTGATGCATGTTTGCGCGCATTGGTTAGTGCCTCTTGGACGGTGCGGTACACACAGTGGCTTGCCATGGTGTCTAAAGAGTTAAGATCTTCTCCTTTAATATGGACATATTTCAGCGTGATGTCGCTTCCTGCAGCTCGAGCTTGATCAATAAGTACGTCGATCCCTGCGCGAGGGTCAGTTGTTGTTGGTTCTTCTCGAAGTAGTTTCAGTGTGCGTCGCAAATCAGTGACTGCGTCTTCTGCTTGAATTCGAATTTGTTTGATTTGCTGCTGTTGGGTTTCCGGGTCAAGATCTTTGCGAACTTCGAGCGCCCCTGCATAGACACCGATCAGGCTTAGCCTGTGCGATAAGGTGTCGTGCATGTCGCGGGCTATTCTTAAACGTTCTGCGCTGCGGATGTCAGCCTGCCGGGCTTCTATTGCTTTTCGACGCCGCCCCCACCTTCTTGCAGGCACAAACGCCACCCCAATCACAACTAAGATTCCCAATGGACTCCAGAGTTGGAATTGCTCTCCCGGAAGAAGAATAAGATCAGCAAGTCCCGCCAAACTAGCTGCAACAACGGCGCGAATACTTGGCCACAGCTCAAGTGAAGACACGCTGATGAAGAACACTACTAAACCTGCACCCAACCCCAGCATGGAAAAACTGCCAACGAAAATAGTCAGCGTGATGATAACGGCATGACTTTGGTGAGAAAGCGCAAAGGGAAGCAACGCCAATGCGATTAGTCCGATGGCTAAATGTAGGAGTAGGTAAGCGATGCGTGCCGATAGGAAATCGTCTGAAACTTTGTCTAAATCTTGCCAATCGAATATGTCAGGTGTGAGTAAAAGAGTAGCCACTAATCCAAAGATCCAGCACGCCACTACGATCCAGAATTTGGATTTGCCGCCTAATTGATACACAGTCGTCATGCTAGCAACCACTGTGGCAAGGCGGTGTCGGCCGAAAGTACAAATCCTTTGGCCTTATGCCTGATACCGGAGGTGTTAGAAGGCAAGCACAGTAAGTTGCATGAGTCATTCATTTTTTAGGCAGGTAGCAAGATTTAATCCCAAACGCAGATCTCGATTGTGGGCTTTGCTTCGTGAACTTTTGCTCATGGTGGTTGCCGCAATAGTACTTATTGCTTTTGTCTTCATTGTGGCCGTCATTGTCGAACTTCGGTGGGGACTACCCATGCTCAATGAAGAGCTAAATATGAATAAGCCAGTAGATCTAGCTTTTTCTTTAGGGCTTATCAGCGTACTGGCGGTACCAATTTTGATTGGTGTGAAACTAGCTAAAGGCAGGCCACTAGGTTCGCTCTTTTCATCTGAAGCGAAATTCCGATGGCCAATTATGTGGCGGGCATTGGGAGTCGGAGTGGTGGTTTTACTCCCAGGCAATGTGTTGTTCGCAATTTTTGATGACGAAGCCCGATTCACGATCACAACCCAAGGACTATGGATTTTGTGCATTGCATTGGTGCTGATACCAGTTCAGTGTTGGGCTGAGGAACTAATTTTTAGATCCTATCTGGGGCAGCTCGTGGGAACCTTCTTCAAATCTCCGGTGCTGCCCATTCTTGCCCCAATGCCGTTTTTTGTGTGGGGACACGATTATGAGCTTCCCGGCTTAATTTCCATTGGTGTTTTCGCGCTGAGTGCGGGAATAACTGTGTGGTACACCGGAGGAATTGAAGCGACAACTGGACTTCATATCGCCAACAACATGTTGATCTTCATTCTGGGATCGTTTGGCCTTGCAGACCTGAACAACACGGCATCAAGTTGGATGATTGCCATTATTACAGTGATCTTGGATATCTTCATGGCTGTAGTGGTCATGATTGATTACCGGCGTCGACACCTTAAACTTGCTAGTTCTTAAATGAATCCAGGCAACGATCATTTTTAGCGATCTGGTTGGGGCAACCATTCGAAACCGTCATATTCGACCAAATCCATAGGGAGACCAACGATCCTTGGTCTCAAGTGCAAGTTTGCTGACCCGGATACCGGCACATACGACCAAAATGCGGTCTGACATAAGCATTCTTGGTCGCTAGAAGAAGTCAGCTGCAAAAACTGATCTTGAGCCCAGAAAAAGCGACCTCACAGATTCGCCTCTCAACCCCTCACAGACCCTGATTGATACAAACACTCATGCGGAATGTTCGACCGCTTAAACAGCCTGTAAATGGTGGCGGCAAAATTGTGAAAGCAAAGCTTGATTAAACGTAGATGCCGTGGTTTGCCAGCCATGCTTGTGGATCAACTGGGGTGACGCCATCTGGGTGGATCTCGAAGTGGAGGTGGGATCCGGTGGAGAATCCTTGGTTGCCCATTCCTGCGATTTCTTGTCCAGCGCTTACGCGTTCGCCGACGGAGACGTAAAGGTATTCCATGTGTCCGTAGATGGAGATGGATCCGTCGTCGTGTTGGATGCGGATCCATTGGCCGTATCCGGATGCTGGGCCGGAGCTGATCACAGTGCCATCCATGACGGCGTAGATTGGGGTGCCGATGGCGTTGGCGATGTCGATGCCGTTGTGGAAGGTTCCCCAGCGTGGGCCGAATCCGGATGTGAAGGTTCCGTTTGCGGGGCGGGCAACGGTGGTGCCGGTGACTTCTGCGACGGTGTTGTTGACTGCGTTGGTTACACCGGAGGATAGTGCTGAAAAGTCAGTTTGCGCGGATGCTGGTGCCACGGTAGCGGCGGTAGCAGCGCCGGCGACGATAGCAGCGATTGCTAGTCGACGCTTCATGGTGCGGTTGCGTGCGATGTTTAGCATGAGAATCCTTTTCGTGGAGGCTAAAACGGCTTAGTTTGGCCATTTATTAACCAGTCCGTTATCAAGTTGTGACAACGATAGGGGGTACCCCCGATGTTCGACAAGTTTTCGTGCTATCAAATGGGTCATGGTAAGGGTGTCGCATGGTGCAATGATCCCCGCTACCCTGGGATTCCATGGAGAATGTTAGTTCCGTCACCTCGGATGGATCTGTAGCGGATGTGCGGGCCGAGCGGTGGCAAGAATTGCTTGCTCGGCTCGAGGCTGATGCACCGGATATCGCGAAGCGCACTGCCACGAAATTGCTGGCTGAAATCCCGGGCTATGAAGGGGTGGATGCGGAATCGGTGAGGCAATCGTCGATACGCAATATGGCCTTGATTATTCGCGTGATTAACGCGGGCACCGAGCCTGAAGCGGCAAATTTGCCTGAGGCTTTAATGCTTGCCGACGAACGCATAGCGCAAAACGTGCCCCTGGGTAGCGTGCTGCATGGTTTTAGAATGTCCCTGGGGGAAATTCTGGAGCATTTGGTGCAGTTGGGGCCGGAATACAATATTGATCCCGGCAGGATGCTGCGGTGGTCCACCTTGATGTGGGCGGTCAATGATGCCTTTTCCACCAGAGCAACCAGCGTGTACCGCGATCATGAGGTCGCGCAGGCGATTGCTGATTCTGTGAGACGCTCAGAGTGGATTGGTAAGGCCGTGTCGCAGGGCTCTGCTATGTCGGAATTGCTGTGGGGTGCTGCGATGTATGACGTGCCCTCTGTAACTCCTCTTCGAGCACTGGCTGCGGCATCTTCTGATCATGCGCATGCAGAGGGGCAGATTGGAAAGTGGGCGAAGCACGCTGGGGTGAGGGTTTTAACGTCGGTGCAGCCCAGTGTGATCGTGGGGATTGTCATTGGTGAGCCAAAAACCAGCGTCGAAGGTCCCGGTTTTGCTGTCGGGCTGGGTAGGGCAGAGGTGTTGTCTCGGCTGGCTGATTCCTATGAAGATGCATCGCTTGTTTTAAAGGCAGCGAATAACTTGGGGCTCAACTCGGTGTCAACGGCGCAGGATTTGTCGTGGAAGTTGGCTATCCACTCAAATCCCCGGGTCAGTGAAATTCTTGTGCAGAAATACATTGAGCCGTTGAAAGAGTCAGGGGAGTTCGCTCATGAGATAGTTGAGTCTTTGCGTGCGTATTTGGGGAACCAGATGAATATTCCTGCAGCTGCACGCAGCATTCCGGTCCATGTGAATACGCTGCGCTATCGGTTGCGGCGTTTTGAAGAATTAACAGGCTGCTATTTGGAAGATGCCTCAACTATCATCGAGGTGTCCTGGGCTTTGGAAGTGTTGGGAAGGGATGGTCAGTGGTGAGTATTTCACGGGATTTTGATGCCTGGATGGATGAACGAGGCATTGTTGCTGAAGCTGAGGTTATACCGGATCATGCCTGCCAAGTGTTCCTTCCAATGGAAGGTGTGAGAATTTCCCTCAAGCAAACAGAAGGTGAACAACAACACAATAAGAGTGCTCGGCTGGAGGCTGCTCGGGCCATGGTTTCAGACCTGTTGGGCTAGTTCTAACCTGCGTGTTTCCCTAGTGTGCTGCTGAGGTTTTTAGGGGCATGAAAGTTTTGTTTGCAAGGGGATAAATGGCACGATAAGAGAAGCGGAAAATGCCACGCCCGCAAAAGATGACGTTTTCCTCATGATTTGTGGCATATTGTTTTCTATCCAATGTCACCCTGGTGGTTCACAGGCGTGCCATTTTCTTTAAAAGTGTAATAACCGAAACTTCCGGTCAGGATTCGCACGACGTGTTCATCCCGGCTGAGTTATACAAGGAGCGAGTTCTCACGTGACCGAATTGAGCAGGAACTTCGGGGCCAGCCGACTGATTAACCGCTTTGGCCAGGAGCCTTTTGCCTTCGCTTTCGCCGGCCAAGGATATGACTGGTTGAAAACCCTTCGCGCTGCCGTTGCTGCAGGCGCAGGAACAAATGTTGGGGAAATCGTCGAGCGTGCAAACGCATTGCTTGCACCAGTTGCTGATGATCTCATTGGCACCCTTCCATTTGGTTTTGATCCAGTGGCGTGGGCTAATGACTCCGAAGGGCCAGCTTTCGATACTGCGCAGTCTGCAGTAAGTGTGCCAGGTATCTTTGTTTCCCAGATCGCTACCTTGGATTCCCTTGAGGCGCAGCGCCTGGATGTGGATCAGGCTGTATCAAACATCGGCCATTCCCAGGGGGTGCTGGGTGTGCACCTGCTCAAAGACCCAACTCGTGCTGATGAACTTGTTGCCATTGCACAGTTGATCGGTGCAGCGATCACCCGCACCGCACGCATGACTGGCCTGATTGCTCAGGGCGATAACATGCCGATGCTGGCCATTGCAGGTATTACCCGCGAACAGCTTCGGCAAGCTATCGACGCGGCCTGCACCGACGTACCTGCGGAGATCCGCCCGGTTATCGGTCTGCGCAATTCACGTGATTCCTATGTTTTGGTCGGCCGCCCAGATGACAATGCACGCGTGGTCAAAGCAATTGAAAAGATGGCTGCACAAGACAAGAAGGCCATCGAAGATAAACTGCGCGGTGGTGCTGCATTTAACCCTCGTATTTCTGCGCTGAACGTTCAGTCTGCTTTCCACCACCCAGCAATGAACATGGCAGTGGAACAAACCGTTGCATGGGCAACCACCGCTGGTTTAGATGTAGAACTTACCCGCGAGATCGCAGCCGATGTGCTGGTAAACCCTGTTGATTGGGTAGCACGCGTTAATGAAGCATATGAGGCCGGTGCTCGCTGGTTCCTCGATGTCGGACCAGATGGCGGAGTAGTAAAACTTACTGCAAGCATCCTCGAAGGCCGTGGCGCTGATTCCTTCTATGTCGGAGATGCCACAGGCCAGGCCAAGATCTTTGATGCGGGCATGGCACCAGAACTTCCTGTGGATTACCAGGAATTTGCACCTCGCGTTGAGCACGTTGACGGCACCCCACGCCTGGTTACCAAGTTCACTGAGCTCACCGGCCGCACCCCAATGATGCTGGCTGGCATGACCCCAACCACTGTTGATCCAGCAATTGTTGCGGCTGCGGCCAACGGTGGACACTGGGCTGAACTTGCTGGTGGTGGACAAGTCACCCCAGAAATTCTCGAAACCCATATCGCACAGCTCACCGACATGCTTGAACCAGGCATTAACGCCCAGTTCAACTCCATGTTCCTAGATCCATACCTGTGGAAGATGCAGATCGGTGGCAAGCGCCTTGTTCCTAAGGCCCGCGCCAACGGTGCACCCATCGACGGCATTGTGATCACCGCTGGTATTCCTGAAAAGGATGAAGCCGTTGCATTGGTCAAGGAACTTATGCGTGATGGCTTCCCATGGATTGCGTTCAAGCCAGGTGCCATCAAGCAGGTTGACGCAGTACTTGCGATTGCTAAAGAAATTCCAGAACTTCCCATCATCATCCAGATCGAGGGCGGTGTCGCAGGTGGACACCACTCGTGGGAAGACCTCGATGAGCTGCTGATCGCTACTTACGGCAAGGTCCGCGCACTAGACAACGTGGTCTTGTGTGTCGGTGGTGGTATTGGTACTGCTGAGCGCGCTGCTGATTATGTCACCGGTTCCTGGTCTACTTCTTATGGTCTGCCAGCAATGCCAGTTGACGGCATTTTGGTCGGTACCGCTGCCATGGCAACCAAGGAAGCAACCACCTCCCAGGCTGTTAAAGAACTTCTTGTTGCAACACAAGGCTCTGATGGATGGGTTCCTGCCGGTGGTGCCAAGAACGGCATGGCTTCTGGTCGTTCCCAGCTTGGTGCAGATATCCACGAGATCGACAACTCCTTTGCTAAGGCTGGACGCCTTCTTGATGAGGTCGCAGGTGATGATGCTGCCGTGCAGGCGCGCCGGGATGAAATCATCGACGCCATTGGCAAGACCGCCAAGGTGTACTTCGGTGACTTAGGCGAAATGACCTATGAGCAGTGGCTAAACCGCTACCTTGAACTGTCTGGCCCTGTTGATGGTCAGTGGGTTGATCCTTCTTGGAAGGTTCGCTTTGCTCAGATGTTGGAGCGTGCCGAGGCGCGTTTGATTGAACAAGATCATGGCCAATTTGAGCCTAGTGTCACGGTGGAGGGGGGCGTCGATAAGCTTCTTGCTGCTTACCCGAATGCCGCAACCGACCTGCTCACCCCGGCTGATGTCGCGTGGTTCTTGAGCCTGTGCCGTACGCCGGGCAAGCCTGTGAACTTTGTGCCTGTGATCGATAAGGACGTGCGCCGCTGGTGGCGCTCGGACTCCCTGTGGCAGTCCCACGATGATCGCTACACCGCTGATCAGGTGGCTATCATCCCTGGTGTTGTTGCTGTTGCTGGTATTACCAAGGCCAATGAGCCAGTAGCGGAGCTCTTGGATCGCTTTGTTGATGCCACCATCGAGCGCATCACCGAGCATGATTCCCGCTCCCGCGACATCATGGGCAAGGTACTTTCCTCACCGGGCACGTTCTGGGCTGGTCGTAACATCCCATCGGTAATCCACAGCCTCGGCGATGCTGATAAGTGGTCCCGCTCTGAATTTGAAGCATTCCACGGCCCAACAGGCTCCAACTTGGTCTATGAAGACGCCGAGCATGCAATGCTGACCGTGCCTTTGGCTGGATCCACCGCATTTGGCACCACCGCTGAGTTGAAGATCCGTTTCACCAGCCCAATTGATGCACTGCCAAGCGCTGTACCGCTGGTAACCCAAGAAGACGCTGAAGCCGCAATGGGTGAACTGACCCGCATCGCAGCTGGCGGCACCCTGGCAACCGTGAACAACGGCACCGCTACCTGGGAAACTTCCCTTGATGCAGGCGTTATCGCTGATTACAACAACGTCACCGCAGGCTACCTGCCAGCATCCGTTGTTCCAGCGCACACCGCACCTGATGTGTTGGTTGGTCGCGCATGGCCAGCAGTGTTCGCTGCCGTGAAGTCCGCGATTATCCCAGGCACTGATTCCGCATCTGTTGTGGAAGGCATGCTGTCTTTGGTTCACCTCGAGCACCACATTGTGCTCAAGGCCGATATCCCAACCGACGGCGCACTGAAGGTCACTGCAACTGCTGATGAAGTTGTAGACACCGATCTTGGCCGCCTCGTGATCGTGCGCGCAGAAATCGCCGACGCAGAAGGCACCCTGATTGCTACGTTGGCTGAGCGTTTTGCCATCCGTGGACGCAAGGGTAACGCTGTCGCACGCACCAACACCTCCGCGCTGCCTACCACCGTGGACACCCCACGTTCGGCTCGCGCAGTGGCAACCGTGGTGGCACCTGAATCCATGCGTCCTTTCGCTGTGATCTCTGGTGACCGCAACCCAATTCACGTCTCTGATGTTGCTGGCTCCCTGGCTGGTTTGCCAGGTGTGATCGTTCACGGCATGTGGACTTCTGCCATCGGTGAACTGATCGCCGGTGCAGCATTCAACGATGAGCAGACTCAAACCCCTGCAGCCAAGATCGTGGAATACACCGCCACCATGCTGGCACCAGTTCTTCCAGGTGAAGAAATTGAGTTCAACGTTGAGCGCTCCGCAGTAGACAACCGCCCAGGAATGGGTGAGGTCCGCACTGTTAGCGCAACCGTCAACGGCAACTTGGTGCTTACCGCCACTGCAGTTGTGGCAGCTCCATCGACGTTCTACGCATTCCCAGGCCAGGGCATTCAGTCCCAGGGTATGGGTATGGAGGCACGCCGCAATTCCCAGGCAGCTCGCGCTATTTGGGACCGCGCCGATGCACACACCCGCAGCAAGCTGGGCTTCTCCATCGTGGAGATCGTGGAAAACAACCCTCGTGAAGTCACTGTGGCAGGCGAGAAGTTCTTCCACCCTGATGGCGTTTTGTATCTCACCCAGTTCACCCAGGTGGGCATGGCAACCTTAGGTGTAGCCCAGATCGCTGAAATGCGTGAAGCACATGCGTTGAACCAGCGTGCATACTTTGCTGGACACTCTGTTGGTGAATACAACGCGCTGGCTGCTTACGCTGGTGTGCTGTCTTTGGAATCAGTTCTGGAGATCGTCTACCGCCGTGGCCTCACCATGCACCGCTTGGTGGACCGCGATGAAAACGGCCTGTCCAACTATGGGCTTGCTGCACTTCGCCCCAACAAGATGGGTCTAACTGCAGACAACGTCTTTGATTATGTGGCGTCCATTTCGCAAGCTTCCGGTGAATTCCTGGAGATCGTGAACTATAACCTGGCTGGCTTGCAGTACGCAGTTGCTGGAACCCAGGCTGGTCTTGCAGCTCTTCGCGCCGATGTGGAAGATCGTGCACCAGGTCAGCGCGCCTTCATCATGATCCCTGGCATTGACGTGCCATTCCACTCCTCCAAGCTGCGTGATGGTGTGGGCGCGTTCCGTGAGCACCTGGATTCTTTGATCCCAGCTGAGCTGGATCTCGACGTGCTGGTTGGCCGCTACATTCCAAACTTGGTGGCACGCCCATTCGAGCTCACCGAAGAGTTCGTGGCATCCATGGCAGAAGTGGTGGAGTCCACCTATGTCAATGAGATCTTGGCTGATTTCGCCGCTGCCTCTGCCGATAGGCAAAAACTTGCCCGCACCTTGCTCATTGAGTTGCTTGCATGGCAGTTCGCATCACCTGTGCGCTGGATTGAGACCCAGGATCTGTTGATCAAGGGCCTTGAAGTTGAGCGTTTCGTGGAGGTTGGTGTTGGTTCAGCTCCAACGCTTGCCAACATGATGGGCCAAACCCTGCGCCTTCCTCAGTACGCAGACGCCACCATTGAGGTGTTGAACATTGAGCGTGATCGCCCAGTTGTGTTCGCTACCGATGAGGTTGTGCGTGAAGTAGTAGCGGAAACCCCTGCAGAAGCCCCTGAGGCACCTGTAGCAGAAACCCCAGCAGCCCCGGTCGCAGCCCCTGTTGTTGCCACCGGCGGCCCTCGCCCAGATGACATCAGCTTTACACCTTCCGATGCCACTGAAATGCTCATCGCTATCTGGACCAAGGTTCGCCCAGATCAGATGGGTGCAACCGATTCCATCGAAACCCTGGTTGAAGGCGTGTCCTCGCGCCGCAACCAGCTGCTGCTCGATCTTGGTGTGGAGTTCGGCCTCGGCGCAATTGACGGCGCAGCCGATGCTGAGCTTGGTGATCTAAAAGTCACCGTGTCCAAGATGGCGAAGGGCTACAAGGCATTTGGCCCTGTGCTCTCTGATGCTGCAGCTGATGCCCTGCGTCGCCTCACTGGTCCTACCGGTAAGCGCCCGGGTTATATCGCAGAGCGCGTCACCGGTACGTGGGAATTGGGCCAAGGCTGGGCTGACCACGTGGTCGCTGAAGTTGTGATCGGCGCCCGCGAAGGCGCATCCCTGCGCGGCGGAGATCTGGCCTCACTGTCCCCGGCAAACCCAGCGTCTGCAGCAGAACTTGATTCGCTTATCGACGCCGCCGTCCAGGCCGTAGCCTCGCGCAACGGCGTTGCGGTCTCCCTGCCTTCAGCAGGCGGCGCAGCAGGCGGAGTGGTTGATTCCGCAGCTCTTGGAGAATTCGCAGAACAAGTAACCGGACAAGACGGCGTGCTTGCTCAGGCAGCCCGCACCATCTTGACCCAGCTTGGACTTGATAAGCCAGCAACCATTTCCCTAGATGACACCGCAGAGGAAGACCTCTACGAGTTGGTCTCCAAGGAACTAGGTTCTGATTGGCCACGCCAAGTTGCACCAAGCTTTGATGAAAACAAGGTTGTTCTGCTCGATGACCGTTGGGCTTCTGCACGTGA
Organism: Corynebacterium suranareeae; assembly: GCF_002355155.1. Taxonomy (NCBI): domain Bacteria; kingdom Bacillati; phylum Actinomycetota; class Actinomycetes; order Mycobacteriales; family Corynebacteriaceae; genus Corynebacterium; species Corynebacterium suranareeae. The sequence continues at coordinate 2,804,465 of NZ_AP017369.1, read as the reverse complement.
GGATCTCACCCGCGTTGCTCTTGGTGAGCTTGCGGCAACTGACATCGATGTCACTGGTAGTGGCGAAGCTGTTGCAGCACAAGCTGAATTCTTTGGTCTTGATGATCTCGCAGCTCAGGCCCGCGATCTTGGCTCTTTGGATTACGCCGACGATGTTGCAGTCGTAACCGGTGGATCGCCGAACTCGATCGCGGCGGCGGTCGTCGAAAAGCTTCTTGCTGGCGGTGCAACTGTTATCGCCACGACCTCCAACCTGGGCCATGACCGCCTGGAGTTCTACAAGGATCTCTACGCACGTTCCGCACGTGGTACAGCAGCTCTCTGGGTTGTTCCAGCTAATTTAAGCTCTTTCTCAGATATCGATGCCATCATCAACTGGGTTGGATCCGAGCAAACCACCACAGTCAACGGTGCATCCAAGCTGGTCAAGCCAACATTGGTGCCAACCTTGCTGTTCCCATTCGCGGCACCACGCGTTTCCGGATCTATGGCAGATGCAGGCCCACAGGCAGAATCCCAGATGCGTCTTCTGCTCTGGTCGGTCGAGCGCCTCATCGCAGGCCTTGCACCACTGGGTTCTGCTAGCAACGTTGGACACCGCTTGCACGTGGTCATTCCAGGTTCACCAAACCGTGGACGCTTTGGCGGCGACGGCGCATACGGTGAATCCAAGGCAGCTCTTGACGCCGTGGTTACCCGTTGGAACGCGGAGCAAGCTGCATGGGGAGCTAACACCTCCCTCGTGCACGCACACATCGGTTGGGTTCGCGGCACTGGCCTGATGGGTGGTAACGATCCTTTGGTCAAGGCAGCCGAAGAAGCAGGCGTGGAAACCTACTCAACGCAAGAAATCGCAGAGAAGCTGCTGTCCCAGGCGACTTCTGATGTCCGTGAGCAGGCAGCTTCTGCTCCAATCACGGTCGACTTCACTGGCGGACTTGGTGAGTCTGACCTGAACCTGGCAGAAATGGCACGCGCGGAAGCAGCCAAGGCAGCAAACGCGCCAGTCGTTGAGACTCCACGCACCGTGGCAGCACTGCCAACTCCTTACAGGCCAGTGGTTCAAACCACCCCCGACTTTGCAGGTCAAGTCACCCAAGACCTCGATGAGATGGTTGTTATCGTCGGAGCCGGCGAGCTCGGACCATTGGGTTCTGCTCGTACGCGTTTCGACGCCGAACTCAACGGTTCCCTCACCGCCGCAGGTGTCATCGAACTGGCATGGACCATGGGACTAATCCACTGGGATGAAGATCCAAAACCAGGCTGGTACGACGACTCCGACGAGGCAGTGGCTGAAGAAGACATCTTCGACCGCTACCACGATGAAGTAATGGCACGCGTTGGCGTGCGCAAGTACAACGACATGCCTGAATACGGCATGATCGATAACTTCGCACCAGAGCTGACCACCGTCTACCTCGACCATGACCTCACCTTCAATGTGGGATCCCGCGAAGAGGCACTGACCTACGTCGACTCTGAGCCAGAACTCACCTTTGCATCCTTCGATGAAGCAGCAGGGGAGTGGAAGGTTACCCGCAAGGCAGGTTCTGCGATCCGTGTGCCTCGCCGCATGGCTATGACCCGCTTTGTTGGTGGTCAGGTGCCAAAGGACTTCAACCCAGCTGTATGGGGAATCCCAGCAGACATGGTGGACAACTTGGACACCGTCGCGCTGTGGAACATTGTCTGTACTGTCGATGCATTCCTCTCTGCTGGTTTCACCCCAGCGGAACTGCTTGCAGCTGTTCACCCAGCTCGCGTGTCCTCCACCCAGGGCACCGGCATGGGCGGCATGGAATCCCTCCGCGGCATCTACGTGGACCGCATTCTGGCAGAGCCACGCGCCAACGACGTCTTGCAGGAAGCACTGCCCAACGTTGTTGCAGCTCACGTCATGCAGTCCTACGTCGGTGGCTACGGTCAGATGATTCACCCAGTGGCAGCTTGTGCAACCGCAGCTGTTTCTGTGGAAGAAGCTCTGGACAAGATCCGCATCGGCAAGTCCGACTTCGTTGTTGCAGGTGGCTTTGATGCTCTATCTGTTGAAGGCATCACCGGCTTCGGCGACATGGCTGCAACCGCTGATTCCGCAGAAATGGAAGGGAAGGGAATTGAACACCGCTTCTTCTCCCGCGCCAACGACCGTCGCCGCGGTGGATTCATCGAATCCGAAGGTGGCGGAACCGTCCTTCTGGCACGCGCATCACTTGCAGCTGACCTGGGACTACCAGTACTCGGTGTCATCGGATTCGCTGAATCCTTCGCAGACGGTGCACACACCTCCATTCCAGCTCCAGGACTTGGTGCCCTTGGCGCTGCCCGCGATGGAGTGGAATCCCGCCTTGCAGTAGCACTGCGTTCTGTTGGTGTTGCCGCTGATGAGATCTCGATTATCTCCAAGCACGACACCTCCACCAATGCGAATGATCCAAACGAGTCTGACCTGCACGAGCGCATTGCATCTGCTATCGGTCGTGCAGACGGCAACCCGATGTACGTGATCTCCCAGAAGACACTCACCGGACACGCAAAGGGTGGTGCAGCAGCATTCCAGATGATTGGCCTCACCCAGGTTCTTCGTTCCGGACTGGTGCCAGCCAACCGCGCACTTGACTGCGTTGACCCAGTACTGGCCAAGCACTCCCACTTGGTCTGGCTGCGCAAGCCACTGGATCTTCGTGTAAAGGCTCCAAAGGCAGGTCTTGTTACCTCACTTGGATTCGGACACGTGTCTGCTCTGGTTGCGATTGTTCACCCAGATGCTTTCTACGAGGCAGTTCGTGTGGCTCGTGGTGCTGAGGCTGCTGACGCATGGCGTGCCTCCGCGATTGCTCGTGAAGAAGCAGGTCTTCGCACCATCGTCGCCGGCATGCACGGTGGCGTACTGTACGAACGCCCAGTTGAGCGCAACCTTGGTGTCCACGGTGATGCAGCTAAGGAAGTTGAAGCTTCAGTCCTCCTGGATTCCCGCGCCCGCCTAGTTGATGGTGTTCTTCGCGCCGAAGGCTAGTTGGTTATTGCGGGGTTGAGCCCTTCAAGCGGTGTCCCTTGTTGGGATGTCGTGTGAGGGGCTTTTTGGTTTGCCCGACATAGGTTCGTCCTTATAGGTGGAAGCCTCTGGAAAGAGAAGGTGGTTTAACTTCTAGCTGATGGCAGCTGCGTCACCAGTGAGGGGATGTTGGAAGGTTTCCAAACTGCAGTTATTACGTAGTTAGGCATTGCTTTTTGGTTCTAGTTCAGCCCCATGCCACTTAGGAACAGGCTCAATTGAACTGACCTCAAAGGTAGCAAGTTTGCAATTTTTTAAATACTGGGAATCTGGACGGAAAACACTTCGTCTTCTATCAGTTATTTTGCGAAACTTGGAATAGGAAGTCCCATCAGGAGAAGATACTGGAACATAATAAAACCCTTCGTCAGCTTCAAAAAAGAGGTCTTTTTGGAAGCCTACTAGCCCTTTGCCTGAAGTGATCGCATCTTGCAATAGAATGGTTCCTGTTTCATACTCTCGTCCGTCACCAAAAAATGAAAGACGGCCGATGATATGTGCATGACTAAAGTCAATTTGACCTTCGGTTCCAGAGGCACCCAGATTAATTCTAATAAGGCAATCATCCTCTATTCGAACGGCCATACAATTTAGCTGTGTTTCTAAACTTGGTGAGATTTGGACCTCTGCTCCCGCCATAACACCACTTCTCATTAAGGAGATACGTCCTTTGCCCGTGCTTGCAATAAAGAGGTTCGCCGCAATGGTGACATCGCGTATTGAGACTGAACTATTATCGAATTCGAATATGAGATTCACTTCTTCTTCAAACTCAGCCCGGTCTAGAATGAGCTTCTGAATTTTTACCTGATTCCAGGAAAAATCTGGTAGAGATGCCCCGGTTAAATCAATCGTCAAATCAGACCAACTTGTAAACTCCGGATTTAGCACTGAGGTGTGCGATTCAATTAGATTCAGGACAGTACGCACAGGGACTTCTGAAGTCATATTGTTGGCGGAACCAGTCAAGCGAAGATAGGCGCACAATACATCAACACACTGTTGTCGATGCCCTACCCATTCATCGGCAAGCCAGCTTAAGGCGTAAATGCCCGCAAGTTGAACTGATGCATTTTCACTTCCAATTTGCTCACATGCGGCCCGGTAACGCTCAGCCAAAGAAGATGCATCAGATCTTAAGCTTTCAGCTTCTGAAATTCTTTGCTTCCTGTATGAATATAACATTGCGAAGATTCCGCCGAACAAGGCAGATATGGTGCCTGTTGCCCGGGCAGTATCTAAGATCTGTGAGGGCGAAAGAGATTCATTTGGCCATCCGAATCCATTAACTTCCACTCCACTTAGCAAAAGGAATACTACGAAAACCCCCCAAATTCCTCCTAATGATAGAATTGAAATAAGCCCGATGGCTAAGTTGAAGTTCATCATTTTGGGAGTATGTCCTACTACCGCTCCGCTTTGGTGTACCATGCCTTAATGGTAGGCGATGAGAAATAGTTTTAAGTAAATCGCGGTATTTTAGCGTCGGAATCTGGCTGTTGTCAATTCTATATCTTGATTAAGTCCATATATTCTTGGCTGAAGGTGAGTTCCGTACCCCCAACGGTGATTATTTAGCGATGAATTTTCATTTCCTCGCTTAGACACAGCTCCAGGTTGAGTAATAGATATTCGCCTTTTGCTGGTGGCCACGAGGGTAAGGGCGCGAAAATCTGCGCTACAATGAACAACGATGGAAAAAGTATTCCGGCATCTTTAAGTGGTGCCCAGTAGAATCCCCGTGTCTTCACTAAGATCCCCAACCATTGCTTTTGAGCATTGGCTCCAAGGCTTGTTATGATTTCGCCTCAAGAAGGCAGGAACTCTAGCTTAACGATCGAGAACGCCCTAAGGACGAACTTACTGCTCCATCTACCCTTGAGAGTCAGTAGTCTGTCCGGGTTAAGGCCGATAGTAATAGTCCTGACATAGCTTGCAAGAGGTAAAGATTACTTGACCATCTCATGGAGCTTCAATCGTCTTGGGAAACTACCGATGCTTACCGTTATCCGGATAGGCTCCTATTGCTTGCAAGCTGTGATCCAAACTCATACTTCATCCTAATATCAGCTACTTAGCGAGCAACAAGCAATTGATACTCCAACGTTATCGATCGGGAAGCTTCTTAACCACGTGCCGCCTCGAAATGGTGTTTGGAGGGTAAGCGGCTCTTCCGGATTTAGAGTGCATTGATCTTATGGACCAACTGCCCAGAATGGATAAGGCATCGCAGAATGTAGTGGTTCAGATTACGGAAACCTAGAGCAATCCCACGCAAATGCTCCAATCGTCCGTTGATCGCTTCAACCGGACCGTTGGACACACCCACATCAAAATAGGCCAACACATCACCAAGGCGTTTAAACAAACTACGACCCAACTGGACTAGTTCCTTATTCGGCCCCTTCAACACGCGTAGCTGATCAATAATGGCGCGCATTTTCTTCTTCGCTTCACGCTTATTACCCATCTGGTAACAATCAATAATCGCCTGATACGCAAGCCACGCTAGTTTAGATTCAGTTGTTTCATTAAGTTACTTTGTTGTGGTTAGCGTGCTGGCACTTAACAAAAGTGACAAGTCAAGTGAGTTCTTTAGGATAATTAGTATTACTGGTGATATTTATAGTTCCTTGAATGTAGGATTCGATCCAACTATTCATAACAATAACTCGGTAGGATCAAGGGCTTTTGGACTCGGAATTGTAGTGACAATTGCAACCGGTCTTACTGAGCTCATTGATCTCATTTGGGGGTAGGAATGATGATCTGAAGTGGCCACTTCTGCAGCATTCTCGTTTTGTTCTCTTTTGGTATTGTGCCTTGCTAAACCGGCCGGGGAGAGGTCCTGGCCGTTCATCCCGCTGCTTGATAATTATTCTTTCCGTATTTGAATCTTCGAGTTTCAAAGCTTCATTAATGCAATAGATCCATATTCTTGGATCACGCTAAGGTTTCCTAACCCCACAAAACCTCACAAACGCTCCTACCAGTGAAATCACACACAAGAACATGCGCATACGCTAATTGTTGCTAGAGTTTGCTAAGCAACTATCCGCCCCCGTTTTCTGCACGTCGCAGGAACCGGGGCGGTATGCATTTACCTCGCGATAGCGCCCTTTAATTCGAGAAAGGAGCTGGAGCCTTGTCTTCCTCCAGCAACCCCACCTCCAGTAATCCCACCCCAGAATCGGTTGGGATCCCGAGAAATGTTGTCATCATTTTGGCTGTATTAGTTTTTACAGCTTTTGTCATGATGTTGAATGAAACCACACTGGCAGTCGCGTTGCCGTCGATCATGGCAGATTTTGATATTGAGGCTAATACTGCGCAGTGGCTGCTTACCGGTTTTATGCTGACCATGGCAGTGGTACTTCCAGCTACTGGTTGGATGTTGGAACGCTTTACTACTCGTAGTGTGTTTATTTTCGCCACGGTGATCTTCCTGATCGGTACAGTGACCGCTGCGTTGGCACCTACTTTTGCGATTATGTTGGCAGCCCGCGTTGCTCAGGCGATTGGTACTGCTGTGATCATGCCGCTGCTGATGACGGTTGCGATGACCGTGGTACCTCCAGAGCGTCGCGGTGCTGTCATGGGTTTGATTGCAGTGGTTATGGCTGTTGGTCCTGCGCTTGGGCCAAGTGTTGCTGGTTTGGTGCTTAATTTTTCCTCGTGGCACGCTATTTTCTGGGTGATGGTTCCGTTGGTGTTTGTGGCAGCTCTGATCGGTGCGCTGCGTTTGACCAACATTAACGAGCCTAAAAAGACTCCTTTGGATGTTATTTCCTTCCTGATTTCCGCTGTGGCGTTCGGTGGCCTTGTCTATGGTTTAAGTTCCATTGGCGACATTTTGGAAGGCGGCAAAAATGCGTTGATCGTGTTGGCTGTCGGCATCATCGCGCTGGTTGCGTTTGTGTGGCGTCAGAATTCCTTGGAGGATAAGGCGCTGTTGGATCTGCGGCCTTTGGCAATCCGCGAGTACACCGTCCCGCTGATCGTGCTTTTGACACTGTTCGGCGCACTGCTCGGTGTGATGAATACGCTGCCGCTCTACCTGCAGGGATCGTTGATGGTCACCGCTTTGGTGGCAGGTCTAGTGCTGTTGCCGGGTGGACTTTTGGAAGGTGTGCTGTCGCCATTTGTGGGTCGGATTTATGATCGCCACGGACCGCGCGGACTCGTGATCGGCGGTATGTCACTCGTTGTGATCTCCCTGTTTGCACTGTCCACCGTCGATGAGTTCGCCAACGTGTGGTTCATCATCGGCGTACACATCGTGTTCTCCATCGGCCTTGCGCTGCTGTTCACTCCACTGATGACAGTCGCGCTCGCCTCCGTCCCCGACAACCTCTACGGCCACGGCTCCGCGATCCTCAACACCCTCCAACAGCTCGCCGGCGCTGCAGGCACCGCGGTTATGATTGCGGTTTATTCCACCGTCAGCAAAAACATGCTTATCGACGGCGCCACCCAACAAACCGCCCTCGCCAACGGCGCCAATTCAGCATTCTTTGCCTCAGCGTGCCTCGCGGTTTTTGCACTGATTGTGAGCTTCTTCATTAAAAGGCCAGCCCGCTAAGCTTGATCGCATGATCAGCATCGGAACAGACCTCGTTCACATTTCGGCGTTCGCAGAGCAGCTTGCACAGCCGGGAAGTTCTTTCGTGGAGGTGTTTTCCGCAGGGGAGCGTCGAAAAGCAAATGAACGCGAGGGAAGCCGCTACGCCGAGCATTTGGCAGGGCGCTGGGCGGCAAAAGAATCTTTTATTAAGGCCTGGTCACAGGCCATTTATGGGCAGCCGCCCGTGATCGCGGAAGAAGCCGTGGTGTGGCGCGACATCGAAGTGCGCGCCGACGCGTGGGGGCGGGTCGCCATAGAATTAGCCCCCGGCCTCGCGCAGGTTGTGCGGGAATCCATTGGGGAATTTTCCACCAGTTTGAGCATCAGCCACGACGGCGACTATGCCGTGGCGACGTGCGTGTTGACTAGCCAGTAGCCACAGAGAAGAGATAAGAAATCAGCATTCTTTTGATTTCTTCAACGATGCTTTCAAACGCTTCTTCGGAGGTGTTTACATCACGCACGGCATAGTTGAGCAGGGAACTCACGGTATGAACCAGCAGTCCAGCAAGTGACATGCGCTCCTCATAACCTGCTCCACGAGCAAGCGGGCGCATCACTTCCGCGATTATTTCCAGCATCTCCTTTTCCGTGGCGGCAGCTGTTGCGCGCGTGGCGGGAGTCGACTGGATGGCATGCCACACGGCCCGCCGAGATGGATCATCGCGCCATAATCTTGCCAAGTGCTCAATGAACTCATCGAGGATATCTGGCCACTGCAACGCAGGAACTTGATCGGAAAATTTCTTTAACTCTGCGACAGCTTCCGCATTATCCACGCGGTCAAGCTCGCAGATAAGCACATACTTATTGGCAAAAAACTGATACAGCGTGCCGATCGGAACCTCAGCACGCTTAGCGACTTCATCGAAAGTAAAGGACTCAAAGCCTAAATCGACCAGCACTGAACGCGCAGCGGTGAGGATTCGATTGAATCTTTCACGACTGCGCTGCTGTGCAGGACGGCGGCGGGGCATTAAAATTTCAGTGCCCGCTACTTCCATGTGCTCGGAGTCCTTTTCGGATGTCATAAAATTCTTATGCTGCAGTGATCTCTCGGACGATGCGCTCAACGTGTCCAGTTGCACGAACATTGTACTTGGCTAAACCAACGGTGCCATCAGCATTGATGAGGAATGTGGAACGAATTACACCCTGAACAATTTTGCCGTAATTCTTTTTCTCACCAAACGCACCCCACGCAGTCATCACAGACTTGTCCTCATCGGATAGAAGAGGGAAGTTTAAGTCATGGTCCTCACGGAACTTCACGAGCTTGTCCACCGGATCCGGCGAAATGCCAACAACTGCGATGTCTAAATCATTAAGGCTGCTCAAAGAATCACGGAAATCGCATGCTTCCTTGGTGCAACCTGGCGTGTTGGCTTTGGGGTAGAAGTACACCAGAACTTGTTTTCCGGCGAAATCACTAAGTGAGGTGGTCGAACCCGAATCATTCGGTAGGGAAAATGCGGGTGGGGTATCTCCAACGTCAAGGCGTTTCGCTTCAGTCATGTATTCAACAATAGCCGGTGGCTTAGGATGTAGATACCTTGCATATAGGGTGATTTTGGGGACTGGTGCACCTTGCGGGCAAGTGTTCAGTAATATGGACTCCCAGTAACGGGTTTTCATGACGCGTTAATTTTTAGATGATCACAGATACACCAATCAGGAGTAGCCCAGTGGCACGCAACATTGAAGACATCCAGCGCGATATTGAGCGCACCCGCCGTCAGTTGGCTTCCACCCTCGACGAGCTAGCGGACCGCAGCAAGCCAGCCAACTTGGTCGATGATGCTAAGAACCAGGCAACCGAAAAGCTTCAGGAACCTAATGTCCAAAAGGTACTTCTGGGAGTAGCTGCAGTAGTTGTCGGCGCAGTTGTTTTCAGCATTGTGCGCGGCCGCAAAAAGGCCAACGATCTGAAGGAAATCCAGCGCCTGCTTTCCGAGCGCTAGGTTAAACCAGGACCGCCCCAGCCTCATGTAGTTCTTCTAACGCGCGGTCCCCGGCATTAAAGTCCACTGCCGAGCACATCGATGTAAGAATGCGTACCTTGAAACCTTCTTTCAAAGCATCCAGGGCAGTGGCGCGTACGCAATGATCCGTTGCAATACCTACGATATCTAGGTCTGTCACATCTTTGTTTTTCAACCACGGACCTAGAAGTAGTTCTTCTCCCGCCGCAGTGCCTTCAAATCCGGAATAGGCAGCGGTGTAGTGGCCTTTGCGGAAGTATTCATCGATGCTGTCAGTGTGGATGCGCTCATGCATCGCTGCGCCAGCGGAATCTGCAACGCAGTGAATCGGCCAGGAGTTTTTAAAGTCCGGGGTTTCAGAGAAGTGCTCACCTGGGTCGATGTGCCAATCTTGGGTAACCACGACGACATCGTATTCAGCCCCGTGAGAGAGCTGGTACGCACCGATTTTTCCGGCTACTTCATCGCCTCGTTCTGTGGCTAGGCTGCCACCAGGGCAGAAATCTTTTTGAACATCAACCAGAATCAGAGCGCGTGCCATGTTGGGACCCTTTCGTGGAATGAGTGCATGTTGCTCCCTAAAGTCTAGCTTTGGACAATCCCGGGCCTCTAGTCTTCTTTGTTGAGTGCGTGGTCGCGGAGGCGTTCAAACCTTGCCTGCATACGATCACGCAGCAACTGGCCCCAGATCCCTCTCGGCATCTCTTTCACCAAAGGTCCCGCAGGTCTGGTGATCGCTGGGACATCCATCGGCCCGATCCACTTAATCTCGGCCATCCCATTAGCCTCAGCTTCATAGCGGTGATCGGTTTTCATATTGTGATGCCGCTGGCACAACAACTGCAGGTTCCACTCTGCTGTGGGGCCACCTTGATCCCACGGGATGATGTGGTCGACTTGGCACTTACTGGCTGGTACACAGCACCCTGGGAAGCGGCAATGCCCATCCCTCGCCCTGATTAGGGCTTTCATCTTCTCACTCGGGGTGTAGGACTTCTCCGTGCGCTCTGCCACCTCATCCAGATCCTTAGTGCACACCAAGGTCGCATGAGCATAGGCCTCAGGATCAATATCACCGTCATCTGGGGACCACAGCTGCTCAGGATGATGATGAGGGCTATAGAGATACTTGGTGATCTTCACGTCCGTTTGGCTGGTGATAAACGCCATGAATGCTTCAGGCAGATCCACGTCTTGCTCGGCAAGCTTGTTCAGTAAGTCATTGAGTAGGTGGCGGTCATGGCCGCTGATTTTGATGCGGACATAGGTGGCGTCATCGGTGGTGGTGACTTTGACGTAGTCCTCAGTCTGTGGGGTGGTGTTGGCGTGGTCTGGGTCGAGTTCTTTGATCCAGGTGGCAATACGTTTTGCCAGTGTGGAGGATTGGATCATGACTTCGCCGTTGGTGACTGGGGTTAAAGCGTCGGTGATGCGTAGGTCGAGTTCTTCCCATAGGGTAGGGTCTGCTTTGGCGACGGCGACCATGATGGAGGAAAGGTAGCGGATGCTGAGGAAGAAGTAGCGTTCTTGGATAGCACGCAAGTGTGGGAGGTTGGTCATGGCGGCCATAGCGTTAAGGCCGTTGTTGACTTCGTGGCGGGAGAAGCCGGTGATGCGGATGACTTCGGTGATAAAGGAGTCTGCGTCCATGTTGTCTGAGTCGGTGGTGAGTGTGACCCAGAGTTGGTGGGTGTCGCGGTTGATGTCGGTGGTGTAGTGGGCGTATGGGTCGTGTGGGTTGTTGTGGCTGAAGTAGATTTCTTGGATCATGATTCCCCCTGGATGTCATGTGTTCTACTGCCATGGTGCCTTATGGGGTGGACACCTACAACCTTTTTGTTCGAACAGTTATTCGATTGTTAGATTTGAAGAAAAACCATATTAGAACACTGAATTGGACGCAAATCCCTGTTCTAATATGGGCTTTAGGGTTTTACTTGTTGCGGATCCATTCAGCTGATGCTGCAGCTAGCTCTTCGATGCTGTGGACAACGTCGAAGACTTTGCCATCTTCATCGCTTTCCAATGGTTCGAGAGTGGCAAATTGGGAATCCAGCAAGGTGGATGGCATGAAGTGATCTTCGCGCGCCTTCATTCGGGAAAGAAGGAGATCGTAGTCGCCGTGGAGATGGACAAAAATGGTGCCTGGGCACTTGGTGCGCAGTAGGTCGCGGTAGGAGCGCTTGAGTGCGGAACACGCAATGACGCCATTGGGTCGGTCGCGGAGCCACTTGCCAACCTGGACTAGCCACCATGCGCGGTCGTCGTCGTCAAGCGCTTGGCCGGAGGCCATTTTGTCGATGTTTTCCTGGGGGTGAAGCTCGTCGCCGTCTTTGTATTCGATTCCAAGCTCTGCGGCAAGGGCTTCGCCTACTGAGGATTTGCCGCAACCGGAAACGCCCATGACGACAATGTGCAGGCCTTCGGCTGCTGACATGTCTGATCCTTTCTCTGGTGGTATCTCGACTGCACGGTGCAGGAAATCACCACAAAACTTATTGGTACTATCATAACCTTTTGTGGGTGATTTTGTAAGATCTAAAGCACAGTCCCCGTGGTGTAAATGATCACATCACGGGGACTTTAGGGATTAAACATTCTTGTCGTTTGGAATGATTCTGGCCTGGAGCGGATACTTCCGGGCGTAGGTCTCAGCGACTAAATCAACGATCTGCTCGTAGGTCATTGACCCGGTATTGATCACGAGGTCATAGTCCTCATCACGGCTAGGATTCCACTGATACAGCGCGTAGGACATCTCTTGACGCAGTCGGTCTTCCAACGCGCACTGCTCAGCGGCAGCGGATTCAGAGAGCCCAGTTTTGTACATGACGCGTTCAATGCGCTTGTTCAAAGGCGCAATGAATTTAACGTGCAGGGTTCCAACGACCGGCCCTAAGACTAGGGCGCCATTTCGGCCCAGCATCACGCCACCATCAGCGACAGCTTCAAGTACTTCTGCGGTGTTCTTTCTTGCCAGCGCGGAGTTCGCCGCCAGGTTGGACGCTGCAGCCATATCTGCATCTTGGGTAGAACCGTAGGAGACCGTGCGTAGCCAACGGTTGAAACTGCTGTCAGAGATCAGCGCCTTCTTATCTACCTGCGCGAGAGTGTCTGAGCTAAATACTTGATTGATATACGTAACGCCCAGTCGCTTGGCAATCATTGGTGCGATATCTGATGCACCTGAACCACGCTGTCCAAACACAGTGATGATTGGTGGGTGATCCTCATGAATGGGGCGGATTATGGTGTTGCGGCCATCGCCAATTTCGGCGATTTGAACCTGATCGGAGGTTACTCCGTGGCGGCCAGCAACGGCATTTTGCATACGGCGTTCGTTGAGGTCGTCGATGATTTCGGCGTGCCTGCCAGCATCAAGCCGGTAAGCAATGATGATGATCAACGCGACGATGGCAAAACCTGCAGGGATTGCACCGGTTGCGATACGGATACCTTGCACTGCTTCAACACTTTGCGCGCCACCAGCCATGGAGGTGTAACCGAACGCTGCGATCACAGCACCGCCGATCCAACCACCAATACCTTGGCCACACTTACGGATGAAGGACACCACGGAGTATGTGCCACCCTCTGCACGGATGCTTGAATTCCATTCACCGTAATCCACGGTGTCGGCTTCCATGGAGAAGATCAGTGCGTTGGTGCAACCGATACCGATACCCAGCAAGAACCAGGTCACCACTGCTGGAAGGAGCTGGCCTGAAGGGATAATGAACATCAACAGGTAACCGACGATGACAAAACAAGCAGCCATCATAAAGCCATTGCGCTTGCCAATGCGCACCGTGATGGAAGGAATAAGTGTCGCCACCAAAATTGAGCCGACAGTTTGTGCACCCATCAACCAGGTAAACCATGAAGCATTGCCCAGAACATCGCGGGTGTAGTACATCGCCACAGCGTTGTTGGTAAACATCGCGCTGAGCAGGAAGAACGTGCTGGCACACAAGATGATCAGTGGGCGGTTTTGGCCAATCATCTTGAAGGTGGATTTGAAGGAAATCTTGCCTTCGGGGCGAGGAACAACCTCACGGGAGTTGGCAAAACAAATCAGGTACAAACACACTGCAATGACACCGAGCACCAAACAAGTGATGGTGAATTTCAACCGCATATTATCTGCAGCAGTATCTGCGAACTGTGGTGCCACGACGGCAGACAGCAACACGCTAGCCAGTGATGAAGTGATGGAACGTGCGCCAGACAGCTTTGAACGATCCACAGGATCTTGGGTCATAGATGCTGACAAAGAACCGTATGGAATGTTGACAAAGGAATATGCCAGCTGGAATAGGGCATCAAGCAGGAAAATCCAGGCGATGGCAGCGGCACCGCTTAAACCTGCCGGAGTACTAAACAGCAGCACAAACACAATGGCCAGTGGGGTGGAACCGAACAAGATCCATGGTCGCAGGCGTCCCCACTTGGTTTGGAAACGGTCCACTGTTTGTCCAGCGATTAGGTCAGCTGCACCTGCCCAGATCTTTGTTACACCGTAGATCGTGCCGGCTACTGCCGCTGAAATACCAACGATGTCTGTCATGTACACCATGATGAACATCGAGGTCATGCTGAACATGAGGTTGTTGGCTATATCGCCAAACGCATAGGTGAGTACGCGGTGGTTGGGCAGGGTACCACCTGCCGTTCGCTCCTTGACTGGGGTAGTCACGTGAATCTCCAAGTTTTTAGATGGTTGTGCCAAGTCCCGGAGAATTCAATTGGCCGGCAGGTGGCACGTTAAAAATAAGGTGTAGCGATTTAAGAGAGTTCCGCAACGAGGTTGGTGATGTGGGTTGCCACGTCATCGTTCGAAGCGAGCTCGGAATCGAGAAGGTTTAGAAGAGCGAGGGGGGCGTCGTCAAGCAATTTTGCCTCGTTGATTTCGGACGCGCGGGTGTCGCGGACTTCCTCGGTGCCTAGGACGTAGGCGATCCACGCTGCAATCGACAGCGCGGCACCATTTCCGGGGCGGCCGGCTGCGAGTTCGGCCTTGAGGATTGGGACGGCGCGCATGCGCTGCTTCGTGGCTCCATCGATGGCGATCTGCGCCAAGTTGTGCACGATGCGAGGGTTTTCGAAACGCTCGATCAGACTTTGGCGGTAGCCAGGAACATTAAGGCCTTCGGCGGTGAGGTGGTTTGCTGCCTCATCCCACAGCGCTTCCACATGGGAACGCACAACAGAATCATTGATTGCATCTGCAACGGTTGCATGCCCGCGCAGCTGACCAAGATAAGCCATGAGGGAGTGGGAGCCGTTGAGAAGCCACAGCTTACGGCGCTCAAACTGCTCGATGTCAGAGACGAACTCCACGCCAGCGTTCTCCCAATTAGGACGTCCAGCTGGGAATTCGCCTTCGATGATCCATGAAGCGAAAGGTTCAGTAACCGCAGGGGCATTGTCGTGGAAACCGGTTTGCTTCTCGACGTCTGCGATCAAAGAATCTTCTGTAGCTGGGGTGATGCGGTCAATGGAGGTGGAAGGGAACGTGACGTTTTCCTCGATCCACCCAGCCAAATCTTCAGACACCTTGGAGGCAAGCCCCAATACAGATCCAGCAGTCAACGCACCGTTGTCTGCAATGTTATCGCAGCTCATGATCGCTATTCCGCCAGCTTCAGCAGCTTTTCGTGCTGCTAGGCCCTTAACCAATTTGCCAGCGGCGGTCTTCAGCTCTAGTGAATCTCCGGCAAGCGCTTTCAAATCCGCTGCAACATCCTCATTAGCCTCATCTAAGGATCCATCTGCAGCCAAGTGGTAGCCAGCCTCGGTGATGGTCAAGGTAACCACTGCGACCTGTGGATCAGCCATCAGCTCAACGAGGCGTTCCACATTTGCGGCAGGCTGTGCCTCAACGAGAGAGGAGATCAACTCAGGTGAATCGCCTTCGCCAGAGCGGGTGACCAACGTGTACAAACCATCCTGCGGAGTTAACGCATCAGACATCCGGGCGCTGCGGCCAGTAAAGGAAGCATAACCCCAGTCTGGATCAGCTTTTTGGGTGTACCACACCTGGTGTGCGCGGTGGAAAGCACCAAGACCTAGGTGAACGAGACGAACTGGAGGGGCGTCTGGGCAGGATGCGTTTTTGCGGTTTAGTGGTGTGCTCATAGTTTGAAAACCCTCCTTGGGGAAGCATCGATTAGGTCCACAATGATTTCAGCTGCGCGGCTTTCCGTGAGGCGGTGCTCTGCTACCAGTCGTGCCAGGTAGTTTGCTTCTACTCGGCGGGAGGTGTTGTGGCGTGCAGGGATCGAGCAGTATGCGCGGGTATCGTCAATGAAGCCGGAGTAACGGGAGAAACCGGTGGTGCCTGTGGTGGCAGCGCGGAAGCGGTTCATCGCATCAATCTCATCGATGAACCACCAAGGTGCACCAACATACGCAGCGGGGTAGTAGCCAGCTAGTGGGGCGACTTCGCGTGAGTACACGGACTCATCGATGGTGAACATGACAAAGTGGAAGTCTTTATTTTCACCGAAATCACTCAGCAGTGGGCGCAGACCGTTGGTAAATTCCATCTGGAATGGAATGTCTGCTCCGATATCAGCACCGAATTTCTTTTGCGCAGAAGCAGAGTGGTTGCGGTACACACCTGGGTGGATGGTCATGACCAAACCATCGTCCTGGCACATTTCTGCGAAACGGTAGGTGGTGTTTGCTTCGAAAGCACGCATTTCCGCCAAGGTTGCGGTTCCTGCTAGTCCCTTGTCCAGGATCTTTTGTGCGTCTTCGTGGCTAAGTGGGGTGGTGTCGGTATCGTGCAGGCCGTGGTCTGCGGAGGTTGCACCGTGCTCGATGAAGTACTGGCGGCGGTTGCGCATCGCCTGGAGGTAGCCCTCCCAGCCGGATTTGCCGTCACCTGCTACGTCGATAAGCTTGGTGGTTTTTTCAGCCCAGCCAGCGTTGTACATCTTGGTGTACGCATCTGGGCGGAAGGTTGGCAGCACGCGAGGGGAGAAGGTTGGATCGTCAGCCAGTGCTTTGTGGTCTGCTAGATCATCAAGTGGATCATCAGTGGTGGCCAGCACTTCTAGGTTGAATTGCTCAGCTAGCGCGCGAGGACGGAAATCTGGCTTAGCCAAGATATCGGAGAGCTCATCAAAGATGGCATCCGCATTTTCCGGAGTGCCCACACTTAGGCGCTCAGCGTTGATGCCAAAGACGTGTTCGAATTCCTGCTCCACCCAGTAGCCAGTGGCAGTACCTGCATAAAGATCCCAGTGGGCAAGGAAAATACGCCAAGCCTCGCGCGGGCTTTTGCCTTCATGTCCACCGACACGCAGATCAGCCAAGTCAACGCCTGCGGAGTGCATCATGCGGGTGAGGTAGTGATCAGGGCTGATCAACAAGCTAGTTGGATCAGGAAACGCTTCATCTTTAACAAACATGGACGCTTCCAAGTGACCATGTGGGGAGATGATGGGTAAATCTTCAACGTGCGCGAGGAGTCGACGGGCGATGTCACGAGTACCGGGATCAGCTGGCAGCAACCGATCGGGGTGTGATGCATGTGAAGTAGTCATAGCTTTATGATCACCCGTCACACTCAGCGATATCTACTTGTTGCCAATTGTTGCAACAGAAGATCCCAATCAAGAATCAGGAGAAGCCTTTAGCGACGATTCCCGCACAATGAGACGCGTGGGCAGCTCACGTGGTTTAGCCATCAAAGGTGCTTTCATGCCTTTGAGCAGTGCGATCAGATTGGCGGTTGCCACTCGACCAACCGCCCGAAGCGGTCCTGCCACCGTAGTCAGCGAGGGTGTGCTCAGCACCGAAATCTCCGTATTATCAAAACCCACGACCGCAACATCTTGAGGCACCCGCACGCCAGAAAGCCTCGCTTGCTGCATAAATCCCAGCGCCACCAAGTCGTTGAAGCAAATCACCGCATCCGTAGGATCCTTCGCCCACAGCTCAAATGCACGCCGCCCACCGACAAAATCCGGCGACTCCACCGACAGCGTCTTCACCTTAGGTTTTAACAAATGACGCATCCTACCTGGCTGCACCGTGACACTCCGCGAGATCGAAATAGCGCTTGTCGACGCCCCCCTCTTCGCATCAGCGGCCACCGCCAGCGAGCTTGCTGCATCAACGAGCCCGCGCCAGCGCGTGGCATCCGCCCACGATTTATTAGGACCTGCAATATAGGTGATGGACTTGCACCCCTGATCAACCAAATGCACAACGGCTTTTGCTGCCCCGTCATAGTTATCCACCATCACACTGGGGATTCCTTGCACCTCACGGCTCATTAATACAGTGGGGATTTCTCTAGCGACCTTTTGGATTTCTCCCGAATCCATCCGAGAAGCCGCCAATAATAAGCCATCGGCGTGTGGCACAATCTTGTCCAGCACCTGCCTGGACTTGATCGCAGACTCCCGGGCGTCGACAAGCGCAACCGTATAGCCCTGCGTGCTTGCAGCATGCTGCGCGCCCCGGAAAATTTCCAAAAAGAACGGGTTGGAGGCATCCGCTGCAACCATGGCGATGATGCCGGTGTTCTGGCGCTGAAAAGCGGGCGTTTCCACATGCCGGCCGTAACCTACCTGAAGAGCTGCCTGACGGATCTTCTCAGCGGTAGAAAAACTCACACGCCCAGGCTGCGAAAACGCCCTGGACACAGTGGAAGGGGAAACGCCAGCGACTTTTGCTACATCATAGATGGTGGCCTTTGAATCCCCCGAATCTGTCATGAAAATGAGTATATAGCGCAAAAGAAATCATTAGGCTGGCGTTCATGCTGACGATGCCCATTCCTGAGTACCTGCGCGAAATTTTGGACAATGTCCGAAACAACACCTCCGGCGAGGTAGCTGACTACATCCCAGAATTACACACTGCCGACCCAAACCCACTGGCAGTAGCGATATGCACCGTCGATGGACGCATCTACAGCGCTGGTGATGATGACACCGAATTCACCATGCAAAGTATTTCCAAACCCTTTGCCTACGCATTAGCACTTCAAGAATGTGGCTTGGACAAAGTATCGTCAGCCGTCGCACTAGAACCCTCCGGCGAAGCCTTCAACGAACTCTCCCTCGACGGTGAAAACCGACCCATGAACCCCATGATCAACGCCGGTGCCATCGCGATTAACCAATTAATCAACGGCTCAGAATCCTCAGTGGAAGACCGCGTGGAAAAACTGCGCCAATATTTCTCCGAACTAGCCGGCCGCGAACTAACCATCGACCGAGTCCTCGCCGAATCTGAAATCAGCGTCGCCGACCGCAACCTCTCCATCGCACACATGCTGCGCAATTACGGTGTCATTGAAGACGAAGCCCACGACGCCGTTTTAAGCTACACCCTCCAATGCGCCATCAAAGTAACCGCGCGCGATCTAGCAGTCATGACGGCAACGCTTGCCGCCGGTGGCACGCATCCCATCACCGGAAAGAAGCTTCTCGACGCCCGCGTCTGCCGCCTAACTCTTTCCGTTATGGCCTCAGCGGGCATGTACGACGAAGCTGGTCAGTGGCTGTCCACCGTAGGAATCCCCGCCAAATCAGGAGTCGCCGGTGGCCTGATCGGAATCCTGCCAGGCCAATTGGGAATCGCCACATTCTCCCCACGGCTTAACCCCAAAGGCAACAGCGTGCGCGGCGTAGACATTTTCAAACGGCTTTCCGACGACATGGGCCTCCACCTCATGTCCACCGAGCAGGTATCCGGCCACGCAGTACGATCGATTACCAAAGAAGGCGACACCACCTTCATCCAAATGCAAGGTGCCATGAACTTCTCCGCCAGCGAAAGCTTCCTCCACGCCATCGTTGAACACAACTTTGAAGGCAAAGAGGTTGTCCTCGATCTCACCCGCGTTCTCAGCTTCCACCCCGTAGCTATCCGCATGATCAAAGAAGGCCTCAAACGTATCCGCGACGCAGGCTTTGAAGTATCCATCCTCGACCCGGATGACGTACTGCCCGATTTCACATTCTCCGACGGCACCATCTGCACGCAGCGAACATGACCGGTAGTTTTAGTACTTAAATAAAATTAAGGAGATTTTCCGTGAAAAAGAAGCTGATGGTTACCACTCTCATTGCAGCGTGGAGCTTAAGTGCGTGCAGCTCCGAACCAGCCGCCGCACCACTCGAAGCCGAGCCCCTACACAACCTGCTGATTAACGCATCCGAATCAGGGCTAGACAATGCAGTAGAAGCCAACGACACTTCGCTGAGCAGCCAACCCATTAACCTGACTGTAGTTAATGGGGCCTCCGAAATCGACGGCACATGCGGCGAAGCACTCCAAGCCGTTGAAGGCGTAGAAGTCCCAACCGTGGCTAGCGCCTCCCGAGCGCTATCTTCTGGAGAAAGCCAAGTGGGTATTGCTCTATATTCCACACCCGATGACAACGACACCTCACCAATGGACCTCTACGCCGACATCGCCGACGCCTGCACCGATGCTGTTGTCGATTCCACCAACACCACCTACACATTCGAGCAACTAGATTCCGTGCCAGACGGAGCCGCCGGATTCACACTCAACATCGAAGTCTCCCCAGACAACCAAGGATCCACCGTGATGATGATCCAACAACTAGGAAACCATCACCTCATTGTGGCAGGCCTTGAAACCACACCCGAAGAAACCGCCAGCGTATTCGAAGCTCAACGCACCAAACTTGAAGAAGGCCTGGCAGCTTAAACCCCGGCTTGGGTCAAATTAGTGCCGAAAATAGCTGTTTCCCGTGTGGTTGGCGGCATAAGACCAAACTAGGAGACCCAACATGTAAGTTTTTGAAGATTCTGGGTTTCCTGGTTTGGTCGCTCTCACAATCTGGTGCGACACCTGAAAAGTCATACCTCCCCAGAAGCGCTTCTAACGGGTTTTCAAGGGCTCGTGCATACAATTGCTCATCCAGAAAAACTCGAGGCCTTAAACAAGCGATGAACGCTAACGCGTGGGTCGGGTTAAACAGTTTTTTGCAGTCTGGGTGGACTTGAGTCCTCCAATGGAAAGAAAAATAAGCATCCAGGCTGCACCGATCATCAGGTAGGATGCGGCAGCCTTATGTCCCACGAACCACGCTTCATCCGATTTAAGAAGTTCAGTAGATCTGATCCCAATCCAAAAATTTGGCCTGAGCACTCACTTCTTTTTGCTTCCAAAAATATAGACACCATCCACCGAATCAGGTTGGGGATGGTTTGTAGATGTTAATTGGACTCGCGTTACGTCCCAGTAATCTGCGAATGGCAGTGTTTCTTGATAAATACTGCCTTCTTGTATCCATTCGAGAGCCTCAACTTTGTTCCATACCTTGAACTGCTTATGAAGGGTTGATGCATCTTTGATTCCAAAGAACCAAAGCAGCTCATAGAGACTGCACTCAGCGATGAAGTCATCTTGAAAAAGACGCAAACGAATATAGTTTTGATGCTGATCAAGGTTCTCAATATCTGAGAGGTCCCATAGTGGAGTTTTCAGGAGATTCATCTTGCCTCAACTGAATCATGATGTGTAGGAAAATCTTATGATTGTGATGTTACTGGCTAGAATTTTTAATCGAATGTAAACGTAACTGAATTGTTGCTATTTCATCAAAAATAGTGCACTAGGTGTACTTCATTAGTGATACTAGCGACACTTGGTTGAGGTTATTGCGAAGGCATTATTGATGCCCTATTTGCTATGCGCCAATAAACCTATAACGTAATACCATGTTGTCTTGAGAGATTTTGCTGATTAAAACCCAAGATCTAAAGCAGAGAATGTGATGGCATTTTGTGCCCCACTCTGTCTGGAGTTTGAAATTCTTCGGTTTTGACTATCGCAGCGGCAGCCGAAGAAGACGGCGCAGACATAGCCAAGACGACACCGTTGATGAAGTTTTCATCACCCAACGCAATGGGGCGTGCTCGATGTATATCTGATGCTTGCCCAATTGCGGGTTCTGGCTTTTTTAAAAGTCGGACGCAACTGAACATGGAATGAATAGGGAAGGAGTTATGAGTGAGCGACAATTCGCAGGGTAATCCTGAATTCGGCGAAAAGCCAAAGCAGGATGTAAACACTCAAGCGCTCCGAGAATCTGTGAAGCGCGACGAACTTGGCGGACGCCAACGATCGCCAAAGGAAGAGGAGAAGCGTCAAAATCGCCCTCCGGTCTCGCGTGAAGAACTATCAAAAGGCGCCCAGGTATTTGGTGATGCCAAGGTCAACTGGTTTGTTCTTGGAATCAGCGCTGTAATTATTCTCGCCTTTTCTATTTGGGCCATGATGGCACCTGATCATGCGTTTGAAACGATGGAAAGCCTTGTGGGTTTCATCGGTGAAAGCCTTGGCTGGTACTACGTCCTAACCGTATTCATTGTTATTTCCTTCGTGTTGTGGGTGGCTTTATCCCGAACCGGCAAAGTTCGCTTAGGTCCGGATCACTCCAGGCCTCACTACAGTCTGTTCACCTGGGTGTCCATGCTCTTTGCTGCAGGTGTTGGCATTGACATGCTGTTCTACTCGGTCACAGGCCCAATTACTCAATACGTGACTCCTCCTGATGCTGAACCTGAATCTGCTGCTGCAGCACGAGACGCAGTGGTGTGGACAATGTTCCACTACGGCATCGGTGGTTGGGCAATGTATTCCTTGCTCGGTATGGCGATGGGATACTTTGCTTACCGCTGGGGAATGCCACTGTCCGTACGCGCAGCTCTTTACCCACTGTTAGGTAAACGAGTCCGCGGTAAAGCCGGTGACGCAATTGATATTGTCACGCTTGTGGGCACCGTGATGGGCGTTGCTACCTCAATGGGCATCGGTGTTGTCTTGCTATCGGTTGGTTTCTCCACTCTCTTCGGTTTCCCTGACGGCTTAGGTCTCCAGATCGCCTTGGTGATCGTTGCTGTTGTCATCACGATTGCCGCGTGTACCTCAGGTGTGGATAAAGGTATTCGCCTAATTTCAGAATTAAACCTGTGGAGTGCAGGCGCAATGATCTTGTACATCATTGTTACCGGCCAAACTTCCTTCCTTCTTAACGGCATGGTGGAAAATATCGGCAGGTTTATCAACACTCTTCCAGAACGCTCCTTGCAGACCATGGTCTATCAAGAGGGTGGATCTGATTGGATGGCAGGCTGGACTCTCTTCTTCTGGGCATTCTGGCTGGCTTGGGGACCATTTGTTGGTATGTTCCTTGCACGCATCTCCCGTGGTCGCACGCTTAGAGAGTTCGTCATCGCTGCAATTACTGTTCCAGTGCTGTGCGATTTTCTCATCGTCACCACTTTCGGTAACTCTGCGCTGTACGAAGTTCTAAATGGCAACGATGCGTTTGCTCAACTTGCTATGGAATCACCTGAACAAGGTTGGTATACCCTGCTAGAAATGTTCCCAGGCGCAACCTTCCTGGTTGGTCTTGCAACATTGTCTGGCTTGCTGTTCTATCTCACCTCAGCAAACTCGGGTGCGATGGTGATGGCTAACTTCTCCTCCTCGATCCCAGACCCTGCACAGGATGGCGCAAAATGGCTACGCATCCTCTGGGCTGTAATTACAGCGATTCTTACCATCGCGATGTTGTTGGCAGGTGGTGTGACAACCATGGAATATGCCACGTTGATCTTCGCACTTCCGGTCACCATCATTGCGTATCTGGTCATGGCTTCCTTCCTTAAAGTTCTACGCATGGAGCGAGCTGAAATGGAAGGTAGGCGCCTGCACAACCAGCACGTTGCCACAGACGGTGGTAGCGCACCAGAAAAGACTTGGCGTCAGCGTTTGGCAAGTATGCGTTCCTACCCAAGCCGAGACCAGGTAGAAAAGTTCGTCCGAACTACCGTGGAACCCGCGCTGCAAGATGTGCACAAGGAATTCACCCGTCTTGGATATGAAACTGAATTGCTCAGTGATTTCGATCCGGCATCAAATATTCCAACTCATGTCTTGCTGGTAAATATCGAAAACCAGCGTAGATTCCAATACTTTGTTGCTCCTGTGCCAACACCTATTCCTTCGTTCGGTGGCCGTCGAGCTCAGACAGAAGATAGCTACTACAGGTTAGAGGTGTTCAACCAGACTGGTACTGAGGGCTATGACCTCATGGGTCTTAGTAAGCAGCAGGTCATTGATGACGTCATTGATCGTTATGAAACCCACATGACATTCTTGACTCTCACGTTCAATATGGACAACCCATCATTCTTGACTCCACCACAGCCACCAGTGGCTGAACCTGCACTGGCAGAGCAAGAAGAAGAAATTGTCACAGGGCAACAGCAATTAGAAACCGGTAAGTCGGACCGTCCCTAATTCGGCTAAGTAGGCCTGCACGCAACTTGTGTGCAGGTCATTTCTTGCGTCGAAAGGATGCATTCGGGAAGAAGAAAAGCGCGGAACATTCTAATAAAATGCTCCGCGCTTTATGTTGTGCGTCATCAGGGAATCGAACCCCGAACCCTCTGATTAAGAGTCAGATGCTCTGCCAATTGAGCTAATGACGCATTTTTGTTCTGCCTAGTAAAGATACTCTCACAGGCAGTCAAGAAGCAAACTGTAACCCCGATTGGGATGTGGGAAGTTTACTAACTTGGTGCGTCATCAGGGAATCGAACCCCGAACCCTCTGATTAAGAGTCAGATGCTCTGCCAATTGAGCTAATGACGCATTGTGCTGTGGACTCGCCTACAGTTTTGTTTGCGGTCTCGTTTGCAACGAAGAAAAATATAACAGGTAAGTGGATTCAAAGTAAAATCTGCACGTCAATGCGGTTCCTGTGAGTGCTGAAGGGAAACGCAGTCGCATGTAGAAGATTTATCTAATGGTAACGATTTGCTCACAAAACATTCGCTCGAGCGTTTTGGACGTAACGACGCGAGATAGCATGCGGATGATTGAAGTAGTTACTTAAAGAAACTTGGAAATGTTGTGTATTGATGTCGTTCTTCTAACGATTTGATTACTCATGGAATATTGCAGGAATATTGTTTTAAGTTCCATCGTTTGTGCTGGTAGCGTGTTGTTTTAGGTTTTGTCAGTTTCATAAGTTCTCTCGTCAGGTTGGTTCCTGCGGAAGCTGTAGGTGCTGACGCTTTTTAAATTGTGGCGTTTTGCCAGAAGGGCGTATTTAGGTGCGAGTTTTTCGTGTTAAGCGCGGGGCAGTTGCAGGGGCATTCCTTGCGGTGCTGACAATTGGTTCACTGGCGCTTACGGGTTGCACAATTGAACGAAGTGATGCTCGGGATCAATCTTCCCAGGCAGATGCTGAAGTTGAAGAAGTTGAACTGCAGGCGCCAGTGGTGTCTGTCGATGATGAGGCGGAAGATGTAGATCCTTCAGAGCCCATCATTGTTAAGTCAATGGGTGATGGCCTTCAGAAGGTGTCCATGACTAATGAAGAAGGCTACGAGGTTGAGTCGGAGCTTTCTGAGGATGGCCGTAGCTGGACTACTGCGGAAACTCTCGGATATAACCGCACCTACACAGTGAAAGCTACCGATAAAAATGGGGAATCATCCACCGTCGTGTTTAATACGGCAACCCCAGCAGCTACCACGAATGTTGCATTATCTCCCTTGGCTGACTCAGTGGTCGGAGTGGGGCAGACCATTGGCTTCCGCTTCGGAACCCCAGTGGAGGACCGTCAGGCTGCTCAGGATGCCATCACTGTGACCACCTCTCCAGAGGTTGAAGGTGGATTCTATTGGCTGAATAACAGTGAACTTCGCTGGCGTCCAGCAGAGTACTGGGAGCCAGGCACGGAAGTTACTGTCGAGGCCGATATTTACGGCAAGGATCTTGGCGGTGGAGTCTGGGGCGAAAATGACAATGCCACTAACTTCACCATCGGTGACCGGGTTGAGGCAGTTGCTGATGACGCCACCAAGACCATGAGCGTGTACAAAAATGGTGAATTGTTGCGCACCATGCCGGTTTCATTTGGCCGCGATACTGCAGAGTGGGCAACCCCCAACGGCACCTACATCATTGGTGATCGCAATGAGTCGATGATCATGGACTCCACCACGTTCGGTCTTGGTTATGAAGAAGGTGGCTACCGTACTCCCGTGCAGTATGCGACCCAGATGTCTTATTCCGGAATCTATGTTCATGCCGCACCGTGGTCAGTGGGAGCGCAGGGTAGTTACAACACTTCGCATGGTTGCATCAATGTGTCTACGGAAAATGCTCAATGGTTCCAGGAAACCGTTAAGCGTGGCGATATTGTGACTGTTCAAAACACAATTGGTCAGACTTTGAGTGGCTACGATGGATTAGGTGATTGGAACATTCCATGGTCTGAGTGGAGTCAGGGTAATGCTGATGAAACCTCGGCGTGGTAGTCGCTAAACCCGCAGGTAAATTCAACAGGTGGTTATTAATATTGCCTGCATTAATCGTCTGAACTAGACTTACAACCTGTTTTTAAAACCGGCGGTCGTCTTCGTGGCAAGAAAGCGCGGAGTATGCCTGCCGGTTGTGCACGTTTAAAGCGAAATACATGTTATGACCAGGCCAAGGGGAAACTAGATGCCACCGTTCCGGCAGACGAAAACGTGGGTGGACCGCAATGGGTCCGCTCATGTGGAGTTGTCGCCAACCGTGCCATCACACAACCCCAAACGCCACGTGCGCATTCAAAGCCCCATGGAAATTTCATGGAGTGAAGCGGTCCGTGAAGGTGGAGAACGCTCGGCCAGGCGCTGTGGTGACATGGCTGTGTCAGCTTTGGCGAAACCCAATCCGATCATCGATGATGATCCAGACGGTAATCCTGATGTGTGCATGTACACCTGGATTGTCGAGTGCCCGGGTGCAAACGCTGTCCTGCTGTGGATTAATGGCATCTTCGATCATGAAAGCATCGAAGATTCTGAGATGACTCGCCTTGAAGGCTCAGATTTGTGGATTTTAAGCCTGCGCATGCCTTCGGATTGGCGGGCAAGCTACACCGTAAATGCGTGGGAAGGCGAGGGTGTTCCTCCGTGGCGTGAGGCTGGTGATCGGATGCATATCCGCAAAGCCGCCATGTCGGGAGGCCGTTTGGATACCCGCGCGATGGGGCAGATCATGGATTCCTCGCTCGTGGAAGGCCCTGATGCGTTGCCGGACTGCTGGGTTGCGGCGTCGACAAGCGTAAAAGTCGCGGAGGAAACTGTAGCCGGCGAGCATTTTTGGTTTTATGAGGCGCCGGTCAAAGCGCCGCTGCTGATCCTTTTTGACGGCCAGCACTGGAACAACGGCATGAATCTGCCTGCGCAAGTCGATGCGGCAATCGCGCTGGGCGTGCTGCCGCCAGTCAGCCTTCTCATGCTTGACTCCGTCGATGTCGAGCGCCGCTGGGATAGCGTCGGCGTGCCAGGTGGGCAGGTTGATGTGCTTATCGACGCCATCCTCCCGCACGTCCGCGCCAACTACAACGTCTCCGCGCGCGGCGAAGACACCATTGTCACCGGTGCAAGCTTCGGGGGCCTTGCATCGCTGTGGGCACTTGCGCTTGCCGACGGCGAAGTTGGCCACGCTATCGCGCAATCACCAAGTCTGTGGCGCTTCAACGTTGCCGATGCCCTTTCCACCGCTGAGCAGTGGAGTTCCATCCACCTGCAGGCAGGAAAATATGAGGGCGAAATGTTGCGTTTGTCGCATCAGCTCGCCGAGGATCTTTCCGGCGATATCCGCGAAGTCCGAGTACGCGGCGTGCATGGCGGCCACGATTGGGCCTGGTGGCGGGTGCATATGCTCACTGAACTCACCAGGCTTTTAAGAACCCTTTAATCAAAGTAGGGCGCGAAACGATCCACCGCTGCCTGCGCATCTTCTGCACACTGATCAGAGGTTGGACCTGGTTCGGCGACAAAGAACGAGCGGCGGTAATAATCCAACTCGCGGATTGATTCCACAATGTCAGCCAACGCGCGGTGCGCCAAGCCCTTTTCCGGCTGCTTGTAATACACGCGTGGGTACCAGCGACGTGCCAATTCTTTCACCGAGGACACATCGACCATTCGGTAATGCAAAGCATTATCAAGGCGCGGCATTTGTTCACGGATAAAAGCGCGGTCAGTGGCAATGGAATTTCCAGCCAAAGGTGCAGGATGTGCTGGATCGCAATGCTCTTCAATCAACGCTAAGACAGCATCTTCGGCTTCTTTCAACGTGACCGTGGACGTGCGGATCTGCTCAGTCAACCCAGATGAATCATGCATGTTGGTGACAAAGTCATCCATCTGCGCAAGCTCATCTTCAGTTGCGTGAACAACTAGATCTACACCTTCGCCCAAGACGTTGAGGTTGGCATCAGTAACCAGTGCTGCTACCTCAACGATGACGTGGCGCTCCAAGTCCAGTCCTGTCATTTCCAGGTCAACCCAGACCAGGCGGTCATCGCGAGCTGCGACTGTTGGCATATTGTTTTCAGACACTTTAAAAACTTAACCCATCTTCTTATAAACCCAGCCCATTAGAGGGGAGAGCACAGCGGTTGGAGCGACGGAGGAGACCAAGTTCATGGCCTTGGACAAAGGACCTGGAACCACGCGACGTTGATTCTTAGACAACGCACGTAGGGTTTCTGCGGAGCAGGATTCATAGGTCGTCCACAAGAAATCAGGCACAACCTTATCCACGATTGACTGCTCAGATTCAGGGATTTCGGCTTCCCGTACAGGGCCAGGAGCCAGCAAAGTACAGGCCACACCAGTTCCACGAAGCTCATAGTGCAAGGCCTCGGTGAATGCGTTCACACCTGCCTTGGTGAGCACATACGTTGCGTTGTTTGGAATTGGCACGTTACCTGCCGCAGATCCGACATTGCAGATTGCGCCAGTGCCACGCTCCAGCATGCCACCTAGCACCGCATGGGTGAGCTCAAAAACAGCAGTGGCGTTGAGTGAGAACTGCGCAGTCTCATAAGACCAATCCTGGTCTTTGAAAGGCCCAAAGCTTGCGATACCAGCGGAGTTGATAATGATGTTGATTTCCCGCGTTTTGATCTCATCGATCAACACCTTTCGGGCTGCTTCATCACTCAAATCCACCGGACGGACTTCAACGATCACACCATGCTTGTTTTCTAAGTCAGCGGCGATCTCCTGTAAGACCTCCTCGCGGCGAGCAACCAAAATTAGGTTGTGGCCATACCGCGCTAAATCACGCGCAATGGCGAGGCCAATGCCTTGGCTTGCCCCAGTAACAAGTGCACGAGCACTCTTGCTGGGTAGTGGTAACGCCATGTCAGGCTCCTTCGTGGCTTCTTTAAAACGTTCGTGATTAATGGTACGTCATGGGTGCGACACCACTTGCGACCTAGAGCTCCAACCAGCCCAACCCAGCTGTTGTTTCACCTTCGGGGAGGTATTCACCAGCGATAACACCGTCATATCCCAGTTCGTCCAACTGCTGGAAAACGTGAACTTCATTGACTTCACCAGTACCTGGTTCATGTCGATCAGGAACCGAAGCCACTTGCACATGCCCCAAAAGCCCTGCGTCATTGACTTCACGAAGCCTCCGGGTGAGATTGCCATGAATCTGCTGGATGTGGAAAATATCGAACAGGATCTTCACATTGGGGTGATTAATGGTCTCGACCAGCCAATAAGCATGATCTAAGTTGTGCAGGAAGTAGCCAGGCACCGAATACTGATTAATGGGTTCAATGACCACCAGAACATCTATCTCTTCTAGTTGCTGCGCTGCCCAACGAATATTTTCCACATAGCGCGCGGTGGTATCTGAGGTAACTTCAGCGATTCCGGCCATGATGTGGAGCTTTTTTGGTTTGAGAACTTTTGCGTATTCAATAGCCTGCGTGATTGATTGTTGAAACTCTTCTGGGGGTGCCAGCGCTGCAATGCCGAACGTATCCCCAGGTGGGGCATTGAAGAGTTCAATGGGCAGACCTGCGGAATCAGCACGCCTTTTGATCTCTTGTGCATCGACATCATAGGGGTATTGGAACTCTACGGCGCTGAAAGCATGCTTCGCGGCAGCGTCAAAACGATCCAGGAAATCTAGTTCAGTAAAAGTCAATGATAGGTTGGCGGCGAATCGAGACATAGTGAAAAGCTCCTTCAAAGTTGTGTGCCTCGATTCTAATAATTGGGTGCGACACGGGGCTGATTCTTCTACCCCTACGATGGGTCTAAGCTGGACTGATAAACGTTTTCTGAGCCGAACTTTTCAATGATTTAAAGAAGCGAGAATAATGGGATTGTGGATCGATGCAACCGCCGGTGTTGCAGGGGATATGTTGCTCGGGGCACTTATTGATGCAGGTGCAGAACTAGAAAAGATCCAACAGGTTGTAGAAGCCGTCATTCCAGGTGACGTTTTGTTGAGCACCGAAGAGGTTGTGCGCCAAGGACAACGCGGCATCAAATTACATGTGGTAGCACAACATGAGCATCACCATCACCGTCACTTAAGCACCATTAAAGAACTTCTCACCAATGCTGATATCCCCGAGCAAACCAAGGAAAATGCCTTGGGAGTTTTTGAACTCATCGCTATTGCTGAAGGCAAAGTTCACGGCATCGACCCGGAGAAAATCCACTTCCACGAAGTGGGTGCTTGGGATTCCATCGCAGACATCGTGGGCGTGTGCGAAGCAGTAAGGCAACTTAACCCAGGGTTGATCGCTGCGTCTCCAATAGCTTTGGGATTCGGTCGCATTAAGGCAGCTCACGGAGACATTCCAGTGCCAGTTCCAGCAGTGGCAGAGCTGGTAAAAGGTTGGCCCACCCAAACTGGAGCGCTTATGGAGAGCACTGAACCTGTCGGTGAATTAGCCACCCCAACCGGTGTGGCGTTGATCCGCCACTTTGCGACCCAAGATGGACCCTTCCCAGGTGGCATCATCAATGAAGTTGGCATTGGCGCAGGAACGAAAGATACAGAAGGCCGTCCAAATGTGGTGCGCGCAATTTTGTTCGACACCTCTAGGAATAACCCAGACACCCGCACTCTCGTGCAATTGGAAGCCAACGTTGATGATCAAGATCCACGGCTGTGGCCCGGAGTAATCGAGAGGCTCCTTGCAGCTGGCGCAGTAGATGCATGGCTGACCCCAATCTTGATGAAGAAGGGCCGCCCAGCCCATACCGTGTCAGCACTGGTGAATAACTCCGATGTGGAAGCAGTCAAGACCGCACTGTTTGCAAGCACCACCACGTTTGGAATCAGGTCATGGACTGTTGATAGGGAAGGGCTGGACCGCCGATTCGAGCAGGTTGAAGTGGAGGGTCACGCCATCAACATCAAGATCGGTTCGCGCAATGGCCACGACATCAGTGCGCAGCCCGAGTTTGAAGACATTCATTCTGCAGCGGTGGCTTTGGGAATTTCAGAGAGGGAAATTATAGCAAGAATCCCTCAAGGCATCACCGAGTAACTTCACCGAGTAACAAGCAACAGGGCGACTGCTCCTAATTTGTGGCTACGCGGGACTGCGCTTTTTGCATAGCCTGAAGATATGAACGAATGGAAGCCTGTTTCATACCCGTCGCTTAGCCCTTATTTGATCTGCAGCAATGCAGAAGAAGTGATTGCGTTCCTTGAGGAGGCTTTCGACGGGGTCCTACTGCGACGATTCAACCACCCTGACGGGACATTGATGCATGCCGAAGTCAGGATTGATGACAGCGTTGTGATGATTGGTGGAAGCGCTACCGATGCCGTCTCGGCTCCTGCACATGTGCACCTGTATGTTCAGGATGTCCGAAGCGTCTTCGCGCGGGCTATTAAGGCAGGAGCGTCCGTTATCCAAGAACCTGCCCGCAAGAACGAGGACGACGATCTACGCGGTGGGGTTAAGGACGCTTCGGGCAACTTTTGGTGGATCGCAACACAGTAAATACCTACCAGGCGGGAATGGTTCTTCGAAAGTGCGAACATCGACTAATGAAAAATTCCATGATGCACTGAGCCCACCTTCTAGGAGAAAATTACCTCGCGGCAATCTGCGCAGCTAGGTGTCCTGCTCCATAACCGTTGTCAATGTTGACCACTCCAACTCCCGGCGCGCAGGCGTTGAGCATGGTTAGTAGTGGTGCAATTCCTCCAGCGCCTGCGCCGTAACCGACAGAGGTAGGTAGTGCAACGACAGGTGCGGACACTAACCCTGCGACGACACCGGGCAGTGCACCATCCATACCTGCGGCAACGATGATAACTCCTGCGGCGCGGAGTTGTTCTTCGTAGGAAAGCAGGCGGTGGATACCCGCCACTCCAACATCGACAATCAGTGAGGTGGAGCGTCCTAAATAGGAAGCGGTGTGCAATGCTTCCTTTGCTTGGGGGAGATCTGAGGTGCCAGCTGCAACAACTAGTACGCTTACGCCAGTCGAGGCTGGGGGAGTGGCCGGGTAAGCAAGGAAACCAGCATCGGCGTCGTAGAAAACATCACCCAGTGTGGAAATGACAGCTTCTGCTTGCTCTTTTGATGCGCGCGTAAACAAGGTGGTGTGCCCGGCATCGCGCACACCATCAGCGATGGCGACCACCTGCTCAACAGTTTTCGATTCGCAGTAGATTGCCTCGGCATACCCGCGGCGGCTTGCGCGATCGACATCTAGGTGTGCGAAGTCACCGATTTTCTTAATCCGTTCTTCCAAAATTACAGGCTGCCTCTCGCGTTCATGATGGACAAAGTTAGCGCGCCGGATTGAATACCTTTTAGGTCAATTGCAGCGAAGCGGAAACCAGCTTCGGTGGCACAAGCGTGGATAGCTTGGGCGATATGTGGCTCGGCTGCGCGTGACATTTCAGTGGTCAGAAGCTCGATGCGTGCGATGTCGCCGTGGTGGCGCACACGGGAATCGCTGAAGCCAAGGCGGTAGAGTTCCAGTTCCACAGCCTCAATTTGTTGGAGTTTTTCCTCTGTCACCTCATGACCGTGTGGAATACGTGACGCAAGGCAAGGTGCTGCAGGTTTATCAGCAACAGGCAGCCCAAACGCACGGGCTACCAGGCGCACATCTGCCTTGGTTAAACCAGCCTCGGATAGTGGACGCAACACATTGTGTTCGGTGGCTGCTCGCGCGCCGGGCCGGTCAATGCGTTGGGTGTCGTCAGCATTTTCGCCGTAGGCCACCGCTGCCAGGTCATATTTCTCGATGACGGATTCATCAATGCGGTTAAACATTTCGTTTTTGCAGAAGTAACAGCGATCCACATCATTGGCTTTGTAACCAGCGATTGCCTGCTCGTTTGTCACAATTTCAATGGTGCGCGCGCCAATATATTCCGCCGTGTCCGCAGCTAGTGCTCGTTCCCGCGACGCCAACGACGGCGAAACCGCAGTAATAGCCAGCGTGCGATCTGCGCCCAGCACATACTGCGAAATAGCCAGCAACACCGCCGAGTCCACGCCGCCGGAGTAGGCGACGCCCAGGCGTCCAGCACTCGGCAAATGCTTTGCGACGTCATCTATCAACCTTTGGGCTTCCCCGTCGGGGATTAAAAGCGTCATGAAAAAGAGCTTTCCTTGAAAAAGTTTGTGAGGTTAAACAGAGCGTTGGGACTCGAGCCGGTGCAAAATCTCACCAGCGTGTTCAACAACCAACGTATCTGGATCAGCGTCAAGAGCGTCCCAATCGAAGGAGTCCGGGTCGGCGTATCCAATGTTGTATGCAGCGCAGACCTCTGGGGAAACCTGTGATGCCAACGTGACGTTGATGCGGAGTTTTTCCTCACCGGTTTCTGGATCAAAGGTGCCTAGGCCGCGAACGTGGGTGGAGTGCGCGATTTCGCCCCAGGGGTGGTCTTTGAACTTGTCCCACTGTTTGGTGAAGTATTCGATGCAGTGGTAGCCGATATCAGCTAGACCTTGGTGCATCTCAGAAATCTCAGTGATGTGTGGTGCATAAACAATTACCTCGCCACCATCGGCACAGACGGGCTCCATTTTGTAGACACCTTTTGCGCCAGTCCAGAGGTCTTCATACATTTCTGGAATTTTGGACACAATGCGCTTGTAGGGAGCATCCAACCATTTGATGTGGGTGGATGATGCAACGTTGGCGTTGGCTGCCCACGCAGATTCAGTGGTGCCCACTGCCACTGAGTGCAGGACTGGTTGATCATCATCGCCGGTGGTGGAGACATAAGTGACAGCAAGTTTTTCACCAGGGATCAACGCAGAAGAGGAGTTAATCAGCTGGCGAACCGGAGTGATACCTAGGGTGCCGATGATCTCTGAAGCGGTAATGAGCGCTCCCACCCAGTGGGAGATATCAATTACATCATGCACTGAGCATCCTGGGAAGAAGTATTTGTTGCCACCAGAAAAACCCACCACCTCGTGCGGAAAAATGGGGCCAACAACTAAGTTGACATCGGCTTCTGCGACCAATTTATTGATCTGTACGTCCATGTCGCGATCTTCCAGCAGTCCACTGGTCAGCCTAGAAATCTCTGCCGCTTCGATGGTGCCTAAAGAAACAATGGCTTCTGGGTTGTGCCAATCGTGGTTAATCACTTGGGCTTTGGGGAAGCGTTGTTCGATGGTGCCAGAAGGTACACCCAATAGCTTTGCGATCGAAGGCTCGTCCATGGCAGCGTGCGTGCCGAGCGCGATGAGAATGGTGATTGATTTCGCACGATCGGCAATCGCATCATAAGCTGCCTGGATCATCAAGCCATGAGGGCCAGAGCGGGTGCCGTCAGGAATTGGCATGCACACCGTTTTGCCATCGACATCGAGTTTTGCCACTTCATCCAAAATGAACTGACGTGCTTGTTCGTCGCTAAGTACTTCAGTAGGACCGCCCAACAGCGCTGCGGATTCTGCAAGACCTTCAGGGATCGGGAGGGTAATAGTCTTTTGGCTCATAAACACAAGTGTCCTCAGGGGCAAGTCACTTGGCAAGTAGTTGCAGTTTGTTGCAAGGATTAAAAAGAAAAATGCTTGTCGACGCCCAAGGCCAACTTCCACACTGCGATAGAGTGCGTATATGTTTGGTTATGTACCTACCGGCCCATTTAATATGACCGATGAGGAAACCGAGGGAGTTGCTATACCTCGAACCAAATCACGCGCCTATATGATCGCAGTGTGGGCAGGGCCTTGGGGTGCCCACCAGTTTTTCCTCAACAATCCTGTTGCTGGGTATCTTCATTGGATTCCCGTGACCATGCTGGCGGCCTTCCCCTCATGGTTGGGCTTTGGAACGGGTTTGCCGTTGGCGGTTTTACTGAATGCGGTCGTGTGGTTTTATGCCATCTTTTCGATGGCAACCATGCCCGAGGATGATCCACGGCTACAGGGGCACACCTCAGAAAGATACGCCGACCGAATGATGTGGATGTGCAAAATTTCCCTGTGGGGCATTGATTTCTGGAAGAAACATCGCATCGCTCGGG
Organism: Corynebacterium suranareeae; assembly: GCF_002355155.1. Classification (NCBI taxonomy): domain Bacteria; kingdom Bacillati; phylum Actinomycetota; class Actinomycetes; order Mycobacteriales; family Corynebacteriaceae; genus Corynebacterium; species Corynebacterium suranareeae. The sequence goes on along the minus strand of NZ_AP017369.1, from coordinate 2,769,448 downwards.
CGGAGTAGGGTGGCGTCGAAAAGCAAAATCTTTTGCTCTTACTGTTCCTTCTTAAAAATGAATGCGGCATAAATCGTAACAGGAGAATCTCATGACTTCACTTAACTACCTGCGTCGACGTCGCCCCGGCAATCGCGAAAACATCGATAGAATCAAAGCCGGCATGTACGCCGACGCTAAGGCTTATCGACTCCGTACCCTCCGCGAGGATTCTGGTCTAACCCAAGAGTCTCTTGCAAGAAAGATTGGGGTTGGACAGAACCGAATTTCCCAAATGGAGAATGGCCACCTCACCTCGGCTCGCGTGTCTACCATTCAGAAGTACGTTGAGGCTCTCGGCGGCAGCCTTGAGCTCACTGTTAAACGAGCCGACGGAAGCACCGTGACTCTCCCCATCGAAGCAGAACAGGAAGGTCTAGCGGACGCCACTTAATGCCAAACGGCATAGCCATTACGGATGGAGGGTGGCGTCGAAAAGCAAAATCTTTTTGCTTTTAACTGAAGGTCACGATTGGCTTAATCACTTCGCCGCTGGCGGAATCTGCGAAGGCATCATTGATTTTCTCCAGCGGATAGGTGCGTACCAGCTTCTCGATGGGGAATTTGCCCTGACGCCACATGTGAACCAGGCGGGGGATGAAATCTTGCGGAATGGCGTCGCCTTCAACGATCGTTTGGAATTTCCAACCCCGCACAAGAGATGCACCCACCTCAAACGTGGCTTCAGCACCAGGTGCAGGCGCGCCGACAAGCCCGACAGTGCCGTTGATCGCAAGAGAATCTGCCGCCTGCCTGGTCACAGCAACCACGCCGGTTGTATCCAGCGCGAACTGTACGCCGTCACCAGTTAGTTCCTTGATTTTCTCCGCAGGATCCTCGTCCTTGGAATTGATCGTGTGGGTCGCCCCAAGTTCTTTGGCCATCTCAAGGCGGGAATTGTGGATATCAACAGCAATGATCGTGGTCGCTCCAGTCGCGGCTGCTGCCATAATCGCCGCGGAACCGACAGCTCCAGTGCCAAAAATTGCTACGGTATCTCCTGCTCCAACGCCGAGCGAGTTTAGGATCGCACCAGCTCCGGTGGACAAGCCACAGCCGAGAGGCCCCAGCAGTTCCAAAGGAACATCGTCATCGATTTTGACTACGCTGCGAGCGGAGACATTGGTGTAGTTGGCAAACGTGGATTGGCCGAAGAAATGGGAACCTACTTGTTCGCCATCTTGGGAAAATGCAGTCGATCCATCATCGCGGGTGCAGGCAAAGTTGCGGGCGTAAAAGTTTTCACAATATGCAGGTTTGCCACCCAGGCATTTCAGACATTGCCCACAAGAATTGAACCCTAAAACAACCTTGTCATCGGGTTTTACTGATGTGACCGCTGAACCTACGGCAACAACAATGCCTGCGCCTTCGTGACCAAATACAGCAGGAAGAAACGTTGGGTAGATCTGATCACGAACAATGGCGTCGGTGTGGCACACTCCCGCAGCAATAACGCGGACTTGAACCTCATCTGGTTTGGGCGCATCCAGATCAACAGTTGCGATTTCAAACGGTTGTTCCGTGGCACGAACAATTGCAGCAAGGGTTTTCATTTTTGCTCCTTATATATGGATGTAGTTTGGGCTACAGGTAGATGGTTTGGGTTTCTTGGTACGCCGCCAAGCCTTCAGGGCCTAATTCTCTGCCAAGGCCGCTGTTTTTCACACCGCCAAATGGCGCGGCTGGATCGGGGATGTAGCGGTTAATGCCAATTGTTCCGGTCTGCACCCGGCGCGCCAATGCGGCGCCTCTCTCTGGATCACTAGTCCACACGGTTCCTCCGAGGCCGAAATCGGAATTGTTGGCTAATTGGATGGCGTGCTCATCGTCTTTGTAAGAAATGACAGAGAGTACGGGGCCGAAGATTTCTTCTTGAGCTATTTTTGCGGTGTTGTCTACATCTGCAAATACTGTTGGTTCGATGAAGAATCCAGCGTCAAGATCCTGAGGGCGGCTGCCACCAACTGTGATGCGAGCACCGGAGGATTTTCCTTGAGAAATGTAGGATTCCACACGCTCACGCTGACGGGCAGTTGCCATTGGGCCGATTTGAGTCTCAGGGGAGGACACAGGCCCAACTTGCAGGCTGCCAGCAAAAGCAGTAAATGCGTCGACGACTTCCTTATACCGTGACAGTGGGGCAAGAATTCGGGTTCCAAGGAAACAGGTCTGCCCGTTATTAAGCAGGGTAGAAGTGAATAGACCTTCTCCGATTTTGGCGAGATCCAGATCAGCATCATCAAGCACAATGGCTGCCGATTTACCACCAAGCTCCAAGGTTGCCGGGCGCAGCAAACGTCCACATACCTCGCCGATTTTTTGTCCAGCAGCTGTCGAACCAGTAAAAGCCACCTTGTTGACCTGCGGGTGAGCAACCAAATAGGCGCCAGGCTCACGTCCGCCGGGAACGATGTTGACTACACCGTCAGGTACGCCGGCAGCTTCCACGGCTTCAGCCAGAAGGTATGCATCCAACACAGTTTCTGGAGACGGCTTGATCACAATGGTGCAGCCAGTGGCCAATGCTGGCGCGAGTTTAAACATGGTCAATGCTTGGGGGAAATTCCACGGCACAATTGCCGCCACCACGCCGATTGCTTGTCGACGAACCTCAATCTCACCGCCGAACATGCCTGGCCGGATTTCTGAGAATGATGTTGTGCTGACAAGGTCGGCGTAATACCTCAGAATTGCACTGGGGTATCCAGTTTCTAGTTGAGCAGCCACAGACACAGGCATGCCGTTTTGTGAGCTCACACGAGTTTGGAAATCTGCAGCTCGAGCATCGATTTCATCGGCAAGCTTGTGCATGACTTTGGCGCGTTCTGTTGGTTCCCACCCAGACCACACACTTGGATCATCGAAAGCAGTTCGTGCAGCTGAGACTGCGTTATCAATATCAGCTTCTACAGCATCAGGTACTTGCCCGATAGTTTGCTCTGTACTGGGATTAATAGGCGTGATGACTTGATCGCTCGCCGGAGCTATCCACTTACCACCGATAAAGAACTTGTCGTAGACAAGATTCATGGAGACTACCTTTCACACTTACAATGGGCGACACTTAACACATGACCTATTATTGTGTTTGGAATCACTTGTTGTTTGACTGAATGTGCCTGAGTTTTTGACGATTTACGCCATGAAGCTTCGATTGGAGGGCAGTGGAAAATGGATGAAGCTGAATCTGCCCAGTGGACGATACAAATGGAATCGGTATTTGGGCTTGATTTAAGGGCGGCTGATAAAAGTGCCCAAGGAGATCTAAGCCAGGCATTAATTGGTGAAGTGGCAACATTCCACATAGCGGGCAACCCGCAGTCGCTGCTTCGAACAACATCAGCAATTGCACACGCTGAAAGCGCCCCCGTAAAAGTATGCGCACTGCAATCAGGGACCATGGTGTTAAGCCGAAATGGTGAAGCAGATATACAACTTAGACCAGGGGAAATAGCCATTTACGATACGGCGGTTCCATACCAACTCCATTTTGAAGGGCAGTGGAATTGTGCAGTCATGACAGTGGCGCGAGAACAACTGTCGCTTCCGAACCGGACCTTAAACAATGCATTCCGCCAACACTTCCCGACCCCTGGTGCCGGTGCGGTGCTTACCCAATTAATTGAAACTTCGATACATGATGGAATCCAGGGTCAGGAATCTTCACAATTTTTAGGTCATGCCGCGATTGATCTGCTCGCAGGTCTTGTCTACGAAAAAGCCACCCCATATGCACCGGATGAAGCACTCCGCGTTGCCATTTACTCCTATATCCGAGACAACCTGGGCTCTGCACAACTTTCGGTCGCTACCGTTGCTCGAGCGCATCGACTTTCTGTTAGGACCCTTCATAGATTATTTGAAGGGGAAGAATACGGAGTAGCGGAATTAATACGGAACCTGCGTTTAGAGGAAGTACACCGAGATCTTCAGGATCCTCGACTCAAAAACCTCACAGTTTTAGCCATCGGCATGCGCCACGGCATTTCAAGCCAAGCGCATCTAACACGGCTGTTTCGCGCAAAGTATGGAGTTCCGCCAGCTGTCTTTCGGCGGGATCACCTTAAAGGCGCTGCTTGACGACGCATGTGGGGTGGAGGGGTGCGTCGAAAAGCAAAATTTTTGAGATTTGCCGTTGCGTTAAGATTTGGGCGTAACGTCGGACCTATGAGTGAGTACAACATTGCCCGCAAGTTTTTTTTGACGGATACACCCGTGACCTACTCAATCGAGACGCAAAGGCGATATCCGAGTATTACGCGGTGCCTGCGCTGATCGAATTCCCTGAACACGCTATCGCAGTAACCGATTCCAACCAGACCGAAGAGTTCTTTGCTGGCGCTTTCGGCCAGTATGAAGGAGTCACGGTCGCCGAGGCAGTCGTGGAGGTAGTCGCAGCAACTAGACATAGTATCTGGGCTGATGTCACCTGGAATCACCACGGCGGAGCACCGGTTGAGCGGAAAATGTACCAGCTCGTCCGTACTGGCGATGACTGGAAGATTGCTGTTTTGACGCCACTGGATACATGAACGGCCAATCAGTAGTGAAGATTCAGGAGGAACCGTGACGGGCGCTTCGAACAAGATGATCAGCGTTCCTTAACCGGTTGCGCGGCGGGAGGCGTCGAAAAGCAAAAGAACCCCCTGACTTTGTTACCCAAAGCCAGGGGGTTTTATTAGGGGTGGCTGACGGGGCTCGAACCCGCGACACCCAGGATCACAACCTGGTGCTCTACCAGCTGAACTACAGCCACCATTACCGCGTTAAGCAGCACGGATTATGTTAATGCACCGCACTGCTTTAATCAAAACGGCTGGTCAAGTGGGTATTACCACCACTTGTTGAGGGTGAGGTTAGCGATCTCAACGTTGTCGATGTAGTTGCCACGAACTGGATCGACCTCATCAGCGGCAGCGACGATATCAGAGACTCCTGCGCCACGAACGAAAATTGGAACTAGCTGGTTGGTGTGGTTGCCGGAGTGCCAGCCGTGGTTTGGCACGATTCCTGCAGCGCCGGTCATTGCGGACCAGTTTGGGTTATCGTCTGGGCCGGTCATGTAGCCGGTCTCGTGGTCGGCGGTGACAATCACGAGGGTTTCATCCCAGGAAGAGTTTTCTTCGACCCACTGGATGACGGTTTCTACAGCAGAGTTGAACGCTTGAACTTCTTCGATGTCACGGGCAATGTCGTTTGCGTGGCCTGCCCAGTCGATGGCGCCGCCCTCAATCATGACGTGGAAGCCGTCTTCGTCCTGGTTAAGAACGTTTAGCGCAGCCTTGGACATGGTGGCAAGGTCAACGACATCGTTTTGAGGGACATCGTAAGGAGTAACAGATTCGCCGTCGCGGTCGTGCTGAAGTGTATCTTCGACCTGGGCGAGTCCGAAGTACTTGTTGCTTTCAACCTGGCCGTTAGCCAAAGCTTCAAAGTCAGCGTCCTCTTCGATGAAGGTGAAGTCAGTTTCACCATTTGCTAGGCGCTCGTACTGGGAAGCCTGCATGTAGTCTTCATCAGCTTCGGTGATTGGGTTACCGTTGTTGTCGAAGAATGGGTGGCCAGCGCCCATGATGACGTTCAGGTCACTGCCGATCATCTCATCTGCCATTGCGTGGAGATCATTGCGGTTGGCATTGTGAGCAGCCCAAGCAGCAGGGGTTGCGTGGTTGAACGGCACCGATGAAACAACACCAGCAGCCTTACCCTTTTCAATCGCGTACTCAGAAGTGTTCTTTAGAGTCTCATTTGCGGAGTTCACACCGATCATGCCGTTGGTGGTTTTCACACCGGTAGCCATTGCGGTTCCTGCAGCTGCGGAGTCAGTGAAGTTCTCGTTGACGTAGTTGTGGTCAGCCCATGCGCGCTCAGGATCATAAGAGTTTCCATCCTGGTAGGTGGACTGTGAAAGCTGAGTCCACTCAGCGCTCTCATAAGCCTGAACAGGTGCGCCGCCTTCTACTGGGGCAACAGCTCCTGGCTCACCAGCAACCTGGTACTTGGTCTGGCCGGTCTCATACAGGTTGGTTGCTGCGACGTGGTTGAAGCCCATGCCGTCACCGATCATGTAGATGATGTTCTTTGGCGCATTCTGAGGCGCAGGTGCAGCATCGGAAGACGAGGAAAACAGTCCTGAGGAGCCGGAAACGTAGGAGGACGAAGCTGCGGCAGTGCCGGAAACTCCAGCGAGAACAATGCTTGAGGTGATTGCGCAAGTAATTGCAAGCGAACGACGCTTAAAAGACATCTGTTATTTCCTTATTTAAGTTCGACTGTGGAATTCAGGGCTTCACAGGGCTTCATTGGAAAGGGGGGTAAAAATGAAGCAAGCTTGGTATGAAAACCACGAGATTTTCCGAGATTTCACTCGGTCAATTCATAAGATAAGAGAAATAAGTTAAGTCTTGGATACTTTGAGGTTAACTCTTGAAGACTTATTGGGCTTCCTGCGCGAAAGTGTGCAGAAAGTGTGCAGAAAGTGTGCAGAAAGCTATATGCAAAGCATTAAAGCCCCTGACCTTTATCGCATTATGCGAGGTCAGGGGCTTATTTTGGTGCCCCCAGCAGGATTCGAACCCGCGACCAACCGGGTAGAAGCCGGTTGCTCTAATCCACTGAGCTATGGAGGCGAAAAGAAACTTATTCAGCAACAGCGAATGCAGTGCGAAAAGCTCCTCGAAACACTTTATATAGAAACCCCAACAATTGACAAGAAATGCTCAATTGTGTGAAGTCCCACAAATATGCTTCGGATTGGAACTTTACCGTACACCCGTGTTCGGCTATTACCGGGATCACTCAACTAGGGAACTTTAAGGTAGGGAGGTTAGATTAGGGGGCATGGATGAGCAGGTCGTTGCCGAGAATTCTGGTGGAGTAACTTCTCCAGCGTCACAATCACAAGCGTCACAAGCGAAAAGCAGCAAGGTTAAAATCACTTGGCCTTTTTATGTGTTGTTTGCTTTTGTGGCTGGTTTAGTCGGAGCTATTTTGGCGTGGGGTTTCCTTTCTGAGTCCCTGGCAGCTTTGGGTATTCCTGATCCAGGTCCTGTCACTACTGCAGGTTTGCCGTTTCTGCGTGCAGTCGGCTGGATTGTTGCTGCATTGTCTGTGGGTAGTTTTATGGCAACGACGTTTTTTATTAGTCCGCGGGAGATAAAACGAAGCGCTGAGGATGGTGCTACGCCGGCCACGTACCTCAACCGTTCGTACTTGTCAGTCGATGGGTTGATTGCTGCTCGAACTGGTTCTTTTGCTGCTATTTGTTTTGGGCTTGTGGCGCTTGTGATGATCCCGTTGGTGATGTCTGATCTTTCGGGGCAACCGTTTACCGACGCATTAAAGCCTCAGAATATAGCGGTTGCTTTTGAGCAAATTGCGCTGGCAAAAGCGTGGGCCTGGGTAGCTGGTTTTGCGTTTATAACTGGAATAGCGGGACTGTTTTGTCGTTCATGGATGTCGCAGCCATTGTTGTTTGCCGGTGCGATTGTGATGACAGTGCCACTCGGGCTAGAGGGGCACTCGGCTGCAGGTGGCGATCATGATTATGGAACCAACTCACTGTTGTGGCACTTGGTGCTGATGTTGTTGTGGGTGGGCGGTTTGATGGCGTTGATTGCGCATGCTCGCAGGATCGGCCCAAATACTGATATTGCAGTTAAGCGGTATTCCATAGTTGCCACCTATGCCGTGATCGGTATGGCGATCTCAGGAATTGTTAATGCGTTGTTGCGTATGGATTTTTCTGATTTGTTTACCACCACTTACGGCCTGCTGGTTCTTGCTAAAGCCATCGGCGTTGTTGTCGTTGGCATGTTTGGCCTGGCGCACCGCACTCTGACCATCCCAAAGCTTGAGAAAAACCCGAAAGATTCGGCGTTATTTACACGCGTTGCCATTGTTGAGGTGATCGCGATGGCAGCGGTGACCGGCATTGCGATTTCCATGGGCCGTACTCCGCCACCGACGCCAGAACTTCAAGATTTATCTGTTATGGCGTTGGAAATGGGCTATTCCTTGGAAAAAGAACCAACCTTATTCAACGTGTTTACCATGTGGCGCTTTGATTTAATGCTGGGCACAATCGGCATTTTGTTAGTGGCGTTCTATATCTGTGGCCTTGTGGGGTTGCGTCGACAAGCAAAAAAGTGGAACCACCTGCGCACCTTCTGGTGGATGCTGGGCTGTGCCACCCTGGTGGTCACCGTTTCTTCCGGCATCGGCATGAATATGCCGGCGACGTTTTCCATGCATATGGTCGCGCACATGCTGTTGTCCATGGTCATCCCCGTATTTTTGGTGCTTGGCGCGCCACTGACGTTGATCATGGAAGCCACATCGCCCGGTGAAGCTGGACGCCCAGGCCTACATGAATGGGCAGCGGTGCTGACAGATAATCCGTTGCTGAAGTTCATCATGCACCCAGCGGTAAACACCATTCAGTTCATCATCATTTTCTACGCGCTGTATCTGACCCCGCTGTACGACATCATGGTCTCTGAGCACGCCGGACACCTGATCATGAACTTTGTGTTCGTGATTTCCGGCTACCTTTACTACTGGGAAATGATTGGCCCAGACCCCAAACCGGAGGAGCGCACACACGTTTCCCGCCTTGCGTGGCTGACCTTCTCGATGCCGTTCCACCTCTTCTTCGGCGTATACCTCATGCAACTGCAAGTGATTTTGGCAGAAGATTTCTACAGCAAGCTCAACCTGCCATGGGACGTTGATCTGGCCTATGACCAGCTTGTTGGTGGCGGAATCGCATGGGCGTCGGGTTCATTCCCGCTGATTATTGTCTTTGGTTACCTCTTCCGTGGTTGGTTCCGTGAGGAAAGAATCGTGGAGAAAAAATACGAAGCCCAAGCCGAAGCCACTGGTTACGCCGACGCAGAGGAATACAACAAAATGCTTGCCCGCATGAATGAAGGGCACGACTTGCACGGCGATTACTACCAGGAAACGTTCGAGCCTAAAGATCCAGGGCCTGCAGACTCCGGGCCAAAAGCATAAGCTTTTCGACGCCTTCCCGCACCCCTTAAGCCCGCCCGCTGTGGATAACTCGCTCGCCTAATTGGTCAGGGCGCAAGTTATCCACAGGCGGGCTTTTTCGCGCTTTACGCAACCGTTGATCACTGCCAGACTGCCTGGTGAAAGCACTTCCCGGACAAGCAAGAAAAGGAAAAGAAAATGATCAACACACCCGTAACCATCGCTGGACGCATCGTTAGTGATTCCGTATATGTCGACAGAAAAGACAAACTCGATGGGGTCTTAAGGATCCGTGTGGCAAGCTCCAGGTCGTACCGACAAGGCGACAAATGGCATAACGTGGACAAAGTTTTTATCAACGTCGAAGCCTGGGGCAGACTCGGCATAAATTCCCATATTTCACTCAAACCTGGCGTTGCTGTCATCGTCCAAGGCTTTCTGTACACCAACGAATGGGAAGTCCAATCTTCGGATCCCAATTCTGACAAGGTAGAAAAACGCCAAGAAATCAGGATGCGTGCCACATCAATCGGCATTGATATGAATCACTACATCGTGGGATTTCAAGAGACCCGCCCCAACGTACAAAATGTTCCGGAGGGCGTGGAAATCCCCAACGCTGATTTTGAACATTATCCAAATGTAGATGCAAAACTTAAAGCAAAGGCGGAAACTGCGGAGGTGACGGAATCTTCTTCAGAGGCGGAGAACAAGGAGGAGAACAAGGAACCAGAAAAGGAGAAAGAGCTTGCCATGGTAGGTGCCTCAGGAGGTGCCTCAAGAGGGGCCTCACAAAAAACAGACGAAGACGCACCGTTTTAGTGCCTGAATTTTCCAGTAGAGACAGCAGGGGAGGCGGCAGGGGAATGATTTCCTGCTCCTCCTATCTGTATTCGTGAATTGCTCTAAGGACGTTCTAGCCTGCGTAAGGTCCCTAAATTGGCGTTGCTCATGTAATCTTGTCTGCTGAGTACTTAAACGCAAATACGCATTTAAAAGGGGTTACATTGGGCGAGTTCATCTACACGATGAAGAACGTGCGTAAGGCAATCGGTGACAAAGTCATCTTGGACAATGTCTACATGTCCTTCTACCCAGGCGCCAAGATTGGTGTCGTCGGACCCAACGGTGCCGGTAAATCTTCAATTCTGAAGATCATGGCAGGGTTGGATCAGCCTTCCAACGGTGAAGCATTCCTGGATCCAGGCGCAACCGTGGGCATCCTGCTGCAGGAACCACCGCTAAACGAAGAAAAGACGGTTCGCCAAAACGTTGAAGAGGGTCTTGGAGAGATCTTCGAAAAGAAGCAGCGTTTTGAAGCCATTGCAGAAGAAATGGCAACCAACTACACCGATGAGCTCATGGAAGAAATGGGCGTTCTCCAGGAAGCTCTCGACGCAGCTGATGCGTGGGAGATTGATTCCAAGATCGAGCAGGCACTGGATGCACTGCGCTGCCCTCCAGGAGATGAGCCAGTAACCCACCTTTCTGGTGGTGAGCGTCGCCGCGTTGCCCTGGCTAAGCTGCTGCTTTCAGAGCCTGATCTTCTGCTTCTTGATGAGCCTACTAACCACCTCGACGCTGAGTCAGTGTTGTGGCTGGAGAAGCACCTGGCTGACTACAAGGGCGCTGTCCTTGCCGTCACACACGATCGTTACTTCCTCGATCACGTCGCACAGTGGATCTGTGAAGTTGACCGTGGCCAGCTGCACCCTTATGAAGGCAACTACTCCACTTACCTGGAGAAGAAGGCCGAGCGTCTTGAAGTTGCTGGCAAGAAGGACCAGAAGCTGCAAAAGCGTCTGAAGGATGAGCTCGCTTGGGTTCGTTCCGGTGCAAAGGCCCGCCAGGCTAAAAACAAGGCTCGTCTGCAGCGTTACGACGAGATGGTTGCGGAAGCTGAGAAGTACCGCAAACTCGACTTCGAAGAAATCCAGATCCCAACCCCACCACGCCTGGGCAACAAGGTCGTGGAGGTCAAGGACCTGGAGAAGGGCTTCGACGGCCGCGTGCTGATCAAGGATCTTTCCTTCACCTTGCCTCGTAACGGCATCGTCGGTGTCATTGGACCAAACGGTGTGGGTAAGTCCACCTTGTTCAAGACCATCGTTGGCCTTGAGCAGCCAGATGCAGGCAAGGTCGAAATCGGCGATACCGTCCAGCTGTCCTACGTGGATCAGGGCCGTGAAAACATTGATCCAGAAAAGACCGTATGGGAAGTCGTTTCCGACGGACTGGACTACATCATTGTTGGCCAGAACGAAATGCCATCACGTGCATACCTATCTGCGTTCGGCTTCAAGGGTGCAGATCAGCAAAAGCCATCCAAGGTTTTGTCCGGTGGTGAGCGCAACCGCCTCAACCTGGCACTGACCTTGAAGCAGGGCGGAAACCTGATCCTGCTCGATGAGCCTACAAACGACCTCGATGTGGAAACCCTCGGTTCTTTGGAAAACGCGCTCCAGAACTTCCCTGGCTGTGCAGTGGTTATTTCCCACGACCGTTGGTTCCTGGACCGCACCTGTACCCACATCCTTGCGTGGGAAGGCAACATTGCAGAAGGCCAGTGGTACTGGTTTGAAGGCAACTTCGAAGACTACGAGAAGAACAAGGTTGAGCGCCTCGGTGCCGATGCCGCACGTCCTTCTCGTGTCACTCACCGCAAGCTGACTCGCTAAAAATTTTAGAAAACCTGCTGTTCTTATTTTTCACAATGAGAGCAGCAGGTTTTTTATTTGGTGTTCTCCTGCCACGAAGCAGCTTTAAAGGGGAAGAAACTCCAGGTTAAAATCGCTAAATGTGCTCAGCTTTGTTGTATCGGTAGAATGCTTCCGAGACGCTTGTTTTGCAGCAGTGAGCAAACAGACAGTAACAAAGAAAGAGGCTAGGCAACCCCCATGGCAGCCAACAATGAAGACAACTCCCAAAGCAACCTCCATGTCACGGAGGTGGATCTGCGTTGGTCGGATTTTGATCGTTTTGGGCACGTCAACAATGCGGCGTTCATCGAGATCGCTCAGGAAGCTCGCCTGACTTTCGCAGAGGATCAGTTCCGTGAGCGCGGTTATGAAATCCCTGCCGTTTTCGTCCGCCACCTTGAGGTTGATTATTTGCGCGCAATTTTGCCTGATACCACAAAGGCTGTGGTGGAAACGCAGGTAACCAAGCTGGGTAACACGTCGTTTAGCACTCGCCAGGAAGTCAAGGACCGCAATGGTCGCGTGTGCTGCGTGGTTGATTGCGTGCAGGTGGCGGTCAATATTCAAACTGCTGCGCCTCGCTCGATCAGCAAGGTGGAGCGTAAGGTTTTGACAGCGGTTGCAACCGATGAGGTGCAGTCGCAGGAAGCACTTGAAAAGTAGTGGTGGAGACACTTTCTATTAGCTCTGGCGCCCGCGGTTTGCAGGCGCTTATTGCACGTGCAGTTGGTTTGGATGATTTGGCCAGTGCACGTTTTCGTCAGCTGACCCCTGAGATCGTTGATGTTTTTGTTACTACGCCGTTTAATGTGACGGCGTCGCGCCGGGTGTTTGGCGTGGCTGGTCGGGATGGCGCTGCGGTGGGCGCGAAGGATTTGTTGCAGGCACTCACCGAAAATAGGGAAGAGGTCGGCACCTCCCGCGACGCCAGCTGGCCTGGCTCCTTGCCGCCGGCCACCGGCTTTACGCTTGTCGACGAACTCCCCACCCACGTGGTGCGCACCTTGGCTGATCAGGGCCAGGCGTTGGCTCGACAATTTTCCGGCCCGCTGGGTCCACCGGCATCGTTGATGGACCAGGAAGTTATTTCCGCCGAAGGTAACGGCAAGAAGGCCGGAATCCCTATGCGCACGGTGTTTACCTGCACCTCGCTTGGTTTGATCCCCGGCTTTGAGGCGCCGAATGATGTTCCTAGGCATCTGCGGGTGTCAGTCAATGGCCGGTGGACCCGCGTGGATGCCCCATATGGCAGCGTTTATCATTCTTCAGGTTTGGGTCTTAGCGTTTTCTAATCCTGTGTGTGCGGGTCTGGGTTGGAATTAATCAACATGTCGGCTGCGCGCAGCATATGTTCCCAAATAGCTTCGCGCTGCTCGGGGGTTAATTCCACACCATCGAGTGCATTGGACATAAGTTCCAGCCAGCGTTCCGCCGCAGTTACCCCGATGGGGTAGTGGGCATGCCGCATGCGTAGGCGGGGATGTCCGCGTTGTTCCTGATAGTCTTTCGGGCCGCCCCAATACTGCATGAGGAACATTTTTAAGCGCTGTTCCGCACCTTCGAAATCATCTGGCGGATACATGGGTCCCAAAATATCATCGTTGGGGACTTGCTCATAAAAACGGTGGACGATGAGGGAAAACGTTTCCTCACCGCCCACAGAGTCATAGAAATTTTCTGGGGTGGTCATACCCCCTAGTCTAGGCCTTAGCTGTCTGCCTGTTTAACCACTGCTCCCATGCCGTGAGGGTATGGGGTGGTGATTCCTTCTCGCTGCATATCGGAAAGCACGCGGGCATACACGTAGCGTTGAACTTCCCACTGATAGCCAGGCAGAGTTTTCACCACACCGCGGAAGGTCATGTGGTCTGGTTCGAAAGCGGAGATACCTTTCATTTTTGGTACTTCGATCACGGCGTCTTTGATGGCGTCTTGCTTTACGGCATCTAAGAAGGACTGTTCAATGACTTCCCATGCGCGTTCGCTGTCGTTGGATAGACCAACGGGAACCTCAAATCGTGCGATGGCGTATTCATTTGAGAAATTGCCCACGCGCAAAATTTCGCCGTTTCGCACGTACCACACCGTGCCATCCATATCGCGCAAAGTGGTGGTGCGCAGGCTGATATCTTCCACGTCGCCAATGATGCCGTCGCCGACATCAATGGTGTCGCCTACTCCGTATTGGTCCTCGATGAGCATGAAAATACCACTGAGAAAGTCTTTGACCAGCGATTGCGCACCAAAACCAAGGGCGACACCGGCAACACCTGCCGATGCGATCAGCGGTGCGACATTGAGGCCGAGCTTATCCAAAATCGTCAGCGCAGCCCAGGTCCATACAAAAATGGCGACAGCTGACTTACCGACAGCGCCCAAAGTTCTAATGCGTGCCTGCCTGCGTTGTTCCTGAGTTTTGCGCATGATCACAACCTCAGGTGGAATTTCTTCCTTTTTGGCACCTCCCCTGCCAAAAATTCGGGGCATCTCAGCTTTGGGCGGGGTTTTCACACCACGTTCCACTGCTTTAGTAATGAGTTTTCGCAGCAGCCAATGGGCGAAAAACGCGACTACCAAAGTGATTGCGATAGAAATTGGCTTATCGATCAGCCAATCCTGAGTGAGTGGGTTATCCCACCAACTGGACACATCTTGGACAAGATTTTCTGTGTTTGTACTAGCGGTAACCATTGGCCACGAGGGTAGTACCGGTTCTTAGGATTTTCTACCTCAAGACATAAAATGGCCAGCATGTCCAAACTAGCCTTAACAATGTCCAACGTTACCGTCCGGCGTGGGGAAAAATTGCTTCTCGACGACATCTCCCTTGATATTCCCACCGGCTCGCATTGGGCCGTACTTGGACCAAATGGCGCAGGTAAAACCACCATGTTAAAGATTGCAGCCACCTTGCTGTACCCCTCGGAAGGCACCGTAGATATTTTGGGGCATCGTTTCGGCCGTGTAGATACCCGCGAGCTGCGCAAAACAATCGGCCTGGTGGATCCGAAACAAAAATTTAGCAATATGCCTGCCCATGAAATTGTGCTGTCGGGGTTAACTGCGTCTAACGGTGTGCTGCCAAGGTGGACTGCCACTGATGAGCAGCTGGCCAAATGCACTGAAATGATCGAGCTAGTGGGTATGGCTTCGCGCGCCGATCGCTTCTGGGTAGATATGAGCCAGGGCGAAAAAGCACGAACGTTAATTGCACGTGCGCTTGTCATCTCACCCGCGTTGCTGCTTCTCGACGAACCCACCACCGGCCTTGACCTGCCGGGACGTGAAACTCTGCTGGGTGTCATCGATACGCTGCGAGCCTCTATGCCGGAGCTCACCACCGTGATGATTACCCACCACGTCGAAGAAATTGCTGCCTCCACCACAAATATCTTGATGATCAAAGACGCCCGTGTGCTGGCAGCTGGAACAGTTGAAGAGGTCATGACACCCGACAATTTGGGTGCGTTATATGACATGTCCGTTGCGCTGGAGACAGTTCGTGGTCGGTGGTTTGCCTTTGAGGGGCTGCATTAAACTCACCCCGTTTTGCACAAAAATGAACAGCTTGGTCTATCATTGCCAGAAGGCCGGCCCGTTACGGGCGCAACATTTTAAGTTCAGGAGTTGATCTACCTTGTCTTTTGACCCAAACACCCAGGGTTTCTCCACTGCTTCAATTCACGCTGGGTATGAGCCAGACGACTACTATGGTTCGATCAACACCCCTATTTATGCGTCGACTACCTTTGCTCAGAATGCTCCAAATGAGCTGCGCAAGGGCTACGAGTACACGCGTGTGGGCAACCCGACCATTGTGGCATTAGAGCAAACTGTCGCGGCCCTTGAAGGTGCAAAATACGGCCGTGCTTTTTCTTCCGGCATGGCTGCAACGGACATCTTGTTCCGCGTGCTGCTCAAGCCAGGTGATCATATTGTTCTCGGCAATGATGCTTACGGCGGAACTTATCGCCTGATCGACACCGTGTTCACCGCATGGGGCATTGAATACACCGTGGTTGATACCTCCGTTGTGGACGAGGTTAAGGCAGCGATTAAGGAGAACACCAAGCTGATCTGGGTGGAAACTCCAACCAACCCAGCACTGGGTATCACCGATATTGAGGCAGTGGCAAAACTGACTGAAGGCACAGACGCCAAGCTGGTCGTGGACAACACCTTTGCATCCCCATACCTGCAGCAGCCACTGAAGTTGGGTGCGCACGCAGTGCTGCACTCCACCACCAAATACATTGGTGGTCACTCCGATGTGGTCGGTGGCCTTGTTGTCACCAATGATCAGGAGATGGATGAAGAGCTGCTGTTTATGCAAAGCGGCATCGGCCCAATCCCATCTGTTTTTGATGCCTACCTGACTGCTCGTGGTTTGAAGACATTGGCTGTGCGTATGGATCGCCACTGCGACAATGCGGAAAAGGTTGCGGAATTCCTAGATTCCCGTCCTGAGGTTTCCACCGTTTTGTACCCAGGCTTGAAGGATCACCCTGGCCACGAAGTTGCAGCGAAGCAGATGAAGCGCTTTGGTGGCATGATTTCGGTGCGTTTTGCTGGCGGCGAAGAAGCAGCTAAGAAGTTCTGTACCTCCACCAAGTTGATCTGTTTGGCTGAATCCCTTGGCGGTGTGGAATCTCTACTCGAGCACCCTGCCACCATGACCCACCAGTCAGCTGCGGGATCTCAGCTTGAAGTCCCACGTGACTTGGTGCGTATCTCCATTGGTATTGAAGATATAGAAGATCTGCTCGCAGATGTCGAGCAGGCTCTCAATAATCTTTAGCAATTATTTGGCGGCAAGCAGCTTTTCAATATAAGCAATGCGTGCCTCCACCATGTGGTTGAAGAGTTCGTCAGAAGTTTTGACGGACTCTTCAGCTGCTTTACGGGTCAGTGGGGCTTCTACCTCTGGGTTTTGCTCTAGCCAAAGCTCTGGGACTGGGTGGAAGACGCTAGCTTTGTCTTCTTCGTCGCGGTTGTCAAAGTTGTAGTCAGAGGTTAGGGCGAAGCTGAAGACATCGGCCATCATCATTTCGCCGATGATGGTTGCTTCCTTGATGCTCAAACCGATGTCGGTCAAAAACTTCAGGGACTTTTCTGAGCCAGCGATGCGCAGCGGGGAAGTGCCTTGAGAGGTGATTTGTTCATCGAGCGCGACCAGGAGTACTCGTGGGGTTTTCCGGAATTGGTCGCGCAAGGAGCCCCACAACGTATGGATCGAATCTCGCCAATTACCGGCATCGAGATCAGGTACCTGGACATCGTTGATGATGCGCACCCATACTCGGTCGATGATTTCTTGACGATTCAATACGTGGTTATACAGCGCGCGGGGGGTTACTCCCATATCCCGGGCAAGGCGGTTCATGGTTACAGCACCGAATCCTTCGCGGCCCGCAATTTGGAGGGTGCGTTCCACAATGGATTCGACGGACAGGATTCTTTGGGTGGGGCGACCTGGCCTACGACCGGTTGATTTAGAGGATAGATTAGGCGTTGTGGCTGGTTTCATATTTTCACTAGGCATGTTAATTGAGATTACGCTTTTTTATGCAATACAACCAGCGTTTTCAGTGAAATACTAGACATGTCAACTAAAACCCTTATTCAAAATATCTATTATGGGTTTTACATTGAAAATTCATACGAAAGGTTGAGGATGAAAAACAGGATTGCAGTGGTTACTGGAGCGACCGGAGGCATGGGAATTGAGATCGTCAAAGACCTCGTGCGCGATCATATTGTCTACGCAGTGGGACGAAATCCGGAGCACCTAGCCACACTGGCGGAGATCGACGGAGTAGAAGCGGTGGAGTCTGACATCGTGACGGATGTGTTGGAGAAGGGAGGCGTCGACAAGCTAAAAAACCTTGACCGCGTGGATACGCTGGTGCATGCTGCGGCGGTGGCCCGTGATACGACCGTGGAGGCGGGCAGTGTGGCTGAGTGGCACGCGCACCTGGACCTCAACGTCATCGTCCCAGCCGAGCTGAGCCGCCAACTTCTGCCCGCACTTCGCGCGGCATCTGGCTGCGTGATTTACATTAACTCCGGCGCCGGCAACGGCCCCCACCCCGGCAACACCATTTATGCGGCCAGCAAACACGCACTGCGCGGGCTTGCCGACGCCTTCCGCAAAGAAGAAGCCAACAACGGCATCCGAGTCAGCACCGTGAGCCCCGGCCCCACCGACACCCCCATGCTGCGAGGACTTATGGATTCGCAAGGAACTGACTTCCGACCTGAGATCTACATTGAGCCAAAAGAAATCGCCAACGCAATCAGATTTGTGATTGACGCTGGCGAAACAACTCAGATCACCAACGTGGACGTGCGACCACGGATCGAGCTGGCGGACCGAAAAGACTAAGAACCTAAAAGATTAATTCTTAGGGGCCGCGACAGTTTCAGACGGTTCAGAAGCTGCGGACTGCTTGCGGCCATCAGCCAGCTTGCGGGCCATGCCGACCAAACCAGGAACGATCGAAACAAAGACAATCAGCAAGAAGATCAGATCAATGTTGTTCCGAACAAAGTCGAACTGGCCCAGCGCTGCACCCAACGCAACCACACCGGAACCCCACAAAATACCACCGATGATGTTGTAGATGATGAACGTGCGGTAACGCATACCCGCCATGCCAGCGACCAGCGGCGCGTAGGTGCGCACGATCGGCACGAAACGGCACAAAATAATGGTCACGGGGCCGTGCTTTTCAAAGAACTCCTCAGTTTGCTTGAGGTATTCCTGCTTGAAAATCCGACCATCAGGACGATTGACCAGCCTCGGGTGGAATTTATGACCAATCCAGTAGCCGACCTGATCACCCAGAATCGCAGCGATTGGGCATAGAACCAACACCAGCCACAGCGGGGCAAAAGGGTCAGCCTGATTAGCCAGCAGGCCACCAGTAAAGAGCAGGGAGTCGCCGGGGAGCAGCGGGAAGAGTAGACCTGATTCGATAAAGACAATGGCGAGCATTGCCGGCAGGATGAAGCCACCGAATGGGCCGGAGCCGGAAAGAAGCTCCATGGGGTCTAGCCAGGCTGGGCCGAGCGCAACCTGGGAGACGGAGTCCGCGAGAGTAAAAACCATGGTCGACAGAATACTCTTGATCGGCTGAATTTCTACATGGCAAAGTGTGACTTTTAGAAAAATAGGGGTTTATTCAGGGTCGGAGCCACATGAGGGGCTTGCTTGTCGACGTCTGGGTTGTTGGTGGCTGGGGTCTGGTGCCTTGGGCTGTGGGCAGGGGTGTGTGCCCGGTACCAGGCACACTACAGCGGCTGGTAACAGGCACAGGCTAAAACAGGGTATCGACAGCAGGACTAGACACATCTTCCGGTGGTCCTGGTGGATCAGGCGGGTTCGGCGGTGGTTGGTGGTGTGGTGGTTGGTGGTGTGGTGGTTGGCCGTGGTGTTTACGTCTCGCCCACGCACCACCTGAACTATCTGATGCAGCAGAGCGGTTACACACCGGACCTGAACCATCCGCAGGATAATGCGCTGCCCGACCTGTATCAGGATCGCGGTCCATATAGCCTTTCCCATTGACCCCACTGCGTGAATCATCAATACGGGGATGATGGTTATAACACTGCTGGGTTAAGTTCACCAGGTTGGTCAACCCACCTTTAACCCACGGGTCAAGATGATGAACCTCGCACTCTAACTGCGGGCGATCACAATGCGGGGCACTACACACTAACTCTGAGGCGAACAACGCAATTCGCTGCATGAGATTCGCTGAGCGTTGCATCCGGTTAACATTCAACGCTTGCCCGGTTGGTCCATCAAGCAGCACAGCGAAGTCGTATTTCGCAGCGATCAGATTCATGATCTCTGCCAGATTCAACGAGTACCCGGTGTTGGTGGGGTACAGCTTGTTCAGTGGGCTGCTACCACCATTACTGTTGGTGGGGTCGGTGGTGTTGATGTCGTTGATGTCATCGGTGGTCATGGAGATGATGATGCTGGCTGTGCCACCGCGTGCTGGGGTGACAATGCCTTGGTTGTAGATCTCCATGATGTGGTGCAGTGCGTCAGCATGGCGTTGTCCACGGCTGCGGGTATCATCTGCGGGTGGGGTATCGACCAGGTTGCCGCGTTTGGTTAAGGGTGCGGTGTTCGCTGCGATTAGTGCTGCGGTGGTAGCAGGGATCAGGCCGCTGATGCGGACCATGTTGTTGGCATCGGGTTTACTAAATGCCAGGTAGCGTTTGCTCATCGCGGTGATGGGATCGGGGTGGGCGTTATTAGCTGTGCGTATTTGGTTGCGTAGCCAGGTGCGTAGGTCTTCTGGGGTGCGCCAGATGGCGTGGGTGAGTGCTTGGTGGCGCAGTTGGTCGTAGCTGGGTGTGGTGTTTGGGTTGAGGTGGGTGAGTTCTTCGGTGATGATGGCGTGTTTTTCCGCGCTGATCTGCGACTTGCCACGTGACGTACCTGAGCCACCTGAGCCGCCATCGGGCTGGTCATTGCCATCAGTGTCATTGCCTGTACCGGTGTTCCCTGGGTTGGGTTCTGGGTCGGGGTCATCACCACCGGAATCCCCGGAATCACCTGAATCACCCGAGTCGCCGTTGTCTCCTGAGCTGCTTTCACTGCCACCGTTGTCACTGCTGGTTTTTCCTGTGGTGGGGTAGAGGGTGTGGGCGAGGGTGATGCGGTGGTGGGCGCCTTTTTTTGATAGGCCGAAGGTGGTGGTGAGGTAGTCGATGAGGTGGGTAGAGCCGATGGTGTGGGCGGCGTTGGTGCGTTCTGCTAGTGCTGTGGTTTGGGCGGCGATGGTGGCGTGGTGGTTGATGGCGTGTTCGAGTGTTACAAGGTCTGGCTCGAGGGGTGTGTAGTGCTCGAGGGTGACACCGTCAGCGTCTAGTAGTGCTGCCAGGTGATTATCGATGGCGTGTAGTGCGGTGGTGATTGCGTTGACGTGGGTGCTGATGCTCATGGTGTCCCCCTTCTTTCCCTGTGGGTCCCCGTTTTGTTGTTATCACCTACCCTACCCGCCCATGTGTTCGAATGCAAGGGTGATATGCAAACACTTGTTCAAACACTGGAAACCGCCCAAAAAGCACCTGTCCTTCACATCAAAGACAGGTGCTTCCAGCAAAAAACTTAGAACAATGCTCCCGCTAAGGTTCGATCGATAGCTTTAGCTGCGGCTTCAACAGCATCTAGGAGCGCAGTCAATTCTTCTTCTGTTGTGGTCAGCGGTGGTGCAATGTGGAAGCGGTTACCGGAAATCATTGGCCACACACCGTGTTCCTTAAATGCAGCAGCACCAGCGGCCACAGTGTCTGCATCGGCGTCGAATTCTACTGCCCAGAAGAATCCGATACCGCGAACATCAGCAACTACACCAAGACTATTTGTCAGTTCGCGCAGGCGAGGCTCAATTACTTCAGAGCCAAGTCTTGCTACTCGAGGAATGACTTCACCTTCTGCGTAAATCTCCAACGCGGCTTTGGCAGGAGCAACGGCGAGTGGATGGCCAGAGTAGGTTAGTCCGCCAGAGTAGGCCTGGGATCCGAAGGTGTCGCGGATGCCCTTGGTCATGATCACGCCACCAAGTGGGGCGTAACCTGCGTTAACACCTTTGGCGAAGGTAATCATGTCTGGTTGGAAATCTTCACCGGCGTGTTCGTAGGCAAAGAGCTTTCCGGTGCGGCCAAATCCAACCATGACTTCGTCGGCGATAAACAAGATGCCATGTTTGTCGCACAAGTCGCGTACACCGTTGAGGTAGCCTGCTGGTGGCACGATAATTCCAGAGGATCCAACGACGGGTTCCAGCACGATCGCTGCGATCATGCCAGCACCTTCAAACGCGATGACATCTTCTAGGTGCTTAAGTGCACGCTCGCATTCTTCTACTTCCGAGGTGGCGAAGAATGCTGAGTGGTGCAGGAATGGGGCCCAGAAGTGGTAGATATCTGGGTCGGTGGTGGGGTTGCCTAGGCGGCGGTGTTCGCCGGTGAGCATCATGGCGGATCCGGTTGCGCCGTGGTAGCTGCGGTATGCGGAAAGTACTTTGTTGCGTCCGGTGTGTAGGCGCGCCATGCGGATGGAATGCTCGATGGCGTCGGCACCACCGTTGGTGAAGAATACGTGGGAGAAATCGCCACGCGTCATCTCAATAATCTGAGCTGCTACTTCAGAGCGCACATCGTTGCCGAAAGCCGGGTTGATGTTGGTTAATCGTGCTGCTTGACGCTGGATTGCTTCAACGAGACGTGGATTGTTGTGGCCTAAGTTAGCTGAGACAAGTTGGGATCCCATATCGACAAACGCATTGCCATCGAAGTCATAGAGCGTGGATCCTTCGGCTGCCGCCCAGACTTTGGGGTTGATTTTGTCTTGCGCGGACCAGGAGTGGAAAACGTGTGCTCGGTCTTGATCGTATGCCCGTTTTTCTTCTTCCTTAGCCTGCGCAGAGCCAAATTCAACGAAATCGCCATCAATATTGGTATAGCCGGTTAGTGCCAAATCAATTCACTCCAAAAATATAAAAAAGATTATTTCCTCGCCTCACCCTAGATCAACCCGATCTGCTTTAGCACGTGAACGGCTGTTTTGTCCGTTTCTTGCAGCATGAGTGGGTTGGTTCCAGGCATGGGGGAAATGGTGGTATCAGGCAGTTGTCCATACGTGGGGATACCAATCAGATGGACGCGTGGATCAAGATTTCCATTGGGGTGAACCAGCAGGCGGGTGGCGGGATCAACTTCAGGGGAGCCGGTGGGCGCTGCTGTGCCGTCGATGGAATAGTCGTTGAATGGTCGCACCCGATCTGCGTCTTCTAGTGAGAGTGCCAGCGGGTCGGCGCTGCGACGTACGTCGGGGTTGTGCATCCAGGCGTCGACAAGCACTCGTGCCTGAAGCGGCGTATCGCCGGTGGTGGGCGAGATGATTTGCCATTTCCCGTCGCTAACGCTGAGCCGGGGGCGGGCGCCGGCGAAGTGAGCGAGGCCGGCGTCGACAAGCGCTAGAAGTTCGCGGGTGCGGAAAAGCGGTGGTCCGGAGCCGACCATTTGGCCGATCGCCATGACGGCAGCGAAGCGGTTGCGGCGCGATTCGAAGGTGAGGCGGCCTTCCGCGCCCAGGATGGAGCTGGGTTTGCGCGACGCTGAAATGGACCAGAGTGCCGATTTGAGCGGGCTGTCCCACGCCGCGACGGCATGGCGAATATCGCGCGCCATGCCGTCTGCGATGCGCGCGGTCAGTGCCTCGACGCTTTCATTAATTCCCGCAAGCGGAAATTCCCAATCATGCAGGTTAAAGACGTCATCAGTGTGCGCAGCGAGTGCTTTAGGAAGCTTATCGACGTCCACCTCATCAATTACTTCCACAATTTTATCCAGACTCGTGCGAATCGATTCTGGGCTAACGCGGTTGAGGGTTTCGTAATAGGCTTCGTAGGCGTCGCGAGCAACTGCTGGCCACACCTCAGTATCGTAGTTGATGGATGCGACACCGCGATTTTGTGCAGTAATTGCCGAGATCACAGCCTTAAGACGCGCTAGTTTCGCGCCAGGGGGCAGTGATTTGTAATCAGATTTGGGCAGGTAAGGGTAGCCGCGTCCGGAGGAAATCACAAAGTGCGGTTCTTGACCGGAAGCCTCATAGCGCAGACCTGATCGCGTGGTGGGATCCTCGTGGAAAATGCCCCCGCGATTAATTGTGGTCAGCGCCATGATGTCAAAAAAGCCCATGCCTAAACCACGCACAAGTACCTGCTCACCAGCAGGAATAAGGCTGGCATCTTGTTCCACCGGGTTTCCAGGCTTCACCCAGGCCAGATCAGGGTGCTCTTCTAAAGCTGCGAGGATGGATTGTTCCTCAGCGTTAAAAGCAGGAGTTTGCCAACCGACCGCCAACACCGTGGAATCGGCAGAAATCATTTCTGAATTATCTAAGGTAATAACATCGCGGTCGCCGTCTTCACGAATACCAATCGCACGCGCATGGTGCTGTTCCACCTGAACCCAGTCAGGCAACAACTGCAATGCAACATCAAATGCCCAGCGTAAATATGCTCCATACAAAGCACGTGAAGGGTTGGACTGGATAACAGTAGCTGCTAATTCTTCTTTAAAATCCTCAGCTACAGATGCTGCCGGGGGATAGGTTCGAAACAGTTCAATCGCTTTTTCCGGGATGCCGCTTAGATCTTCATCCCCACGAAGAAGTCGGATCCAATCAAACTGCAGTGGTCCTTCCACAACAGGGGCACTAACAGTTGAGCCTGGCTCTGTGAATAATGTCACCGCACCAGCGAGCGTATTCATACACAGTGTCCTGGTTTGATCGGTGCGCCACACGTTGCCCGCGCCCATTTGAGAGTCTTCGACAAGGTGAATGGTAAGCCCCTGTTGTGGCCTTGAAACAGTATTGAGAGCTGCTGAAATCCTTTCCAATACTGAAATGCCCCTGGGGCCTACGCCGATGATGGCCACTTGCTTATCGTTCGTGCTCACAAAAACTCCTGCGTAGTGATTATTGGTGCGATTTAGACAGATTAGTCTAAACCAATGTACCGCTTAGTCTAAAAGTGTGTTAAGTTCTGGGGCATAAATTAGCTGACACGTAAAGTAACTTAAATATTCACTGGAGGTAAGCCTAGTGTTTAAAAAGCACAGGCACGGTCTCGGCTCTCCCGAGAACAAACCACGCGAGAACACACCACGCTTGAAAACCCGCCGGTTGCTCACCGCAGCAGCCGCCACACTGGCCGGTTTAGCCATGCTTACTGGATGCACTGCCCAACCAGCACAAGGTGAGGACAACACCCTCACCTACCTGGAACCACAGTTCTTCCGCACCCTTTATCCACCATCAGCAGGTTTTTATCCCAACGGCAGCGTGGTCAACAACATTGCAGACCGCTTGCTCTACCAGGATCCAGAAACCTTAGAACTTAGCCCATGGATCGCCACCGATCTGCCGGAAGTTAATGAAGATGCAACAGAGTTCACCTTCAACATCCGCACCGACGTGACGTACTCCGACGGCACCCCGCTGACCGCTGAAAATGTGGTGAAAAACTTTGACCTTTATGGACTAGGCGATAAAGATCGACGCCTGACCATCTCAGAGCAAATCACCAACTATGACCACGGCGAAGTTATCGATGAGGATACCGTCCGCTTCCACTTCTCTGAACCTGCTCCTGGTTTCGCTCAGGCCACCAGCTCATTCAACGCTGGACTTTATGCCGATTCCACTTTGGATTTTGCCAATGAAGAATTTGCGCCTGGCAATGCTAAAAACATCATCGGCTCCGGCCCTTTTGTCATCACCGATGAAACTTTGGGCACCAACCTCACGTTAACTGCCCGTGAGGATTACGATTGGGCACCACCTGCCCGTGAACACCAAGGCCGCGCAAAACTTGATGCCGTTAACTACGTGCTAGCTGGCGAAGAATCTGTTCGCATCGGCGCGATCGTTGCAGGCCAAGCCGATATTGCCCGCCAAATCGAAGCGCCTGTTGAAGCACACCTTAAAGATGAAGGCATTTCTATCGTTTCTGCCGCCACCAATGGTGTGAACAACGGCTTTTACTTCCGTTTCAAAAATGACAAATTGTCAGATATTCGAGTCCGCCAAGCGCTCATCCACGCCATCGACCGCGAGAAGATCATGCGCGTGCTGTTTAGTGAGTCCTACCCACTAGCTACCTCAGTGTTGGGGCAAAATGCGCTTGGTTACAAAGAACAAGTTGATGCCTACATCTATGACCTAGATAAAGCCACCGCACTTTTAGATGAAGCCGGCTGGACTGTGGACTCTGACGGCATGCGCCGCAAAGATGGCGAGCTTTTAGAACTCACCTTCAACGAAGCCCTCCCACAGCCACGCTCCCGCGAAGTGGTGACCATGGTTCAAGAACAACTTGGTGATATCGGCATCAAAGTTAACCTCAACCCAGGTGATCAAGCAGCACAGGACGCTGACTCTAAAGACCCAGACAAAATCCAGGTCCGCCACTCCATGGTTGGACGTGCAGACTATGACGTTTTGAAATCCATGCTGTACTCCACCAACCGCAATGAACTGCTGAACATGACCATGGATGGAGACACCGCAGATATCGGGGATCCTCATTTGGAAGAACTCCTCATGGCTATTGCCTCGAGCCCAAATGAAGCCGACCGCGCAGCAGCCTCTGCCGCCGCACAGGACTACATCACTGAGCAAGCATATGCGTTGCCACTGTTTGAAGAACCCGTGGTTTACGGTGTGCAGCCTTATGTCAAGGGATTTAGCCCCGAGGTTATTGGCCGCCCAAGCTTTTATGAAACATACATCGACCATTCCAGTGAGGAGGACTAAATGACTACCTCGCAGATCCTGCGCAGAATCGGCCAGGCCATTGTGGTTTTGTTGGTCACTTTTACTCTCGCATTCATCATGCTTTCTGCCCTTCCTGGCGATGCTGTGACTGCACGTTATTCCAGCCCAGACCTGGGTCTCTCACCGGAACAAATCGCACAAATCCGGGAATCCTACGGTGCCGATGAATCCCTGATTTCCCAGTACTTCACCACACTAACTGGATTCCTGGTTGGAGATTTCGGCTACTCGGTACAAACCGGTACCGCTGTGGCTACCCAATTGGCAGAAGCAATGCCTGGCACCCTCACGTTGGCCATCTTGGCGTTTATTTTGGCTGCCATTTTGGCACTGGTTATTTCCATCTTGGCCACCATGGATCGCTTTGCTTGGATCAAGGGATTCTTCCAAGCATTGCCCCCATTTTTTGTCTCCCTTCCAAGCTTCTGGTTGGGCATCATGTTGATTCAGATCGTGTCCTTCCGCCTTGGATGGGTTCCAGTCATTGGCACCACCCCGGCGCAAGGGTTGATCTTGCCCACCATCACGTTGTCCATTCCGATTACCGCGCCACTTGCACAGGTGCTGATTCGTTCCATTGAAGAAGTAAAAAAACAACCTTTCATCGCAGCCGTTCGAGCACGCGGTGCAGGTGAAATGTGGATCTTCTTCCGCAACGTGTTGCGCAATGCGCTCCTGCCAACGCTGACTATCGCCGGTATTTTGTTCGGTGAACTTGTTGGCGGTGCCGTGGTCACTGAAGCTGTGTTCGGCCGTGCAGGTTTAGGCCAGATGACTGTTAATGCTGTGGCCAACCGCGATATGCCAGTGATGCTGGCCATCGTCGTGATCGCCGCTGCTGTTTATGTTTTGATCAACCTCATCGTGGATCTGTTGTACCCAGTCCTCGATGCCCGTCTGCGTCGCAGAGAAAGGGCATAAATACCATGAGTAACCCTCCTATTTCACCTAAGAAACCAGTGGCAGCTAATCCGCGAACTGGATCAGCTGACCCGGCGCGCAAGCGTAAAGGTTTAGGAAACCCGTGGACTAAACCTGCTGCGGTGATTTCCATTGTGGTTTTGGTCATCGCTGTGCTGATGGCGCTTATCCCAAGTCTATTTACCTCCCAGGATCCATTTAGCGGCGATGATGTGGCCCTGCTGAGCCCAAGCGGAACCCATTGGTTTGGCACGGATTCTGTGGGACGTGACCTGTATAGCCGTGTTGTATACGGCGCCCGGGAAACTCTGTTGGGCGCATTGATTGCCGTGCTGGTTGGCCTGATTGTGGGAACCTTGATCGGGTTGCTCGCAGGTGCACAACGTGGATGGTTGGACACAGTATTAATGCGTTTCGTCGACGTACTGTTGTCTATTCCTGCATTGCTGCTGAGCTTGACTGTCATTATTTTGTTGGGCTTTGGCACGATGAACGCTGCGATCGCTGTTGGTATTACTTCAGTTGCTACTTTTGCCCGCTTGGCTCGTTCCCAAGTGATGACTGTTGCTGGGTCTGATTTCGTGGAGGCAGCCTATGGTTCTGGTGGTACCCAGGCGCAGGTGTTGTTCCGCCACATTCTGCCCAACTCACTCACCCCAGTTCTTGCGCTTGCTGCACTGCAGTTTGGTTCGGCTATTTTGCAGCTGTCTGTGTTGGGCTTTTTGGGCTATGGTGCGCCAGCTCCAACTCCAGAGTGGGGTCTGCTGATTTCTGATGCGCGCGATTACATGGCTACCTCCTGGTGGCTGACTGTCCTTCCAGGCTTTGTCATCATCGCTGTGGTGATGTCTGCCAACTATTTAAGCCGCATCATTCAGAAGGAGGGCTAGAAAAAATGACTACTCCATTGTTGGAAATTGACGATCTGGTGGTTTCTTATCAAACCGCTAAAGGTCTCGTTCACGCTGTTAATAATGTCAGTTTGGAAGTTCACCCTGGGCAGATTACTGCGATCGTGGGTGAGTCTGGTTCGGGTAAATCAACCACCGCGCAAGCTGTGATTGGTTTGTTGGCAGATAACGCTGAGGTGGATTCTGGCCGGATTTCTTTTAAAGGTCAGTCTCTTATTGGTTTAAGTCCGCGTGAGTGGAAAAACGTGCGTGGCACCAAGATTGGCCTGATTCCTCAGGACCCAAATAATTCCCTGAACCCGGTGAAAACCATTGGTGCTTCAGTGGGGGAGGGCCTGGCTATCCACAAGCGAGGCACTGCTGAGCAGCGCAAACAGCAGGTAATCAAGCTTCTAGAGCGCGTGGGTATTGATAACCCTGAGGTTCGTTATGATCAGTATCCGCATGAGCTGTCAGGTGGTATGAAGCAGCGTGCGCTGATCGCTGCAGCCATTGCGCTTGAGCCGGAGCTGATTATTGCGGATGAACCAACGTCTGCGCTGGATGTGACCGTGCAGAAAGTTATTCTCGACCTGCTGGAAGAAATGCAGCGGGAATTGGGCTTGGGTATTTTGTTCATCACGCATGATTTGGCGGTGGCCGGTGACCGGGCGGATCGAATCGTCGTCATGCAAAAAGGCGAGGTGCGTGAAAGTGGTTACGCGGCTTCGGTCTTGACGGATCCGCGGCATGAATATTCTAAAAAGCTGCTTGCCGACGCGCCCTCCCTCACCATCGGCGAGATCCCCGCGCGAGTTCCGGCGGTAGATCCGGAGGTTGCAGCGGCCAAGGGCCCGCTGTTGGTGGTGGATAAATTCCGCAAGGAATATCAGCGCGGCAAGGAAGAACCTTTCGTTGCAGCGGATGATATTTCCTTTGAGGTGTTGCCCGGAACCACTCATGCGATTGTGGGTGAATCCGGATCTGGCAAAACCACTTTGGGTCGCGCAATTGCGATGTTTAACACACCAACCTCAGGTGCTATTTCGGTGGCGGGTACGGATATCACCAAACTTTCTGCTGCTGAAAAACGACAGCTTCGCCAGCAAGTGCAGTTGGTTTACCAAAACCCATATTCTTCACTTGATCCCCGGCAGACTATCGGTGCGACCATTGCTGAGCCTTTGCGCAATTTCACCAAGGTCTCCAAGCAGGAAGCTGCTAAAAAAGTTGAGCAGTATCTAAAACTGGTGGCACTCGATCCAGCATTGGCATCTCGACGTCCACGTGAGCTTTCCGGCGGTCAGCGCCAGCGCGTTGCCATTGCTAGAGCCATGATCTTGGAACCAGAGCTGGTGGTTTTTGATGAAGCGGTGTCAGCTTTAGATGTGACAGTGCAAGCACAAATTCTGCGTCTGCTCGATGATCTGCAAAGAGAGCTAGGCTTGACCTATGTGTTTATTTCCCACGACCTGGCTGTGGTTCGTGAAATCTCTGACACAGTCTCGGTGATGAGCCGAGGTCAACAGGTTGAACTTGGAAAAACCTCAGAAGTCTTTAACAATCCGCAAACAGAATTCACCCGTCGTCTTATCGACGCAATCCCAGGTTCGCGCTATCGTGGTGGCGAACTTAATCTTGGACTTTAGGAGCATTTTTTAAAGATGTCAGATCTAATCGACATGCTCGTTGGGGAGGACCTCCCACAGCTGCGTGACAACCGTCCCCAAGCTCGCGACAATGCACAAAAGAGCTTCGAAGCTCTGCTTGAACCAGTAAACCCAGGCACATTCAGCTTCGGCGAGCGCTATGCTGTAGCAACCTATGTTGCGGGTCTTCACCAATTCGCGCCAGCTGTAGATCTCTACCAAGATTTGCTTCTCGACGATGCCCCAACCACCCTGGCCAACGCTGTTTCCGATGCCATCGATCACGGCTTGTCTTCAGGACCATACGGAACCTACCGCGAGCCTGGCCTAGAGTCCGAATCCGAACCAGGTGGATCTGTTCGCAACGATGCCAGCAAATTAGGCGAGCGTCTCGCAGCTGCCTTTGATTACGCACACCTGTTGGTTTTCCACCCACGTGATTCCCGACCAGAGGTGTTGGGTCGACTTTCTGCAGCAGGGTGGAGCGCCGATGACACAGTATCGTTGGCTCAGCTTATTTCCTTCCTTGCATTCCAACTGCGCGTTGCTTATGGTCTGCGCACGTTGAAAGGCGAAGACATTCAGGTTAAGGCTCCTCGCCTGAGCATCCCTGAGGCTTCGTGGGAACTGTCCAACAATGGATTTGAGATCCTAACTTATGAAGAGCTCAATCGCCCAGAAGCCTTTGTTAACCACTCCCTAGGTTGGAAGCCATGGGTGCCACCAGTTGAAAAGGCTGATCTGACTGAGGAACAGCTGGATTCATTAATCCAACCTCAGCGTGCTGATATGCCATACTTCCGTCTGCTGGCACGTGATCCAGCAGCACTGAAGGCGCGCACCCTGACTGACTTGGATATTTTCTTCAACACCGACGGTGAAGGGCTGGGCCGAGCAGAGCGCGAACTCGGAGCGACTGTAACCTCGCGCTACAACGGCTGCGTTTACTGCGCATCTGTGCATGCTGGCCGTGCACAGGAAGAATCCGGTCGTGCTGATGATGTTAATGCGCTGTTGGGAAGCATTGATGCAGAACTAGGCTCTGATCAGTGGAATGTCATCCGCGATGCATCCCGCGCTCTAAGTTCTACTCCTTCCGCGTTCAACCAAGGATGCATCACCAAGCTGCGTGGAGTGGGATACACCGACCTACAGATCGTGGATCTGATCAACTCGGTGGCATTCTTCAACTGGGCGAACCGCCTCATGCTGTCGCTCGGTGAACCCGAAGTGCCAAAGCGTTTCCTCTAAAGCGCATAGATACCCCCTGTTTTTAACCCGAAAGGGTTTTGGCAGGGGGTTTAGGCATAGATTAGGACACTATGAAGAAACTGCAAATGGCGGCCATTTTGGTCGGAGGCTTTGTCGGGCCTTTTACCGGTCAAGCACTATCAGTGGTGTTGCCGGAGTTTTCAGACACTTTTGATATCAGTGTGAGCCAAGCGGCGTCGACCATGACGGCATACCTTTTACCATTTGCCACCATGATGCTGTTTTCTGGGCGACTGACTAGAAAGATACATCCGCACAAGGTTGTTCGCGCTGCCTATATTGTCACGTTACCTTTAGCTTTGTTGTTGTTGATCACCCCGTCGTGGGGATTGTTCCTAGCGGCCTATGCCACGATCGGTGTGGCTAATGCTTTTACCACTCCAGTGCTGCAAATTATGTTGCGCGAGTTGGTCCCAGCGAATGCTTTGGGCAAAGCCTTGGGAACATATGCTGCGATGCAGTCATTGGGAATGCTGTCAGCTCCATTGATCGCGGGGCTTTCTTCTGTTATTTCCTGGCGGTTGACATTTTTGGTCACGGCCACAGCATCGTTGTTCATTCTGATTGCCCGGCTACCAGTTGTGCCTCCTCCTTCAGCATCAAAGCAAAACGTTGGAGGCAAGGTGCAATGGGGGCCAACCATAATTCATATGATGTCAGGTTTTGCGGTGGGCATCGGCATCATTGGTGTGGGTTTCATGACCTCGTTGCACGTGGGTGAACAATTCAATCTGGATGCCGCTGCCCGTGGCTTGGTGGTCATGTGTGGTGGTTTGGCTGCATTTTTCGCGTCCCGAAAAATCGGCGATATGGCCGATAAATTTGGTGTCCGTGCAGTCCTCGTGGTCAGCGCGATCATCGGTGCCGCAGCCATGACCTTGTTGCCCATTGCTCCATGGGTTGTTCTGGTGGCAGTGCTGTGGGCATTTTCTGTGGCAGCGGCACAAGGAATTCAAGCTACGGTGAACTTGGCAGTAATCGGCAGTCCTGGTGGATCATCGTTGCTGTCTACCGTGCAGGCGTTTAGATTCTTTGGGTCAGCTGCAGCACCGGTGACCTTTTTGCCGATCTATTTGGCCATCGGCTCAAATGCTTTTTGGGTTACCGCGGTCGCGTTGGTTTTCGTTGCGGTGGCCCAGTGGCGCAACCCGCAGCGCTTGGCGCGGGGTTGAGGGAGGCGTCGAAAAGCAGCTCTTTCGGTTTTCTTGATTTGGCGCGGTAAAGTTCTCCTGTGAAGGAGACGAGTGTGGCTGATCAGCGAGATTTTTTGGGCCGTTTTGATGCGATGAGCTCAAAGGCGACGGCCACGGTGATCGCACACTATTCCACGAGTTTTACGCTGGCATCAAGGCTGTTGTCGCCGAAAACTCGCCACGATATTGAAGCGCTGTACGGCATGGTGCGGGTGGCAGATGAGATTGTTGATGGCGCCGCTGCAGCCGCCGGATGTACTCCAGAAGCGGTGGCAGAAATTTTAGATAATTACGAACACCAAGTTCTGCTCAGCCTGGATACGCCTTTTCATACCGATCCCGTAATCCACGCGTTTGGCAACACTGCACGTAAATGCGGTTTTGAAAAAGCCCATATCGTGGCGTTTTTTAATTCGATGCGCCGCGATCTTTCCCAAACCACTTATGATCCAACCCAATTGGATGAATACATTTACGGCTCCGCTGAGGTCATTGGACTGATGTGCTTGAAAATTTTCCTGCAAGATTCTAAAGCTAGCGCCAAGGACCGTGAAGCTATGGAACACGGGGCTAGGCGTTTGGGCGCGGCATTTCAGAAAGTAAATTTCCTTCGGGATTTAGCCGAGGATAAAGAAGACCTGGGTAGGTCGTATCTGCCGGTGTTTACTGAAAGCATGCGCGATGAAATTGTCTTAGATATCCGCGCTGATTTAGATGCCGCCAGATTAAGCATCCCGCTGCTGCCATTTGGCGCGCGAGCCGGTGTGCGCGCCGCGACCGACCTCTATGGCTGCCTCGTGGACAATCTGGAATCCGCGTCCCTCGAAGACTTAAAAAACGGGCGGATCAGTGTGGCAAAAACGAAAAAAGCCAGCCTGGCAACCAAAGCAATGTGGAAAGAAGTGTTTCGAAAATGACAAAAGCAGTGGTCATCGGTGGGGGAGTAGCAGGACTAGCCACCACCGCACTGCTCTTACGCGAAGGATATGAAGTCCACCTCGTCGAACAAAACGAGCACCTCGGCGGCCGCGCCGGGACCTTCGAACTCGACGGCTTCCGCTGGGACACCGGCCCCAGCTGGTACCTCATGCCCGACGCCATGTCCCACTTCTTTAAGCTCTGCGGCACCTCCATCGACGACCACCTCGACCTCGTGCCACTTGAACCCGCCTACCGCGTCATCGACGACCACGGCGAACACCTCGATGTCACCTCCGATATCGATGCGATGGCAGAACTTTTTGAATCCCGCGAACCCGGTGCCGGCGCCAAACTGCGCGCCTACATCGATTCCGCCACTCAGGTATACAACCTGGCCATCGACGGATTCCTCTACACCAACTTCACTAACTTCATCCCGTACTTAAGCCCCGGTGTGCTGCGCCTATTGCCAAAACTTCTGGCAAACCTATCGACCTCGCTAAAAGTGAAGGTCAACACCCAATTCCGCGATACAAAACTGCGCCAAATCCTAAGCTACCCGGCAGTATTTTTGTCCTCTGACCCTTCGCACACCCCCGCGCTCTATCACCTCATGAGCCACACCGACCTCGTCCAGGGCGTCAACTATCCCCGCGGCGGCTTCACCGTCTTCATCAACGCACTGATTTCGCTTATCGACGACGCCGTCCTCCACCTCGGCACCCCCGTCACCGCGATCACCACCCAAGGCCGAAACGTCACAGGCGTTCAGGTTGGTTCTGAATTCATCGACGCAGATATTGTGGTCAGCTGCGCCGATCAACATCACACTGAAACCCAACTCCTACCTGCTTCGTTGCGCGAAAAGCCTGAGACGAGCTGGAAGAATAAACAACCAGGCTTAAGCACTGTCCTGGTGTTGGCAGGCGTGAAGGGAGAACTTCCAGAATTACTGCACCACACCTTGCTGTTTTCCTCCGACTGGGACGAAGATTTCCGCAAAGTTTTCGACGGCTCCACATCAGAATTCCCTGCCTCTGAATCCATCTACATTTCCAAAACCTCCGCCACGGATGCTGACGTAGCACCAGCTGGCCACGAAAACCTCTTCATCCTCGTTCCAGTACCTGCCGATGTATCCATTGGTCACGGCTCTGCCTACGGAAAAGAATCCGAACTAGTGGGCCGAATCGCACAAGCAGCGGTGGCTCAACTCGGGCGATGGGCTGGAATCGACGATCTGGAAAGCCGCATCGTTGTCCAACGCACCATCGGCCCCGCCGATTTCGCCGACAGATACAACTCCTGGCGTGGCGGTTCCATTGGCCCATCACACACATTGGCGCAGTCAGCATTTTTTAGAGGCTCCAACAAATCCCGAAAAGTGGACGGTCTGTATTACGCAGGTGCCACCACAGTCCCAGGGGTGGGAGTGCCCATGTGTTTGATCTCTGCAGAAAACGTGCTGAAACGCCTGCGCGGGGACAACAGCGTGGATCGGACTTTAACGTAACTTATGTTTTAGTCTTGCATTTTTGATATCAAGCAGCTTGTCGATCTTTACGATGAGGTCGTCAGCCTGCTTGATGAAGGCCCGGTCACGAGCATCACGTATTTCGACGGTTTTGTTGTCACGAGAACGCAGCATTACTGATTTAGGATTTGGGTTTTTCCGCGACATACCACTGCCTCCTGTTCTTCTTTCGTCTTTTCAGTATATGTGAGATATGTGAACTGGTTGCTTCTTCTTTTTCATTGGACTGTCTATCTTCTTTTGTGAGAATTTCCTCCATTAGCTTGCGAGTCACCTCTCGAATTAATTCGAGGTCTCGAGTAGTGGGTTCTGAGTCTTCTATTAGATGTGAAAGTAATGCCAAACCTGTACTGCGGCCGATTCGATCATCATCGGATGTGATGAGATCGATCGCGTATTGCGTACGACGCCACCACTCGGCTCGATTATCTGAGATTCGGCGGTGCTTGTAGTTTCGCCATGCGATGATTCCAGCAAGAGCTGCCACAAATGCGGTACTGAAGGGCGCGAAAGGTGAAGCCCATAGAAAAAACTCGCGCAAGAAACCATCAATTACTCCCCAGATTATTAGAACCAGAAGTCCAATTGAAAATATGCAGAGAAGTAACCAACACATGCTAGTCAAACCAAAGGCTTGCCAACGAACCTAACTCTTCATGGTTGTAAGTAATTACCTGATCAGAAGCAATTGCGAAAGCCTCCAGTAGTTCTTCATTTTCTTCAGGTACTCGAAGTAGAAGATCCGCATCATCTTCTTCACCACCAAAAGCTAGAGCCTGCACACCCCATCCATCCTGCCAGGCTTTAAGAACATGTGCCATTTCAAATGGTTCACCAACATTCATGCAACCAAGCCATTCGCATGCGGCAGGGACTTGCCAATTGGGGCAGCTGATTGCCACGAGCCCCCAGTCTCCTTCTTCAGCAAAGATTTCATCAAGAGAATCAACACTTTCGATGGGCTGTGGTTCGCGCTCGCCATCAGAAAGACCATCGAAGTTCAAATCAAAAGAGCTTAGTGATTCTGTTTTAGAAGATTCGGAAAGTTTTGGCCAGCTGTCGTCTTCGAAGGTGATATCTTCCAAATCAACATCTTCTAAATCTGTGTCCGTGTTCCACCATCCCCAAGTGATCAGTGACCAACCTGCGTCTGTTGCTTGTTCCAACTGCGTCGCGGTGGGCAAAGTGAATTGATCAAAGAACACATAAGTTAAGCCACGGAACTCTTTTACGCCAGATACCTCAGGGAAAAGTTCGCTTTGAAAAACAGCTGGAAGCGTAGACACGAAGTATTCACTTTCTAGGAAGGGATTGTTGTTGAGCACTCTAACGCAACTACTGACACTTCGCTGGAAAGTTTTACCCCCGAAAAGGTAAGGGAATAAGAATTGTTTTTCTTCATCAAACGCACGCCAATTTCTGATGTTAATCTCTGGTAACTATAAAAATTGAGCTATTTTAAGTACCTGTTTTCAGGTGCGCTCTGCAACCAAAACATTAAGAAAGTAGCTGTCGCAATGGCTGAAAACCTTGATAGTGCGCTGCAATCTATGCGGATGAAACCAGTGCAGATGGCATTGATGACCTTGGGATATAACCACGACATGGCTGTAACCGATAAAGGCATGGAGTTGATTATTCGCCGTCCGGGGTTAACGGTGAACTTCAACTTGGATGAGGTCACTCTATGTATTGTTGCTGACTTTATGTGGCACGCCTATGTCCCAGCGAAGAAACAGGCAGAGTACTTAAGGGCAGTCAATGACTTCAATAGGCCAACGCGGGACCTGCAGGTTGTTTTAGATGAAGTTGATCCAAAGAACTTGACTGTGCGGGGTCGTGAATTCTTTTTCTCAGGTGTGGGCGCTACCTGGGAGCAGTCAGCGGAGTTTGTGCACTATTGCATGACTGAAGTTGCCGAGACTTTTGTTTCTTGGTGTGAACAGACCTGGCCGAAATTTGCCCCAGAACGCACTGAATTTAACGTGACACCTCCTGCTGTTGACTTTGAATTTTCCAAAGAACAACTAGTTGAGGGTAATCCTTTCGGGCTGATCGACGAACCAACCCCGCTGGTTACCCTTGAACGCATTCACCAGCAGTATGAATCACTGGGTGCGGATGAACTCAAATTGGGGGAGGGGTTTGTTGAATACCAACACATGGGCCAACGTGTCAGCGCGTGGTTGACCGATGGAAACAACGGTAGCGATCGACAGACCTTAGCTGTGTCTTCTGGGACAGGCGTGAAAATTAAAAACAAGAAGCAACTAGAGCAGCTTCTTGCTCTATGCAACCTGTACTCGAGAGAACACATGCTGGTGACGGTGTTTACTGAAGAGATCGAAAACGGCGCGCGGTCCGGTATTTTCGCTGAAGCTCGCATTGATTTACCTGCTGGTTTGAACGATCAGCAGCTGTGGGCGTTTCTTGCTAATACCAGCAAGTGGACTGCAGAGGTATGCCTGACTGTGGCATACCGTCTGCAGGACAAGGTATGAGTCATTAAGCGTTCAACGCTGCGACGCGGGAGCGTAGAAGATCTGCATGATTGTAAATATCCTCGATGGATTCTAGATCAAACTGTTCTTGTTCGCCGTCAGGGTTGAAAATGCCGATGCGAGGAATCTTTCGATCAAAGTAGAAGCGAGCGATGGGTTTACGGTTGTTGTCTTGGAAGAGAATTGCGCAATAGGATTTTGCATCACGCATCGTGATTTCTTGAGCGGGAACTTCGGAGCAACAAATCGCTCGGACAATTGAATGACCGTGGATTTCCTCTTCAGTCGTCACAATATCGGAGATGACTTCATCGATAGTTTCTTCATCTGTTGTTGACTCTGACTGGGCTTCTTGTGCTTGCACAGGATCATCAAAAACTTGGGCAGAGCGAAGTCTGCGATTGACTTCGTCTTTGAGAAACTGAGACGATGCAGTATTAACCAGACGGGTGAAGAATTCCAGATTCTGAGCGGTCATACGTTTTGTAGTGACGGTGGCAGCAAGCATCTTGACGATTTCCGCATCAGGTTCTTGGAATTGGTTTGCGATGACCTTCTTCAGTTCAGCGATGTACTTGAGTTCCTCCGCATTTGCCGCCAAAGCTTGTGGGTTGAAATGCTTACGAGTACACATTTCTAGGTGTGGGAACTGCCTAGCATCGATGTTATTTAGATCCAAGGTCATGAATGGTTTCTCATCCATGCGGTTGGCTGCATCAAGCTGTCCATAGAATTGGTAGACCTCGCCGTTAGTTAGAATGGCGAATTCGGTGTCTGTGACATTGAAATAGCGGACGAGTTGATTTGCGTGGTCGAGGCTTAGTGGTGAGCCGACCTTTTTACATTCAATGAGGAAATGGAAATCGTCACCGGTTTTAATAGCGAAGTCGACCTTCTCACCCTTTTTGACTCCAATGTCAGCCGTATATTCCGGAATGACTTCACGTGGATCAGTGACATCGTATCCCAGAACATTACTGATAAAAGGGATGATCAGCGCAGTTTTCGTAGCTTCTTCAGTTTCGATGATGGGTTTCAGTTCCCGAACTCGCGCAGCGAGCGAGGTGATTGCTTGCTCGATAGACATGAAAAACTCCTTTGGGTTGTAGTGCGATCAATTTAGATCTCCAAAGGAATGTATCAGTATCGGTGGACGTTTAACGTTAGCGTTTCGAACATTAGTGTTAGACTATTTTAATGTAAATATAACCTTAGATTTCAATCACTTTTAGTCTATTTAATTAAGCCTCAATTAAATAATTCCTAAGTTTATTTTAGAAATATTCTCTACTTGAGCTTCTTAAAGCAGAGTAATTCACTGTTCTTAAAAAGTTCGGAGAATTCCAATTTTTAATAGAACAAATAGGCGATGGTGGAAATAGTGGTGTGAAAAATCCTGGCATGTTACGTGTGCAGTTAACATGCCAGGATTGCTAGGGAAGAAACTAATAGCTACGAAGCGTCCGCCTCCCGGTTGCGTAGCGCGCGGGCGGTGCGGTCGCGGGATTCAGAGACAATTCGTTTGATGCCTGCAACGTGGTCATCTTCAAGGAAGCGATCGGCACGTTGGAGGCCTTCTTTCGAAACGTCCCATGCAGGGAACAGCCCGAGGATGATCTGCTGTGCCATTTCGCCGGAGAAGTTCGCCCAGACATCGTCGAGGATCTTAAAGTACGGCTCGTTGTATGCCTGCAAAATGTCAGAAGACCCAGTGAAGGTTAAGCCTTCAATCTTGTGGCGTAGTTCCAGGTTGGACAAGCCACTATCCAGCGCGGTGACTTCCTTGTATGCAGATTCTTTTACTGCTTCGGTGTTGATTGCAGCACCTGCACGAAGCGATGCTAGATAAGAGGCACTGGAATTATCGCGAGAAAGCTCGGTGGCAATTGCTTCTTCAGCATCCTCGACATCGCCTCTAGCAATCAGAGCGGTCAGCGCCCACCAACGCAGATCGGGATCCACGGTCAGACCGTTAATGTTGCCGGCAAGAATATCGCGGAAGTATTCAGCTGCGGCATCGTTTAGCGTGGTCTTGGCCAGCGCTTGGATGAATGCCAGCTGGGTGTCCGAATCGGCGTCGGCGGTGCGGGCACCGTGGAGGAAGGCGTCGGCAAGCAAATTATTTCCGGTTTCCTTGGCCCAAGCTGGGTCGGCGTAGTTCTTCAGCGCAGAAGTTGCCTGCATGAGAATGCGCTCGAGCACGGCGATTTCAGTTTCGGCAGCAGCACCGCGGGCGACCAGCGCAATGAAATCGCGGGCCTTCATTTGGCCAGCGCGGGTCATTTCCCACGCGGCGGACCACACCAGGGTGCGAGGCATCGGATCGCTGAATTTATCGATATTGTCAATGACAAAGTTGCGCGACGCTTCATCCAAATCGAGCAGCGCGTACGTCAGGTCATCGTCGTTAACCAGCACGAAGTCAGCCTGCTCAAGTCCGATGATCTCTTCTACGCTTGTCGACGCGCCACTGCAGTCAAGTTCTACTCGTGCGTAGCGGTCGAGGGATCCGTCGATAAGCTTATAAAGCCCCACCGCGATGCGGTGGGTTCGCAGCTCACCTGCGCCCGGCTCGGCGCCGGTCTGGGTGACTGCGAACGACGTGTACTTGCCGTTGTCAGTGGTGAATTCCGCGCCGAGGGTGTTGATGCCGGTGGTTTTCAGCCACTGGTTTGCCCAATCTGATAAATCGCGCCCGGAGGACTGCTCAAGCGCGCCGAGCAGATCGTCGAAGGTGGCATTTCCCCACGCATGATTGGCAAAGTGCCTGCGCACGCCAGCCAAAAACTCCTCGCGCCCAACATAGGCCTGCAGCTGCTTGAGCACCGACGCGCCCTTTGCATACGTGATGCCGTCAAAGTTCTGATCGACGGTTTCAATATCGTAGCCATCAGAAAAGACCGGGTGAGTAGATGGCAGCTGATCCTGCTGGTAAGCCCAGGATTTCTCCACATTGGCAAAAGTCACCCACGCGCTGTCGTATTCAGTTTCCTCAGCCTGGGAAATCACAGCTGACCAGGTGGCAAAGGATTCATTCAGCCAGAGGTCATCCCACCACTGCATCGTGACCAAATCGCCGAACCACATGTGTGCGAGTTCGTGGAGGATAGTTTCTGCACGACGCTCATAGCGGTAATGGGTGGCCTTGGAGGCAAAGACGTATTCATCACGAATAGTCACAGCACCAGCGTTTTCCATCGCGCCGGCGTTAAATTCAGGGACGAAAATCTGATCGTACTTGCCAAACGGGTAGGCCACACCAAAGTTGCGGTGATACCAATCAAAGCCCTGCTTGGTCTCAGTGAACAGGCGCTCCGCATCAAGATTTTTAGCCAAGGAGCGACGGCAGTACAAACCAAGTGGCACAGAAAGCTCAGTTGGCTGGCCTGCTGGAGTCTCTGGATGATGAGTCAACGTGCCGTTCCAGACATCACGTACCTCGTGGTAGCGGCCCGCACACACAGCAATCAAATAAGTAGACAGTGGATAATCAACACGAGACACGTGCGTATCGTAATCAGCATGCTGAGTAGAAACCTGCTGCTCTGAGTTGGAAATAATCTTCCAACCCTTAGGAGTCTTGATATTCAAATCATAGGTGGCCTTGAGATCCGGCTGGTCGAAGCAAGCAAACATGCGTTTAGCGTCGGCCGTTTCAAACTGGGTGTACAAATACACCTCATTATCCGCAGGATCCACCATGCGGTGCAGGCCTTCACCAGTGCGAGAATAAGGAATAGTGGCCGTGACCCGCAGCTTGTGCTCGCCAGGAGTCAACCCCTTTAGAGCAATACCATAGGTCTCGTCATAGCCAGTCTTGCCCAGTGTAAGAGCCTCATTTTTGATAGACACATTATCCAGCCGGACTTCCTCAACACTGGACGCCCGAAGATCAATAAAAGTATCTCCAGCCTCCCTCACAGTGAAGCTGACAACCGTGGAGGAACTAAAAAACTCATCGCCGTTGTTGAGATCAAGTGCAATGTCATAGTTTTCTACACTTAATAACCTCGAACGATCCTGAGCTTCTTGCCGGGTGAGATTAATGGATGTCAATTTAAAGCTCCTTGAAAATTGAGGGGGCGCTACCCTTGGAAGGTGCGCGATGACACCACGATAGTTCGCGCCTAGTGTGGATTGCTAGAAACTTTAAAGAAAAGAGGAAAACACATGGCTGACAAAGTAACTTTCTGGTTTGATACCACCTGCCCTTTCTGTTGGATTACTTCTCGCTGGATCAAGGAAGTCGAAAAGGTTCGTGATATTGAAGTCCAGTGGGTTCCAATGAGCCTTTCCGTACTCAATGATGGACGCGATCTTCCAGCGGACTACCTGGAGCGCATGAAGTCTGCGTGGGGACCAGCGCGTGTATTCGCAGCTGTTGCGACCGATCACGCTGATAAGTTGGGCGATCTTTACACCGCGATGGGTACCCGTATCCACAATGATGGCCGTGGCGCCACGGATGGTTCATACAACGAGATCATCGCTGAGGCATTAGAAGAAGTTGGACTTGATGCTCCACTTCTTGAAGTAGCAGACTCCACTAAGTGGGATGACGCACTTCGTGCCTTCCACCAGACTGCAATGGATGAAGTAGGCGATGAGGTTGGCACCCCAGTGGTCAAGCTCGGCGACACCGCATTCTTCGGCCCAGTACTCACCCGCATCCCACGCGGCGAGGAAGCAGGAGAGCTTTTCGACGCCTCCTTCAAGTTGGCAAGCTACCCCCACTTCTTTGAAATCAAGCGGTCTCGCACAGAAAGTCCTGAGTTTAACTAGGCGGTAATACAGGAATTGCTTCCGTGAGCGCTTCCCCCTGAATTGGGGAAAAGCTCGGGTATACGCCTGATGGAAAATACCTACAGTAAACTAACCATCATGCGCGTATACCTTGGAGCAGACCACGCTGGTTTCGAAACTAAAAATGCAATCGCAGAACACCTTAAGGCCCATGGCCATGAGGTGATCGACTGCGGAGCCCACACCTATGATGCTGAAGATGACTACCCAGCTTTCTGCATTGAAGCA
This sequence comes from Corynebacterium suranareeae, assembly GCF_002355155.1. NCBI lineage: Bacteria > Bacillati > Actinomycetota > Actinomycetes > Mycobacteriales > Corynebacteriaceae > Corynebacterium > Corynebacterium suranareeae. Next base: position 2,727,430 of record NZ_AP017369.1, on the reverse strand, counting down.
GCAAGCCGTACAGTAAACGACCCCGGATCACTTGGCATCGTATTGGGTGGCTCCGGAAACGGTGAGCAAATTGCGGCAAACAAGGTCAAGGGTGCCCGCTGTGCACTTGCTTGGTCCGTTGAAACCGCACGTCTTGCCCGTGAACACAACAATGCAAACCTCATTGGTATCGGTGGACGTATGCATTCCACTGAAGAAGCACTCGAAATTGTTGATGCTTTCCTCGAGCAAGAATGGAGCAACGCGGAACGCCACCAGCGTCGCATTGACATTCTTGCAGATTACGAGCGCACGGGAATTGCGCCAGTAGTTCCAAACGAATAGTTAAAGCAGCAAGTGGGCGGTGAGTCTTTCTTATACAGAATGACTCACCGCCCACTTGTATTTATTTAGCTGTTCGGGTTAGAAGTCGAAATCGAATCCGCCGCCATCTCCGCCGTCGCCACCGAAGAAACCATCAAAGAATCCTCCGCCATCGCCACCAGCGTCACCCATGTCGGCTCCGGCATCGCCCATATCTCCGCCAGCGTCTCCCATGTCGCCACCTTCACCTGCGGCTGCAAGACCATCTTCATAGCCTTCGCCGTAGCCATTTTCAAAAGCAGCAGCGGAGTAACCAACGCCTGACATTCCGCTAAACAGTGCAGAGAACATCATCACTGAACCCGCAGTCCACAAACCGGAACGAAGGGCGCTTGCCCACCAAGGCTCGGAGTACCAACCAGCAGGAACTGGGCGACCAGCAACATTACCGCCAGGGTAGTAGTTCGGAGTCTCATCTGTAGCAACCGGCGAAGCAGTAATCTGGCGACCTTCTTGCTCAATGGTGCGCTTTTCCGTAACTCGACCAGCATTGCGTTGGCCTTCAAGCGGAGGAAGCTCTGGACCTGCAGTCATGCCCATGATTTCACGAGCAGCGTTCATATAGTGCAAGCCTTCAAGCGCTGACTCACGAGCCAACTCTGCTTGACGTGGGGTAGTGGCTGAAGAAATCTGCGACGACGCAGCAGTATAACGCTCGGAAGCATCAGCAATTGCCTGGGTTGAGGCTGCATCATTACCTGCGATTGTTAAAACCTGAGAGCCCAGCCGCTCAATCCAACGACGCGCATCAGCCTGAGCGTCTGCAAACTTGGCCTCCTCCTGCTTCTTGCTGTTATTGGATCCCATCTTTGAGGCAACAAAAACGCCACCACCAATGACAATTGCAATAAGAAGTAGTGCTTCCACGGAATTCTTCAACTCACTAAAATAATCGGATGGGTTAGGGGTAAACCCTTAACCACCATGTTCTCCTTGACTACTGAAATAACGGATCACTGTTGATGAAAGTTCCCTAATAGCAAGGACAACTTTGAGATATGACTAAAGCCACGAAAGCATGTGCTTTCGTGGCTTTTAAGTTCGTGCAAACAACAATTGCTTACTGGGAAGCTTCAGCGTCTTTCTCAGTGCTGATTAGCCCCTTGTTACCTGCTGCGCGATCATCTACCCATTCAATGATGGTTTGAGAATCCCACAGAGTAAGTCCATGGAGTTTTGCAATCGGCTTAGGTGCGCGACCACGGCCTGCATAGCTGGTGAAAGTGCCGCGAGCAGTACCGGAAAACGCTGCGCATTCAATTGCGGTCCAAAGCTCTCGGCCTGAATCCGCATCGATAATTTTTGGCTTCATGGTTAGCTAGAGTACTTCAAAGAAGTGCAACTTGTCGAAACTATTCTAAGGTTTTCATGGGCTAACTAAATTTCCACCACAATGTGGAGAACTGGTTGGTGACCTCCCTATATAATGTCAATATAATGTATTTATGAAGGCCATTGTGGGTGGCTGTAATGAAATTCTCTTAAGCATTTCTCAGCATTCTCAGGTGGCATCGGGGGAACTTGCAGTTAAGTGGACGATTGGCCGATTTTTATAGGTTTGCTGGCGGTTTAACCTTTGTATTAATAACTTGGATTGCTTCAGGGACTTTTGAAACTTAGGGTGAGTCGGACCCAGGGGTGGTGTTCGAAAACCCTTTGAGAATTCCGTTCTGGCCTGCCGATTTTTCAATAATCAACAATGTGCGCTATGCTTTTCCTCGAACCAAACAAGAGTTCTTGAAAAGTTCACCTCTGGGAATGTCGTATAATGGCTATTACCTCAGCCTTCCAAGCTGATGACGCGGGTTCGATTCCCGTCATTCCCTCCAATTAACAAACTCACTCAATCGCTTGTAAAAGATTGAGTGAGTTTTTTCTTTCTTTTCCGAGGGGGTCAAAACTTCCTTGATTGGTGTGATTGTCCGCAGTTATTGGGTGGGGGAGTTTCAAAAACCTAGAGACGGGCAGCCGTTGCAGAATTTTTCAGCCACGGCGTTTATGGGCTGTTTAAGCGGTTGAACATTCCGCATGAGTGTTTGTATCAAGTGGTGATCATGAGGGCCTTACACACGAATCTGTAGGGTCGCTTTTTCTAGACTCAAGATCAGTTTTTGCAGCTGACTTCATCTAGAGACCAAGAGCACTTATGCCAGACCACGTTTTGGTCGGATGTGTCGGTATCCGGGTCAGCAAACTTGCACTTGAGACCAAGGGCCGTTGGTATCCCTATGGATTTGGTCGAATATGACGGTTTTGAGAGGTTGCCTCACCCGGATCGTTGTAAACCGCTGGTGTCCCTAATGAATCCTGAAGGTTGAAGACAAAGCGGTAATGGACTGTGAAAGTCAGTATTGATACTTGTTGCAACAATCTCAGCGAGATGGATAGCTAGCCGAAATTGAGTAGTGAGCTTTCAGGAAAGGTAGCTGCTGCCTCCAGTCGGTGTGTCTGGTTTATGGCTGCGCCGAAAAATTCGCTTATGAGTCAGAAGTGGAGCTGTTTGCTTTGTGGAGCTTTATTTAGGGGCGTTGGAAAGCAATTGAACACTTAAAGTTAGCCCATCGGTTCTTTAAAAATGTGCATCTACCTGCAGCTATGGGAACGATTTCGTCTTTTGAGATGGTTGTGTGTAAAGTTCTTAATCGAACCAAGGGGCACAGCGCACAGGAGTTCAGAACAGAAACTAGTTAGTTTCTAACTGAATTTGTTCTGGCAACACAGTGTGTTAGTATTCATTGGGTCAAATTGAATAACGGGGCGTGGCGCAGTTTGGTAGCGCACCTGCTTTGGGAGCAGGGGGTCGCAGGTTCAAATCCTGTCGCCCCGACTTGAGGACGAGCTCGGTTTCGGACGACGCGAGAAATCGCATAATCGTCGGAAACCGGGCTTGTTTTTGTAGTATCTATAAGTACTTTCCCTTTCCCGATTCCCGATCATCCAGGAGATTTACTCGTGAAGAGTTCCGTCGAGAAGCTGAGCGACACCCGTTCAAAGATCACCGTTGAGGTTCCATTTTCTGAACTGAAGCCAGAGATCGACCAGGCCTACGCCGCTCTAGCGCAGCAAGTCCAGATTCCTGGTTTCCGTAAGGGCAAGGCTCCACGTCAGCTTATTGACGCCCGCTTTGGTCGCGGCCCAGTTTTGGAGCAGGTTGTCAACGACATGCTTCCTAACCGCTACGCACAGGCTATTGAGTCTGAGGGCATCAAGGCAATTGGTCAGCCTAACGTTGAGGTCACCAAGATTGAAGATGGCGAGCTCGTTGAGTTCGTTGCTGAGGTTGACGTTCGCCCAGAGTTCGATCTTCCTAAGTTCGAAGAGATCTCTGTTGAGGTTCCAGCTATCAAGGCTGACGATGAAGCAGTCGACGCAGAGCTTGAGACCCTGCGCACTCGTTTCTCCACCTTGAAGGATCACAACCACAAGCTGAAGAAGGGTGAGTTCGTCACCATCAACATCACCGCAAGCATTGACGGTGAGAAGATTGAAGAGGCAACCACCGAAGGTCTGTCCTACGAAATCGGATCTGACGATCTGATCGATGGCCTGGACAAGGCACTGACCGGCGCTAAGAAGGATGAAACCGTAGAGTTCACCTCCGAGCTGGCAAACGGTGAGTACAAGGGCAAGGAAGCACAGATCAGCGTTGAGATCACCGCTACCAAGCAGCGTGAGCTTCCTGAGCTAGATGACGAGTTCGCACAGCTGGCTTCTGAGTTCGACACCATCGAAGAGCTCCGTGAGTCCACCGTTTCTGATGTTGAAGCTAAGCAGAAGAACGAGCAGGCTGCCGCAATCCGTGACGAGGTTCTTGCAGCTGCACTGGGCGAAGCTGATTTCGCACTGCCACAGTCCATCGTTGATGAGCAGGCTCACTCCCAGCTGCACCAGCTCCTAGGTGAGCTTGCACACGACGACGCTGCACTGAACTCCCTCCTTGAGGCTCAGGGCACCACTCGTGAAGAGTTCGATCAAAAGAACGTCGAAGATGCTGAGAAGGCTGTTCGCACCCAGCTGTTCCTCGATACTCTCGCAGAGGTTGAGGAGCCTGAGGTTTCCCAGCAGGAGCTCACCGACCACATCCTGTTCACCGCACAGTCTTACGGAATGGACCCTAACCAGTTCATCGGTCAGCTGCAGCAGTCCGGCCAGATCGCTAACCTGTTCGCAGACGTTCGCCGCGGCAAGGCTCTTGCACAGGCAATCTGCCGCGTAAACGTTAAGGATTCCGAGGGCAACGAGATTGACCCTAAGCAGTACTTCGGTGAAGAAGAAGTAGCTGAGGCTGAGACCGAGTCTGAGTCCTAGAAATAAAAAAGAAGTAACGCTTTTCGACGCCCAGGGGCGCGTCGAAAAGCGTTATTTTTTTGCGTTTTAAGGCGGTTAAAACGCTGATAGCGAACAGAGGCGGTTTCGCGGAAATACGCGGGTAGTCTAGTGACATTGAACCTAATGAACATACGCAACAATTAAGAATGTAGGAGTTGACTGTTTTCATGAGCGATATTCGTATGGCAGCCCAGGGCGGGCCTGGATTTGGAAATGACGTTTTTGATCGCCTCCTGAGTGAGCGCATCATTTTCCTGGGAAGCCAGGTAGACGATGAGATCGCAAACAAGCTGTGCGCTCAGATTCTGCTACTGTCCGCCGAGGACCCAACCAGGGACATCTCCCTATACATCAACTCCCCAGGTGGCTCCGTCACCGCAGGCATGGCAATTTATGACACCATGAAGTACTCCCCATGCGATATTGCAACCTACGGCATGGGACTTGCAGCATCCATGGGCCAGTTCCTGCTTTCCGGTGGCACCAAGGGCAAGCGATTCGCATTGCCACACGCACGCATTATGATGCACCAGCCTTCCGCAGGTGTTGGTGGTACCGCAGCAGATATCGCAATTCAGGCTGAGCAGTTCGCAGCAACCAAGCGTGAAATGGCACAGCTTATCGCTGAGCACACCGGCCAGACTTTCGAGCAGATCTCCAAGGATTCCGACCGTGACCGCTGGTTCACCGCACAGGAAGCTAAGGATTACGGACTAGTAGACCACGTGATTACCTTGGCTGAAGGCCCAATCAGCAACTAGGCACACGGAAACTTTAAAGGAGAGAAAAAAATAATGAGCAACGGATTCCAAATGCCAACTTCCCGTTACGTGCTGCCTTCTTTTATCGAGCAGTCCGCATACGGCACTAAAGAAACCAACCCATACGCAAAACTGTTTGAAGAGCGCATTATCTTCCTGGGTACCCAGGTTGATGACACCTCTGCAAACGACATCATGGCGCAGCTCCTTGTCCTCGAAGGCATGGACCCTGACCGCGATATCACCTTGTACATCAACTCACCAGGTGGATCCTTCACCGCATTGATGGCAATTTATGACACCATGCAGTACGTCCGCCCCGACGTCCAAACCGTCTGCCTCGGCCAGGCTGCCTCTGCTGCTGCTGTTCTTCTTGCAGCAGGTGCACCAGGTAAGCGTGCAGTTCTTCCGAACTCCCGCGTGCTGATCCACCAGCCAGCAACCCAAGGCACCCAGGGCCAAGTTTCTGACCTGGAGATCCAGGCCGCAGAGATCGAGCGCATGCGCCGCCTGATGGAAACCACTCTGGCAGAGCACACTGGCAAGACCGCAGAGCAGATCCGCATCGACACCGACCGCGATAAGATCCTCACCGCTGAAGAAGCAGTAGAGTACGGCATCGTTGACCAGGTCTTCGACTACCGCAAGCTCAAGCGCTAAACACACAAAAAATTGCCCCCGCATGAGTGCAGGGGCAATTTTTTTATGCTCGGAATCAAGCCATTAATTGTGGCAAGAAAAGAACAATGGATGGGAAAACACAGAGGATCAAAATTACTGTGAAATCCGAGATGATCCAAGGTATAGCGGCCCGATAAAGAGTCAACATTGGAATCCACGGTGCGGTGGACTTCATGACAAACAAACTCATTCCAAACGGTGGCGAAATATTACCGATCTGCAACGTAACCAATACGATGATTGAGAACCACACCGGATCCCAACCAAATTGCAACGCAATGGGCATCAACAGCGGGGCCGTGATCAACATGATGGATGCCTGGTCAATGAAGCAACTCAACAGTACTAAGAGAAACACAATCAAGAACAACATGATTGCTCCATTAGCAATGCTGGAAGAAACCCATGCAACAAGGCCAGTGGTAGCACCCATATAAGCCATGACCTGGGCATAAAGAGTCGATGCCATGACAAGGATGAAGATGGTTCCGGTGATACGCACGCTACTCATGCCTGCGTTGAGGAGATCACGAAAACTAAAACGTCCAGCTGCAAAAGCAAGAATAATTGCTGCGACAGCTCCAAAAGCAGCTGCTTCCGTCGGTGTTGCAATACCAGCGAAAATAATGATGAGCACTGCTAAAGCTAGAATTCCAGGAAGAAGGAGGTTCTTTGCAATACCACGAAGAGTGTCAGTTACTGGGCGTTTTTCTTCAGAAGTCGCAGCACCTGGATCACCCTTTCTCTTGCTGTGCCACAAAATGAGAATGACGTAGCCGATAGCCATCATGACGCCCGGAACAATGCCAGCAATCAACAATGGGCCGATAGATACGTTGGCCACGCCACCCCAAAGAATGGCAAGAGCGCTGGGTGGGAAAACCATAGCAAGACCACCAGCTGCAAGAATTGAACCAGCAGAAAGCTGAGTACTGTATCCAGCTTTCTTCATCTGGGGAAGCAACGTACGGCTAAGCAAAGCAGTATTGGCTAGAGAGGATCCGGAAAGCAACCCGAACGCACTACCACCGGCCACGGCAACCATGGGAAGTCGCCCAGGTACTCGATGAAGCATTTTGGAAATTTCCACAATGGCATCTTGAGCGATGCGCGAACGGAAGAGTACTTCACCCATGAGGATAAACAGTGGAATTGCGGTAAAAGTAAAACTATTGACAGAGCTTAAGACACTCAGACTAATCAGGCGTGAAGTTGTCTCGATGTCCCCAAATATCAGCAGTGTGGACACAATGCCTACACCAAAAATGCCGAATGCCACAGGAATCCTGAGCAGCAGCACGGCGATGAGCGCCAGAATGTAAATTGGCAGGAAAATATACCATTCCATGGTTTTAATCCTTTTCGGTGTTGGCTAGATCAGCGAGGTCTGCGGTGGATTCCGTCTTCCTCGTTTTCACAAGGCGAATAAGAAACACGGTTGCTGCGTGTAGCAAGACGGCAAACGCGATGAAGACGATGAGTGACAGCCAATAGCGGGGGAGTGAAAGTTCTCCGGCCATCGTGGTTTTGGTATTCCAGTCATAGATAAGAAGCTCTAAGGAACTGAAAGTAAGAAAGAGGCTAACAATTAATTGGACAACCGCACCCAAGACTGCTGCTGCATAAACCCACTTTGGTCGGTTGAGCATGTCGACGATTTCAACCTTGAAGTTGTCATCAGATGCCGTCGCTGCTGGAACAACCAGAGCTGTGATAATGACCATGGATAATGCAGATATTTCTACTGCTCCCAAAACTCCATGTCCGGAATATCTCATCAATACCGTCACTGTGACAAACAAAGTGAGAATGATGAGCAGAATTCCAGCCACCAATTCAAGGGATTTTTCCGGCCACCACAATCTCGTTGAAAGGGTAGTGGTCTCGTTCGCTGAATCCGGGAGATTCTCCAAACCTGATTCAGCAGAGATGTCATCTTGATTGTTTGTCATTTGAGTTCCTCCACGAGATCGGTGGTATCAGAGATGAAAGAACCGCCAGGGACACGATCGAAAGTCAGCTCGCTATCGTTGGTGTCATAGGCATCCCTTAAGCGCGCAGCAGCTGGCGACGTAGATAAAATGCGATCCCAATCTAAGTCTTCCCACGCGTCTACGTATGCAAGTTCCAGCAGCGTACGGGAATCATCTTCAGAAAGTCGTGCTTCTTGAACTCCCGCGGCATGCCACTGCTCGGTTTCCTCGATAGTTTTGGATAGATAGTGGGCGAAAATATCCGGTTCGACCTCAGCGATGGTGTCTACGAGGGCGTCCTGGGTTCGCTGGTCTAGCTGATCCCACGAACGCTCATTCATCACGATATTGGCCACCGATTCGTAGAATCGCGGTGCAACATCATATGAAACAACACCCTCAAGACCTAAGCTTGACGGGCCAACAGATGCCCAGGTTGCTCCCGAAACCACATTGCGTTCCAATGCGGTATATACCTCATTACCAGGCAAATCCACGGGAACTCCGCCGAGCGTGATCACCATGTTAGACGTCGCAGAGGAAGTACGATATGAGTCTCCGTGGAGATCAAGATCAGTAATTTCACGGCGGGAAAGAATCACCTGTGGCATCCCAGCAACTGCACGACCTAGATAGGTAATACCCAGCTGATCTCGGTGAATCTCATCATAAGTTTCAAGTACTCCGTTTTCGCGCTCCTCCATTGGCGTGTATGGCGTAAACCGGGCTAGCTCCATAGCTGGAATCTGATCAACGTAGTAATCGCCCGGCAGTACCCCAATGTCAAAGACTCCGGCGGCTACACCTTCAATCAAAAGATTGGAAGCCATGACTTCAGGGCCGCCCTTAAAGTCAATGTTGATCCACGGGGCGTTTTCTTCAAGCTTGTCGACGAACATCCACAACCCATCGTTGTTTGAATGGTTGCGGGCAAATCCACTAGCGACAGAGATTGTCACTGTGTCATCAGAGTTGTCATTGGTCGAGACAGCACACCCCGTGAGCAGCAGTGAAAAAGTAAGTAAAGTCGGGAGACTTTTCATGGTTTTCTTTAACATGGCATTCTCCTGTGATAACCACCTCAACAATTATCAAGGTGTGTGATATGTCATGTTATGCGCCTAGGGGGTGGTGCTATATAGGGAATTCCCTTAGTTCAAAGCTGGGGAGGTTTGATCTATTTGCGCAGTAAGAAGGTGGTTTTGGAAGCGCAAGAAAAGAGCAGTCGAGGGGGTAGCCGCGACTGCTCTGAAATGTACTTCTGTATGTCGTTACTTAAACAAAACCGATGTGGTGGGGTAGCTCTGCGCGAAATTGTTAGGTAGGTCCGCGACAAACACATTCTCGGTTCGAGTGCGTGTGATCAACCAGGCATCGCCTTCTTTACGAAACGCATTAAACAGTCTGCTTGATCGCAAAAGTGCGGTGCCATCTGCATAAAGCCAAGGTTGCATATGGATCCAAGTGCCTTCCGCAGTATCGCCATCTACGAAGATCTGTTCAGAGGTTAGGTAATGGGCATTGAGAATTCGCTTTGGATCTTGGTCAGCATTCCAAAACCTATTAAAGTGAGCTCGAATTTCGTCTTTGCCTTCGGCGCGACCGAATTGGTTATCGTAGTACTCACCCACGCCTTCCCAAACGGCATCGTCGGTATACAGCTCAAGGACCAGTTCAATTCTTTCTTGGTCAGTAACAGCTGGAAAAACTGGGCAAGGAGTGTCACACAACATCATGTAGCGTGCTTGGATCCTGCGGATCGCTGCCTCGGCCTCTAGAACCTCAATGCGGGAAACTAAGTTTTCAATGTTGCTCATGAATTTGTCCTTTCAATTTCTTTGACGATTTCTCTACACAGATCGATCCAATGGGTAACTGTGGAACCCCGAACATTTTGAGGAAGTTGCCCAATACGAAGAGTCATTGTGAAATCGCCATTAGGGTCTTTGACTGGGAAGACGATCGAGCCAATGTTGTAGCGTTTATCGTCCAGCAACTCTCGTTGCTTGTAATCAACAGTGGTAGATCCAATGAGCTGATGGATTGCTCTTTCATCCGCAGGTGTAAGCCGTGCGTTCTTGTATTCTTTGGATGCCTTCACCATCTGTTCGTATGCGGAACTGCCTTCGTCAGGTAGATGCGCAATCAGATACATGTTTTCTTTAACTAAGTTAAGGCGTTTCCGGTGTGTTTCAAGGATTTCCTCGGAGGGATCATTAAGTTTGCGGAACCATCTTTCTTGGACCTCAGCTGATTTGTTAAACATGTACGTATCTCCGATGGGAGGAACAATCGGAAGACGGGAAGCGAAGCTTTGTTCCTCTGTAGCACCCGGAGCCAAAGCGTGAAACACCGTGGCGAACTCATCCTCACTAACCGCGGCGAACACGGACACCTCGCAGCCGATTGTTTGTGCAAGAGTGTCAAGTGAATTTCCAGCACTGTGCGCTGCGTGAATAGCCGGCAGAATCTCGTGGCTAAGACGAGCGATGAGAGAAGTTCCTACGAAACTGCCGTAGCCGCCTTGGAAAAACAGTAGCGGTGACACGGGGTTGGTGATTTCCATATCGTGGACTTCACAAAGGGTGATCCAATGATCTCCCGCTTCGATGATGCTGCTGATTGACGTATCGATCCATGCGATGGCATTTTTCAGTACTGGATCGCCGGAAGGGGACATGTACCAGTCGACTCCATCGAGTTTGTTTTCCCATCGTCGAGCAATACCCAGCATCTCTTCTTCTTGTTCGCCACCAACAATATTGATGCATAAAGAGCTGCATTCACGCATACGAGCGAAAGTCTTAGAGGACTTCATCGGCATAAATGACACCAACGGTGGATCGAGTGAAACAGAAGAAAATGTTCCCACGACCATTGCAAGTAGATCTCCATTGTTGGCGCGGCCGGTAACAATTGCCACTCCAGTTGGATAATGGCCCATGACATTTCTAAATGTCTTAGGATCAAATTTTTGCGGGGTAGAGGTATTAGTACTCATGTTAAAACTCCTATGAGACGTTAATTAGCGGAAGAACTCTGTTCATGAAGGGCACGCAAGCGTTTCACTGTCTGTTCGGGACGAAGGAAAAGGATGCACAGGATGCCACCACGATGAGAAAAAGTCCGGTGATAATGAAAGCGTTGTGAACACCATCGGTCATCGCAGTAACCATTTCTGGAGAAGGACTTACACCCTTGGCAGGTGCAACGTAGCCAGCTTTAGTCATCAGGCCGCCTACGAGTGTTGGCGATATGATTGCTCCAGTAGCTGCTAATCCACCAAGAGTCGCCATAATGATTGGCCGTTGTTTGACTCCCACGCAGTAACTGACTGCAGTAGCGGACATAGGAAACACCAGACTGCATCCACCTGCAAGAGCCAAGAAAGCAACAGAAACAGTTCCTGAAGTTACCGTGACAAGCAGGAAGGAAATGCCGGCTACCAGTGTGGAGAGCCCGAAAAGGGCAGCGATTGATGCTCGAGCTGTCGCACCGCGCCGCATCATTCGGTCTCCAATGGCGCCCAGCATGAGCAAAACTACAGCTCCGATAATCCAAGGAAAGGTGGTAACCGCACCGACTTGCGGCAAAGGGAGCCCAATTACTGTCTCTAAATATTGGGGAAGCCATGTGGTGAGAAAACCTTGGACGAAAAAGTTAGAGGCAGCACCGATAAGTGCGACGAGGAACGAAAGACTAAGGAGCACTTGCCAAATTGGAAAACTAGGCTGATCATCTACCGATACCTTTTCAGAACTGACAGTGCTGACAGACTGAGGGGTGTCTGCTTTTCGATCTTTCTTATTTAAAAATGGACCGCTGCCTCCGAAGAGAAGCCAGGAAATACACCACACAAGGCCAGCAATACCCAAAACACCGAAAGCCCAACGCCAACCCCAGGCTGTAATGACAAGTGTAAGAACTGGTGCAGCGATGATGGGCCCCATTGTGGAACCAGCGGCGATAAGACTTGAAGGTAAAGCGCGCTCTTTTGGCAGGAACCACGTGTGAGCAGAAGTAAGAGACATTGCTGTTGCCGGCCCCTCGGCGCCACCCAAAATTATTCGGGTAGCCAAAAGGATCGCAGCGCCACCGCCGAGCAGCATAGGAAATTGCATTACCGCCCAAATGATTCCCAAGGTCAGAACGATCCAATGAACAGAAACTCGGGAAGCGATTACCCCTGTCACGATTGAAACGATTGAGTAGAGCAGAAAGAAAGAACTGCCAATCATTCCAAATTGTGTTGGGGTCAGTCCGAGTTCTGCCATCGCATCAGTGGAAACAAGTCCCAACACAGCTTTATCGGCGAAAGCAATAATTTGAAAAAGGACAAGAAGGAAAACGACGACCCATGCTCTGCGAAGGCGTTTTCTATTGTCGTCTTGTGTAAGTGCAGGGGAGCTAGTCAGTTCACGCTCCCCTGCTCCTATCTTGGTTTTTAATGCCACGATGACTCCTTTTCGATGATGGCCGGATGGTCTAGACAGTGGTTTTATGCCTGTGTTTTCAAGGTAGGGGTGATCTTGCTTACATTGGTACTGGGGAAACCTTTACCCCTAGCGACTGTCATCTCCCGCCTGGCCGCCTTAACATGAAACACAGAGTGCCGAGGAAGTGGTCTATTGCACATAAAGTGCGCTGGCTTCAGTTGTCTCGGACATTGCTTAGAGGGAGAACATATGGTTACAACTTTTCGATCACGATCAATCTCCGAAACGGTCAGCGACATAAACGCGGGAGAGACGACCGTTGATGAATTGGTGCTTAAATCCCGACATGAAATTCACCGCTACGAGCCTCGTCTAAAGGCATGGGTTGAATTGACCGAAGTTTCAGCTGAACTAGAGGCCCATTCTTCAGTTGCATCTAATAGCCCCCTCCAAGGCGTCTCCCTTGGAGTTAAAGACATCATCGATGTACGAGGACTACCTACCAGATGTGGGTCAATTACTGCGGATACTACAATCCACGACACTGATGCTGACTGTGTGCGACGATTACGAGAACTGGGGGCAGTAGTACAGGGAAAGACTGTCACGACTGAATATGGGTATTTCGCCCCAGGTCCAACCACTAATCCCTATAGCGCTGAACATACTCCGGGCGGATCTTCGAGCGGATCAGCAGCAGCAGTCGGTGCTGGGACTATTCAGTGTGCTCTAGGCACCCAGACAGCTGGATCGCTTACCCGACCTGCATCTTTTTGTGGCGTCGCAGGCTTAGTTTTAACCCATGGAAGTACTTCCCTCAGGGGAGTTCATGGCATGAGTGAGTCTTTGGATTCGCTTGGTCTAATGGCTCGAAGCGTTGAAGATTTGGACTATATTTACCGACACTTCTCAAGGAGAGTAGAGGAACAATCTGTTGATCCCAAAAGTCTAAACATCTACATCTGGGATGGTTCTGGCCTTCTTAACCTTGACCCAGCCATGTCGGAATTGCTGAGAGCTGTAAAGCGCATCCTTTTTGAACGTGACATTCATCTTCACAGAATGAACTGGGATGATCATGTCAGATCTTTGGTAGATGATCATAAAGTCGTCATGAGCTATGAGGCTGCACATTCACTTGGTGCGTTGTTGAAAGAAAAGAAGAAGCAGCTAAGTCCTCAGTTGCAGCAGCTGCTTGAAGAAGGCGACACGGTAACCGAACAGTCATATAACGAAGCCCTGTTCAGGAAAGAAGCTTCCTACCATGCGTTTTCGAAGCTCTTCAACGGTAATTCGGTAATTATTGGGCCAGCCTCGCATGGACAAGCTCCACGTTTTGAGGACGGCACGGGGTCTCCCGAATTAAGTCGCCCCTGGCAGCTTTTAGGCCTTCCCGTTGTCACTGTTCCGGGAGCTTTAACCTCCACAGGACTGCCGCTTGGGATTCAACTGATTGGTAATAAGCACAATGAACTGACCTTACTGCGTCTGGGGAACTTTCTGGAACCACTGTTGCGTGAACTTCCTTCGTTTTCAAATACTCAAACAACTTCTACTCTTAAGGAGATGAAATGGTAACTGTAGAAAAACCAATTCCACCCCGTCCCGTTACTCACCACCGCATGTTCTTGACGTGCTATGAGGACACTTTTAATTATGGCTGGCACCATGTAGACCTCTTTGTCCATGATGAGCATGGACGTGAGGTTAACTGGGTCCACTGGACAGTGGAAGCAGATGGACCGGAGTATGCAGATGAATCCGTCCGTTTAGAAGAGCCCGAACTACGCAGGACAACGCCTTGGGAGCATCATGTGAGTGCATTTGGCATGAACTACTGGGTAGCTGAAGCTGCGTGGGACTGATGATTGCTTATGAACGTGATGATTAAACAACAGGTAGGGAAAGATTTTCAATCTATGGACAAGATCGATCCCATCGTTTACATCGTTGACGATGATTCTGAAGTATGCGAATCAGTTGCCTGGCTTTTGGATAGTGCAAGCATCGAGAGCGTAATTTGCCATAGTGCACAAGAACTACTCGATGCATTCGATGAGTCCAAGCCGGCGTGCTTGATCCTAGATGTTCGTATGCCATCGATGAGCGGGATCCGTCTCCAGGAAAAACTCAATGAGCTTTCGCCACATGCAGTAGTTATTTTCGTGTCAGCACACGGAGATATCCGGATGTCTGTTGACACGATTAAGGCTGGTGCCCAGGATTTTCTAGAGAAACCGTATGATTCTCAGCGGCTCCTAGATGCAGTGCAGCTTGGTATTGAATCGGCTGAACGTCGGTTTGTTGAATACAGTTTGGCTGCTGAAGTTCGGGATAAAATTGCGTTGTTAACCACTCGCGAAAAAGAGGTCCTTCGACTAGTCGTAGAAGGCCTTCCTAGCCAAAACATTGGGAGACGATTGGGAATGAGCGTAAAGACGGTTGATGTCCATCGCACTCGAATTAAGTCGAAGACTGATGCTGATAGTGTCGGTACCTTTGTTAGAGATGTTTTAAGGTTTGGGGTGGAAATTTAAAGCGTCTTAAAACCCAGAAGGTGGGCTGCGTGGACTTCATGTTCACGCAGCCCACCTTCGTATATAAAGAACCGGACTTGGGTCTGAATAGCGCAGAAATAGCGCCTCTTCCTACATCATTGTGAAAACCGGAGCCCTAACCGAAAAATGCGTCAGGCACATTTTCCCGACTTGGGTCATATTAGTGCGCAAATGTCCTCATCCGGGAGCAAAAGCCCGTAGATCTACTTGCTAGGAGCTAGGATCATCCTCACGCCACATCGAGCTAAGTCCGGAATCTGCTGTACCCAAAAGATGTACTGCATGTATAGAGCCATCGCGCTGGGGCATCCTTATATATAAGGAGAAACAACAAACCGGGTTCCCAAATAGAGTGGAAACCCGGTTTAATTAGTTGGACTAGAAGTAATCGAGTACTAGCTTTGGTTCCTTTGTACGAGATACACAAACAGCCATTGTTTCATTCGCTTCTCGTTCTGAAGGAGTTAAAACGTTGTCGCGATGTTCGGGGACACCTTCGAGGACAGTCATGATGCAGGTGCCGCAGATACCTTCTTCACATGAGGTATCTATGCCTGCACCGTTTTCGTTGAGGACTTCTACGATGCTTCGATTAGTTGGAATATCGTATTCTTCACCCTCCAGTTCTACTGTGAAAGAAGTGTTTCCGGAGTTGTCGATCTCTGCGGCATGGAAGTTTTCTGAATGGATTTCATCACTGGAAAATCCTGTAGATAAAATTTCAGTTACCTTATCCATGAATCCATCTGGGCCACACAGGTAGGCGTGGCTTCCATCGGGAGCATTAGACACCAACTTTTTAAGCACTTCAGTTTGCTGATCGCGGGAGATCCCGAGGTGGGCGTGCAATTTTTCGGGACATTTTTCTCGTAGAATAGGCAAGAAAGCTGCTTCTTCTTCGCTGGATGCGAAGTAATGAAGCTCAAAACTAATGTTTCTTACATCCATGTATCTGGCCATGCTGTGCATTGGCGTGATGCCAATACCTCCAGCAATGAGAATATGGTGCTGTGCGTCTTCTGCTATTTCGATGAGGTTTCGTGGTTCCGAAATTTTGAGGCGGTCTCCCACTTTGAGCTGGTGCAAAGCTTCAGATCCGCCGCGAGAGCTTGGTTCTCTTTTTACTGCTACAACATAGGCATTGTCACCATCTGGGCGCCCGCATAAAGAGTATTGCCTAGTTACAGCAGTGGGACCTTCTACATCAATGTGCGCGCCGGGAACGTAGTGTCCGATGGGGGTGCCGTCTGGCTTTGCCAGATAGATTGAGATGATCGTCGGTGTTTCGTGGACGATATCTGTGACAATCACTTCGTTCATAGACATAGCGTTTCCTTATGTTCAGATGGTGTAAAGGGGGTTAGCGCAGGTAGAGACCGCCGTTGATATCCCAGCAAGCGCCGGTGACAAAGCTTGCCTCCGGTTGGGTAAGCAGGGAGACCGTGTTGGCAATGAATTGGGGGTTTCCCAGTTGCTTGACGGGGATTCCTTCAATGATTTGGTCTAAACGGTCTGACACTGTTTTGTGGACGATGTCCACATCATGCGGACCGGGCGAAATGGCATTGACTGTCACGCCTGATCCTGCAAATTCACGGGCGAAGATCTTGGTAGTGGTCAAGATTGCGCCTTTTGATGCTGCATAGTGGGCACCAGTGGCGGTACCACCGTTATGGCCGGCAAGGGATGCTTGGTTAACTATGCGTCCGTAACCCTGTTCGGCCATTGCTTTGCCGAAGACTTGGCAGCCGAAGAAGATACTGTTCACGTTGGTAGTGAGTACTTCATCAAAATCCTCGGTGTTGAGCTCAAGGACATTTGCTGCTCGGGTAACTGCGGCGTTGTTTACCAAAATGGATGGTGTACCCCAAACATCTTGTACGTGGTCGAGTGCGTTTAAGAAATTGTCTTTGTGTGACACGTCAAGCTGCAGTGGCATTGCCGTGCTTCCATCAGAAGACAGCTCTGAAGCAAGTGCTTTCAGGGGTTCTACTGAAAGACCAGTTACTACGACCTTGTGTCCATCTGCATGGAGTTTTTTCGTGATGTAGCTGCCTAAACCACCAGCTGCACCTGTTACCAGCGCAATTTTCTGGGTATTTTCAGTCATTAGTTTCCTTAACTTTAGAGCTCTTTAGATGAAGAACCCAGCGGCGTTGATGGCGTCTTCGCTGTTGATCATGCGTGCAACTTTCTGCACGATTTTCCCTGATCCATCTTCAGCAAACCTGATTCGGTGGGTGAGGTCTGCGCCAAGCACATCAGTGTTGTGACGCTTGTAGGCGGTAATAATTTGTGCAGAACTGATGGTTACTTCTTCATCTGACACAGCTAGAACTTCAAAACGAGAAATCACTCGTGTGGTGATTGCTGCTGCAACAGCAGATGGGGCGTAGCCCTGCATCATGCGCTCGACGCGTAGTTTGCGCATGCGCTTATCGTCGTAAATCATGTTCAACGATCTGTGGAAGTCTTCGGTTTCCCGGTCGATGGGCACGATGTAGAGACCGTCGTCGGTGAAGAGTTCTTCCCATTGTGGGTAGTCTTTACGGTCCAAGAGGGCAGCTTCGTGCCAGATCAGCTGGATGGCGCGTAGTACGCGGTCATCATTAAGGAAGCTGGTGTTGGTCAGTTCGGATTGGAGGGTGGTATTAGTCATTGCTCATCAGCTTCTTCCACTTGTAGTATGCCTCGCGCATGCCTGTTTCATCGGTGACATGGGAGGTAGGCCAGTTTTCTTCGGTGGTGTATTCGCGTTCAAGTCCGCGGTTGATCAGGATTGGCATCTTCGGGTTGCCTCCGGCACCGATTTGTACTCGGTCCCAGCCTTCGGCATCATCAGGACTTCCGAATCCGAATGGTCCTTGGAAATGCTCGTGAATGCGAAGCCTTTCCTGGTTGATGCTTTCTGGGCCGCCGTC
This sequence comes from Corynebacterium suranareeae, assembly GCF_002355155.1. Classification (NCBI taxonomy): domain Bacteria; kingdom Bacillati; phylum Actinomycetota; class Actinomycetes; order Mycobacteriales; family Corynebacteriaceae; genus Corynebacterium; species Corynebacterium suranareeae. The sequence goes on along the minus strand of NZ_AP017369.1, from coordinate 2,709,408 downwards.
CATGCCGATGGCCATGTGCCAGATTTCGGTTTCATCGACAGAGATGGGGATTAGGACGCGGAAGAACGAGGAGGACATGGCGATATTGGGGAACATGTTGAGGTTGAATCCACAGCCGTGCATTGAGCGCATGAATCGTCGGATTCGCTCGGGGCTTTCGCCAGCTTCTTCTAGTTCTTTTACGAGGTGGTTGAATCGGGGTTGAATTTCTTCGGTGCCGTCATCTTCATCTAGGTCGACGTGGGCGGTGGCCATGATGCCAACGCTGTGTCCGTTTCCTAGCGCATGAGTTACTGCTTCTGGATCGTCCATGAATGACATCATGTCTGCAGTTTCAGCATCGACAGAAGCCATCCATGACTTGTGCACCATGGGGAAGTGGTAACCGTCCGTGGTGTTTTCAAGCTGGATTTTCCAGTTGCCCTTGAAGCGGAATTTATGTGCTCCGATGACCTTGCAAGGAAATCCGTTGGTTTGCTTGAGGAATCGTTCCATCCAGATCTTTGCATCGCCGAGGTGATCTTCTAGAGGTTCGATCTCTTCATTGAAGGTCGCAAAGATCATGCCTAGGTAGCTTTCAGTGCGTAGAGTCTGCAGACCTAGCTCTTCTTTTTTCAACACACCTTCATAGCCGTCAGGGTAGGGAACGCCACGAAGTCTTCCATCGTGTGTGTATGACCAGTTGTGGTACGGGCAGGTGAATCCATTTGCTTTGCCTTTTCGCTGGTCGCACACGGTTGCTCCGCGGTGGCGGCAGCGGTTTAGCAAGGTGTTGAAATTTCCTTTTCGGTCACGGTTCACAATGACTGGTTGGTCGCCAACCCACGTCGTTTTAAATGATCCGGCTTCAGGAATTTCACTTTCATGTGCAACCCAGACCCAGGTTTTGTAGAAAATTTTTTCCATTTCCTCTTTGAAGATTTCTGGGTCGGTGTAAAGCTGACCGGCTACCCGGTCATCTTCTACCAGATCTGAGAATCGGGTGCGGTTGCTGGTTGTGGTGGTCATGGTGAGTCCTTTCAGTTTTGTGTTCAGACGAGATGCCTGCAATCAAAAGACGGCAATTAGATAGCAACGTCGTCGCGGATGGTTAATTCTCGGCCCATGCGTGCTTCGATTTTGAAGTAACGCCACAGGGCGTGTTCACCGACCATGATTGTGCGGAGAAGGTTGCAGGCTTCTTTGACTGTGGGTTGGTCTTTGACGTCGGCTAGGACGTAAAAAGTCCAAGGCCAACCGTCTGAGGGACCAACCATGTGGGAGTCATCGTCGAAGGTTCCGATGATGGATACGCCATCGAGGTCACGCAGTTGGGTGAGAAATGTCTGGGTGGCGATCCACACTGGTCCGATATCGGCCTTGGGTAGGTCAAAGAAATTTTGATTGTTTCCCAGGCAGAATAGCGTTCTTAAGGGAGTGTCAGACATAGGAAATCTCCTTTTAAAATGTGAGTGATCAGGGGAAGCTAGGAATGCCGGCTTCAAAGCCCATGAGTAGGGCACCACTTGCTTCTAAGGTGTTTTCTTGCAGCATGGCGTGCTGTGCTGGGACAAGGCCGTCTTGTAGGAAGCGCTGTAGTGGGTGGGAATTGTAAATAGCGCCCGTGCCAGCCAGATCAAATGCTGCAAGTACTGCTTTACGCCCAGCTTGTGCCGCATGGGTGGCGGCGATTCGTAGATAGACGATGTCTTCGGTGGTAATTGGAGTGTCATCGACTGCCTTTTGCCAGACGTCTCTGGTGGTTTCATAGAAGTAAGATCGTGCGGATCGCAGTTCTGCTTCAGCGTGGGCAAGCCCTAATTTGTAGACGCTGCGGTTGCCTTTTGCTGCCCCTCCGGTTACTGATTTTGTGCCTGCACCTTGGTCGCGGATATAGTCCAATGCACCTCGACCAGCACCGAGTGTGGTGACTGCGAGGACTTGTGCGGCATAAGCTAAAGCTGGGTATCGGGTGAGTGGTTCTTCAATCGTTGGGGTACCTCCCCTGATGAAGGTGTATTCCTCTGGAATGAAAAGGTCTTTGACCACCACATTGTTTGATCCTGTGGACCGCATTCCGGCGACATCCCAGTTTTCTACTATTTCCACATCGTCGGGGTGGACTAGGGCAGTGACTGGTTTCCCTTCAGTTTCGGGACCACCTTTAAGCCCGATGCCTAAGATATCTGCTCCGGCGCAACCACTAGCGAACATCCATTGACCACTTGCAATGTATCCACCTTCCACTTTTTCGGCTTCCACCATGGGGAACATGCCACCGGCGAAGGTGAGGTCAATGCCCTTTTTATATAGTTTTTCTTGAGTGCTGTATGGCAGTGCGGAGAAGTAGGTGAGGGCGGAACCGAAGCTGGCTACCCAACCGGTTGCTGGATCGATGGTGGAGATCTCTTCGATTTGTTCGAGGAACTCTGCTGGTGGCTGTGGTTCTCCACCGAATGTGGCTGGGGTGGATGCCCTGTATATACCAGCTTTTTTTAGAAGGTTGATGTATTCCTTGGGCACGTATCCGAGTTCGCGGAATTCATCACGGCGCTGGCGAAGTACTTCTAGTGCGTGGTCGAATGCTGCGTCCCGGGATGCACCGGGAGGTTCGGCGGTAATTGTGAGATCGACTCTGTCGAGTAACAATTGTCCTCCTGCGTGGGGTTGGCTGGTTGTTTTTATGGATGTTGACATAATTGGAGATTATGCTGCTTCTCACACAGTCGGTATTGGAGAAACCTGCGTCACGGTTAAGGATTTCTTTAGCGGTTTTCGCAAATCTGCAGGTAGGGGAAATATTGCTGTGCAAATACGGTCCGGTAACGCCACGGGAGTGCTTATAGTGATGCCATGACGCTTATCGACGAAACCTTCCAAACCATGGCTAATAGTTCGGACCTCGGATGGCTTGTGCACGAGTTGCAGTCCAAGAACATTCTTTGGGCCAACGAAAAAGCATGTGAAGCCTTTAAGTATTCAGTTGATGAACTGCGGGCGCTGAAGGCGCATCATATGAGTTCTCAAGACCCTAACTATCGGCGCGAGATGGGTATTGCTTGGTTGCAGACTGCTGTTGTGGAGGGGTCTAATCGTAGGTTTTGGAAATACCGCGACCGAAATGGGGTGGACTTTCTAACTGAAGCAACGGCGACTGTGTATGAGCTTGAAGAAGTCGGAAAAGTTCTGGTGGTTAAGTTTCGCATTCTTGGTGGTACTGAAGCACCGCCGGAGCCTTCCACGTGGGTTGAAGAAACGATGGATAGGCTCATGCGGCATACATCGTCGGGAATTTTGCTGCTTAATAGCGAAAATAAGGTTGAAGATGCGTCGCCTTTGGCAGCGAGTCTGTTTGGTTTTTCAGTTTCGGAAATTCTCAATAAGAATCTTCGTGAACTCGGGGAAACTGATGTAGATCTAGATTCTGAAGAAGCCAAATTGCAGATGGAAAAGCCGGATGGATCTTTAGATGTCCGGATCAAAGTAAGCAACAAGTATGGTACTTTGCGCTGGTTAGCTGGCTTTTTAGACAACGTTGTTGATACCGGAAAGACGTTTCGTGTACTTACTGTTAGGGATATCTCTGACAAGGTGGAGTGGGAAAAGCGAAACGCTCATCAGATGGCTAATTTGCAGTATTTAAGCAGATACAACGCCATGGGGGATATGGCGATGATCCTTGCGCATGAGTTAGGACAGCCTCTTGCTGCCGCGACGAATTATCTAAGTGGTGTGCTGAAAAGGATTCCCAAGGATCAGGAGTTGCCGGAGGTAACGTACGGCATTGAGCAGGCTAGAAAACAGCTGGTGCGGGCTTCTGAGATTGTCACATCGGTCAAACGCTATGTCCGCAGAATTGAGAGCACTACGTCGGTGTTTGATTTGACCCGGGAGGTGGAGGAAAGCTTGTACTTTGCTCGACTGAGAGCGGAAGAAAAAGGTGTGATCATTCATGATGATCTGCTTCCAGGAGAGCTCTTAGTCGAGGGGGAGAGCGTGCTTATTGGTCAGGTGATCATCAATATTTGTATGAATGCCCTCGAAGAGGTCGTTTTGCCTACAACAGAAGACAAACTGATGGAGTTACGCACCGAAAGTGATGGTGACACGGTGTCCATTCTTGTTTGTGATCGAGGCCGGGGGATGGATGGGGTTCCTGCTGATCTGTTGGCAGCAGGAGCATTTAGCTCAAAGGAGGATGGCTCTGGCATTGGGTTGATTATTTCTGAACATATTGTTCAGCGCCACGGAGGTCACATTACTTATGAGCCTAATGAACCTCGTGGAACTAAAATCAGGATTACGCTGCCACTAGTTCACCAAAACTCCTAACGAGCGCGATCGAGTAACCATCCAACGAGGCATCCAAAAACAATGCCCCAGAATGGAGCGGTGATGCCAATGATGCTGATTTCTGACACCGTGACTAAAAAGCACACTAAAGCACCGGTGGAATAGGTTCCTGAGAATCCTGCAATGAAGGCATTTTTTAGTGGTGTAAGCATCGCGATTCCTGCGAGTGCTGCAATGAATGACACGGGCATCGCCAGCATGAAGCCGACGAAGGTGGGGGAGAACAACCCAACTAATATGGCGCCTACAGCGGTGACCATTGCTGCTGTGTAGTGTCTATGGGACTTGGCTCCTGCCACGATTAATGCGTTTGTGGGGCCAGTTAAGCAGGTGGTGATGTTGCCGATTAGTGCCATGGGCAGTGACCAAAGTCCAGATGCTGCGGCGGCGAGGTTTACTCCAGGACGATGTCCTGCTGCTTTGAGGACGGCCACACCTTGGCCGTTTTGTACGATCACCACGGTAATTGCCAGGGGCACTACTAATTCCATGATGGCGGCTAAGGAGAATTCTGGTGCTGTAAATACTGGCTTTGAAATCACGCCGTTGTCTAAGATTCCTGGTGCTAGTCTCCCTGATGCAATCGCTACGATCACTCCGATTACAGCGGATACGGCAACGGGTGGGGCAATGCTAGCGATTCGTGGGCTGATGCTCAGTGCTACGAACACGGCGATCATGGGCAGCGAAATCAAAGGGTCGGTGACGCTGGCATCGATGAGGTCAAGTCCAAAGCGGAGGAAAATGCCTGCGACCATTGCCATGACGATCGTTGGTGGAAGTACCGCCATGATTTTGCCGATGAGTCCGGTCCACCCCAAGGCAAATACCACGACACCGGTTACTAGGTATGCTCCGATTACTTCAGCGAAGCTTAGGTGGGTTAAGGAGTCACCAACTATGACTGTTCCGGGGATGGTCCAGAAGTATGCTTGCGGGCTGCGGTACATGTAGGTCAGCCATAGTGTGAGCAGCCCGTTGCCTAGGAATGCGCCGAAGATCCAGGAGGAGGTTTGATCAGGGGTGAGGTTTCCAGCTGCTGCGGCGGCAAGGATCACGGCGATGGGGCCGGATGCGGAGAAAATCAACGCAACTAACCCGTTGCCAATTTCTTGAGGGCCTAAGTCTCGTTTGATTTCAGCCAAACTGGGGCGTGGTAGTTCTGGTTTTTCAACAGCTAATAATACTGAGCTTGCCAATGTCTTTTACCTTTCACTAGGGCTGGTAGAAATGCCGAAAAAGGAAGCCGAAGCTTCCTTGAAATCGGTTAGTGGGTGTTAGACACGTGCGAGTGGTTCTTGCACAATCTTGGCTTCGATTTCTGCAGGTGAACGTGGGATCAGTGCGGTGCAGACTGCGCCGATTGCGCCGGCAGCAGCGAAGATGAGGAATGCGGAGCTAGGTCCGAATCCGGCGCCGATGATAAGGCCACCGATTGCTGGTCCAACGATTCCGCCGAGACGTCCGAAGCCTGCACACCATGCCACACCAGCTGCGCGGCACTCGGTTCCGAAGAAGTTCGAGGTCAGGCCGTAGGTGAGGACTTGCGTGCCCAGAACACCGATGCCAGCGAATGCGATTGCGGTGTACATAAGTGGCCAGGAGGAGATGTTTGGCAGTACGCCGAGGCAGATTGCAGCGAGTGCGAAGGTGGAGGTGATGACGGTTTTCGCTCCGATGCGGTCTGCGAACCAGGATGCGATGAGTCCGCCGAAGACTGCGCCGCCGTTGAGGAAGAGCAAGGAGTAGAGGGAATCATGCGCGGTTGCGCCGTTAGATTCCATGATCTTTGGCAACCAGGTGTTCAGTCCGTAGGTGGACAGCAGTCCGATGAAGCTCATTGCGCCGATCAAGATGGTGCCCACCAGGTACTTGGAGGAGAAAATTCCAGCGAACCCGGTGCCCTTTGTTGCCTGCTGCTTTTCGACGACAAACTCCTCTGTCGGCAGCCCATAGCGTGCGCAGAGGGCTTTGGCGTCTGCAACACGGCCACGTGAGGTCAGCCAGCGTGGGGATTCTGGCAGGAAGAAGTATGCCATTGGGAGCAGGAACAGGAGTGGGGAGCCGCCGATGAGGAAGAGTCCGCGCCAGCCGATGGCATCTTCAAGAACAAGAGCCAGGATGGATGCCATGACACCACCAGCTGGGACACCGGAGTAGACAATTGCGTTGAACAGGTTGCGCCTATTTGCTGGTGCGAACTCCGCGATGATTGCGCCACCGGTGGCAACGATCATGCCCACTCCCAGTCCGGTGAGGAACCGGAGGAATCCGAAGAGCGCGATGGAACTTGTCAGAGCAGTCAGTGCCATTCCGACGGAGAACCATGCGATCGCGGTGAGCATAACTTTGCGACGTCCAAGGCGGTCACCAACAGCGCCTGCGGACAGTGCGCCAATCATGACGCCGATCATTGCGTAGGATCCAAGGGTGCCGGCTACAGCTGGGCTGAGAGCACCGATCTGGGTTGGATCTCCTAGTAGAGTGGACAGCACCGCGCCGTAGATCACGAGGTCGTAGCCGTCAAAAAGAATGGAAATGCCCACGACCACGAGGACCATATAAACGGTGGTGCGGTGTTTGGCGCTTTGCCAGCCGCCAGAAATTTGGGTAGCCACAGTAGTTCTCCTTGAGCCTGTGAAGTAATCACGTTCATTCACCTGCTGGTGATGTGATTCACATTTAAACCCGTGGCGAAATAACGTGAAACTAGGGATAGCCCTAAAGAGTTCTAGGGGGTACTTGTCCGGTGATATATCCGCTGCTAGGCGTCACGGGAGTACTTCTTCAATGCTTCAGCAAGTTCCATTCGATTGCGTATTCCAAGCTTCTTATACACCCGGGTGAGGTGATATTCCACAGTTTTCGGCGAAAGGAAAAGCTCTTGTGCAACCTCTCGGTTTGCATGTCCAGAGGCAACTAATTGTGCAATTTCATATTCTTGGGGAGTAAGTCCACCTGATTGTTCAGTGCGTTGCCCTAGTCCACCGACGCGGCGTTCACGGTTGGCCAAAGTAACCATCGCAGTGGCCCCCATGTCTTGGAAAAGTGATGAAGCACGTGCGAATTGTTCATCGGCGCGACGGCGCTGGCCTTGGCGTCGAAGGGCTTGTCCGTACTCAAAACAAATGCGTGCTCGATAGTGGGGCAGGGTGAGGGGATCGAGCATTTCGAGGGCCTCGTCGAAACGCTTAAATCCTTGTTTTACATCGCCGTGGTGAATCATCAGCATGGCGTGCGGGACCGCAATTTTGGCGTGGGCCGACATGATGTCGGATCCTTCAAGTTCCTCGAGTGTGGTGTCAACTAGAGTTTCCGCGCGTTCGATTTCACCAAGTCGAATCAGGTGCGTTGCATGGATATCTTGCCAGGGCCAAAAACCAGGGGCGTTGACGTGCTTTTGCGCTGAGAGTTTTTCCAATTGCTCACCGGCCACAATCGCGCCGGGGATTTCGTTTCGGTGTCGATGCACCCACATGCGACACATCGCAGACGGCATGGATTGAACAATGAAGGAGTCTTGGTCATTAGATAATCGGCGCATGTAATTTCGCGCTAGATCGTCATTTCCGCGGGCAGTGGCAACAGTTGCTCCAGTCCACAGCAGAAGTGGCTCAAGGAATCGAATACCAAACTGCTCGGCACGGGCTAAACCAATTTCCACTGTGCGTGCAGCTTCTTCCCATTCACCCAAGAGCAACAGGGAACGTGCCAGCCAGCCGTCTTGCCACAAACTAATGCGCTCTGATCCGTTGATGGAGGTGCGACGTTCTAGTTTTTGGCGCGCTGTTACGGGGTCGTCGTGGACCATAGCCAACCATCCCATAGCCATGTGGCGTCGCTGGGCGTGCAGCGTGGTTTCACCTGGGATGGGGATGTCTTCGGGGAGTTTTCCATCAAGGATTGATTGGCCGATGAGGGAAATTGCTTGGGCTTCAATTTTTTCACCCGCATCTTCATCGGTCCAGGCAACTGCGCGTTTGGCCCACAAGAGGAGTTCTTCGGGTTGCCAATCAACCAAATTGAACAGAACTTTTCTTTGAGCCATGCGCGGGCCGTTGATGGGGTCGATTGGGTGTTGCGCCAAAATTTCATCAGCTGCGCGCTGCAGGAGGTTTCGAGCTTCAAGGCGCCGACCTTCGTGAATAGCTAAATAGCCAAGCATGGAGTCTTGTTGGATGCCGGTTTCGCCAAGATCAAGCGTGGAAGCTTTGGATCGTGCTTGTGGTAGGTCGGCAGCGGCGATGAGCGAATCGATAGATTCCAATAGGTACTTATTTGCTTCTTCACTGTGTGCTGTGCGGTTGGCAGCTAAAGAAAGCGCGTGTGCTGATTCCATCCAGTGGCCGGTTCGTCCCAAGGCGTATCCACGTTGCGCAAGAGCCTTGACTGCGGGATCGTTTGGATCGATGGCAGCGAAGGCTTCATGCTGGAGTTGAGCATCAGTCTGATTCCATTGCTTGTAATATAAAGCAGCCTTGTGGTGTAGTTCGGCCAGGGTATTTAAAGGTGTGCGTGCTTGAAGTACAGCGCGGTCGATGGGCAGGACCAAATCTACTTGGGGCGGACCGTCAGACGGCAGCACGCGGAGCAGGCCGCTGCGGACGGCGTCGTCGCAAAGCGTGCCCGTGGGGTCGTTGCCTAAAAGTTTAACTAGATCGATGGAGCCGCCGGCGGGAAGAATGGCTACCGCCAGAAGTACGGGCCAGAAATCCTTGCTGGACATACGTCTGATGAGGTTTGCATGCCAACTCTGAGGGATGGGGATATTCGGATTCGGCATTCTCCAGTGGTCGGGAGATTCTGCATGGAGGACTTCTTTTACCCTGCCGTAGACGCCACCGGTGATTCGTTGGATATCTGTGGCCGTGGTTGCACTGATTCGTCCGCGAACATCAGTGAGGGCAAGCTGGCGGATTTCTTCAATGCTCATCGGAGGAAGCACATAGGTGGAATCGGCGATCGACGGCAGCGATACCACTTCATCGTGGAAGACTAATTCTTCCTCATCAAGGCCAATCATGATCAGTGCGAAACGCCCAGAGACCATGCGCATGGAATACTCGATGAGTTTTTGCATGGATTCCACATCAGCCCAGTGCACGTCATCAACAATGACCACCGTGGCAGCGTCAAGGCGGTCGATCACCCCGCGAATCGAGTTGGCGGAATGAGCACCTAATTTGTGTGCCACGTGGCCTAAGAGGTTGCGCGGGCTATTTTTCAGCCAAGAAAGTGAAGCAACACGCACGACCGTCCACCCTTGAAGCTCTTCAATGAGCTGCATGCCGAATTCAGTTTTACCCGCGCCGGGCTGGCCACTGATGTGGAAAAGTTTTCCTTCGCCAGATTCAAGCTTTTTGATCTGTGTGCTGACTTCTTGCACGATGATCGATGCTCGTGGTTGGAAGGTTTGGGATGATGACGGGGTAAAGGAAACTGAAGCGACCATGAACCAATCTTAAACTAAGAAAGGGACTTGTACCTGCAAAAACAGATACAAGTCCCTAAGAGTGGCCAAGGGTTAACCCTGGTCACCTCCACCCACTGGCATGACCGAGCCAGTGATGTAGGACGCTTCCTCAGATGCGAGGAAACAGATCGGAGCGGCCTGCTCTTCCAAAGTGCCGTAGCGCTTCATCAAGCTGGAATCAATGGTTTGATCAACAATTTGCTGATACCACTTTTCTTCCTGCTCGCTCTCAGGTCCAGGACCACGCTTGACAGCACGTTCTGGTGCAAGCGTGCCACCTGGGGCCGTTGCCACAACGCGCACATTATGCGGAGCAGCTTCCTTAGCCAGTGCCGAGACAATGCCGTTGACACCGCCCTTAGCAGCAGCGTAAGGAACACGGTTGATGCCACCAGTTGCAATGGAAGAAACATTCACGATCGTTCCGCCGCCGTTTTGAATCAAAATGGGCAGTGCCGACCGGCACATCCACAAGGTAGGGAAGAGACTGCGGTTGATTTCCTTACGGATTTCTTCCTCCGAGTACTCCTGATAAGGCTTAGCCCAGATGGTGCCACCAACGTTGTTGATGACCACATCGAGATTCTTTAGTTTCGAAGATGCAAACTCCAAAGCGCTGGTTGCGCCTTCGAAAGTTTCCAAGTCAGCCTCAAAGGAATCAACGGTTCCAGCTCCAGCCTCACGAAGTTCCTCAGCCACCTCATGCACTAAAGGAGAGCGATCAACCAACAGTAGGTTGCCGTCTTCATAGGCGATGCGGTGTGCAACGGCCATTCCGATACCTTGGGCGGCACCGGTCACCACAACGCCTTGCCCAAAGAAACGTTCAGGGGTGACATGGGTAGGGCGACCTGCAACGCCTTGTCCTACTGGCGCGCTCATTTCTCGCAAGCCTTTGCCATGGTGTCAATGCCGTGACCCGCGTGCTCACGAATGATAGTGCGCGCGGTATCTAGATCCTTCTGGGAGACGGCGTCGACAAGCGCTAAGTGCTCAGTGGCAATTGCCGGATCAATCCATTCGGCGCCCGGGAGGGTATCCTTCATCTCTTTGACAACCTCGAGGTTCTGGTATGCCGCAAGCAGCGCATCGTTGTTTGCGCGGCGGAACAGGAACTCGTGGAAATCAGCGTTGGCCTCAGTGAACTTCACTGCGTCGAGAAGCTTGTCGCCATCGATGAAGGAGTTCGCAGTGTTGGCCAGGTTGCGGAAACGCTCGATATCGCGATCGCCGAGCTTGTTGATAGCCAACTCTAATGCACCAAGTTCAAGCGCCATGCGGGCGTTGAGCTGAGTTGCAGAAGAGTGGATCTCACCAGAGGACATGCCAGGAGTAGAGACCTCAACCATGGTGAAGTCTTCTGCAACCTCACCGGATTCAACAGTGACTTCAGGTTTTTCAGCTGCTGGAGCTGCCGCAGAGGTGAACTTCTCGTAGTAGAAGTCAAGCGGTGGGCTGTCCAAGGTGCCAAGGAACTGGCGCACAGCTTCAACCATTGGAGGAGGTCCACAGAGGTAGACGTCCGTGTCCTCATCTGGTTCGTACTCGCCGGTCAGGTGAGCTGGAACGAAGCCTTTGCGTGGGTGCTCGGTGTCCTTATCTGACAGCACGGTGATGTAATCGAAGTCGAACTTGTCCTTGAATGCATCAAGGCGATCCAATTCCACCAAATCGTGGGTGAAGTTCGCGCCATAAACCAGACGGATTGGTACATCCAGGAGCTCATCGCGGGATAGCTTCTCCAAGATCGCCAGGATTGGTGCAAGTCCGGTACCGCCAGCCAGAAGAAGAATCGGGCGGACAGGTTCACGCAGGAAGAAGGAACCCATGGGGCCGGTCAGGGTGAGCTTGTCGCCAACCTTTGCCTGCTCGGTGAGGTAGGTGGTCATGAGGCCACCTGGGGTTACCTTGATCAGGAACTGCACGTTATCGGAATCTTGCGCAGATGAGAAGGAGTAGGAGCGGGTTTGATCGCTTCCTGGGACCTGGATGTTCATGTACTGGCCAGGTAGGAACGCTAGATCCTTACGGTTTTCCAGCTCGATCTCAATGCCGATGGTGGAATCGGAGTAGTGGTTGATCTCCTTCAACTCGCCATCGAATGTGGCTGCGCCGGTTTTTGCCAGCACGGAGGTGGTAGCGATCTGCAAGATGAGGTCCGTCTTAGGGGTCATCTGGCACGGCAGGCAGTAGCCGTCGGCTGCTTCATCTTCGGACAAAGCATCATCGATGTATTCGCCCTCGTCGAAGTCACCTGATTCGCAGAACGCTTTGCAGGTTCCGCAGGCGCCATCGCGGCAGTCGAAAGGAATGTTGATGCGTGCCTGGTAGGCGGCATCAGCAACGGTTTGATCTTCTTCGCAATCAATGAATCGGGTAATGCCGTCTTCAAAGGCTAGTGCAACTTGGTGGGTCATGGTGCCTCCTAGACGTGGTAGATATCAACAACGTGGTGAATGTAGTCGTTGTGTAAAACGACCTTCTTCTTCACGATCTTTGGGGCTTCGCCGCTTACATCAAGAGTGAGGAAAGTGGTGCCGAAATAGGTATCGGTGGTGTTGTAGCGGTAGTAGAAGGTGATCCAGTTGTAACGGATGTCTACTTCACCGTCACGACGCTCCAGGATTTCCACGTTGTTGGTGTTGTGGCCGGTGCGTGGCTCAGGCAGTGAGGTTGCAGAGGAACGCTCGGTGCGGATACGGAACACGCGGTCTTCTAGTCCACCACGGTTTGGGTAGTAGATGAGCGAGATTTCAGACTGTGGGTCTTCGGTGAGCTCACCGTTGTCATCCCAAGCTGGCATCCAGAATTCGGCGTCTTCGCGGTAGCATTCGATCCACTCTTCGAATTTGCGGTCGTCGAGCAGGCGCGCCTCATAGTAAAGGAAGTCTTCGATCTCAGCGCGAGTGATAGTAGAAAGTGCAGTGGTCATGAGGGGTTCTCCTTAAAAAGATTTTTGCTTGTCGACGTCTCTAGCCGCGGGTGCGACGACGGCGGCGTGGCTCTCCGGCGTCGGACTTCGCAGCGGCCTTTGCCTCTTCGCGCTTCTTTGCAGCAGCGACGGTAGCCAGCGAAGAAGCCTGGTTATCAGCCAATTCCTTGTCCTTGATGGACTGCTTGTTCACAGCTTCTTGCAATGCTTCGTGCCAGTAGCTGTGCTGAATTGGGTACAAGCCCTCATCTTCGGTGCGAGCACCGGAGGAAAGCACTTCATTCATGCCCAGTCCCTTGGCAACCTCGTTTGGTCCCTCAACCTGGTGGCCCAATCCACGGGTCATGTCGTTCCATGGGAATGAAGTTGCCTGGTAGGTCTTCTGGCAGGAGCGGAACTCTTCCAAGTCATCTGGGGTCGCCATGCCGGTTGCGTTGAAGAAGTCCTCGTACTGGCGAATGCGGTTTGCACGTGCCTCAGCAGATTCACCCTTAGGTGCGATGCAGTAGATGGTGACTTCGGTTTGATCAACAGAGATTGGGCGGAAGTGGCGGATCTGGGAGGAGAACTGATCCATCAGGTACACGTTGGGGTAGAGGCACAGGTTGCGTGATGCACCAACCATGAACTCGCCCTTTTCCTCGCCGAACTTCTGCTTGAGCTCATCGCGGCGATCGAACAGTGGGCGGTCTTCTGGGTTGCCCCACCACATCCACAAAAGCATGTGGCCGTATGGGTAGGAGAAGTATCCACCACCCTGCTTGCCCCAGGTACCTGCATCCATTGCCTTGGTTTCGTTGGCGGATTCACCGGTGCCACGGCGGGAAGTGGTGGCAGCGTAGTTCCAGTGAGTGGAGGACACGTGGTAGCCGTCTGCACCGTTTTCGGTCTGCAGTTTCCAGTTGCCGTCGTAGGTGTAGGTGGAAGATCCACGCAGAACCTCAAGTCCATCTGGGGACTGGTCTACCAGCATGTCGATGACGGTGCGGGTGTCACCAAGGTGCTCTTCTAGAGGTACAACATCATCATTGAGGGATCCGAAGAGGAAGCCACGGTAGGACTCGAACTTAGGAACTCGACGCAGGTCGTGGGAGCCGTCGGTGCGGAAGTTTTCTGGATATGCGCCGTCTTTTTCATCCTTGACTTTAAGAAGTGCGCCGTCGTTGCTGAAGGTCCAGCCGTGGAATGGGCAGGTCAAGGTGGTGCGGTTATCGGTCTTGCGGCGGCACAGCATGGCGCCACGGTGAGAACACGCATTGATCAGGCAGTTAAGTGTGCCGTCCTTGGAACGAGTGATCATGATGGGCTGGCGACCTATGTAGGTGGTGAAGTAGTCGCCAGGGTTAGGGATCTGAGACTCGTGTGCCAGGTAGATCCAGTTGCCTTCGAAGATGTGGCGCATCTCGAGCTCGAAGATCTCGGGATCGGTGAAGATGTTGCGGTTGACGCGCACGATGCCCTCGTCCGGACGGTCCTCAAGTGCATGGTCCAGAGTCTTCTGAACGCTTTCCAAATTTGAGACTGGTGTGGACATGTGAACCTCCAAGAGAGTGATAAGAAGTTGGTTTTGCCACCGTGATGTCGTTTTTATTTTTGCTTTGAAGCGGATTGTGACATTTGCGGGTTTATTCGCGGTGTCGATGGCGTATCACCAACAATGCACTAACAATGAAGTGAATCACATTAGGGGAATTCCTAGGGTTTGCTCGGGGGTTTCTGTTCGCATCATGTAATTGATGTGGCTATCAAGTGCTTTGAAGTGGGATTATGGGGAAAAACTTATGGATTTTAAGGATCCTTTATCGTTTTTAAAGAATTTAGGAGGTTGACGGATCAAATGATTCAAGCCACAGTGTTGTTATCGAGTTCAGCGGATCACAGCTGAAAACAAGCGCAGTGATAACCGAGCTCGCACCCCCACATCACCCCCAAAGTCTCAAGGAGCATGAAATGACTTCAGCTGAACAGGCCGTTGATCCAACCGCCCACGATTCGGGCAATAAGGCAACCGACAAGTTCAAGGCAAACCGCGTTTCCTCTGACACTTCAAAGGAGCGTGCAAATGCAATCTACGTAGATCTGCTTGCTGCTATCGCTCAGGTTGCACACAAGCACGAGGTCACCTACGAAGAGTACGCAGTGCTCAAGCAGTGGATGATCGACGTTGGAGAATACGGCGAGTGGCCACTGTGGCTGGATGTCTTCGTTGAGCACGAGATCGAAGAGATCAACTACAACCGCCATGACTACACCGGCACCAAGGGTTCCATCGAAGGCCCTTACTACGTAGAGAACTCTCCTAAGCTTCCTTGGGATGCTGAGATGCCAATGCGTGACAAGGACCGCGCATGCACCCCACTGTTCTTCGAAGGCCAGGTTACTGACCTTGATGGCAACGGTCTTGGTGGAGCAGAAGTTGAGCTCTGGCACGCAGACGAGGATGGCTACTACTCCCAGTTCGCGCCTGGAATCCCAGAGTGGAACCTGCGTGGCACCATCGTTACCGATGAGGAGGGCCGCTACAAGATCAAGACCCTGCAGCCTGCGCCTTACCAGATCCCTCACGACGGCCCAACCGGTTGGTTCATCGAGTCCTACGGTGGACACCCATGGCGTCCAGCTCACCTCCACCTGCGCGTTTCCCACCCGGGCTACCGCACCATTACCACCCAGCTTTACTTCGAGGGTGGCAAGTGGGTCGAGAACGACGTTGCAACCGCTGTGAAGCCAGAACTGATTCTGCACCCAGAGACCGCCGAGGACGGTAACCACGTTACCTACCCATTCGTCCTGGATAAGGAAGACTAGGTCTAATCTAGTCAGAATGAGTCCCGACCACTTTTGTGGCGGGACTTTTCCCACTTATTTAGAAAGCTCAATACATGTCTGATCTGATAATTCAAAAAGTTGAGACCCGCATCCTTGATGTCCCTCTCATTCGCCCACATGGATTTGCCACTACAACTTCCACTGAACAGCACATCTTGCTGGTCAGCGTGCACCTAGAAAACGGTGTCATCGGCTACGGTGAAGGTGTCGTACCCGGCGGCCCATGGTGGGGTGGCGAGTCGGTGGAAACCATGAAGGCGCTTATCGACGGCTACCTCGCCCCAGTGCTCATCGGACGTGCTGTCTCTGAGCTGGCAGGAATTATGACAGACCTTGAGCGGGTAGTTGCGCGGGCACGTTATGCCAAGGCGGCTGTTGACGTCGCAATGCATGATGCCTGGGCCCGCAGCCTTAATGTGCCTGTCCGCGACCTGCTTGGCGGCACCGTGCGTGACAAGGTGGATGTCACCTGGGCGCTTGGCGTGTTGCCACTAGATGTGGCTGTGGCGGAAATCGAAGAGCGCATTGAGGAGTTCGGAAACCGCTCGTTCAAGCTGAAGATGGGCGCCGGTGATCCAGCCGAAGATACCCGCCGCGTAGCTGAACTGGCCCGTGAAGTTGGCGACCGAGTATCCATCCGCATTGACATCAATGCCCGCTGGGATCGTCGTACGGCATTGCAGTACTTGCCACGCTTGGCTGAGGCTGGCGTGGAGCTTTTCGAGCAGCCTACGCCCGCCGATGACCTGGAGACCCTGCGTGAAATTACTCGACGCACCAACGTTTCCGTGATGGCGGATGAATCCGTGTGGACCCCTGCAGAAGCTTTGGCTGTAGTGAAAGCCCAAGCTGCGGATGTAATCGCGCTGAAGACCACCAAGCATGGAGGATTGCTGGAATCCAAGAAGATTGCAGCTATCGCTGAGGCCGGTGGACTTGCCTGTCACGGAGCAACCAGCCTCGAGGGGCCAATTGGTACTGCGGCATCTCTCCAATTTGCAGCAGCAACCAAGGCTATTTCCTATGGCACTGAGCTTTTTGGGCCACAGCTGCTTAAAGACACCTATATTGTCCAAGACTTCGAATACAAGGATGGGCAACTTACTGTGCCGCAGGGTCCAGGTTTAGGTGTTGATGTAGACATGGACAAGGTCAATTTCTATACCCGTAAATAAGGAGAAAAACTGATGCTTTTTCTAGCACGCATGGATGTTGAGTTTCCTGATTCCATGGATGCCGATGTCATGGCTGATTTTCAGGCCAAGGAAAAGGCCTACTCCGGGGATTTACAATCCCGCGGCATTATGAAGGCAATCTGGCGGGTGGTCGGCGAGTACGCAAACTACTCCATCTTTGATGTTGATGATCATGATGAGTTGCACACAATTTTGAGTGGCTTCCCGATGTTCAAATACATGAATGTGAAGATCACTCCGTTGGCAAAACATCCTAATGCTTTGGAGTATTACCTCAAAGGTTAATTAGCTAAGAAACCGCGTTACCTGCAGTTTGGGTAAGGCGGTTTTTCTTTCCGGTAACGATTAGAACAAATTTTCGTTAGAACACTTGTTTGTGTAGCATGTTTGAAATAAGGTGTTAGGTAATGAGCTAAGTCAGGGGAGTTTACAACACTAGGGGGCTTTTAAAATGACCTACTTTAGCCATCAGGACCCAAATAGCCCAGAGAGTCGGATCAACTATGAGATGGCTCAAATGGAAATCCAGCGATGGAGTTTGCTCATTGCAAACCCTGAGGCTGATGCCAGTACATTGATCATGGAGCTTAAAACCATTACCGGGGAGTCCAAGCACTTTATTGGGCAAGCAATTAATGCCATCTGGGCATTGGAAAAGTTGCCAATTCTACGGGTGGTGGTAGAGACGCATTTTCATGTGCGTGTTCCATATTTGGCCAGAATTATGCAAGCGGTAAAGCAAGCAAAGCCAGAACTGTGGGATGAGCTTGATCGTCGTATCGCGGAAAAGCTCACTCCGCGCGTGCCGGGGCAGGCCCTCATGGAGGCTTCTGCATTGGCTGGATTGATTACTCGCTGGATCAAGGAGTTGGATACTACCTTCACTGGTAAGAAGCGTGGGCCAAAGGGAAATGATGGCACTTTAACGTTTCGCCATGTAGATGGGCGTACCTATATCAGCGGAAATATTGGCGGAATTACTGGAAAGCTGTTTCATAAGGCCTTGGAAAAGGTTAAGCAAAAGGGGGAAGACCTCGCTCAGGCGTTGGTGAGGTTTATTGAGGGGCGCACCCAGGTCAAGGTGGTTAGTGCGGTGTACACGCCATTGGTTGGAGGGGTCTCGTGGATTCCGGGGGTGGGTTTTCTTACTCAGGAGGAATCGTGCAAGGTTGGTAAAACTACCTCCAAGGTAATTGACTTAGATGCCGTTGCTACCCGGGTGGAAAATGGATATACCCCTAGCCCCGAATTGCGCCTGTATGTCATGGGCCGGGATGGGACTTGCCGGCATCCGGGTTGCACGGTGTCTGCTGATAATTGTCAGATTGACCATGTGATTCCCTTTGGCGAGGAGGGTGGGGTGACTGCGGCGTGGAACCTGCAGTGTCTGTGCGCGCATCACCACAACATGAAAACTGATAAGCGAGTCCGTGCTGCCATAGATTCGATGGGTAGGGTTGCTTGGATTGGACCGTGTAACCGCACTGTGGTCACGGAGCCGGTGGGGCCCTTGGCGCAAGAAATGCCAACCGGACAATGGGGTCAAACCTTGGCGGCGCGAATGGAAAAATCATTTGAGAAGTTCCGCAGCTCACTGGAAGTGTTGGACGATTAGCGGGGGTAGGGGTCGGAAACTGGGCGTGAATTAGCTTTCCGCAGTTCACCCAAAGTATTGGGCGGGTGATCCCTTATGCACACCCCTAGTTAACCCCTGAGGATCGGGGTTTGCGCTGGCAGTGAATCTAAACGCGCAATATGACATGTTCGCTTTTCGAACTACTTGTCAATGACCTCAATCGCCCCTAGTTTGAGATCTACATCACTAGCCGTTAGAAAGGTCTCGCATGGACATCCCACACTTCGCCCCGACGGGAGGCGAATACTCCCCACTGCACTTCCCGGAGTACCGGACCACCATCAAACGCAACCCCAGCAACGATCTCATCATGGTCCCCAGCCGACTCGGCGAGTCCACGGGACCTGTCTTCGGTGACCGCGATCTGGGTGAAACCGACAACGACATGACCAAGGTCAACGGTGGCGAGGCAATCGGCCAGCGCATCTTCGTCCACGGTCGTGTCCTCGGATTCGATGGCAAGCCAGTTCCACACACTTTGGTTGAAGCTTGGCAGGCTAACGCAGCTGGACGCTACCGCCACAAGAACGACTCGTGGCCAGCACCGCTGGACCCACACTTCAACGGTGTGGCACGTACATTGACCGACAAGGACGGCCACTACCACTTCTGGACTGTCATGCCAGGTAACTACCCTTGGGGTAACCACCACAACGCATGGCGCCCAGCGCATATTCACTTCTCCTTGTATGGACGTCAGTTCACTGAGCGTCTGGTTACGCAGATGTATTTCCCTAACGATCCACTGTTCTTCCAGGATCCGATTTACAATGCGGTGCCCAAGGGTGCACGTGAGCGCATGATCGCAACATTTGATTATGACGAGACTCGTGAAAACTTTGCGCTTGGTTACAAGTTCGACATCGTCCTTCGTGGCCGCAACGCCACCCCATTTGAGTAAAGGGTTTTTCAATGATTGATACAGGGAAAAATGGCGAGTTCCGCTACGAGCAGTCGAATATCGTCGATCAAAATGAAGCAGAGTTCGGCATTACTCCTTCACAGACTGTGGGCCCTTATGTTCACATTGGTCTGACCCTCGAGGGCGCAGAGCACCTTGTGGAGCCAGGTTCTGAAGGAGCTATCTCCTTCACTGTTTCCGCAGTTGATGGCAATGGCGACCCAATTGCAGATGCCATGTTTGAGCTGTGGCAGGCAGATCCAGAAGGAGTGCACAACTCCGATTTGGATCCGAACCGCAAGGAAGCTGCAACCGTTGATGGTTTCCGTGGATTGGGCCGCGCAATGGCCAACGAGCAGGGCGAAGCAACGTTTACTACCTTGGTTCCCGGTGCATTTGATGATGAGGCACCGCACTTCAAGGTTGGTCTTTTCGCACGTGGCATTCTAGAACGTCTGTACACTCGCGCATACCTGCCAGATACCGATCTGAGCACGGACCCAGTTCTGGCTGTGGTTCCTGCTGAGCGTCGTGATCTGCTGGTTGCGAAAAAGACAGATGACGGCTTCCGCTTTGACATCATCGTCCAAGCTGAAGAAAACGAAACCCCATTCTTTGGACTCTAAATAAACCTATGACCCGATCCTTATACTCCGACCTTGCTGGGAGCGGAGAACCCCTCAGCTGCCTCTCCGACGAGACGTTTCTAAACAATCTTCTTGTCGTGGAGGTCGCTTTGGCGGTTGCAGCAGCTCCTGAACACGCGGCAACGGCTAAGGCCACCATTGATTCTTATCAACTGGATGTAGAAGATTTGTCCAGGCGAGCAGCAGAAGGCGGGAATCCGCTTATTCCGCTGGTGAAAGATCTCAAAGCGATCAACCCAGCAGGTATTCACATTGGTGCAACAAGTCAGGACATCATTGATTCTGCGTTGATGTTGTGTATGAAAGAGGGAGTGGAGGGGGTCGTCGACAAGCTTAAAAAGCTCGGCGCTGACCTGGCCGGGCTCACCGACGAGCATAAAGCCACGCCGATCATGGGGCGTACGTTGGGGCAGATCGCTACGCCGACCACGTTTGGCGCGCTGACCGGCGGCTGGTTGGTTGCAGTGGTTAATGCGCAGCGTGCGTTGGAGGCGCTGGAGTTTCCGGTGTCGTACGGCGGGGCCAGCGGAAATATGACCGCTGTGCATCCGCGCGGTTTTGAGATCCAGGCAAAACTCGCTAGCGAACTGGGCCTTTCTGATCCGCAGTGGGTGTGGCATTCTGACCGCACCCCGGTTACGGCGATTGCATCAGCTCTGGCTACGGCTGCTGGTGTCGTGCGCAAAATCGCTGGTGACGTGGTGTTTTATTCGCAAACGGAGGTCGGCGAGCTGCGGGAGAAATCACCCGGTGGCAGCTCCGCGATGCCTCACAAGGCCAACCCAGCGGCGGCCATTGCGTGTGACGGCTACGCGCGCCGGGCACCTGGGCTTCTAGCAACGCTTTTCGACGCCCTCGACTGCCGTTTACAACGCGGCACCGGCAGCTGGCACGCGGAGTGGGCAACGCTGCGCGAGTTGGCAGCAGTGACTCATTCTGCAGTAAGCAGGGCATCTACCAGCATTGATGGCATCACCGTCAATGTTGATGTGATGGCAAGCCGAGTTGAGGGATCAACCGGGCATGCGCAAGATTTGGCAGAACGAGCACTAGAAATCTACGGAAAAGGACTTTAACTAATGGATCGTTATGAAACCGGCATGAAAAACCGTCGCGCAGTTTTGGGCGATGCACACGTGGATCGTGCAGTGGACAACACCACTGAGGTGACCGAGAAGTTCCAGGATTTCATCACTCGCACGGCGTGGGGTGATATTTGGGAGCGTCCCGGTCTGGATCACACGCAGCGTCGTTTGTTGACCATCGCTATTTTGACTGCCGTGGGCAACGACGGCGAGTTGGATATGCACATTCGTGCTGCCCTGCGCGCTGGTGTGGATCAGGAAACCATTGGTGAGGTCATTTTGCACACCGCGGTGTATGCGGGTGTGCCGAACTCAAACCACGGTTTCAAGTTGCTGAACAACGCGGTATCAGACCTTAAGTAATTCCCGGAGCGCTCCACGGGAGGGAACCCCGAGCTTTTTATACACCCGAGTGAGGTGATATTCCACCGTTTTGGCGGATAAGGAAAGCTCGCGGGCGACTTCTTGGTTGGAGTATCCGTCCACGACCAGCGCAGTGATTTGCTCTTCTTGAGGGGTAAGACCCTGCGCTGATCTGCGTGGTCCACCAACTCCGGCGACTTTTCTTTCACCGTGGCATCGTGCAGCGAGGCTGACTGCTCCCATGGCGGTGAATACTTCTTCAGCGTGCGTAAACATTTCTGCGGCTTGGCTGCGCCTGCCCATGCGTCGAAGGACGAGGCCGTATTCGAAAAGGATGCGGGCTTCATAAGCTGGCATGTTGACCGAGGAGATCAGATCGACGGCTTCTGAGAGCATTTTTACTCCGCGCGCAGTGGAGCCTCGTTGGATTTCGATATTTGCCTGCGGCACTAAGTTTCGTGCCCGAAGCGATGGGATGGTGGAGTCGGGGATCCCATCCATCACAGCGGCGGCAGCATCGATGCGTCCGGTGCGGATTAGAGAGATTGCGTACATATCTTCCCATGCCCAAAAACCGGGCTGTTGGGTATTGGTGGTGTACACAACCGAGGCCATGCGATCGCCCGCTAATGAGGCGGCACGCGTGTCAGAGGTCATGGATGCGGTGATGAGTTTGCCCATGGATGCACTGAGTTTTTGGATGAGAAATGCATCATCTGGAACAGTGAGGCGCTGCAAATAGTGGTTGGCTAATTCTGTGCGCCCGGACATGGCTGCTACTTGGGCGCCGGTCCAGAGGTGGACTGGCTCAAGCAGGGAAGCTCCGGTGCGATCGCCGGTGGCAAGGCCCCGTTCTACCACGGCGGAGGCTTGTTGGAATTCACCTAAAACATAGTGTGCGCGTGCAAGGAATGCGGATTGCCACAAGCCCACCAAATCGGAGGGGCCGCGTCTGGACAGCAAACGGCGGGCGGTTAGCGGATCATCATAAACTAAGGCCAACCAGCCGCTGATGAAATCATGGATTTGGGCTTCTGCTGGGGCATCTGGGCGCGGCGTTGCTTCAAAATGGCCGGTGTCTAAGGCATCGGCAAACATGTCAAACGTCGGGTTGCCGCGCATGGTGTCCGGATCCCAGGTGGCTAGACCGTAAAACGGTGAGGTTGACGCCGCCTCAAAAGATTGCCCGCCATACAGCGCCAAAAAGGCGCGCTGCTCTTCGGCCTGGGGTAGTTCCTCCACATGCAGCCGGGCAAGTGGCAGGTTTCCAGCGGCAATAAGCTTATCGACGCCCCCTTCCGTTGTTTCCCACTCCCGCGGGTTTTTAGCCATCGACGGCGGGGTGGATGCTCTGACTAGGGTTCGTTCTTCTGGGCTGCGGAATCTTAAGACACCGTTTTCGTGAATCAACGTCCCGTCTTCGACAAACTTATCGGCATTGAGTTCTCCAACGGGGCAGCCATCAAAGAATGGGTGCGATGCAACTTCCCGAAGCACTGGATCTTTAATGTCGATCGTGGTCATCCAGTGTTCTGGCACGGTTAAGGTAGGGCGGTCGGTGGACCAGTGATCGATGGGGGTGGCGTCGAGAAGCTCTCTGATAAGTTGTGGCAACCCACCTGCAGCGTCGTTGAGGCGGTGGGCGGTGGTTGGCGTGCAGTGGCCGACGATTTGGCGCGCAAGCAGCGCGGTTTCCGCGACCGTCAGTGGTGGCAGCGCCAGCAAATCCGTGGCGCCTGGGATCCGGTGCGGGGCAGAGGCCAACACGATCAGGCCCTTGGTGTGCACCAAATTGAGTGTTTTTTGGATATCGTCGGGATCAGCTAAATGCACATCATCGACCACGACGATGCTTAGCCGCGGACGTTTTTTGAGAAGATGGTTGACCTCAAATTCCCCCAACTCGGCGGCGAACTCCCGGGTGAAATGCTCCTTATTAACCCCGTGAGGTCCGGTGACAACAAGAAACCTGCCCCGGCGATCAGTGGTGAATTCAGCGAGTAAACGCCGAAGCAACAACTGGCGACGGGGCAGGAGACTAGTTGTAAACATGCTTATAACATTAAGCGAAATGTTGCGCTAGCAGTTCATTTACCTCAGATGGGCGCTCGATAGTGGGCACGTGTGCAGCGGGGCTTAGTACTTCTGCGCGCCCGTTTGCAACGCCGTCGGCGATGATCTGCAAGGTTTCTGGAGGCGTGGAAGGGTCATCTGCACCGGCTATGGTGAGCACTGGAACGGTGATCTCTCCAAGACGGTTGGTGAAATCCCAGGTGGCTAGGGCTTCGCAGCACAGCGCATAACCTTCAGAAGGGGTACCTGCAACCATGGCTTCAAAGTGTTCGCGGGATGCAGGGTTGTTCTCCAGCCAGGAAGGGGAGAACCAACGCTGGATCACGGCTTCAGACAGGGATGCGGTGCCGTTTTCACGGCACGCAGCAGCACGGTCCCACCAGCCCTGAGGCTCGCCGAATTTCGCAGCCGTGCACATAAATGCAGCCTTGGTTACGCGATCAGAAGTAGCAGCCAAGTACTGAGCCACCGCACCACCAAGGGACAAACCAATCACGCCAAAAGTGGTGACACCCAGATCATCGAGGGTATCCAGCACGTCTTGAGCGAGATCTGCAACAGTTGGGGTGCCGTGAACAACTTCAGAAAGTCCATGTCCGCGGTGATCAACGGCGATGACACGGAAGTCCTTGTGCAACGCATCAAGCTGTGGCAGCCACATGTCGGTGGTGGATCCCAAAGATCCAATAAACACCAATGTGTTGTTGGATGATCCGTAGGAAACGCTGTGCAAAATTGCCATGTTTAGTTCTCCTTCTCAAATACAGCTGCAAGACCCTGGCCGCCACCGATGCACATGGTTGCCAGGCCGTACTGGGTGTTTTCACGTTGCATGCGGTGAGCCAAGGTTACCGCCATGCGAGCTCCGGTTGCACCAACTGGGTGGCCCATGGAAATACCGGAACCAAGTGGGTTGACGCGCTCGTCTTCCCAAGAGATTCCCCATTCCTTCAGCACAGACAACGCCTGAGCTGCGAAAGCTTCATTCAGCTCGATTGCTCCGATATCGTCCAAGGTTAGTCCCAAACGATCAAGGACCTTCTTGGTTGCTGGAACTGGTCCAATACCCATGGTCTCTGGTGGAACTGCAGCCACAGACCATCCGGCCAGACGCATGACTGGGCGCAGGCCCTTTGCCTCTGCGTTGGCACGAGTTGTCACGATTACTGCGGCAGCGCCATCATTTTGACCAGAAGCGTTGCCGGCGGTCACGGTTGCCTCATCATCTTGGCGGCCCATGATTGGGCGCAGGGAGGCAAGCTTTTCGACGGTCGTTCCTGGTCGACCATGCTCGTCACGGGAGACAATGGTTGGCTCCTGGCCGCGCTTTTTGGCAGGAACGGTAACTGGCACGATCTCGTCGTCGAAAAGCCCTGCATCTGCTGCTTTGCCCCAACGCTGTTGGGAAGCTGCGGAGATTTGATCCTGCTCCTCGCGGGAAATTTGGTATTCGCGGCGCAGGTTCTCAGCGGTTTCGATCATGCCACCAGGGATTGGGTGGTTGCGTCCACCAGCGGTTTCACGTGCTTCTGCGAGACGATCGCGCAGCTGCATATCGCCACCTTTTACACCCCAGCGGATATCGCCAGAGACGGTGTATTCGGTGCGGCTCATGGATTCTGCACCACCGGCGATGATCAGGTCAGCCGCGCCGGAAGCCACATGGGAGGCAGCGGTGACAATGGCCTGCAGGCCGGAACCACAACGGCGGTCAAGCTGCATGCCAGGAACGTTTTGTCCCAGTTTGGAGTCCAATGCAACAACGCGACCTAACGCAGGAGCAGCACCGTTGGGGGAAGCTTGGCCAAGGATGAGGTCGTCTACATCGTCGCCGGTAATGCCGGTGGCATCAACAATCGCGTTGATCACGGTGGTGGCAAGATCTTGGACGGGAATTCCGGTGAATGATCCACCATAAGCACCAACTGGGGTGCGCAGTGGGGAACAGATGACGATGTCTTGAGGATTCATGATTTTCCTTAAAATGCTAGAGAGACAAAAGGTCAGTAGAAATAGCTTGTGCAGTTTCAAGCAGCTGCGGCAACATCTGCTTGCGAATATCCTCCACTGAATGTGACGCCGATTGGGTTGAAACATTGATGGCCGCAACCACAACACCTGAAGCATCTGTGATGGGAGCCGCCAGCGATCGTAATCCTGGCTCGAGCTCCTGATCCACCAATGCCCACCCCCTTTCGCGGGTAGCTACGATCTCTTCTCGGATCGAAGCGATGGAGGTTAGTGACCGGGTGGTTAGCTGTTCCGGGGGTGCCGTGGCGAGGATCTCATCCAATTCATCCTCGGGCAGGCTAGCCAAGATGACGCGCCCCATTGAAGTTGCGTATGCCGGGAAGCGGGTGCCGATGGTGATATTCACCGTCATAATTCGACGCACTGGAACACGGCATACGTAGATGATGTCGGTGCCATCCAGTACTGACATGGAACTGGATTCTCCCACCTGGCGGGAGAGTACTTCCAGGCGAGGCTGTGCTATCGCAGGCAGGGATAATGCAGATAGATAGCTTGATCCCAGTTCTAAGACACGTGGTGTGAGCTGGAATTTGGAATCAATATTTACCGCGTACCCAAGGTCTGTCAGGGTGTGGAGGAAGCGCCTAGCGGTGGCCCGTGACAGTCCAGTTTGGCTGGCTACTTCTGACAAAGTTTGGGACGGATTGTCTGCGCTAAAACTTCGGATCACAGATAGGCCGCGGGCAAATGATTGGACAAAATCTGGTGATTGTTCGACCATCCCATCAACTCCTCTTTTTGTTCGCATTACGAACCCTTGTGCTTATTATGAACATTACGTTAGCATGTCTCACATGATTAACAAGACCATTTCTTCCACTGCTGAAGCGGTGGCCGATATCCCAGACGGTGCTTCCATCGCCGTCGGTGGCTTCGGCCTCGTGGGCATTCCCACTGCATTGATCCTTGCCCTGCGCGAACAAGGCGCAGGCGATTTGACCATCATTTCCAACAACCTAGGCACCGACGGCTTTGGCCTTGGACTCCTGCTGTTGGACAAAAAAATCTCCAAGTCCATTGGCTCTTACCTTGGATCCAACAAGGAATATGCACGTCAGTACCTAGAAGGCGAACTCACCGTTGAGTTCACCCCACAGGGCACATTGGCAGAACGCCTCCGTGCAGGTGGCGCTGGCATTCCAGCATTTTTCACCACCGCAGGTGTAGGCACGCAGGTCGCAGAAGGTGGCTTGCCGCAGCGCTACAACACCGACGGCACCGTTGCGGTTGTTTCCAAGCCTAAGGAAACCCGCGAGTTCAACGGCCAGCTATATGTCATGGAAGAGGGCATCCGCGCTGACTTCGCCCTGGTTCACGCACACAAGGCAGACCGCTTTGGCAACTTGGTGTTCCGCAAGACCGCGCAGAACTTCAACCCAGATGCAGCCATGAGTGGCAAGATCACCATCGCCCAGGTCGAGCACCTGGTTGATGAGCTCCACCCAGATGAAATTGATCTGCCAGGAATTTACGTAAACCGTGTCGTCCATGTTGGACCACAAGAAACCGGTATCGAAAACAGGACGGTGTCTAAATAATGACTTGGGATCATAACCAAATGGCAGCCCGCGTTGCCCAAGAACTAGAAGACGGCCAGTACGTCAACCTTGGCATCGGCATGCCCACCTTAATCCCCGGCTACCTGCCAGAGGGACTAGAGGTAATTTTGCACTCTGAAAACGGAGTGCTCGGCGTTGGCCCTTACCCAACTGAAGAGCAGCTCGACCCAGAGCTGATCAATGCGGGCAAGGAAACCATCACGGTTGCACCAGGTGCTTCCTACTTCTCCTCCTCGGATTCCTTCGCCATGATTCGTTCCCGCGCCGTTGACGTTGCTGTCTTGGGTGTAATGGAAGTCTCCCAATACGGCGACCTGGCCAACTGGATGATTCCGGGCAAGCTAGTTAAGGGCATGGGTGGCGCAATGGACCTGGTTCACGGCGCATCCAAGATCATCGCCATGACCGATCACGTCACCAAAAAGGGCGAGCCGAAGATCCTCGAAGCTTGCCGCCTGCCACTAACTGGCGCGAAGTGCGTGGACATGATTGTCACCACCCACGCAGTGTTCTCTGTGGATCCCAACGAAGGACTCACCCTGATCGAGTGCGCCGATGGCGTCACCGTGGAAGAACTGCGCGAAATCACCGAAGCTGATTTCAAAGTTGCTTAATTAAGCGCTGCGCAATCAAGGCATGCGATGCCTCGTCCGGATGCAAATTATCCGGCAACGGCGCATCGCCTACCTGGTAGAGACTCGCACCATCAATGTAGGAAAGGTGCGGGTCTTTTTGCTTTTCGACGAACCCCTCCAACACCTCACGCACCATCTCCAGGGTTAAAC
Source organism: Corynebacterium suranareeae (assembly GCF_002355155.1). Lineage (NCBI taxonomy): Bacteria > Bacillati > Actinomycetota > Actinomycetes > Mycobacteriales > Corynebacteriaceae > Corynebacterium > Corynebacterium suranareeae. The sequence goes on along the minus strand of NZ_AP017369.1, from coordinate 2,681,563 downwards.
GCCCTAGATCATCGGGTTCACCTGTGGCCAAAAACTTGATCTGCCCGCTACCAAAAGAAGCGGTATCAAACGCGCCGGGACCTGGAGTTTTTTCATGAATCGGGCAATAAAACGGCGAGATAATTTTAATTGGGGTTTCGGTATGTCCATCTCTGATGGTGCTGATAAATCCATCAATAGCTGACTCTAAACCTCGCCGCCGCATCACATCCCCGTTGACAATATTGATACCGATTTCGGCGGTGATGAGATCAGCGGGAGTATCCCTGATCATCCTGGCCATAAATGAATCAAGCATGGCGCTTCCACCGAAGCCTAAATTGAGCAGACTCATATTTTTCTCTTGTGCAGCCAACGCTGGCCAAATCTTCGACGGGGATGTGGCATTAGATCCCTGGCTAATCGAGCTGCCGTAATTAACCCACATCGGCCGATCATCTTTTACAGGATGAAGTTCGGCATTGGCCTCTAGTGAAAGAATCTCAATTTCTTCATTGTGAGGCAGCCAGAACTCGACTAATTTCTCGGCTTCGGAGAGTCCATCCACCGTAAGTATTTGTGGGCCTTCGGTGCGCCGCTGTGTGGCGCCGGTGAGGAAATCTACTTCCGTGGTATCGCCCCCGGACGTTGGCGTGGAAAGTGCGGGGGCGGCGTCGATAAGCACATCAATCTTGCCACCCGGCCTGCCTGAATCCAGATAGACCACGCGCGTGGAGAAGGTAGTCAGTGAAATTGATGTAGCCGTGGTGCGGCAAACAATCCGCACGCCTGACGGCTGGCGCTGCATCGCGCTAAACTGGGTATCACAAAAACGGTCAACCAGATCCTTGCGGAGCCGCAGCGGTCGAAGGCCTAAGGCAGTGGTTTCGATTTCTACAGCGCCGTGAATAAACTCGGGATTCATTGGCTTAAGCGTACCGCTCAAGCACGGATCACAGGTAAAACGCTAAGATGGAACAACCCATTGCCAATATTGTTGGTTAGAGTTGTACGCAGTAAATCTTTTCAATCGTGGAAGCGGGTCTCACAGTCTAATGGCACGTATGCAGGAAAGCGCCGATCTGCTCAAATGTTCCTTCTGCGGAAAGAGCCAAAAGCAGGTAAAAAAACTCATCGCAGGTGGTGCCGTATACATTTGTGATGAATGCATCGAGCTGTGCAACGAGATTATTGAAGAAGAGCTCGGGCAGGTTCAACCTGATGAACAGGAGCGCAATGAGCTCCCCAAGCCATCGGAGATTTCTGCCTTCCTTGATACGTATGTCATTGGGCAGGATCCGGCGAAACGTATCCTGTCTGTTGCGGTGTACAACCACTACAAGCGTCTTCGTGCGTCGGAAACTGTTGGGCGCCGCCGCAACGATGAGCCAGAAACTGAGTTAGTGAAGTCCAATATTTTGATGCTTGGACCAACAGGTTCAGGCAAGACTTTCCTGGCACAGACTTTGGCAAAACTACTCGATGTTCCGTTTGCTATCGCCGATGCCACCTCACTGACAGAGGCTGGCTATGTGGGTGAAGATGTAGAAAATATTCTGCTGAAGCTCCTGCAAGCTGCTGATTTCGATGTGGAGCGTGCCCAACGCGGCATCATTTACATCGATGAGGTGGATAAGATTTCCAGGAAATCTGAAAATCCCTCCATCACCCGTGACGTATCCGGTGAAGGCGTGCAGCAGGCGTTGCTGAAAATTTTGGAAGGCACCGTTGCTGCGATCCCACCACAGGGCGGCCGCAAGCACCCCAACCAAGATTTCATTCAATTAGACACCACGAATATTTTGTTCATTGTCGCCGGAGCTTTTGCTGGTCTGGAAAAAGTCATCGCAGACCGCAACGGTAAGAAGGGCTTAGGTTTTGGTGTTGAGGTAGCTTCCAAGAAGGAAGAAGCCGACATCGTGGATATCTTTAAAGATGTCCGGCCGGAAGACCTCGTGAAATTTGGGCTCATCCCAGAATTCATCGGCCGTCTGCCCGTGGTGGCTACCGTATCCAACCTGGATCAAAAATCCCTCGTCAAGGTGCTCACCGAACCACGCAACTCGTTAGTGAAGCAGTACCAGCGCCTGTTTGAAATGGATGGGGCTGTACTGACATTTACTGATGACGCGTTGGAGGAAATCGCTAACCAAGCCCTTGAACGCAAGACAGGAGCGCGTGGTCTGCGCGCCATCATGGAAGAAATCCTCGTGCCGATCATGTATGACCTGCCTGATAGGGAAGATGTCGCTGAGGTGATTATTTCCGGGGCAGTGGCTCGGGGTGAAGCCGAACCAGAGATGCTGGAATCCGTAGCAGAAGAAAAGACCGCTTAATTGGCGGGAGTGATCACCGGCTTTGCCATTATCCTGTCGGTCATCGGAGTTGGATTTCTCCTGGCAAAGCTGGGGGTTATCACCGATGACAAACAGCGCTTAGTGTTAAACCGCATTGCATTTTATGCGGCAACCCCAGCGTTGTTGTTTAATGTTGTCGCGCAATCAGATCCGAGCGAATTGATCTCGCCGGTTATCGTGGTGACCTTTGTGGCCACTCTGGTTACTGCAGCTGTGTATTGCGTGATTTCGGCGGTTTTCTTCAAAAAAGATATTGCTACTACGGCAACCGGGGCAGCGGCATCAGCCTATGTGAATTCCAACAATATTGGCCTGCCGGTATCAATTTATGTGCTGGGCACCGGCGCATACGTGGCCCCGATTTTGGTTATGCAAATGGTGATCTTCGCACCACTTATCTTGGCGGCTTTAACATCAGGTGATGTTGCAGGTAGTCGGGGACAAAAAATTTGGGCCGCAGTGAAAGGTTCACTGCTTAGCCCAATTGTGTTGGCATCTATCGCCGGGTTGGTGGTGTGCCTTTTGGAAATTCAGCTGCCTGCAGCAGTCATGGAACCCACTATCATTTTGGGTGGTGCATCCATTCCGCTCATTTTGATGAGCTTCGGTGCATCATTGCCATCAACCAACGTGCTGTCTTCCAAACCTGATCGCCCTAGCGTTTTGACTGCAACCGCGATGAAAATCGTCGGCATGCCAGCCATTACATTTTTAATCGCTAAGGCCTTTGGTTTGGACGGTGATTATCTCTACGCCGCTGTTATTTTGGCTGCTTTGCCCGCCGCACAAAACGTGTACAACTACGCGGCGACGTACCGCAAAGGCGAGATACTCGCCCGCGATACCGTCTTTTTAACCACCTTCCTAGCGCTCGTCGGCATGCTAGGAATCGCGGCCTTATTTGGTCGCTAAAGCTTCAGGCTGCTTTTCGACGACCGTTGCCGCCTGAGTGCGCATACCAATCAACGAGGTTGCACCGGCCACAACGATCACCGCAACTCCGACATACAGCTGAGTTGGTGACCAACCCGAATCCAACAAGCTACCCACCAGAAGCGGAGCTGAGATAGCACCGACACGACCCATACCGATCGCCGCACCCACACCAGTGGTACGAACCTCCGCGGAGTAGAGCTGTGGGGAAATAGTGTACAGACCAGCCACGCAACCATTGATGAGCATTCCCACGACCACACCGCTGGCAAACGCGATGGATGGAACAGACGTGGAGGTGATGAACATGATCAAGGTGGCACCCGCAAGCACCATGAACACCATCAATGTGTTGCGAGCACTGAACTTGGTGGTGAGGAAGCCATAGAGCAAGGAACCAAAGGCACCACCCATCGACAGCATCAAACCACCGATGATGCCTTGCTGCTCAGACATGCCCATTTCAACCAACAGCTTCGGAGTCCAGGTGTTGGCAAAGTAGAAGCCGAACATCACGATGCCAAACGCAGCCCACAACTTGATCGTGGTGGCGCGGTTATCTTTGTTCATCAGGGCAACATAAGATTGAACACCGGCTTTTTTCGTCGACAAGCTTTGCTCGCCTGGAAACTCAAACGTGCCAACCTTGCCCAAGCGGCGTGCGATGTTGTTGACTTTTTCGCGAGCGCCCGCAGGGCGGCGAGTGCTTAACCAATCCACGGATTCAGGCATGAAGAAGAAAGTGACAATCATGGCTACACCAGTTGCAATAGCACCCGCTGCAAAAACGGAACGCCACCCAAACGTTGGGATCAGCTGCGCTGCACCGAATCCGCCCACCGAGGCTCCAACGCCGTAACCTGCAGCGTAAATGGACATTGCCATGCCGCGGTTTTTGTTGTTGGAGAATTCACTGATCACCACGGTGATGCAGGCAAGGATACCGCCGATGCCAAGGCCCGTGATCAAACGCCACACACCAAGCTGGCCTGCTGACTGAGCAGTAGAGGACAAAAATAGTCCCACCACGTTGAAGAGCAAAGCAATCATCAGCGCGTTTTTACGACCGAAGCGGTCACCGATTGGTCCAAAAATCAAAGATCCGGCAGTCATACCGAAAAGGGCAGAGCTGAGAAGCACACCAAGTTGGCTGCCACTAAGGCCGAATTCTTCAGTGACGGCGTTGGCGGTAAAGGACATAGCGAGGACATCAAAACCATCCAGTGCATTAAGCAGCACCGCGATAAACACAATGAACCACTGATAAGTCGACATCGAAGTGTCGTTGATTGTTTGGCGGATATCCATGCCAGGCTCCTTTAGGAGAGAGCGACCGTAATGGTCGAGGTCGGGGAAGAAGTGGGGGAGGAAACTACTCGGGATACGCAGGCACAGGCCTTGGCATCGGATTCTTTTTGACGATCTGAGAAAAACACATCACGGTGATCAACTTTCCCATCAACGTCTAGGATGCGGACTTGGCACAAACCACATTCGCCTTTTCGGCAATCAAACATCATAGCGGCCCCGGCTTTTTGCAAGGCCTCCAGCATGCTTTCATCCTTATTCACGGTGGCGTGCAGACCAAGTTCTGGGACGTTTACCTGGAAAGATTCTGAAAGATACCAACCGCTGTTTCCGAAAGTTTCAAAACGTAGATTGGTGGGATCAAGTCCTCGTTGATTCCACGCGCGTCGGATAGCGTCCATCAACCGGATGGGACCACACATATAAAGCTCAGTATGTGGGTTTAAAGAGTTAATCAACGCAGGGACATCAATGGTGGTGCCCTCAGAATCTAGGTGAAGGTGCAGGTTTTCGCCATGCTCTGCCACAAGCTCATCTTTATACGCCATGGCATCAAGGCTGCGTGCTGCGAAATGGATACGGTAGTTTGCTCCCAATTTTTTCAAAAGTGATGCCATGCCGCGGATTGCTGTTATTCCAATACCACCGGCGACAAGTACATATTCAGGTGCGCCCACGCGGAGAGGAAAATCCTGAGACGGCCTGGAGACTGTAACTTCATCTCCTGGTCGAAGCGTATGCATAAACTCAGAACCACCACGGGAGTTTCTGGTTTTAAGTACGCTCAGGGCTAGAGTCGACCCATCGTGATGAGCATCAACGATGGAATACGATCTCTTTTCCTGTTTTGTTTTTAGGGGCACCATGATCTTGAGATGTTCGCCGGGTTTCACCGGAACCGCAAATTTCGGGGATAGTTCTATTCGTCGAATGTTCTCAGCAATGATTTCACTCGATGTGATGACGGCTTTTTGCCACTCGGATTTCATGATCTACACCTCCCGTGCTGATCGAGGGAACGTAGTGGGGATGTCCAGGCGGCCTTCCTTGGCCAGGGCTTCTTCCAAAATTCTGCGCACCCACATGCCACCGGCATCGATATTTAAGTTGTAGAACTCATAGTCCGTGTTGGCGTCAATGGCATCTTGTTGAGCCGTTAACATTTCCTCATCTTCTTTGAACACTCCCGATACGCCATCACGAAGTTGGGTGGTTATCGTTTGGCTTTCTAAGCGGTAGTTGCGCATAAACGCCCAGAAGTAATGGGAGGAACGATCAGAATCGGGGGTGATGGTATTCATGACATACCCATTGACTCCCTGGCTGCGATCTCCTTCTGGTGCTCCAGTTCCAGCTTTTGCCACCCCAACATCAATGCAAATAGTTGAAGGGTAGTAGTAGTGGATGATCTGCCAGCGATCCACTTTGCCCTCAAATCCAGGGAATTTATCATTCATGTTCTTTTGCCAAAATGGTGGTGCATCAATGTTGTGCATCCATCGTGTGACAGTGACGGAATCTTCAGTGTGGGTGACTATGAACTCTGATTCGCTGAGTTCGTCTTGGCCGATGCTGGAGGAATGCACGAACTCTTCATGGGTTAGATCCATGAGGTTGTCCAGAACGAGTTGGTAATTGCACTCTGCGGAAATGGTGCGTCCATCGCCAGCCCACTCAGGGTGACTCATCTGGTGCATGTCTGGCACCTTGGTGGGGTCTGCCAACGTGGGATCACCGAGCCATACCCAGACAAATCGGTGTGCTTCAACCACTGGGTAGGAATTGACTGCTGCTGAAGGGTTGAGGGTTTCTTGTGCTGGCATCTTCATGCATCGGCCAGCGGAGTTGTACTCCAGCCCGTGGTAAGGGCACTGAATTCCATCATTTCCAACGAGCTTTCCCTTGGATAGTGGGGCGAGACGGTGCCAGCAGGCATCAGCTAAAGCAACAGCGCGGCCATCTTTGGTGCGGTACATAGCTAGTGGTTTATTGGCGATTGTCCTGGCTATGGGCTTTTTGGTGGTGAGTTCATGGTCCCATGCTGCAACGTACCAAGCATTGAGTGGATGCGGAAGGATTTTGGCGGTGGTGGTGACTGTGCGCTCTGACAGTGTCATGATCGGCTCCTAAAGAACTATATAATCAAATACCTAAACTCTTAGTTAGTTTATGGCGTAGATCATATTTTGCATGTGTTCCAGCTCACTGTCAATAGGTAATTTTGAGAAAGTGTCACCTAAGGCCTCTGAGCTGCGGGTATTTGAACCCAGTTGTGAGGTGAATATGGGACAATGAGCACGTGACTCTACGATCAGCATTACTAGCTCTGTTAAGCTCTGGCCCTTTGACCGGATATGAAGCCTCTCAACGATTTGGGGCCTCGGTGGGCTTTGTGTGGAGCGGATCTGATTCGCAGATCTACCCAGAGCTGAGAAAAATGGAGTCGGAAGAACTGCTGGTGGGATCTGAAGTTCCGTGGGGCTCTAAAGGAGCTACGAAAACGGAATACGCCCTGAGTGAAAAAGGGTGGGAAGCGCTAAGAAAAGCATGGCAAGACCCGATTGTTTATGGCCCCACCAGGGACCCCGCTCGGCTAAAGGCTGCCTATTTTGAAGTTGGTTCGCAAGATGATGCACGCCGACATTTAAGGGCACACATCGCTCACTTTGAACAAGTAAAAATTCAATCCGAATCAATGATTGAGGAACTCAAAGCCAAAACCCATCCAACTCTGGCTAGACGCCTTGCACGTTCACCTCAAAGTGAGCATGAACGCATCGTGGCATTCAAGGTGTTCGCCTATGAAGGGCAGATTATCCGGGCGCGGGCAGAAATTGAATGGGCGGAAAAGGGATTGGCACTGCTAGGGGAAATTTAGTGGGCCCCTAGTTTTCAAAGACATCCGTGTCAAAGCTGTACACGCTGTCATCTGCTTCTGGTTCGGTGGTCTTGCCACCAACCACCAGGTAGCTAGAATTGCCGGTGTTTTGGATATTTGAGGTCAAAAACGCCAACACGGTATCCACAACAATGCGCTTCATGCCCTCAATATTTGCCTCAGATTCTAGATCAAGAGCGTAAAGGTTTTTCAACGTCTTTTTGTTGGACACGCGATAGTAAGCAAGGGAACTGATCAAAACCAGGACGTCCTCCGCTGAAATTCCCGGACGGAACGCGCCAGCATCTTGGCCCAACATTAAAAGCTTGTCTAAATTAAGCAGTACGTTGGACTCATCTGAATATGCAGCTGTGGAATCTACTCCATCTTGAGCTTGCAAATTCTCCATCAATAAAAGGCGCACGGCCTCTGGATGCTTAGTGATGCAGGTGTAAACAGCTTCAACAATTTTGCGGACACCATCGACCGGCACAGCGGAATCAAGTTGCATGGCCTCAGCTTCTGGGCGAAGCAAATTTAACGCGTGGGCCACGGTCTTTATATACAGGCCTTTTTTATCGCCAAAGTGGTAGTGGATCATGCGCTTGGACATGCCTGATGCCTTGGCAATTCTTTCCAGCTTTGTTTCGCTGAACCCTTGTTCGGCGAAAAAGGTCAAAGCTGTGGCTACTACTTCTTCAGGAGTGGCGGAATGTCCAGAGTCGGATTCTGTGTAGTCGCTACCGTTCGGGTATAGATTTTCGGCATCTCGATCCGATGTCGCCATAATCGATCAATTCCTTCCGGGTACTTAAAAACAAGAATACGTGATAGTGATAGTGCAAAAATTAAAGATCACACCATCAGGAAATCCCACCTAACATCTATAAATGGTGCCCGAAATCGCGTGAAATTGCTTGTACACCGCGCTGATTCTTCCGCAGGAATCGATATTTCGCAGGTAAGGGGTACATATTGGGGCAATTCGGGGGTGATTTCTAGGTATCGCCAAGATCACCTAAAACTGGTGGCTGTTATCTTTTGGTCGGGATAGCATGGAGTCTTAGTGGACCCCCTACAAGGATTGAGGATTGTTGATGAATTCCCCGCAGAACATCTCCACCAAAAAAGTAACTGTCACCGGCGCAGCTGGTCAGATTTCCTATTCACTGTTGTGGCGTATTGCAAACGGTGACGTTTTCGGAATTGATACTCCTGTAGAACTCAAATTGCTCGAAATTCCTCAAGCTCTTGGTGGGGCAGAGGGTGTTGCAATGGAACTTTTAGATTCCGCATTCCCACTGTTGCGCAACATCACCATTACCGCAGATGCCAATGAGGCATTCGATGGCGCAAATGCGGCCTTCCTGGTTGGTGCAAAACCTCGTGGCAAGGGAGAAGAGCGCGCGGACCTCCTGGCTAACAACGGAAAAATTTTCGGACCACAGGGTAAAGCGATCAATGACCACGCAGCAGATGATATCCGTGTGCTTGTTGTCGGAAACCCAGCTAACACTAATGCGTTGATTGCTTCAGCAGCAGCGCCCGACGTTCCTTCATCCCGCTTCAACGCCATGATGCGCCTTGACCACAACCGTGCCATTTCCCAATTGGCTACAAAGCTTGGTCGCGGATCTGCGGAATTCGAGAACATGGTGGTGTGGGGTAATCACTCCGCAACCCAGTTCCCGGACATTACTTATGCAACCGTTGGTGGGGAGAAGGTCGCTGACCTTGTTGACCACGATTGGTATGTCGAGGAGTTTATTCCACGCGTGGCTAACCGCGGCGCGGAAATTATTGAGGTCCGCGGAAAGTCCTCTGCAGCATCTGCAGCGTCCTCGGCTATTGATCACATGCGTGATTGGGTCCAGGGAACTGAGCAGTGGGCAACAGCCGCCATTCCATCAACAGGTGCTTATGGCATTCCAGAAGGCATTATTGTTGGTTTGCCAACGGTGTCCCGCAACGGCGAATGGGAGATTGTCGAAGGCCTCGAGATCTCCGATTTCCAACGCGCACGGATTGATGCGAACGTGAAGGAACTGCAGGCCGAGCGTGAAGCAGTGCGCGACTTGCTCTAATCTTGAACGCATGACTTCGCTTTTCGACGCCCCAACCCTCCAACGCGTCACCGTTTTCACGGGCTCGGCGCTAGGCAGCTCCTCGCTGTACACACAGTCCGCGCAGGTACTGGCAAAAACCGCCGTTGAACATGGCATTGACCTTGTTTATGGTGGCGGAAAAGTAGGGCTGATGGGCGTCGTTGCCGATGCCTTTCTAGAATCCGGCGGCGAAGCATTCGGTGTTATCACTGAATCGTTGATGAACGGTGAGCTAGGCCATGAAAAGCTCACCGAACTGGAAATTGTTCCAGATATGCATATCCGCAAACGCCGCATGGCGGAGCTGGGTGACGGATTCATTGCCATGCCAGGTGGAGCAGGCACCTTGGAAGAACTTTTTGAAGTCTGGACCTGGCAGCAATTAGGTATTCACCACAAACCTGTCGCACTTTATGATGTCGACGGTTTCTGGCAGCCACTATTAGAAATGCTTGAGCAAATGACTCAGCGCGGTTTCATCAAACGCGACTTCTTTGACTGCCTCATCGTGGAATCTGATCCTCACGAGCTTTTGAAAGCAATGCAGAATTGGACGCCACCTGCACCAAAGTGGTGATTTAATTGCGAGTCGCCTTAGCGCCGAAATAGCTGTTCGCGTGCTTGGTGGCATAAGACCGGCATAGGACCAAACCAGGAGACCCAGAAACATCGTTTTCGACGTTTGTGGGTCTCCTGGTTTGGTGTATCGCGCTCAATACCAGACACAGAGACCCAACATTTAAGTTTTTGAAGATTCTGGGTCTCCTGGTTTGGTCGGGTCGAAATTGTGGCTCTAAAGCTTAAAAGTCATACCTCCCCAGAAGCCCGTCTCACGGGTTTTCAAGGTCAAGTGCATACATAAACAAGCGCCGCATTGGTCGGGTTAGATGGTGTGCTCGACGGTTGTGCCACCGTGGACTTTGATGCGAATTGAGGCTACACCGTTGTCGTTGACGGTGATGGTTTCTTCAACTTCAGGGCCATCAAAATAGGAGATCGCGGTGTTTTCAACGTCAGTGATCGTGGTGTCAAAAGGAATCTTGATTTCGCTAAGGAGGGAAATGTCACCTGGGCTGCCGTCTTCGGCAACCGTGGAGTATTCCACAAAGCGGAACCAGCCAATGTTGTGTACAGCCTTGTATCGGCGGGTGACCACCGTTGCAGAATCAGTATTGGGTGCAATGAGTGGGTCGAAGCTTACGGCTCGTCCGGAATCATGTTCTCTAAAAACTCCGATGCCACGTGCTACGCGGTCTCGAAGGTGGAAACCTGAAGAGGGATCCGCAGCGATAGCAAGTCCCACAGCAGTAGAGCCTGATGGGAAAGGGGAGCGGTGGACTCGGCGTCCGAAGCGTTCCCTAAGCAGCCTGGAAACTAACGGAAGTGACGAGGCTCCACCGACGAGGTAGATTCCTGCAATATCTGAGTCTTTGAGGTCTTCGGCGCCGATGAGTGGTTCCATGACAGCTAGAGATTTTTCGATAAGTGGCGTAGCTGCTTCGTAGAAATCAGAGACAGGCACGGTGATGTCATCGTCGCCGATTTCTAAAATCAATCTGCGTGATTGCGGAACCAAGGCTTCTTTGGCGTTGCGGGATTCGTCGAGAAGCGTATTTTTAGCGCGTTTGCCAAACGCATCATGTTCCCTGCCTGCGGCCTTAAGTGCGCATTGGAGGAGGATTTCATCGAAATCATCGCCGCCTAGGCGGGAAATGCCGATGGAGGAAATAACCTCGTGGTGTGCTCCATCGATACGGATCAAGGAGGAATCGAAGGTTCCACCACCCAAGTCGTAGACCACGATTGCTTGGCGTTTGGAGTTGAGCGTGCGTGCGTGGCGGTGGGTGTATTCGAAGGCTGCAGCGCTGGGTTCGTTGACTAGACCTACTACGGTCACGCCGGTGGCGCTGAAAGCCGACATGGTTAAAAGCCTCTGTGCGCTGTGGGCATTAGCTGGCACGCCAATGACCAACTCAATTGGTGAGGTGTCACCCAGCTGCTCTTGGAATGCGCGCAAATGGGATACAACATTTTCTGCAAAAGCGTGTAACACCTCGCCTAAAGTGCGGGTGTCATCGCCTAACATCACGGGTGAGGCTTCGGTGACATTGGGCTCGGACAGCAAACGCTTGAAGGAGCGAAGAAACGATGGGTGATCTTGCCCGACTTTGATGGCATCCCATCCAGCGACGATTTGATCTGCTTTGAGTGCAACGACCGAAGGGATGAAGTCATGGGTGTCACCCACGTGGTCTTCCACAGTGACAATGGGGTAGTTCCCGCGGTCAACTGCGGCAGCAATAGTGCGGGTGGTTCCCAGGTCAAGTCCAAAGCGCATGAACCTGACCCTAGCAGGATTTTCACCTCGTGCAGTGGAATGAAACCAAATTAGATATACCCCCCAAAAGTATTTGTTTTACATGTTCAATCCACTGCCGGGGGTAGTTAAGAGATTTAACTCACCAATCATTGTGAAAGTGCTGTGCTTCACTGATTAAATTTTCTTGTTGTCTTGATCTATCGGCCATACCCAAAAGGCTGCACTAGTCGCTGCAAACAGCAGTGGGAAACACAAGGAGTTTTAAATTGCGCATAACCAAACAAGTCATCGCGGCGGTGGTGGCATCCACTCTCACCTTTGGGCTGGCATCATGTTCCACAACTGGTGATACAGCAGATGTGAATTACGTATCAGTAAACGGAACGGAACCTCAGCGTGGCCTCATCCCGGGGGATACCAATGAAAACGGTGGCGGGCGCGTAGTGGACATGCTGTACTCCGGCCTTGTCTATTTCGATGAAGCCGGGGTTGCTCAAAATGATTTGGCGGAATCAATTGATCAGGAATCGGATACCACGTATAAAGTCACTTTGCGGGAGGGCATAAAGTTCAGCGATGGATCGGCAATCACAGCGAATGATTTTGTTGCTTCCTGGAATTTTGTTGTGGCAAACGGACTGCTCAACACCTCCTTCTTCTCACCGATCAAAGGTTATGCCGACGGCGTAGAAAGCCTCGATGGCCTTGAAGTGTTAGATGATCGCACGTTCACCATTGAATTGGAACAGCCGGATTCTGAATTCACCCAACGCATTGGCTACTACGGATTTGCCCCAATGCCAGCATCGGCACGTGACGATATTGATGCGTTTGGTGAGAACCCGGTGTCGTCTGGCCCATACAAATTGGAACAATGGGATCACAACGCCGAGCTTAAAGTAGTGGTCAATGAACACTACGATGGCCCACGGATGGCACAAAACGATGGCCTGAAATATGTGTTCTATGCGCAAAACGATGCAGCCTATTCAGATCTTTTGGCCGGAAACTTGGATGTGTTGGATCTGATTCCACCGTCGGCATACACAACCTATGAAGATGAGTTGTCAGGTCGATCGATCAATCAGCCAGCAGCATCGTATTTGGAACTATCGATTCGTATGGAATCGCCGAACTTTGAAGGGGAACAGGGAGGTTTGCGTCGACAAGCAATTTCGATGGCGATTAACCGTGAAGAAATCGCCCAAGAAATCTTCAATGGCACCTACACTCCTGCGCTTGATTTCACCGTACCCGTTTTGGAGGGCTGGCGCGATGACCTAGAAGGCAACGATGTTTTGTTGTTCCAACCAGATAAGGCGCGCGAGCTGTGGGAGGAAGCAGAAAAGATCGAGCCTTTTGAAGGTGAATTGCAAATTAGCTACAACGCGGATGTGCCCAACAGGGAATGGGTCGATGCAGTAGCAAACAGCATCAGCAATGAACTAGGAATTTCTGCGATTGGAAATCCGTTCCCAGATTTCAAATCCTTCCGCGATACTTACCGCACCACTGGACTTGATGGGGCCTACCGCACTGCGTGGTTTGCTGATTATCCAAGCATCGGCAATTTCCTGGGACCTAACTACACCACCGGTGTGGCATCCAATGATTCAAAGTACGAAAATCCAGAATTTGATCAGCTGATCAAAGACGCGGCGGCAGCACCCACAAAAGAAGACACCTTCAAGGCTTATGAACAGGCCCAAGAGATGCTTCTTCGTGATCTCCCAGCCATCCCATTGTGGTACCCAAACGTGGTGGGCGGCTATTCAGAGGCAGTAGATAATGTCTCAGTGAACTGGAAGGCCATTCCTGTTTATTGGGCTATCACAAAGCAATAACCTCACTTACTTAAATCCGGCTACTTGATAACCAAGTACAAGGGTTAAGATGGTCTGCGTGACTGACCAGAATAATGCGAAAACCAGCCAGAACCGCGCAGACAAACTGCCTAAGTCCTGGGATCCTAAAGCTGTGGAAGCGAAGTTGTACCAGGGCTGGGTAGATGCCGGTTACTTCACTGCCGACCCCGCCAGCGATAAGCCGGGATACTCCATTGTTCTGCCCCCACCAAACGTGACCGGCCAGCTGCACATGGGCCATGCGCTTGACCACACCTTGATGGATGCTCTAGCCCGCCGCAAGCGCATGCAGGGTTTTGAGGTTTTGTGGCTTCCGGGCATGGATCATGCTGGTATTGCGACCCAAACCAAGGTCGAGGCGATGCTGAAGGAAACTGAAGGCAAGACTCGCTATGACTATGACCGCGAAGAATTCATCGCGAAGGTCTGGGAATGGAAGCAAGAATATGGTGGCAAGATCGGTGAGCAGATGCGCGCCATCGGCGACTCCGTGGACTGGTCCCGCGAACGCTTCACCTTAGATGAGGGGCTGTCCCGCGCCGTCCAAACGATTTTCAAAAAGCTTTTCGACGCCGGCCTCATCTACCAGGCCAACCGCCTAGTCAACTGGTCGCCCGTGCTGGAAACCGCCGTTTCAGACATCGAAGTTGTCTACAAAGATGTCGAAGGCGAATTAGTATCCATCCGCTACGGCTCACTCAATGATGATGAGCCACATGTCATTGTTGCCACCACCCGTGTGGAAACCATGCTCGGTGACGTCGCTGTTGCCGTGCACCCAGATGATGAGCGCTACAAAGACTTGGTTGGCCAGACCCTGCCACATCCATTCCGCGATGACCTAAGCCTTAAGGTTGTTGCCGACGATTACGTTGATCCTGAGTTTGGTTCCGGTGCCGTGAAGATCACCCCGGCACACGACCCTAATGACTACGCATTGGGCTTGCGCCACAACCTAGACATGCCCACCATCATGGACAAGACCGGACGTATCGCGGATACCGGCACCCAATTTGATGGCCTCACCCGCGAAGAAGCACGCGTGAAGGTCCGTGAGGAGCTTGCAGCACAGGGACGCATTGTTAAAGAAATCCGTCCTTATGTTCACTCCGTTGGACACTCCGAGCGTTCCGGTGAAGCCATTGAGCCTCGCCTGTCTTTGCAGTGGTTTGTCAAGGTAGAAGAGCTGGCCAAGATGTCCGGCGATGCGGTACGCGAAGGCGATACCACCATCCACCCGAAGTCTTTGGAGCCCCGCTACTTTGAGTGGGTCGACAACATGCATGACTGGACTATTTCCCGTCAGCTGTGGTGGGGACACCGCATCCCAATTTGGTACGGACCAAATGATGAAATCATCTGCGTCGGACCTGATGAGCAAGCACCTGAAGGATACGTCCAGGACCCTGATGTTCTAGATACCTGGTTCTCTTCTGCACTCTGGCCATTTTCCACCATGGGTTGGCCAGAAAAGACCCCTGAGCTAGAGAAGTTCTACCCAACATCCGTGCTGGTTACCGCCTATGACATTTTGTTCTTCTGGGTTGCCCGCATGATGATGTTTGGCACTTTTGCAGCGAAGGAAACCCCAGAACTACTTGGGGAAGGCAAAGATGGCCGCCCACAGATTCCTTTCACTGACCTCTTCCTGCACGGCCTGGTCCGCGATGAGCACGGCCGCAAGATGTCTAAGTCTTTGGGTAACGGCATTGACCCTATGGATTGGGTGGAAAACTACGGTGCTGATGCCTTGCGCTTCACTCTTGCCCGTGGCGCTAACCCAGGGGTGGACCTTCCTGTCGGTGAGGATTCTGCACAAAGCTCCCGCAACTTTGCCACCAAGCTGTTCAACGCAACCAAGTTTGCGCTGATGAACGGTGCTGTATCTGAAGGTTTGCCAGCACGTGAAGAACTCACCGATGCTGACAGGTGGATCGTGGACCGCCTGGAGCAGGTGCGCTTGGACGTTGATGCGTACCTAGATAACTACCAATTTGCCAAGGCAAATGAGGAGCTCTACCAATTCGCATGGAATGAGTTCTGTGACTGGTACTTGGAAATTGCCAAGGTCCAGATTCCTCGTGAGGGCACATCTGCACAGGGTGAAAACACCCAAAAGGTTCTCGGCCATGTGCTCGATGCACTGTTGCGTTTGCTGCACCCAGCCATGCCTTTCGTCACTGAAGTGCTGTGGCAGGCTCTCACAGAACGCACCTCAATTGTGGTTTCCGCATGGCCAACCGCAGCCGACACCAACGGCGGAGTCGCCGTGGACGCAGATGCTGCTAGGCGCATGGGCGACGTCGAAAAGCTTGTTACAGAGGTTCGTCGCTTCCGCGCTGACCAGGGCGTTAAGCCTTCTCAGAAGGTTCCAGCTCGCCTAGATTTCGCTGCCTGTGATCTGCAGGATTGGGAAGATTCCGTGCGTTCCTTGGTCCGCATTGACGCACCTGAAGACGATTTCGCAGCATCCGCCAGCATTGAGATCCGTTTGAGCCAAGCAACGATTACCGTTGAGCTGGATACTTCCGGCACTGTCGATGTGGCAGCTGAGCGCAAGCGCTTAGAAAAGGATCTGGCCAATGCACAGAAGGAAGTGGAGACGACCGCTAAGAAACTAGGCAATGAAGCATTCTTGTCTAAGGCTCCTGATGCAGTGGTGGAAAAGATCCGGGTACGTGCACAGATCGCAGCAGAAGAAGTAGCACGCATTAATAAGCGTCTGGAGGAATTGGCCTAGTGGCTAACAATGACGGAATTTTTGATTCCGAAAACGAGGACATCACTTTGGGAGATGTCACCTTGGGCGAGACCGGACTGTCTTTGCCCATCGATCTTGCAGGCGAAGTAGAAGAACCTGCCTCGCAAGAGATCACCCAAGAAGATCTATTGCGTCTTGCCCAGGTGGAAGCAGAGTTGGATCAACGCTGGTTGGAAACCAAAATTGATCCCACCTTCCGACGTATGAGCTACATGATGGATCTGATGGGCCAACCACAGAATTCTTTCCCTGCAATTCACGTGGCTGGAACCAACGGTAAAACCTCAACCACCCGCATGATCGAGTCTTTGCTGCGCGCTTTCCACCGCCGCACAGGCCGGACCACCAGCCCGCACCTTCAGCTGGTAACAGAGCGTATTGCCATTGATGGCAAGCCAATTCACCCTCGTGATTTCGTGCGAATCTACGAGGAAATCAAGCCTTACATGGAGATGACCGACGCCTGGTCAGAGGCCGAGGGCGGGCCAAAGATGAGCAAGTTCGAGGCACTCGTTGCCCTTGCTTATGCTGGTTTTGCTGATGCCCCTGTTGATGTTGCAGTCGTCGAGGTTGGTCTTGGCGGACGCTGGGATGCCACCAACGTGATCAACGCTGATGTTTCAGTAATCACCCCAGTGGGCATGGATCACGTTGATCGCTTGGGCAACACCATTGCGGAAATCGCGGGTGAAAAAGCTGGCATCATCAAGGCACGTCCTGCTTCCGAAGATGGCACAGAGCCAGATGGCAATGTGGTTATCGTGGGCAAGCAGGAACCAGAAGCCATGAACGTCATTTTGCAGCAGGCTGTTGACGTGGATGCCGCGGTTGCGCGTTTGAATATGGAATTCGGAGTTATGGAATCAGCCATCGCGGTTGGTGGCCAGCAGCTGAGCCTCAAAGGGCTGGGCGGCGAATACACCGATATCTTCCTCCCGCTGTCTGGTGCCCACCAAGCAGACAACGCAGCAGTTGCACTTGCAGCAGTAGAAGCGTTCTTCGGAGCTTCTGCCGGACGCCCGCTTGATATCGATACCGTGCGCGAAGGCTTCGCACAGGTCCAATCGCCAGGACGTTTGGAACGACTGCGTTCCGCACCGACCGTGTTTATTGATGCAGCCCACAACCCTCACGGCGCCGCAGCACTTGGTGCAGCTCTCGACCGTGACTTTGAATTCCGTCGCCTCATCGGCGTCATCGGTGTGCTTGGCGACAAAGATGCCCGCGGCATTTTGGAATCTTTGGAGCCATACCTGCATGAAGTTGTCTGCACCCAGACCACCTCAGAGCGAGCATTGGACGCATACGATCTAGCTGAATATGCTCGAGAGATCTACGGCGATGAGCGTGTGCACGTCCAAGAAGATCTTGCCGGAGCAGTAGAACTTGCTATTGAACTAGCAGAAGACACCGATGTACAGTCCGGATCAGGTGTTGTGATCACCGGTTCAATTGTCACTGCCGGCGATGCGCGCACGCTGTTTGGAAAGGAACCCGCATGAGCAAGCGTGAAGAATCAATTGAGTACGGACCACTAGGCAAAGGACACGACCCCCTCAAAGACCCCATGAAGGGAATCCGCGGGGTCATGGCCGGCACGTTGATGATGGAAGCCATCACCCTGGCTTTGGTACTCACTGTGATTCTGCGCGTGGACAACGGCATTTACTGGACTACATTCAACTGGGTTTATGTCTCTGCCGTTGCCCTTGCCCACCTTGTGGCTGCATTCCTGCAACGGTTCAGCTGGTCGATTCCGATGAATATTGTGCTGCAAGTGCTAGCCCTCGCAGGCTTTTTCGTACACCCCTCCATGGGGATTGCGGCGATCATCTTCATCATCGTGTGGGCGTACCTGTTCTACCTGCGCTCAAATTTGATTGATCGCATGAAACGCGGGCTGCTTACCACGCAGCACAGCTAAGCATTTGGGCCCTTTTAGGGCCTTTTTGCTTTTCGACGACTAAAGCCACCTACGCCTGGCTCTTTACCAGCTCAAGATCCTCAAGATTTGGTTTACGGTAACCTTCAAATCCATTCTTCTCCACAAAGCCTTTGACAAATGGACATACCGGAACGACAGTCAAACCAGCTTCTTTAGTGGCTTCAAGGGCTTCTGCCACAAGAATGGATGCCAGGCCTTTTCCGCTGAATTCATCGCCCACAACGGTGTGGTAGAAAATGCGGGAATCATTGTTATCCAGGTATGCAGCAAACCCAGCTGTCACCGCGTCTTCTGGGTAGCTGATCTCAAATTGGTGTTTGTCCTGGTTGTTGGTTACAGCTACTTCGGTGCCATACTTATCTTTTAGAGTCATGCCTCAAAGGATACGGAGATCTTATGTCCTTGGCTGAGGTAGCGGTGGCGGGCAAGTCGTCGTAGCGTTGATAACTATGCGAAACCCTAAGTCTGGCCTGGCATTTTCTGCAGCTGCATTATTCTGCGTCGTCGCGGTGATCACCCGAATTGCGGGATCACCGACAGTAATCCCCATTGTGGCAATTGTGGTGGCGGCAATCGCTTTGTTTGTGGGTTTAAATAATCGGGTGTCCACGAAACTTGTCGATCAACCAGTGGTGTTTACACAAGATCAAGTAGAGCAATTAAAAGAGCTGAAATCACGTGGGCAGGAAGCAGCTGCGATTCGTCAGGCCCAGCTGTGGAGTAGGGGATCGTCCAATGAATCAGTCGCGGATGCTGTGAGGAAACTCTAAGTCGACTTAAGTGCGCGAAGCTGAACACCATTGGGTAGAATCACCCAACATGACTGAACGTACTCTCATCCTTATCAAGCCAGACGGCGTAACCAACGGACACGTCGGCGAAATCATCGCACGTATTGAGCGCAAGGGCCTCAAGCTTGCTGCTCTGGATCTGCGTGTTGCAGACCGTGAGACCGCTGAAAAGCACTACGAAGAGCACGCTGACAAGCCTTTCTTCGGTGAGCTCGTTGAGTTCATCACCTCCGCACCTTTGATCGCGGGAATCGTTGAGGGCGAGCGTGCAATCGATGCATGGCGTCAGCTTGCTGGTGGCACCGACCCAGTTGCTAAGGCAACCCCAGGCACCATCCGTGGCGATTTCGCACTAACTGTTGGTGAAAACGTTGTTCACGGCTCTGATTCCCCAGAGTCCGCTGAGCGCGAGATCTCCATCTGGTTCCCTAACCTGTAATTCTGGTTAAAAAATACTCCCGACCACCATGGCCGGGAGTTTTTTGCTGCCTGGATACTAAAGCAGTGGGTGACCACTAGCAATGGAAATGCGGTTGAATGCATTGATCGCCACGATAGCCCACTCCAAGGCAGCTACTTGTTCCTCTGCAAAAACGCTGCATGCTGTGCGTGCAGCAAGATGGCCTTCCCGAGATTCCAACAGAGTTAAAGATTCTGCCAACTGCAACGCAGCCTTTTCCTCTACGGTGAACTCATCAACCATGTGCCACGCTGCTAGGGCGTCGAGTTTCTTTTCTGGAACTCCGGCTCGGCGTGCAGCAGGGACATGCAAACTAAGACAGGTGCCACAACCATTGATCTGTGAAACACGGACGTTAACCAACTCAATCAAAGAGGTTGGCAGGTCAACCTCGGGATAAATTTTCCGCAGGGTTTTGGTCACTTCGAGCATGTTTTTATAAGGCTCGGGGAAAAATTTATCGATGTAGGGGCCGTGAGCAGAGCGCATTTAATCAATTCTCGTTTCTGGTCGTGCAGTTGGTGCGGGATTCTTACGTGCCTTAATGGCAGCGTTGGGAAGTTCTGGTGCTGGAAGTCTGGTTAGTCCATCACGGCTGTGGCTGATATATCCGTGGGTGACACCAAAACGTTCGGATTCTGCCTGCCATTGCTTACGGTACTCTTCAATTTCGTCGTGGCTGCGGCCGATGAAGTTCCACCACATCACGATGTCTTCTTCGAAGGGTTCCCCACCGAGCAGCACAGTACGTGCTGGGGTGGTGCCGGTATTGCGGATTCTCAACTGGGTTTCGTTGATGCCGGTGTAGGCCAGCTGAGTGGGCTCGACGGTAACACCTTCTAATTGGACCTCGCCGGAATCTACGAGCAGACCGTGTTCAAAGGTGGGATCGATATCAAAAGTGACTGTTTCACCTGGGTTGACGTGGATTTCTGCACCAACGAGTGGGCTAAAAGTATGCACAGGTGACGATTGTCCAAACAGTGAGCCTAAAAAGACACGTGCGGTGCCACCTTCTACTCCAATTTCTTCAGGTGCGAAGTGGTCAAAGCGGCGTGGACCTTGTCGGTCCTTGTCAGGAAGAACCGTCCAAAGTTGCACGCCATGCAACGTGGTGGTGGAAGAAGTTGATACTTCAGTGTGGCAAATGCCGGCACCGGCTGTCATGAGGTTGACCTCACCAGGTAGGACCACGGCGTGGTTTCCGCCGGAATCATGGTGGGTTACCTCGCCTTCAAAAAGCCAGGTGACAGTTTGCAGACCAGTGTGTGGGTGGGAAGCTACATCCATGCCGCCGGTTAGGGAGACATCATCAGGGCCGTAGTGATCAACAAAGCACCAAGCACCGATCAGTGATCGTTGGCGTTGGGGGAGTGTGCGGCGCACCGTCATGGCGCGTGGTCCACCGAGTGGGACTTCGCGGGAGGTGATGATTTCAACGTTTGCACCGTCTTCACACTGTGGATTGAGTGCGGTGCCGGGTGCGTGGTTAGTTATTTGATATTCAACGGGGTGTGTTTCTGCATTGGACATGGGATTCTCCGGGCTTCTCCTGGGCTGAGGAAATCTGCCCTCAAGTATAGCCAAGATTTATGTTGATGTGTCAACAACCTAGCGGCCGGATTCAAGCGCCTTGATTGCAGAAAGCCCTTTTAAAGAGACCTCGATGAATACTTTTGAAGGGTCCCCGCCGGACATAATCGTCGAGCGGCTCACCAGGCCGTGCTGTTCTAATGATCGAGCCACCTGATGTACATCGGCCACTTTTGTGTCCAGTACACGCGCCACCTGCCTGGCCATCACTCGTGTTCCATCCACGGCACCATGGGCAAGTAAGCACCGCACCAAATCGCGGGATTCTGGATGTTCAAGGACCTCTAGATCATCCGAGCGTAGACCATCTAAAGAAGCGCTTTGGGTAAGTTCAGCTAAACGTTCCTTAGCGTGAATATAGGGAAGTCGGTGCGCTCTGTAAGCACCAACGGCTATGGACGCACCGTAGATGCCACCTAACACTGCTGCGGTTGCAATTGGAGGGGCATTAATCAATGAAGGCAGCTCAACTATATCGATAGCCAACGCCGTTGCGGGAATGATCAAGTGCTGTGCAGCTCGCCTCTTATCTCCCTGCGTGGTGTGGATCTTCCAGGCGTCGATATCACGCAGGCCTTTATTTTTTGAAATCGGAAACGGCAAAAGCACAGAAGCAACAGTCAAAATAAGAAGCGGGATTGCTGCCCACGGTTCCACTTCAAAGGACACACGAGTAACTGCAGCAAGGGTGATCAGTGGTAAAAACTTCCACAGCGCTGGGGACTGGGCACCGATCCGTTTCTCTATTTCGTTCATATTCGCCGACACTAGTCAATGAATGCAAGGTTGGCCTATGACTTGTGGAAGAATGGCAGCAGGCCTGCCGAATATAATTTACGGGTCGGAAAATTTTTGACAACACAATTTTAGATTGATGCACGCACCTGCGCGGCGGCGTTAGGAGATTTTGTCCCTAGCAGCGCCCGGGTGGAGTACTCAATCGCGGAGATAAGAAAATAGGAGTGGAGCCGTGCCAAAAAATAACAAGGCAGTTGAAGCTGAAATCTCTCCCTCAGCTGTGTTAGCTGCGGAATTCGATCGGGATTCATTAAAGGAAAAAACCCGAGTTCATCAGCTGGCTAAACAATTGGGAATGGCCTCTAAAGACGTTGTGGTAGCCCTAGACGGCATCGGCCTGGTCAAGGTAGCGCAGTCCAACCTGAGCAAAGAGGAAGTAGAAAAGCTTCTCGACGCCCTGTCCCAACCAGTGCGCGAAGCTGAACCTTCTGCCGTCCCCGACGTCGAACCTGTAGAGCGGATTCGTCGACGCGTGGAAAAGAATGTGGAAAATGAAATCCACCAAATCGAAGAAAAAGTTGAACGCGAACTAGCCGAAGCAGCACAATCAACAGATTTCGAAACTGCAGCCCGCGAAGAAGAACACGCAGAGCTCCTTAAAGATGTCATTCCAGAGATCACGCCGGCACCAGCTGAACCAGCCGTGTATACCCCAATTTTCGTGGCCCCTGCTGTAGTTCCAACCGAAAACGTGCACGACACCGACGATGAACAGGCCCGCGAACGCTCGGCGCGTAAGCGCCGTGGCCGTCGCGGAACT
Organism: Corynebacterium suranareeae; assembly: GCF_002355155.1. NCBI lineage: Bacteria > Bacillati > Actinomycetota > Actinomycetes > Mycobacteriales > Corynebacteriaceae > Corynebacterium > Corynebacterium suranareeae. The sequence goes on along the minus strand of NZ_AP017369.1, from coordinate 2,658,710 downwards.
GGCCGCGGACGTGGAGCTGAACCGGAGACCGTCACCGAAGTGAGTGGGGAGGCGTCGACAAGCGAAGTTGAAGAGGTCAACGAACCCGTTGGTATTAAGGGATCAACTCGTTTGGAGGCGCAACGTCGTCGCCGTTCGGAAATGCGCGAAGAAAACAAAAAGAAGCGCCATGTGGTGAGTACCCAGGAATTCCTGGAGCGACGCGAATCGATGGAGCGTCGCATGATTGTGCGCGAACGTCAACGCCACGATCACCCAGGTCTGGTGACCCAGGTGGGTGTGCTTGAAGATGATCAGCTGGTCGAGCAATTTGTCACTTCTGATGCGCAGATGTCGATGGTGGGAAATATTTATTTGGGACGCGTGCAAAACGTCCTTCCCAGCATGGAAGCTGCATTCATTGACATTGGAAAAGGCCGCAACGGTGTGCTGTACGCCGGCGAAGTAGATTGGAAAGCCGCAGGACTTGGCGGACGCGGACGCCGCATCGAGCAGGCACTGAAAGCTGGCGACCAAGTTCTAGTGCAGGTATCCAAGGATCCTCTGGGGCACAAGGGTGCACGCCTAACCACTCAGATTTCGCTGGCTGGCCGCTACCTGGTGTATGTGCCCGGTGGACGCAGCGCTGGAATCTCCCGCAAACTGCCTGGACCTGAGCGTAAACGCCTCAAGGAAATCCTTGGTCGCGTTGTACCGGCCCAAGGTGGCACCATCATCCGAACCGCTGCTGAAGGTGTATCAGAAGAAAATATTGCAGCCGACGTCAACCGCCTGCACACCCTCTGGGAGCAAATCAAGGAACGCACCGCGAAAGAAAAGAAATCTCGCGGTTCCAAGCCGATCACCATGTATGAAGAACCAGACATGCTGGTAAAGGTGATTCGCGACCTCTTCAATGAAGATTTCACCTCATTGATCGTCGATGGCGACCGCGCTTGGAACACCGTGCGCGCCTACATCCAATCAGTAGCTCCTGATTTGGTATCCCGTGTTGAACACTTCGATCGCGCTGAATTTGACGGCAAGGATGCGTTTGAAGCATTTGACCTTAATACTCAGTTGCAAGAAGCGCTGTCACGAAAAGTGAATCTGCCGTCTGGTGGATCACTGATCATTGACCGCACTGAAGCCATGACGGTGATCGACGTCAACACGGGCCGCTACACCGGTAAAGGTGGTGGCAACCTGGAAGAAACCGTCACGCTTAATAACATAGAAGCGGCCGAAGAAATCGTGCGCCAAATGCGACTTCGTGATCTTGGCGGAATGATCGTGGTCGACTTCATCGACATGGTGCTGCCAGAAAACCAAGAACTGGTTCTGCGTCGCCTCAACGAAGCTTTAGAAAATGACCGCACCCGCCACCAGGTTTCTGAAGTAACCTCACTTGGTCTTGTGCAAATGACCCGCAAACGCATTGGCACTGGACTGCTGGAAACTTTCTCCACGCCATGTGAGCACTGTGAAGGCCGAGGCATTGTTGTTCACGACGATCCGGTAGACCACGTAGATGAACGTGTTGAAGCAAAGGCTGAAGAGCGCAGCCGCCGCCACAACCAGCGGACTCAAAACAGCCCTAAAAAAGCTGCAGAGCACCCCATGGTTGTTGCCATGCGCGACCTCGTGGAAAGCGACGACCACGATCTGGATCAAGAATTTGAAGAGCTAGCAGCATCAGTAATCGTATTAGACGATGCCGACCTCGATGATGTTGTTAATGACAACCTGGATGAACCTGAGCGCATCCTTGCTAAATCCACCGTTGCTCCCGAAGAAGGGCCACGCAGGAGAGCTCGTCGAAAAGCAAAAAATGCTCAAGAAGCTGACAGCGCTACCGATATCGCAGCGATTGCCGCTGCTGCAGTAGACACTGCCCAGGAAGAAGATCCAGATGAACCATCCGGATCATCCTATGTTTCGGATTTGGAGCCTGCTTCTTCCGGTAGCTACGAAAAGGCCCTTGCAGAATTTGAGGCAAGCCCTCGCAGGCGTCGCAAGACCCGTGGCAACTCCCGCTCCGATCACGCACCAAAGCCGGAAGACTTCGCACCAGCAGTGGAAGAAGTTGAAGAGCCTAAGGCTGCTGCTAGGAAAGCACCTCGTCGTAACCGACCAAGCGAGGTGAGCTCCGGTGCACCGTCCAGCTTGCCTTCAACAAGGCGCCGTCGACGTGCTGTACGACGCCAACTAGTGGACACCCCTGAACCGGTGGTGCAGGATGTGGTGGAACATGTGGACACCCCGCAGGTGGAGTTTGATCAGCCTGAAAGCCGTCGGAAGCGTCGTCGTGCCGTGCGTGTGACCTCAAAGGCTGTAGAAGAGAAGAAAGCTACAGCTAAAAACCAAACGCCGAAGAAGCAGCCACAAGGCAAGGTAGCTGCAAGTGAGCAAACCAACCCAGGCCGTCGCCGACGGGCCACCCGACGCACACCACGTAGCTAGGGTATAAGGGCGGTTTGTGTTAGAGCCGCCTTTAGGGGTAATCTTGGACAGTCGCTGTTTTAGGCAATGTCAGTAATGCCCAATTGCCCATTTCAGGCGAATGTGTGCATGACGTGAGGTCATTTTGGCTCCGCATGTCTAAAACGCAATTGTAAACGTAAGTCCAATCAGGGACTCATCATCCGAGTACCTGAGCCGAGAATCAGATAAGGGGTAGCCCTCTATGTACGCGATCGTCAAGACCGGCGGAAAGCAGTACAAGGTTGCCGAAGGTGACCTCGTTAAGGTCGAGAAGATCGAGGGTGAGCCGGGTGCATCCGTGGCTCTCACCCCGGTTCTGCTCGTCGATGGCGCCGATGTAACCACCGCCGCTGACAAGCTCGCTTCCGTGAGCGTCAACACCGAGATCGTCGAGCACACCAAGGGCCCGAAGATCAAGATCCTGAAGTACAAGAACAAGACCGGATACAAGAAGCGCCAGGGACACCGTCAGCCCCTGACCGTTTTGAAGGTCACCGGAATCAAGTAAGCCTCCGGGCTTTCTATGAGTTTTTCCTTTTGAAGGAGGGAATTACCACATGGCACACAAGAAGGGTGCATCAAGCTCCAGCAACGGTCGTGATTCCGAGTCCAAGCGCCTTGGCGTTAAGCGATTCGGTGGCCAGCAGGTTTCCGCAGGCGAGATCCTGATCCGTCAGCGCGGAACCAAGTTCCACCCAGGTGAGAACGTCGGTCGCGGTGGCGACGACACTTTGTTCGCACTGAAGACTGGCGCTGTCCAGTTCTCCACCAAGCGCAACCGTCGCCTGGTGAACATCGTCGAGACCGAGGCTGTTGACGCTTAAGTCACACTCACTCAACGAGTTTAAAACTGCCCCTTGCTTTTCCTTGTGGAAAGGTGAGGGGCAGTTTTTTGTGTGGATTTTTAAAAAAGCCAGGAGAGGCGATTTGAGGGGTCGAGCTAGCTCAAATGACTCTTAGTATGGGAGCGACTTGTTTGACCCGTTAAAAGGGCTTCTAGAGGCTGTTCATTTTGAGGCAGGTGGGACAGGTGTGAAAGCTGAAAGTCTACTGGTCAAGAACTCACCACAAACGTGCACTTCGCCATCGGAATCGGTCAAAAATTTGCATGACTCCGGGCGTATTATGCAAATACTCACCACAAACCTTTAAAATTCATTGGTTTGTGGTAGATATTCGCAAATATTTTCCCCTAGGCCTCAATGTCGCTGTGATCCATCGTCATCGCACGATGAAGGGCCACTTTTAGACAGCAGTCTCCTTGTTAAACCACGATTCAATAAGCTCCAACACATCATTAATGGTCTTCACGTGGGTTTCCTCGGTGCCTGAGGAGGAAGACGATTCAACCAACCACTGCTTGTTGTCAATTTCGTACAAGGTTTGGATGAATTTGGAATCATCAGCAGCAAGGGTCACTCGGAGATACGGAGTCTTGGAATCTTTCAGCCGCATGACCTCTACCAATAAATGGGGGAGCCCGTAGGCGGAGAACGCAGGGGAGAACCAATCGTCGATTTGCACGACGGCATCGGAGTCTTCATCGCCGAATAGCAAGATGGTATCTGCATTCATATCGGCAAGACCCAGTCCGTAATCGAAGGCGATCGAGGTAAGCCATTGCGCTGCTTCTTCTGCTGAGTTGTAGTTGGTAACCACGTAGAGGCAGCGATCGCCAGAGAGGTGGATCGCATCGTCTTCTAATTTGACGTTTTCGGGAGCTGTTTCAGCTAAGCCAGCTGCTAGTGACTCCAACACAGGGGTGGTGGATGGTGTGGCGAAATCAATGCGTTCGGTCAGGGGAGTTTTGGAAATGCGGGCGCTGCCGGGATCGCCATCGGTTTCAAACAGGACAAAGTCGTAGCTCATGGTATCTAAGTGTAGATACGCGTAGTCTGGGCTATCGAATTCATCCCCAATCACATCAACGAGTACGTAGGAGAAAACATGTCTGTTGTGGGCACTGGCCAATTTTTTGGTTCACCAGAGGAAGAGCGCGATAAGTTGATGCAGTCTTTGATGGATCAGAAGAATAAGCAATCTAAGCTTGAAGGCGTTCCTGTGGTTACGTTGAATGACGGCAAGACCATTCCACAGCTTGGCTTTGGTGTGTTTAAGGTTGATGCCGATGAGGCGGAGCGAGTGGTTACTGAAGCCCTAGAGGTGGGGTACCGCCACATTGATACTGCTGCGATTTACGGCAATGAGGAAGGCGTGGGTAAAGCTATTGCTAAGTCTGGGATTCCTCGTGAAGAGCTGTTTATTACCACTAAGTTGTGGAATGACCGCCAGCTCGATGTAGAGGCAGCTTTTGAGGAGTCCTTGCAAAAGCTTGGCCTTGACTATGTTGATCTGTATTTGGTGCACTGGCCGGCACCAAAGAATGACAACTACGTTGCTGCGTGGAAGTCATTGGAAAAGCTTGGTGATCGTGCTCGTTCCATTGGCGTGTGTAACTTCCTGCCAGAACATTTAGAAAAGCTTTTGGCGGAGGCCACTACTGTGCCTGCGATTAACCAGATTGAATTGCACCCAGCGCTGCAGCAGCGCGATGCGGTAGAGGCAAGTTTGGCTGCGGGAATTGCAGTGGAATCGTGGGGACCGTTGGGGCAGGGTCGTTATGATCTAGGTGCTGAGGAACCAATCGCTGCAGCAGCTAAGAAGCATGGTAAAACTCCAGCCCAGGTGGTTATTCGTTGGCATCTGCAAAATGGTTTCATCGTTTTCCCTAAGACTGTGACGAAGAGTCGCATGGTGGAAAACTTTGATGTTTTTGATTTCTTGCTCAGCGATGAGGAGATGGCTGCAATTACTGCTCTTGAGCGCAATGCACGTGGTGGCTCGCACCCCAATGATCTGAATTAGAAAAGAGTAAGGGGCCGTCAACTTTTAATAGAAAGTTGACGGCCCCTAAGCCGTTGTTAAAAAGATTTAGCCGAGGAAATCGGTCTCGGTGAATTTGCGGTCGAACGCTGAGCGGGCGGGGTTGGCGTCGGCAAGCAAAATATCAAAACGATCATTGGCGATTTCGATGATCTCTGAAAGTGCTTGGCGGTGTTCTTGTTCGTCTGAGTTATCGAGGCGGCGAAGGCCCGCGGCGACAACGGTGTCTACGGTGTCCATGGTGTCAAAGTAGGCAACGTATGGCATGTGGAAGCGCTCGCGGTATTGCTCGGTGACGGTGATGAGTTTTTCTTGATCGACATCATCAAGGTCAACCAAGCCAAGGGAACCGCGGTCTTGTGAGATGGTGGCGGCTTCTTCTTCGGTGGCTAGAAGAAGTTGGGCCATGTCAGGGTAGTCGTGGATGAGTGCTTCACGGTCTTCAAGTGGCGCGGTAAGTACTGCGACCTGAATTGCTTCGCGTAGTTCGGTGACGTTGGCAAAGGGGCGTGATTCCCATGCTGTTTCCAAAGGCCAGGTTTTGCTGTTAAACAGCGGCGCGAAAGTGTCAACGAATTCAGCGCGGCCCATATCATTAACTACGTCCAAGGTGATGCGTTTGCCGGATTTCGAGGTGGCAACTTGGCCACCAGTTTGGCGTCCAACGTGGAAGAACAGCAAGTTGAGCAAGATCGCGGTGATAGCACCCACGGACATGCCAGAGGAGACGAAAATTCGTGCCCACTCTGGGAATGCTTGGGCTACTTCTGGGCGGAAGGACACCAGCATGGCAAGTCCAAGCGCAGAGGTGACGATCACGGAGTTACGGCCGTCGGTCAGATCAGATTTAGCAATGGTTTGAATGCCTACCCACGCAACATTGGCAAACAGTGCAAGGGAAGCGCCACCAAGAACAGGTGAAGGAATGGATGCAACGATGGCACCGGCTTTTGGAAGCACACCGAGGATGATCATGAAGCCAGCTGCAGCTGCTGCTACCCAACGCGATTTCACACCGGTGATGCGCACCAGTCCTACGTTTTGCGCGAAGCAGGTGTAAGGGAAGGAGTTCATGACGCCACCAATCAGGGTGGACAGGCCGTCAGCGCGCAGTGCGCGGGTGACATCATTGCGGCGAGTCCGCTTGCCGACGATTTCCCCCGTTGCAAATACGTCACCGGTGGTCTCAACCATGGTGATGATCATGACGATAATCATGGAGAAAATGGCAACGGCGTTGAACTCAGGAACACCAAAATAAAACGGGGTGGTGATATCAAAAGCTTGAGCATTACCCACTTCATCCAAGTTTGCATCACCCAACAGCAAGGCAATCGCGGTGCCACCTACCAAACCGATGAGCACAGCCAAAGTGCCCATGAAGCCTCTGAAGAAACGCTGGGCCAAAATGATGACAGCCAAGGTGCCAAAACCATAAGCCAGATCCCTGGCAGCAGGGATTCCTTCTGCGTAGTTCACAAAGTCATTGGCAGAAACCGACAACAGAGAAGCACCCATGACCAGCAGCACTGTGCCAGTAACAACCGGTGGGAAGAATTTGAGGAAACGAGCAAACACCGGTGCAGCGAAGAAGGTGAAAATACCGGACACAATCACGGCACCATAGATGGCGGGCAGTGACGCCACGCCACCTTCACCATCGGTAACGCCTAAACCAATGGCGATGATGGGAGCAACAGCAGTGGTGGTGACACCTTGAACAATCGGCAGTCGTACACCGATGTGGCGACCAATACCCACTGACTGAATCAAGGTGGCGATGCCACACGTGAGCAAATCGGCATTAATCAGGTGAATTGTTGTTGCAGTATCCAGGTTCAACGACTGCGCGATAAGCAGTGGAACAATGACCGCGCCTGCATAGAATGCAAGCACGTGTTGTAGACCTAGAGCTGCTAGTTTGGGGGCGGGTGGCAATTGATCGACCGGGTGTTTGGTCCGGTTCGTGGTCGCTGTTGTCACGGCGTTCGGGGGTGTCCCTTCGTCCTCGATATGAAATTTATCCAACAGTATTGTCCTCTTTTTCCGACACTGCACAAAATAATCAGATAGGATCGTTGGTTTTCAGTTATTCACAATGGTGTTGTCACTGGTAGGATCGAAGAACCTTGGCGCCCACATTCCATTAGAATTTTTCTCAAGTCGGCGCCCGTTTTATTTTGATCAGGAGTGACACCGATTTATGAACCGATTTATTGACCGCGTTGTGCTACACCTCGCCGCAGGTGACGGCGGCAATGGTTGTGTCTCGGTGCACCGAGAAAAATTCAAGCCACTTGGTGGTCCCGACGGCGGCAACGGTGGACATGGTGGAGACATCATCTTGGAAGTTTCTTCCCAGGTGCACACCTTGCTGGATTTCCACTTCCACCCCCACGTAAAAGCCGAGCGCGGAGCTAACGGCGCTGGCGATCACCGCAACGGTGCCCGTGGCAAGGATCTTGTGTTAGAAGTTCCTCCGGGAACCGTGGTTGTTGATTCCAAGGGAGAAACCTTGGCGGATCTAACAACTGTGGGCATGAAGTTCATTGCCGCTGCCGGTGGTAATGGTGGCTTGGGCAACGCAGCACTTGCGTCCAAAGCACGTAAAGCTCCTGGCTTTGCTCTCATTGGTGAGCCCGGTGAAGCCCATGACTTGGTCCTTGAGCTGAAGTCCATGGCAGATGTTGGGCTAGTGGGATTCCCATCTGCCGGTAAATCATCGTTGATCTCCGTGATGTCTGCGGCAAAGCCAAAGATTGGTGATTATCCATTTACCACTCTTCAGCCCAACCTGGGTGTGGTTAATGTTGGCCATGAAACCTTCACGATGGCTGATGTTCCTGGTTTGATCCCAGGTGCGTCAGAGGGCAAAGGTTTGGGCCTAGACTTCTTACGCCACATTGAGCGCACCTCAGTGCTGGTCCATGTTGTCGATACAGCAACCATGGATCCAGGTCGCGACCCCATCTCTGATATTGAGGCATTGGAAGCAGAACTTGCTGCCTACCAGTCCGCTTTAGATGAGGACACCGGACTTGGTGATCTAGGGCAGCGCCCACGCATCGTCGTGCTCAACAAAGCTGACGTTCCTGAAGCTGAAGAGCTTGCTGAGTTTTTGAAAGAAGACATTGAAAAGCAATTCGGGTGGCCTGTCTTTATCATTTCCGCTGTAGCACGCAAGGGTTTGGATCCTTTGAAGTACAAGCTGCTGGAAATCGTGCAAGACGCTCGAAAGAAGCGCCCGAAGGAAAAGCTGGCTGAATCTGTGATCATCAAGCCAAAGGCTGTGGATCACCGCACTAAGGGGCAGTTCCAGATCAATCCTGATCCAGAGGTTCCTGGCGGATTCATCATTACTGGTGAAAAGCCAGAGCGGTGGATTTTGCAGACCGACTTTGAAAACGACGAAGCAGTGGGCTACCTGGCAGACCGTTTGGCTAAATTGGGCATCGAAGACGGCCTGCGCAAAGCCGGTGCACACGTTGGTGCCAATGTCACTATCGGTGGCATTAGTTTTGAATGGGAACCAATGACCACAGCTGGAGACGATCCAATCTTGACTGGTCGCGGTACAGATGTGCGCCTTGAACAAACCTCTCGAATCTCTGCAGCAGAGCGTAAACGTGCATCTCAGGTACGTCGTGGCCTTATCGATGAGTTGGATTACGGCGATGGCCAAGAGGCCTCTCGCGAACGTTGGGAAGGATAAAACGCGACATTGTTAGTGGCTGCGTGTATACGATGGTATCGCTATGAATGACACGCAGAACACACCAGAAAGCGTTCGACTCCGGGATAATCTCCCAACGCCAACTCAAATGGCGCCGGTGACAGGGCTTCCTGTCACCCCCTACAGCCAGGAAGCAAGCATCGGTGCAAGCTTCCCGGCAGTGGATCCGGACACCAAAGACAGCGCCGCATACGGACATGAATCCGGAATGCGTGAGCGCATCACCAATGCAAAGCGAGTGGTGGTGAAAATTGGTTCATCATCGTTGACAAACGATGAAGACGGCCACACCGTTGACCCCAACCGAATCAACACGATTGTCAATGCGTTGCAGGCCCGCATGGAAGCTGGATCCGACCTCATCGTTGTGTCCTCGGGTGCCGTTGCCGCCGGCATGGCTCCACTTGGATTGTCCACCAGGCCCACTGATTTGGCTGTAAAACAGGCAGCGGCTGCTGTTGGGCAAGTCCACCTCATGCACCAGTGGGGACGATCATTTGCCAGGTATGGCCGACCAATCGGCCAGGTCTTGCTCACCGCTGCAGATGCTGGCAAACGAGATCGTGCGAGAAATGCACAGCGCACCATCGACAAGTTGCGCATGCTTGGAGCAGTGCCGATCGTTAATGAAAACGACACGGTGGCAACCACGGGTGTGAACTTTGGCGATAACGATCGCCTTGCCGCCATTGTGGCTCACTTGGTATCAGCTGATGCTTTGGTGCTGCTCAGTGACGTGGATGGACTCTTTGATAAAAATCCAAGCGACCCGACCGCTAAATTCATCTCCGAAGTTCGCGATGGCAATGACTTGAAAGGAGTCATTGCTGGTGACGGCGGAAAAGTAGGCACTGGTGGCATGGCATCAAAGGTGTCAGCTGCACGTTTAGCATCGAGAAGTGGCGTGCCCGTTTTGCTGACGTCAGCCGCCAATATCGGACCCGCCTTGGAGCATGCTCATGTGGGCACGGTGTTCCATCCGAAAGAAAACCGCCTTTCGGCGTGGAAGTTCTGGGCGCTTTATGCAGCAGATACTGCAGGAAAGATTCGCCTGGATGACGGCGCAGTAGAAGCAGTGACCTCTGGCGGAAAGTCTTTGTTGGCAGTGGGCATTACGGAAATCATCGGTGATTTTCAGCAAGGCGAGATCGTGGAGATCTTGGGACCCGCAGGGCAAATCATTGGGCGAGGCGAAGTGTCCTATGATTCTGATACCTTGCAGTCAATGGTTGGTATGCAAACGCAAGACCTTCCAGATGGACTGCAGCGGCCCGTAGTGCATGCAGATTACCTGTCCAACTACGCCAGCCGCGCGTAAAGCGCGGCCCTGCCGGTGGCGGGAGGCGTCGACAAGCAATTTTTTAGGAGTTTGAAGATGAAGTTTGTGATGTATCCACATTTGTGGGAGTCCACGACCGCTGTCATCGAGGGCGGCGGACACGAGCGTGTTGAAGATATTAAAGATGCAGACTTCATTTTCTTTAACGGATCTGCCCCAGAGTTCCCGGATCTTCCAGACAACATTAAGTTTGTGCAGGCTTCCATGGCCGGCATTGATGCGCTGGTTAAGCGCGGTGTGGTTAATGACAAAGCACGGTGGGCAAATGCGGCGGGACTTTATGCCGATACAGTTGCGGAATCCACGATTGGTTTAATTTTGGCGCAGCTTCATGTGCATGCTGCGACCCGGTTGTCTAAAACCTGGGACGTGCGCGCTGAGGTAGAAGATAAGAAGCTGTGGCTGCATGACAATAAAACAGTTGCCATTTTAGGTGCCGGTGGCATTGGTGTGCGGTTAATTGAGATGCTTAAGCCGTTTAATGTGAAAACCATCGCGGTAAATAACTCAGGTCGCCCGGTCGAAGGTGCAGATGAAACCTTTGCCATGGATGATGCCGATCATGTGTGGGCCGAAGCCGATGTGTTTGTGCTCATCTTGCCGTTGACTGATCGTACGTATCAGATTGTTAATGCGCAGACCTTGGCCAAGATGAAGCCCAGTGCGGTAGTAGTCAACGTCGGCCGCGGACCGCTGATCAATACTGATGATCTTGTCGAAGCATTAAATAACGGCACCATTGGTGGGGCAGCGCTTGATGTTACTGATCCTGAACCACTCCCTGATGGACACCCACTGTGGGAGATGGACAATGTTGTTATCACACCTCATACTGCCAACACAGGTGAGCGGATTCGTGCGTTGACGGGCGAGTTAACTCTGCGCAATATTGAGCTGTTTGAAGCTGGTAAAGAGATGGCCACCGAAGTTGATGTGGTGGCCGGCTACTAAACAATTCATGGTGTGATCGGCCACAAGGGTCTGTATAGTGGGCAACCATGAGTTCAACGACCCTAACTGATGCCCAGATACGTGACAACGAGCGCAATGAAGTTCTAGCTAAAGCAACAGCAGCGAAAAACATCGTTCCCGATATCGCAGTCTTGGGCACTGGACCGAAGAACGCTATCTTGCGTGCAGCAGCAGATGAGCTCGTTGCACGCAGTGCGGAAATCATTGCCGCCAACGCATTAGACATCGAGGCAGGGCGCAGTAACGGCATGGAAGAATCCATAATTGATCGCCTTGCCTTAGATGAGTCCCGCATTGAAGGCATTGCTGGTGGTTTACGCCAAGTCGCAGGACTTAATGATCCTGTCGGTGAAGTGCTGCGTGGCCACGTTATGGAAAACGGCATCCAAATGAAGCAGGTGCGCGTCCCACTAGGCGTGATGGGCATGGTTTATGAAGCCCGCCCCAACGTCACCGTTGATGCTTTCGGACTGGCACTTAAATCTGGCAATGTAGCGTTGCTGCGTGGATCTTCCACCGCCGTGCATTCCAACACCAAACTGGTAGAAATCTTGCAGGACGTCCTCGAACGCTTCGAGCTGCCCCGCGAAACTGTGCAACTACTTCCTTGCGCAACACGTGACTCCGTCCAAGACCTCATCACCGCGCGTGGCTTAGTCGACGTGGTTATTCCTCGCGGAGGCGCAGGCCTTATCAACGCAGTGGTTACTGGCGCAACTGTGCCCACCATTGAAACCGGCACCGGAAACTGTCACTTCTACGTTGATGCTGAAGCCAAACTTGATCAGGCAATCGCCATGCTCATCAACGGCAAGACCCGCCGCTGCAGCGTCTGCAACGCCACCGAAACAGCGCTTCTCGACGCCTCCCTCAGCGATTCCGACAAGCTCGCCGTAGTCCGTGCGCTCCAGGACGCAGGCGTGACCATTCACGGACGTGTTGCTGAACTAGAAGCGTTCGGAGCAACCGATGTTGTAGAAGCAACCGAAACTGACTGGGATTCCGAGTATCTTTCCTTCGACATTGCCGTGGCTGTTGTCGATGGCGTTGATGGAGCACTTGCACACATCGCTAAGTACAGCACCAAGCACACCGAAGCGATCGCCACCCAAAACATTGAAACCGCACAACGCTTTGCCGACCGCGTCGATGCCGCAGCCGTGATGATTAACGCATCCACGGCCTACACCGATGGTGAACAGTACGGAATGGGCGCAGAAATCGGAATTTCCACCCAGAAACTACACGCCAGGGGTCCAATGGCGTTGCCTGAACTAACCTCCACCAAGTGGATTCTTCAAGGTACTGGTCAAATTAGGCCTTAAGTAAGGTCATAGGTGGCACGAGCAAACACAGGGACCCAGTATTTAAGGTTTTGAAGATTCTGGGTCTCCTGGTTTGGGTGGGCCGAGATTTTGGCCCCAACTTGTAAAAGTCCTACCACTCCAGAAGGTTTTCTTGGCCTGGTAAACATTCATCTGAAAATCTCAAGGCCTTAGACAAGCGATAAGCCCTTTCCCATCCGAAGACACCACCCCAATTGCACTTGCTTGGCTGGTATCCGATGTAATCTTTGATCGTATAAGTTAAAGATTGCTGGTAAAGGGGGAGCGTTCATGTCCGTTAAAAGATTCCGAGGGCTGATCGCAAGCATTGGCATTATCGTAGCCCTGGTTGTACATGCTCCACTTGCTTTCGCGCAGAGCAGCGGGCTTTCTAGTGGTTCATCAACTGGGTCTAGTGATTTGTGGAATCTGCTGTTTCCCGAATCCCACGAATCGTTTATTAAACGTCTGTTGGATCCCCTCGACCAAAGTCACATTTCGATACACCCTGATCTAACCCCGGACCTTTACGAGGAAGTTTTTGATCCACCACAATTCGGAGAATGCCCATCTGTCCTAGCTGTTGTGGCGCGGGGCAGCGAACAGAACTTACAAATTCGCCCAGCACGCTACAGCGAGGAAGCACCATGGACCTCAAACGGGTTTGAAGAACGAAACTTCAGAAGCTTCTTTGGCCGTTTGGAAAAACACCACATGGAAAATACAGGAGAGTCCTTGATGAAGGACGTCTATGTCATGGGCCTGAACAATGCGGAATATCCAGCCTCTTTTCCACTGTCATCTGAAGGAAGCAGCGCTATTGCACTAGGAACTTCGGTTTCAAGTGGACGTGACAACCTGATGAGCGCAATCGACCATTTTGAGGCTGAAACAGGGTGCACACCAAAGTATTTGTTGGGCGGGTATTCCCAAGGTGTGATGGTTGTTAATGGTTATGAAGAAGAACTAATCACCAGAGATCAATATGTCGGCACCCTGCATATCGCAAACCCAGCACAGCAACCGGATGATCCTTCCTTGATTGGACATGAGGTAACAACAGGTGGGTTAGCAAGCTCGATTGACCCAGTTGAGGAAACCTCACAGAAAATTAGCTATTGCCTACCCGGGGATATTGTGTGTGATCGTTCTTTTGAACAGTTTTCTGCAGCTGGTTCTTCTGTAGCTGCTGCGACAATTAGCAGTGGAAATTCCAGAGCGGGCCGGGTGCATCTTCAGTATTTTGTCACCACCCAGCCTTGGGATGATGAGATTTTCGATGAAGTCGCCTCCTGGATTGAGCAAGCCTAAGCCCAGTTCTGCAAGGTGTAAACACTATACTGTCCACTCATGACTACAAAGGTGAAGCGCCGGGCTCGAATCGGCATCATGGGTGGCACATTTGACCCTATTCATAATGGTCACCTTGTTGCAGGTTCTGAAGTAGCAGACCGCTTTGATCTTGATCTCGTGGTGTATGTACCCACTGGACAGCCATGGCAAAAAGCCAACAAAAAGGTAAGTCCTGCTGAGGATCGTTATCTAATGACGGTGATTGCTACCGCCTCAAATCCTCGATTCACTGTCTCTCGGGTAGATATCGATCGTGGTGGCGATACCTACACCGTTGATACTCTCCAAGACTTAAGCAAGCAGTACCCGGATGCTTCGCTGTACTTTATTACCGGTGCTGATGCTTTGGCACAGATCGTTACCTGGCGGGACTGGGAAAAAACCTTTGAACTTGCTCACTTTGTTGGAGTAACCAGACCAGGATATGAGCTAGACGGACAGATCATTCCCGAAATGCATCAAGACCGCGTCTCTTTGGTAGATATCCCGGCCATGGCTATTTCTTCGACAGATTGCCGCGAGCGAGCAAGCAACGAGCGCCCTGTTTGGTATCTTGTCCCTGATGGGGTGGTGCAATACATAGCCAAGCGCCAGCTTTATCGGCCTGAAGGATCTGATTTGGATATGGATCCACGGCGCCAAAACAAGGTTGAAAGCTAGTCAAAAGTTTCAACTTCATCCCAAAAGTAGGTGAATTGCCCTGCTTCGTGGAAAACTGGGAGACGTTGATATTGCGGAATCTCTCCGCGGTGTCGGTTGAGGCCTAAAAATTTTAGGTGAAAACCACATGAGCTGTTGTAAGGAATTTTGTGTCTGCACTTGAAGAGTCGATCCGCATCGCGACTATCGCGGCGAAAGCAGCGGATGAAAAGAAGGCTGATGACATCGCAGTCATCGATGTTTCTGACATGATGGCAATCACCGATTGCTTCGTTGTAGCATCCGCTGACAATGAACGCCAGGTTGGTGCCATCGTCGAAGAAATCGAAGATGAGATGACTAAGGCTGGTTTTGAACCAAAGCGACGGGAAGGAAACCGCGAAAACCGTTGGGTTCTGCTTGACTACGGTTTGATCGTGATCCACGTCCAGCGTCAGACCGAGCGTGAGTTCTACGGTCTGGATCGTTTGTACCGCGATTGCCCATTGATTGAAATTGACGGCATTGAAACCTTCAAACGCGAGTCCTCCTGGTCTGATGAGGCGGATATTCGCAACATCGATAGCATTGATGAACTCCCACCTTTGCCGGCTGAATACGAGCCTGGCTACGAGGACGATTAAGAGGTAGTCCTGTGACTCGTCGCCTGATTCTGCTCCGACATGGGCAGACTGAATACAACGCCACGTCCCGCATGCAGGGACAATTGGACACAGAGCTGTCTGACCTGGGCTTTCAACAGGCGGCCAGTGCAGCTTCTGTACTAGTCCAACACAACATCACCCATGTGTTCAGCTCCGATCTTTCCCGCGCTTTCAATACCGCGAGCGCGGTTGCGGCGCTGATTGGTGCGGAGGTGCGCGTCGATAAGCGTCTCCGGGAAACGCACTTGGGTGAGTGGCAAGCAAAAACCCACACTGAGGTGGACGCGGCCTATCCTGGTGCGCGTGCGCAATGGCGCCACGACCCGCAGTGGGCGCCACCTGGCGGCGAGTCACGTGTGGATGTCGCGCGCCGGGCACGGCAAGTGGTTGATGAGCTGATGGTCTCCCTTAATGATTGGGATCAAGGAACTGTGTTGATCGTGGCTCATGGTGGCACGATCAATGCGTTAACCTCGAATCTGCTTGATCTTTCCTATGATCAATACCCCATGTTTTCTGGTCTTGGGAATACCTGTTGGGCGCAATTGACAGCGCGTCCTCGCTATTATGCAGGTAGTGAAAACCCTGAAGATGATCTGAAATTGTCTGCGTCAGTTTCCAGCAGCCCTCGATTTGATGGCAACAATGTGGAGAATGCCCAGTGGTATCTCGACGGCTGGAACATGGGTGTTACGCAATAAGTCGCAATAGGTCACAATAAGTCACAATAAAAGCAATAGGAATGTGGAGGGAGAAAAGCGATGCCAGTACGTGTAATTGTTGATTCCTCCGCATGCCTACCTGCGCATGTGGCCGACGACCTTGATATCACCGTCATTAATTTGCATGTGATGAATAACGGTGAAGAACGCAGCACCTCAGGACTGTCTTCACTGGAACTTGCTGCAAGTTACGCCCGCCAGCTTGAGCGTGGTGGTGATGAAGGCGTGCTAGCTTTGCACATTTCCAAAGAGCTTTCTTCTACCTGGTCTGCGGCGGTAACAGCTGCCGCAGTTTTTGCTGATGACGCTGTGCGTGTCGTGGATACCAGTTCGCTGGGCATGGCGGTGGGGGCGGCCGCCATGGCTGCTGCACGCTTGGCTAAAGACGGCGCTTCATTGCAGGAATGCTATGACATTGCCGTGGATACTCTGCAACGCTCTGAAACTTGGATTTACCTCCACCGCATTGATGAAATTTGGAAATCAGGCCGGATTTCCACCGCAACGGCGATGGTATCCACTGCGCTGGCTACCCGCCCCATCATGCGGTTTAAAGAGGGACGCATGGAGATTGCGGCTAAAACACGGACCCAATCTAAAGCGTTTGCCAAGTTAGTGGAATTGGCTCAAATCAGAGCAGACGGTGAACCTGTTTTTGTAGCCATTGGTCAAAATGAGGCCAGGGAAGCAGCAAAGCAGTTGGAAGATTTACTGAAAGCCTCCCTGCCGGAGGGATCCAGTTTTATAAGCGTGGACATCGACCCCACTCTTGCCGTGCACTCTGGGCCAGGCGCTGTATCAGTTTCTGCGGTGTTTGCCAACCAGGCTCCTGAGTTGTCCACAGCTAGACCTGGCGCGAGATAGTTATCCACAGCGCGAAGTAGGTTGCGCTCGCTTTATTCTGTGTGCGAGGTCTAGCCTGTGCTGCATGAAGCCGGATATAGCAGCGCGACTTAAAGGTCTGACCCAGCCCACGGGAGAGGAAGACCTGTTGCGTGTGGGTTATCCAACGCCGCGGTTTCAAATTTCTACCAAGCATGCTCTTGTGGTGTGCATCGTTGTCATGCTGGGTTTGGCTGGTTGGTTTTTTACACGTGAGAAACCGGTGAATCCACCCACCATGGCTGCGTTGGCGGAGACCTATCACACGCCTGCCCCAAGTTCGCACATTGTGGTGTCGGTGGTGGGGCACGTGGAGAAACCGGGGTTGGTAACACTTGCTGAAGGCTCCCGGGTTGCTGATGCGTTGGGTATTGCAGGTGCCTTGCCAGACGCTGATCTGACGGCATTGAACTTGGCACAATTGCTTATCGACGGCACCCAGATCCATGTTTTAGCAATCGGCGAGGCGCCAGCACCTGAGGTGGCACCAGGAGCAAGTAGTGCTGGTTTGGTGTCGTTAAATTCCGCCACGGTTGCTGATTTGATTACTTTGCCAGGGGTGGGGGAGAAGACAGCACAGGCGATCGTGGAGTTTCGTGATAGCAACGGTGGTTTTAGCTCCGTGGAAGATTTGCTTCAGGTTAAAGGTATTGGGCCTTCGAAATTTGAACAGATTGCTGCATTGGTGTCGCTATGACTGAGCTGCGATTAGTCCCGGTTGCCGCGGTGATGTGGATAGCGGTAGCAGCGCTGATTATTAGTGCGCTTCACGTGTTGGCATTGGGAATCATTGTTGTCGCAGTGATGGTAGCAGTGGCCTTTAAGCACTGGGGTCAGGGACTTGTCATTGGTGCTGTAAGTCTTGGGGGAGTAGCTATAGCTGCGCTAAGGATGAACAGTGCCCAAGAGTTTGTTCGGCCTGATACATGGGTGGGGACGGCTGAAAACATCAAAATTTTAGACAGCGGAGATCAACTCATCAGCTTTAAAGTAGAAGGTTTTCCAGCGCTCATCCCTGTGTTTTACTCAGGTGATCTCAGCATTGAAAAGGCATCGGTGATTGCAGTGTCGGGGCGAGAAAGCCCTGATAGTTTTGCAGGCATTGGTGATCTCACGATCTCTACAACTGATATTGAGTTACTCTCACCTGCCACTGGATATAGCGCATGGGTGAATCAGGTGCGCGATGGGTTTGCACAGTCAGTTGAAACAAGCGTGGGGGAGTCCTCTCGCGGCTTAATTCCAGGCATGGTGTTGGGAGATACCAGGCTTCAAGGAACTATTGAATCCCAAACATATATTGACACTGGTCTGTCACATCTTTCTGCTGTCAGTGGCAGCAATGTGGCAATCGTTGTCTCTTCAGTGGTGGTGCTGTCATACTTTCTTACCGCAGGTCCAAGGACCAGAGTGGCTGCTTCACTTTCCGCGTTGGTTATCTTTGTTTCCCTGGTTGGTTTTGAACCGAGTGTTTTACGCGCCTCTGTCACCGGCATAGTGGGGCTGTTAGCCATCATTAACTCTTCACGAATGGAACCAATGCATGGTTTGTGCTTGGCAGTGATCTTTCTGCTTTTCTATGATTCAAATCTGGCCGTGCAATATGGCTTTTTGCTGTCGTGTGCTGCAACAGCAGGCATCGTGGTGCTTAACCCATTGTTGTACCTGGCTCTTGGTCCACCGTTAGCGAGGTGGAGAGTTCCCGATATTGTGGTCCGAGCGTTGGCGGTATCTATTGCTGCGGATCTTGTCACCATTCCGATTATTGCGTTGATGGCCAGGCAGGTTTCCTTGGTGTCCGTGTTGGCCAATGTTTTAGTCGATATTGCCGTACCGCCGATTACTTTGCTCGGCCTTGTGGCGGTGTTGGCAAGTCTTTTGCCCTGGCCGGTGGAATACGTGCTTCTAAAAATAATTGAACCGTTTACGTGGTGGATTCACCAGGTAGCAACGTGGTGCCAGCAACTGCCCAATTCCACCGTTGAGATCAATGCAGGATGGCTAGGCATTGCATGGGCAAGTGTGGCGGCACTATGGGTGGTGGTCATTATCCACAAAGGCTTTATCCGCACCCTTTTAATTTGCTGCGCACTCTTTTTCCTTTTTGGGATGTGGCACGGGAGACTTCCTGAGCAGATGGATCCAACACATATGCGCTTTGTCATTATTTCTGAGGAATCAGAAATCCCCGACGTGGACAAAGGCACAGAGTTGATCATTGTTAAAGACCCTAAGGGAAGCATGTCTCAGAGACCTATTGTGACATCCGAAGGTGTTCCGGTGTTGTACCCCTACCGAGATGGCGAGGTAAGTATCCACATTGACGGCACGCAACATGCAGCGGACGGGAGGTTTTAAGACAACTTGTGGCACGATGGTCTCGTGGCATCTGCACCTATTTCAGTTCAACCTTCAGTTCATCTTATTCTCGGCGATGATGAGTTCCTTGCTGAACGTGCACGCTTAAAAATCGTGCAGGATATCCGCGAATCTATGGCTAATCCAGATTCTTTGCAAGTTTCCACCTTGAAAGCTAGTGAGATTACGCAAGGTGAATTGCTAGATGCACTGAGCCCTTCGTTGTTTGCCGAAGACCGGGTGGTGGTCCTGACCAACATGGATCAAGCTGGTCAAGATGCTGTAGATCTAACGCTTTCTGCAGCTGTAAACCCAGGGCCGGGCACCTATTTGATCGTGATGCACTCTGGTGGTGGACGGTCTAAATCCATGGTGAAAAAGCTAGAAAAGATCGCTGTGGTGCATGGTGCAGAAAAGCTGAAAGATCGCGACCGTCCAGCATGGGTGAAGCAGGAGTTTAAAAACCATAAGGTTGCGGTCACTCCCGATGTTGTCCATGCTCTGTTAGAAGGTGTGGGATCTGATCTTCGGGAACTTGCTTCAGCAGTATCCCAATTGGTGGATGATACGCAAGGCAATGTGACTGTAGAAAAAGTCCGTGACTACTACGTTGGGGTTGCTGAGGTTTCAGGCTTTGATATCGCTGATTCTGCCTGTGCAGGGCAGGTATCAAAAGCTGTGGCTAGTACGAGACGGGCATTGCAATTAGGCACAAGCCCTGTCGCACTGGCAGCAGCGCTGAGCATGAAGGTAGGGCAAATAGCCAGGCTCTATTCCACCAGGGGTCGAATCAACGGGTTTGAACTGGCTAAAGAATTGGGCATGCCTCCTTTTGTCGTGGAGAAAACAGCGAAAGTTGCTAGAAATTGGTCTGGAGATTCCGTTAGTGAAGCCGTGATTTTGATGGCTGACCTGGATGCCGCAGTGAAAGGACAAAGCGGTGACCCAGAATTTGCCATTGAAGCAGCAGTGCGAAAAGTGGCAGAGCTGGCAAGGCGTTAACGTTTTCGCGCGGGGAGTAAGATAAGCCAGCATGACTGATCCACAACTGCCTGATGATGTTCAAGAATTGGTAACTAAGATCTTTGGACTAGCACGTGAAGGGGGTGCAAACTCCGCTGCCACCTTAGGTGCGTATGTCGACAACGGTGTTGACGTTAATCTTTCCAATCAAGACGGCAACACTTTATTGATGCTTGCTGCATATGCCGGACACGTTGAGGTTGTTCAGGCTTTGATTGATCGTGGTGCTGATGTAAACCGCGTGAACAACCGCAATCAGACCCCACTGGCTGGTGCGATTTTCAAAAAGGAAGACGCCGTTATCGAGGCATTGCTTGCAGCTGGAGCTGATCCGAAAGCTGGAACCCCAAGCGCCATTGATACCGCCAAGATGTTTGGCCGCGAGGACCTTGTAGAACGCTTCGAGTCATAGGCCAGTGGAGTGGACCGCTTTTTCAACCCTCGTACTGCTTAATTTAGTAGGTAGTTTATCGCCGGGGCCGGATACCTTTTTCCTTCTTCGTTTAGCTACACGATCTAGAGCACACGCCATTGCAGGTGTTGCAGGGATCGTCACTGGCTTAACGGTGTGGGTAACGCTGACTGTCGTCGGCGCGGCAGCGCTTCTAACCACCTATCCGTCGATTCTTAGCATCATCCAGCTAGTCGGCGGCACATACCTAAGCTTCATGGGCTTCAAGCTGCTTCGCGCAGCCATAAAAGAGCTTTTCGACGCCCACCAGTTCCGCTTCAACGCACACGCCCGACCTATCCCGGATGCTGTTGAAGCACTTGGAACCCGCAAGCAGGTCTACAGGCAAGGGTTGGCCACCAATTTATCGAACCCAAAGGTAGTGATGTATTTCGCTGCTATTTTGGCACCACTGATGCCAGCACACCCCTCGCCTTTGTTAGCAGTGGGGATCATTGCTGCCATCTTGGTACAAACCTTTGTCACGTTTTCGGTTGTCTGCGTCATTGTTTCTACAGAACGAGTGCGTAAAACAATGCTGCGCGCCGGGCCGTGGTTTGATCTTCTCGCCGGCGTGGTTTTCCTCGTTGTCGGAATAACCTTAATTTATGAAGGACTGACCGGTTTGTTGGGTTAAGCAAAAGCTAGGGGCCTTACCCATCAGTGATTGGTAAGGCCCCTAGCTTTAAAAGACCAAAAAATTAGCCGAGCTTGTTGAATGCGCCAGCCATGTTGGACTTCTTGTTAGCAGCGTTGTTGATGTGGTAGACACCCTTGGTTACTGCCTTGTCCAGTGCGCGGGAAGCTACGCGGAGCTGAGCCTGAGCTGCATCCTTGTCGCCAGCTTCGATAGCTGCATTGAACTTGCGGATCTCGGTGCGGACTGCGGAGCGGATTGCCTGGTTACGCAGACGAGCCTTCTCGTTGGTCTTGTTACGCTTGATCTGAGACTTGATGTTTGCCATCGCAAATACCTCTTGAACTTTCTAGTTAAAGTTGTGTACAAACCCACCAATAAGTGCTTCTCCCGCAGTTAGAAAAACTTACTTGGCAGAAAGTGCAACGAACCCAAGGTCCTGTCCGCATGTCACTTAACTGCTCACATTAAAGATGGACAACAGCGTTCAAGAATATCAGTTGTGGTGCCTAATTCCAAATGTGGTTTAGGCCCAGTCAAAGTCGTTTCGAAGGCGGTTGGCAATGCGCTCAAATCGGCCCTGCGGGATGACAGTTCCTTGTCGTCTGATGCCAAGTTCAGACACTTCGAGTACTCGATCCAGGCGGACCCAACTTTGACGCCCTCGTGGATCCCAACCTCCAGATCCAATATCGATCCAATCCTCATGGGACCGGTGTTCGGGGTTGCAGGAAATTAGTAGTCCGAGGATGGCGTTTCGGTTTCTACCTACAACAACGATGGCGCGTTCACGAGGTGGTAGCGAAGGGCCATCCGCTGGAGCCCAAATCCATACAACTTCACCGGGATCTGCCTGGCCATCCATATCGGGGGCGTAGAAAATTAAGCGCGCCATTGATTCTGTTGGAACAACAGAGATTTCCGTTGTTTCATGCAGTGCCGCTTGGTCGCTGCCGGGGTTGGAGCTAGTGGCAGAATCCCCGATGCCAAGACCTAACCCTTCGCGGAGATCAGCAAGACTGTTATCTACTTGTTTGCGTGGCGGGTGGGTGAGAAATCGAAGCGCACGTTTAAACAAACCAGGCTTATTTCTATCGGAACTGTCGCCTGAAGCCTTCCGTGCGAGCGTAGAGCTCATGTGTTCTCACCTTTTGTATCGGCCGTGGATCTTGTTAAAAGAAAAGACCCAGCAAATAATGCTGATTTCATTTTCTGTTTCATTAGCTAATATCGCAAGATTGAGTCATGCGTTACATCAAAAGGGGGTAGTTTAGGGGGTTAGAGAATCAAGGAGAAATTCCTGATTGCCCGGCGGTTTAGGGCTGTTTAATTGTTTTGGTTTGCTCAGGTAGAGTAGGACACCGTTATTTAATTGAAGGGACCCCTGACGCATATGGCAGAGAAATTTGCAGAAAAAACATTTACGGATCCATCCAGGATTCGTAACTTCTGCATCATTGCTCACATTGACCACGGTAAATCTACGCTCGCTGATCGTATCCTGCAGCTATCTAATGTTGTGGATGCCCGCGATATGCGTGATCAGTACCTGGACAACATGGACATCGAACGTGAACGTGGCATCACTATTAAGGCCCAAAACGTTCGCCTGCCATGGATTCCTCGAAGTGGTGAGTTTGAGGGCCAGCAAATCGTTATGCAGATGATTGATACGCCGGGCCACGTTGACTTCACGTATGAGGTCTCCCGAGCTTTGGAAGCGTGTGAAGGCGCAATCCTGCTTGTTGATGCAGCTCAGGGCATTGAAGCCCAGACGTTGGCTAACTTGTACCTGGCTATGGAAAATGATCTGGAGATCATTCCTGTGCTCAACAAGATTGATTTGCCAGCGGCTGACCCAGAAAAGTACGCATTAGAAATTGCAAACATCGTTGGCTGCGAACCAGAAGATGTCTTGCGAGTATCTGGTAAAACCGGCATGGGTGTACCGGAGCTATTGGATAAAGTTGTAGAGCTGATTCCAGCACCAACCTCCGATTTTGAAGATGATGCTCCAGCACGCGCCATGATTTTCGATTCGGTCTATGACACCTACCGCGGTGTGGTCACATACATCCGCATGATGGACGGCAAGTTGACACCACGCCAAAAGATCAAGATGATGTCTACTGGCGCCACGCATGAGTTGCTAGAAATCGGCATTGTTAGCCCGACTCCTAAAAAGTGTGAAGGGCTTGGCCCCGGTGAAGTGGGCTACCTCATCACCGGTGTGAAGGATGTTCGCCAGTCCAAAGTTGGTGACACGGTTACCTGGGCAATCCATGGCGCTGAAGACCCACTTCGCGGCTACCAGGAACCAACACCGATGGTTTATTCGGGCTTGTTCCCAATTTCCCAAGCGGATTTCCCCGACTTGCGCGATGCGCTCGAAAAGCTCCAGCTTAACGACGCCTCCCTCACGTACGAACCCGAAACGTCGGTCGCTTTGGGCTTTGGTTTCCGCTGTGGGTTCCTCGGTCTGTTGCACATGGAAATTACCCGTGACCGTCTCGAGCGCGAGTTCGGGCTTGATCTGATTTCTACTGCACCTTCGGTGAACTACAGAGTTGTTGATGAAGCAGGCAAAGAACACCGCGTACACAACCCATCCGATTGGCCAGGCGGAAAGCTCAGCGAAGTGTATGAGCCAATTGTGAAGGTCACCATCATTGTTCCTAGTGAATTTGTGGGACCAACAATGGAGCTGTGTCAGACAAAGCGTGGACAAATGGGTGGCATGGACTACCTGTCTGAAGACCGCGTGGAACTTCGATACACCATGCCACTGGGTGAGATCATCTTCGATTTCTTCGATATGTTGAAGTCTCGCACCAAGGGATACGCTTCCTTGAACTACGAGGAAGCTGGAGAGCAAACAGCTGATCTGGTCAAGGTTGATATCTTGCTCCAGGGCGAACCAGTGGATGCATTCTCTGCGATTGTCCACCGTGATAATGCGCAGTGGTATGGCAATAAGATGACGGTGAAACTGAAAGAACTCATTCCACGTCAGCAGTTTGAGGTGCCGGTGCAGGCTGCCATTGGTTCCAAGGTTATTGCACGTGAGAATATCCGTGCGTTGCGCAAGGACGTTTTGGCTAAGTGCTACGGTGGCGATATTTCTCGAAAGCGCAAGCTTTTGGAGAAGCAGAAGGCCGGTAAGAAGCGCATGAAGAACATTGGATCCGTTGAGGTTCCTCAGGAAGCATTCGTCGCAGCACTATCTACCGACGAAGGATAAGCTACACCTTAAAAAATGGTGTCCGGTGAGTTCACGCTCACCGGACACCATTTTTTTCATACAACCGCTCTGCAGGTGCAAGAACTGGGGCGTCCGGTAGGGGGAAGCGTCGAAAAGCGAAAGTTTTTCAAGGCGGAAGATTTGTTTAATACCCCTGAATGAGGGGTTAAAGGTAATACGTGCACTAGGTCACTTGTAGGTCTCACTGTTAAGGTTGCACACAATGGTGATCCCTTTTCCGGGGTAGAGCCATGTGAAAAATGAATCATGGTTGCTTTCGTTGACCGTGATGTGAACTGGAGACACCACATGCGAAGAAGAGCACCTGCTGCCGCCGGAATCATCGCGACCTTGAGTTTAACTCTCGCGTCATGCGCTGACCTCGGCGGATTAGACCTTGATACCGTCGGAGCCGAGGATAAAACTACCTACATCAAATTGGCGTTAAACCAATCTGAATCCCACCCAAGCTTTATTGCGTTGGACCACCTGTCGGAGCGTTTTGAAGAAGCAACCGATGGCCGATGGAAGATTGAAGTTTTCCCGAACGAGCAATTGGGTTCACAACAGGAAGTCCTGCAGTTTGTGAAATCCGGTGCAATCGAGATGGCGATTGTGTCCGGTACACAGCTGGAAAACATGAACAAGGACTTCCAAGTTCTTAATATGCCCACCACATTTGGCAGCATCGAGCATCAAATGAGGGTGATTCGGGATCAAGACCTGATGGAACCGCTGTTCCAGAGTCTTAATGAATCAGACAATATTTCGGTTATCGGTGGCTTTACCCAAGGCACACGAAACCTCTACACCACAGATGCACCAGTGAAAACCCCAGCTGACTTGGCTGGAAAGAAAATCCGTGTGCAGGAATCTGCCATGCATATCCGCATGATTGAGCTGATGGGTGGATCGGCAACCCCGCTGTCCTACGGTGAGGTATACACCGCGATGCAGTCTGGCGTTTTGGATGGTGCTGAAAACAATGAAATCAGCTATGTTACCCAGAACCACTTTGAGGTAGCACCATACAACAGCAACACCAATCACCTTGTTGGTTTGGACTATATGATCATGCGCCACGATTTGCTTGAAGCCATGAGCGAGCCAGATCGTGAGCTGTTCCTGAAAGAATGGGATGCTGCCATGACTGAACACACAGATTTGTGGAATTCAGAAACCGATGCAGTGATTGAAAAGGCTAAAGCTGCAGGAGCGGAATTTATCGACGTTGATGCGGAGGCCTTTGCCGAAGCTTTGGCTCCGATCAAAGATGAATTCCTAACCACAGACTTCCAGCGCAAGCTTTATGACGATGTGCGTAGTTTTGATACCGCTGGAGGTGCTGCATCATGATGACACTCAAATCAGGAATCACCAAAGCATTGGGATTTGCTAGCACTATTTTGTTTGCGGTGCTGGTCTGCGTGACAGTGTGGCAGGTGTTTAGCCGCCAGGTTTTACACAACCCATCCACGTGGTCTGAAGAACTATCCAAACTGTTATTTGTGTGGCTTTCGTTTATTGGTAGTGCGTTCCTCTTCGGCGAACGCGGACACATTGCGGTGGATTTCCTAGCCCGCAAGCTACCGCTTAAAACGCAGCGTGTGTTGCAGGTAATTGTGCAGCTCTTGGTTGTTCTATTTGCCCTGCTTGGCATGATTTGGGGCGGATATCTCGCTGCATCAATCGCATGGAACCAGCAGCTAACTGCACTGCCATTAACTATTGGTTGGGTCTACGTGGTTATTCCGATTGCCGGAATCTTTATCGCGCTTTTTGCCATTATCGATCTGATCTCTGTGGCTAGCGGAAAAGAAGATCCATATCCAGAAGTTGATGAGTCAGAAGAACCCCGTGACTTAGACGAGCTCGAAGGCCATGATCCTTCGGCTGCAGTAGCAGGCTCAGCGGAAGGGAAGAACTAATTATGTTGTCACCAGCAGCTGTAGCAGCATTAATTCTTGTCATCGGCATTGTGGTACTTATCATCGCATCAGTACCCGTTGCCATCGCCATTGGTTTGCCATCTTTGATTGCAGCGATGGCTGTTCTTGGTCCGGAAAACGCCGCGCAGGCCGTTGCCCAGCGCATGTTTACCGGTACGAACTCATTTACGCTTTTAGCGATTCCTTTCTTCGTCTTAGCCGGATCGCTGATGAACTCCGGTGGTATTGCAACAAGGCTTATCGACGCCGCCAAGGTGCTTGTCGGCCGCATGCCTGCCTCCATGGCGAACACAAACATCGCCGCTAATGGTCTTTTCGGTGCAGTTTCAGGTGCAGCAGTGGCCGCAGCATCTGCTGTCGGTACCGTGATGACACCAAAGATGAAAGAGGAAGGTTACTCCCGCGCGTACTCCGCTGCAGTGAACGTGGCTTCCGCCCCTGCAGGAATGCTGATTCCGCCATCGAATACCTTCATTGTGTACTCCTTGGTGTCTTCAACCTCCATTGCCGCATTATTCATGGCAGGTGTCGGACCTGGACTGTTGTGGATTTTGGCCTGTGTCATTGTGGGCACATGGCTGGCACGTAAAGAAAACTACAAGCGTGATCAGGTACACCCAACCTTCAAGCAAGCACTCGTGGTGCTGTGGCGTGCAGTCCCATCCTTGCTCATGATTGTCATTGTGGTGGGCGGTATCTTGCTGGGCTGGTTTACCCCAACCGAGTCTGCAGCAATTGCGGTGGTATATTGCCTGGTCTTGGGCTTTATCTACCGCACGATCAAAGTGGGGGATTTGGCGGAGATTTTGCTGAAAGCTACCCGCACAACCTCGATTGTCATGTTGCTGATTGCCGTGTCTGCTGCATTGTCTTGGGTGATGGCATTTGCCAAGATTCCTCAGATGATTGCTGAAGCGTTGCTTTCAGTTTCTGATTCCAAGGTCGTCATTTTGCTGATCATGATGTTCATCTTGCTACTCATTGGCACAGTGATGGATCCGACCCCAGCAATTTTGATCTTCGTTCCTATCTTCCTACCTGTTGTCACTGAACTAGGCGTTGATCCTATCCACTTCGGTGCGATGGTGGTGATGAACCTTTCCGTGGGTGTTATTACACCACCGGTTGGCAACGTCTTGTTTGTTGGTTCGCAGGTAGCAGGACTTCGCGTCGAAACGGTGATCAGGCGCCTGTGGCCGTATCTTGCAGCCATTATTATCGCCTTGTTCATCGTTGTGTTTGTTCCTCAGATTTCTGTGTGGCTCCCGACAACCATGGGATTAATGGCAGGTTAGAAGTTTCCTTAAACCTTAAAACCGTTACAGCTTTTCTCTATTTGGTAGAGCAGGGCTGTGGCGGTTTTTTGCTTAGTAAAAGTTAAGCAAGATTAGTCAAAGTGATAGAAAACTATGCGATGCTTATTATTTTAATATCAAATATTTGCACTATATGTTCTCCTAGTTGGAGACTGCACTCGTCAAGTTTTTGAGACAGCTTGATTGAGTTTTTCTCTTACGCTGCTGCTAGCCCATACTGTTGCTGATATGCGGTCAAGCACCAGCGGGCAACAGCCCCTGGTTATTGCTATAAGGACGGCGCCGGTTGCACCAACCCGCGATATATTCCATCACCGTGGCCCTGGCCGAAAGGTGATTCTTACAGCCACAATGGTGATACATTTCGGTTTTCAGAAGAGAAGAAATACTCCGCTACTGCATTATCCCAATACACCCCGCTCACTCCCATCGACTCGGTGATCTTGTTGCCGCACATCACTTCTGAAATTCTCCGGAAGTGTATTACGATCCTTGATCCGAGTGAAAAATTGCATCCTCAGGATGAAGATGCCCATGATCACCTGCCATACCTAGCGCGTTAATCACCAACGGTGTGGGCATAGTGGAATCCATCGACCACCCCACCACCATTCGCGTAGCCAAATCAATCACGGTAGCCAAGTACAGCCACCCCGAACCCGTCTTTAGGCAGGTGATGTCATCGACAAGCCTGGCCCCAGGTACGTCGGCGGTGAAGTCTCGTTTCCTGTGGCTGTCGAGCATATGATTGTGGATGTGCTCGGTTCGTGCTGCGGGGTCACTGCCCGTGGTGTTCTTCCAGGCACGCATCCATCTGGCACGCACTCCTCATTCGTTCATAATTGATCCCACGATCCCAACAGAAACTTTGACACCCCGCTGGTACAGCACCATGGTCTGCTGATCCCTACCAGCCATCTGGTTGCTGTCTTTAAACTCCTGGACGACCTCGTCCCTGAAATACACGTGTCTTTTAGCAGTTGGCGTTAGACCCGCAGGCTTTGGGCAGCAATAATACGACGACTGCGGATACGCCCAGTTTCCTATCACATTCATGTGATAGAAAAGACGGCCTTATCTTGCTCGATGAACGCATCGAAATCCTATACAGGTGCTTCGCTGCAAAGAAAGCTCTGGCTTTTCCCAGAAACTCATTCTCTCGTTTCAACGCAGCATTCTCAGCCTGCAAAGCCTTGTATTTCGCTCACTCAACAGGGCCTGGTTCATCCACACCAGCATCGGGGTGTTTAAGTTTTCCAGGCTTACCCACGCACCCAATGTTGCTTCTTGGATGCCTAACTCGGTGGCTACATCTTTGATGGAGCGCCCGGATGATACGACGAGTTGTACAGCCCCTGCTTTGAACTCTTCAGTGAAGATACGGCGATTCGACATGGAACTAATTCTCCTAGCCCCTGTCTCAAATCACCATACGGGCGCACCCCCGCCTCGACTGTTATACCCGCCTCATGACACAGGAAAATTTTATAGGAATTCCGTCAGTGAGACGGGGAACACGGAGTGAACGAAATATTACTGTCGCCTTTTGCTGTTAAACATGACCTGCGGTTAAAGCTCCTCTCTAGATAACGATAAGTTTTTCTGGGGCGACCGCATACATGGCAGTGTCTTGGTTAGTCGAGGGGTGAATCCACGGTGGCCTCTTCGATGGAGTGTGGATCTAGCACAACCTTGATGCATCCGTCGTGCTTTTTTTGGAACTTCTCATAAGCCGACGGTGCATCTACAAGAGGTACGCGGTGTGTGACCAGGTCATCTACCCCTAGAGGATCGGATGAATCTTCTACTAGCGGTAGGAGGTCATCGATCCATCTTTTTACGTTGCACTGGCCCATACGCAGTTGAATTTGTTTATCAAAGAGAGTGAGCATTGGCATCGGGCTAGCCTGTCCACCGTAGACACCGGAGAGTGAGATAGTTCCGCCACGGCGTACCAAATCGATAGCTGAATGCACAGCCGAGAGGCGGTCCAATCCGCCGTGTTCCATCATTTTCCGACCGAGTGCATCGGGCAGCACACCGATAGCTTGATGGGCAAGTTTGCCTACAGAGGAACCGTGAGCTTCCATACCCACGGCATCTACGACACAGTCTGGACCACGCCCGTCAGTGGTGTCTCGGATAGCGTCATTTGTGTCTTCATTAAAATCGAACACCTCGATACCGTGACGGGCCGCCATTGCACGACGTTCAGGGACCGGATCGATACCGAATACCCGGGCGCCCAAATGCCGACCGATGCGTGCTGCCATTTGTCCCACTGGGCCTAGACCGTAGACAGCAAGTGTGTCACCTTCGCGGACACCGGCGTACTTCACACCTTGCCATGCAGTCGGCAAAACATCACTTAGGAAGAGGTAGCGGTGGTCAGGTAGTTCCTCACCGACTTTGATGGGGCCGAAATCAGCGTGTGGAACTCTCAGGTATTGTGCCTGCGCACCCGGTACAGAACCATACAGACGGGAGTAACCGAAGAGTTTCGCTCCAGAACCGTGTTCGGTCACCTGGGTCGTTTCGCATTGCGAGTACAATCCGCGTTTACACATCCAGCAGGTGCCACAAGAGATCGTGAAGGGAATGACTACACGATCCCCTTCCTTTAGGTGGGTAGCTGACCCTGCTTCGACAACTCTTCCCATTGGTTCATGTCCGATGATGTCGCCAGGATCCATGAAAGGCCCAAGTACTTCATAAAGATGAAGGTCTGAACCGCAGATAGCAGTGGACGTCACTTCGATAATGGCATCCGTGGAGGTTTTAAGCTCTGGATCGGGTACGGTTTCTACACTTACTTTTCGTTTTCCTTGCCAGGTCAACGCTTTCATTTTTCTCCTTAGGTAGGGAAGTGTTGGTCAAATAGTCGAGCAGGCCTCGACTAATTTGTTGTACAACAGGTGCAGGGCATGCTCTTCGGTTGCGTGGAGAATCTCCTCTGGTTCACCGCGGAAATGGTGTAGCTCAGTGTGAATAGCATCACGGACCATGACTGCTATCCACGTTGTGCCTGGGGGTTTTCCTTCTTGGTCACTTGGCCCGCCTGCACCCGAGACAGCAACGGTCGCATCCGCAGTCATCAGATCAGCAATACCAGTGACCATGGCATTCACCGCTGCTTCTGTTATAACTGGGGTTCCTTCGGGCACCCCAAGCACCTCATATTTGATCCGAGTTTCATAGCAAACTATGCCTCCAGCCAACCATCGAGAGGAATCCGGAGCAGCACTAAGTCGGCTAGTGATTTTTCCACCGGTCAACGATTCTGCAACGGCAACAGTAAAACCATGATGGGTGGCCAATTCGGAAATCTGTGTGGCAACGTTAGTAAGAGTCATAGCTGATCAATAGTTCTGAGGAGGATCACTGGCTGGAAAAGACTCATATTCCCATTCCTCCACAGTCTCCGCATTATTTTTCGGACCCTCGGTATTTATATCGCCGTTTTTTGGTTCCGTAGGATCGAGGTTCTCTCCTTTTGCCCTTTTCTTTGGGTCAGTCATCTCTAGCTCCTATTCTTGAGGGTGGATTGTTTGATCTTTGTAGACCTCATGTGTTTTTAATAAAGCTCGGGAACGTGCATAAGTGTGTACCTCATCTAAAACTGTGAGTCGATCGGGGATGTTATCGCGGAACTTCGCGAAAGGCGTGCGGTCCATCTGCGTTTTTCCGAGGACTTAATTACAGTTTCCCACCCGCCTTTTAACGATTACTGCACTGCGCGTCAGCTCGGTCTCGAGCCGCATCGTCAGGGAGGGCGACTTGCCACCCGCTCGTTGTCCTTTAACCTTCCTATCTTTTCAGCGTCGTCTGCGACGGCCTGTCGGTATGACATCTGCTTGAGAGTTGATCGTTGGATAAAATTTTTTAAAGATTCTCGTTTCGTCTGGATTTCCACGGCCAAAGCCGAGACTGTCGCGAACATTGGGGTGTCTACGTAGTCATGTGCCACTCGGTCCGTGGCTGCGGTTGCCCCGGTCAAGTGGTTGGTAAGTTGCAGCTGAAGAGGCTCTTCTTGCGACATCTCATTGGGAATGTCACCCGAGGGGGCGACAGGGACCCGTTCACGGGGGCGCAGCGGTAGAAACGAAGCCCTTTGGCCACTACACAGAGCGTTAAACAATTCGCGCAAAGCATCGGCCACACTGTGCTGTGGTTGCCAACCTAATCCCTTCACCGCACCGGAGCTATCCATCATGGGTGCTTGCATGGCCATATCAATACAGCCAGCATTCGCAGCTACCGTACCAGCCTTGTCGCAGCTGTAGTGAGTCGATGCTATGCCGGTGGCGGGCCAATTCTCTTCCCGCAGAGGCGGGTTTTCTTTATCTTTACGGCTGTGATCAGGAGCATGAGCCCCTACGGAGCTAGCGACCACCAGGCGTGGCACTCCAGCAGCAGCTATAGCCTCGGCGACGCGTCGGGTGCCCTTCACATTTACTCGGCTGAGAAGTTCTCGGCGCTTGTTCGGCTGAATTAACCAGGCTAAATGAATTACCGCGTCAGTTCCTTGGAGTATGTCGGTTAATTCAATGATTGCGTCGGTAGCAGTACTGGCTGCAGCGATATCCACAGTTTCCCACTCGCAGCCAGCGTAAGGTTTGAAGTTAGCATCAGGAAGACGCCGAGCGATACCGGTAATGTGTGTAACTTCATGGGTGGACTGCAACGCTTTGAGCACAGCAGTACCGTGGTTGCCTGTGGCTCCAATAATAACGACTCGCATAGTGGTCTCCTAAACATAATTAATCTGTTGTGGAATCTAGGTCGTGCGGTCGAGTGTGGCCTAGCCTACACGTAATGCTGTTGTTACGAGTGCCTCCGCTTTCTGGGTAAAACTGATTAATTACTATTGTGACGCTTCGCGAAGTCGTCCTTCGAGTGGTAGGACGGCAGCCCCACCGTATTGAGTATGGGCTCGGCACCCACCGGAATGCATCTACATATCCCAAGCGTTTGGGTACTCCAAGAATCCGAAGATTTAGCATTCTTACCCAGCCGTGAGGTGGCGAAAATATCTGAGCATTTTCTCGTAGTTAGCATTTGGGAGTATGTCGGAATCTAGGACGGGTTCAGGTGCTACCCGGCCTGCAACGGTTTGAGGGGCACCCATTCAGTAGGACCTACAGCATTAAAATAAGACGAACCTTGAGCTGCTAATAAAATAAGCCCAGCGTATAGGATTCAGGGGCGGCTATTTCGTTGACATGATGTGGACAATTTGTTTAAGAGTGATCTTTACGTCGATTGCGGATGCTTCTACCCAGAGTGTCTTTGTTTAAGCACCCAGAACTGACTAGGTGGTGGGGCGTTTATCCTGGGGGAGCGGTTGATTTTTCAACGCTCTCACCTAAACGTCTATGAGAATAGGGTGATGAGGGTGGTCCACAAACCGGAAGAGGGATCAGAAATTTGGTGTCGTGTCGGAAAAGCTGTGTGCGTTTTCGTTCCTCATCGTGGGGATCCGTATGGCTCGTAGATACTGTTGTTTTGTGTGGCGGGGGCTGTGCTTAGTAGGCGAACGTTATGCAGTGTCGATTCATTGGTGCTGAGATCGCTGAGGATCTGCTGGAGTAACACCTGTTCATTCTTCGTGTCGTACACCTCAACTTTCTTATGTGAGCCCTATGTTGAATAGACTTTAGAACGATGATCGGCAAGTCTCCTTCGTGTCCCGGGTTGTAGGGTAGCCGGTGCCTGCCAAGCAGGGCTTAATCCTGGTGGGTCACGTAAGAGACTAAATGAATCTCAAAGTGAGCAGATTTTTTATTTTTAGTGTAAAAATTTTAGCAGCGATTGCTTAGTAAAAGTTAAGTAAAAATCTTTCAGAGTCGACGTAGTCAGTACGACGCTTAATTTTTTATTACTTTAGATTCTCCTACGTTGAGCGTTAAAGACGGAATGAAAATTCTTCCTGTCTGGGGTTTCCTGATTAAAATACATTTATATATTCTGCAATCTAACTTATTATAAGAAAGTTAGCTAAGTTCCTAATCTTAAGCTATTCTTAGGCTTGTCCCGCTTTGTTAAGCGAAATCTCAGATAAGAATACTTAGGAAGAGGTGCCATGACTTTCTTTAAAGTCTCAGCCTTTAAAAGAGTCGGAATTCTTGCAAGCACAGCTGCAATCGCTCTAGCCAGCCTTCAAGCAGTCTCCGCTTCACCAGTATCAGCCATGGGATCAAGCGATCTTGGCGTAACTCCAGCTATCGCCCCTGTATTTGCACAACCAGCTGCCGCAGGTAATTCTTCAGCAGTAGAAACTGCGGTATTGAACCAAATCAATCTGTATCGTGCGCAACACGGTTTGGGGGCAGTGGCAGCAGATGCCAACCTAGCTGCCGGCGCGCATTCATGGGCACAAAGCCTCACTGATTCCGGTGCACCAGCAGGACATCCAGCTGGCGGAAACTTCTATGAAAACGTCGCGTACTGCAGCAGCCCAGAACGTGCAGTTACCTTGTGGGATGGATCGCCATCGCACAAGAACAATATGTTGCAGCAGGGAATCACCCGCGGTGGTGTGGGAGTTGTAGCCCGCCCAGATGGAAGCTACACAGTAGTGTTCCGCGCACTGTAAATAGCGGAAACCTGCTAGAGAGCATCAACAATGAAAGCTACGTTGATGCTCTCTAATTCTTTTTCTCCCGGTTCTAAACCATTGTCCACAAGCTCCTCAACAACGGGAGGGCTAAGTGGGATCATCCACCCGTGATCGGGGTGAAGTGTGGGGCGAGCTCGGGGATCATCAATAGGAATGACGCTGAGCGGGCGGCCCTTGGGTCCGGTGAAGCGGGTGGGGTTAAGGTGGCTGGCGGCGTCGATAAGCATGGTGGCGCTGTGCTGATCGATGTTGATAATAACTAAAGATTCCGCCATAAATACATCAAGCACCTCCGCGACAACGTCCCGGATCTGGGGAGGCAGGGCCAAAAGATCCGGTTCGGATTTGCGGAAGCGCTTGAAAAAAGATGGGGGCAAGGCGACTAGCTTTCACTGCGGAGAAGTGGTTTTAGCTAATCATAAGGCCAAACCCCGCGGGGAAATAGTTAGGCGCGGAAAAACTGCTGGAGCATAGGGAACGCTGCGAGCAATTGTTGGATAAATCCACCTAGGGCTCCTGCAATGCCGACAACTGCCAAAACTGAAGTGGCAAGCGAGCCTGCGACGCTGCCAGAGATAAACTCATTGGACGAGCTGCCTTGAGGCTGTGTGTTGTCGCATTCACCGTCGATGATCTGAGCGGAATTAAGAGAAGTACCCTCGTTTGAGGAGGCGTCATCTGCCCAAAGGTAGCTCGTAGCAGTGACAGTGCCACCCTTTTCACACGCCAGTTCAGTGGTGAACGTACAAAAGCCCTCGTTAGCCCAATTACCTAGTTGGACTGGGCGTTCATAGATCAAATCATCCGACTTGGACAATGAAGATCCATCCCAGTCAAGAACTTCAGACATGCCGTCGCACGCTTCATCACATAAGACGCTGAGCTTTTTGCTTGCTGCGTTGTAATCAAGGGCCATGACGCCTTCGAACGCGGACTCATATCGTTGGAGCAACACAGGATCCTGTGCAGAAAGGTCGACCACGAGGAGGTCGCCTGTTTCCTCGACGCCAACAACGAAGATATTGTCTTCTAGCTGCGCGATAGCTTCAAGGCCACCATTAGGTTGGATATCGCCGGTGAACTCCGAAAGATTCCACTCTGCAACAGCCGTTTGTACGCCGTCTTTGCCAGTGGGATTAGCAAATTTCAAAATGGATGGGCGCGAGACATTCTTATTAGCATTGTCGCGTTCAGTGGATAGATAAATATCACCGTTTTTAGCTGCGACAATTCCCTCAGCATCTGGTTGTCCGCCACCTTCTGGGTAGGCAGTTTCCCACTGACCACTGAGCTCATAAGAATTATCAGCAGGGTCGTGTGCAAGGGAGTAGATTTTGCCGATGTCATTGTTGGCGATCCATGCTGTTCCTGACGCATCGAAATCGACACCCGACATGTCTTCACCAGTGAAATCTCCACCGAGGTGCACAGGGGAAATCTTCACATCGTGGAAAGGGAGCTGGGCGTTGGTAACCAGACCTGGCTCTTCCGAGCCCGAAGCTGCAATATTTTTAGCACCTGGGGTGGACGCACCTGTTTCAGCGAACTCGCCAACCATATCGGGGACGCGGCCATAAGTGTGCTCTGCGTGTTTACCCAGATCTTTCCACGAATAAGAATCCACAGTCTCACCCGCAGCGTTACGCAAAGTTACAGTGTCATCTTTGCCTAGACCGAAATGGTCTGTGCCACCATAGGTGTTGTTGGTCGATTGATAATTTTCGGCGTCGGTGTAGATAACAAAGTATCCGCCGGACTCAATTTCAGTTCCTTCTGGCAAAACAACAGCGTTTTCATCTTTTTCGTCCACCAAAGTCCAACCAGAGATATCGATGGAGTTGTTGTTGTCCGTGTTTGCCAACTCAACGAAATCTCCGATTGGATCACCGTTGGACTCGACCTCATTAATAACGATCGGTGACTTATCAGTCGGTGCAGCATGTGTTGGAACAATGCTGGTGGCGATGGTGCCGCACACAACAGATGCAACTACCGGAGCCAGCAAGACGTTTCGCTTTTTCACGTCAACTACTTTCAGGTTTTCTGTGATTCATTTTCTTGAACATTTTCTTGAACACAGAAAACCTAATGGCACGTAGTTATCAACACATGAGCTGTGTGTGAATTCTTGATTAACCAGTTGCTTGTTGTGTGGCAGTCACTGGACCGGTGTCTCCACGCAGCAGGTTTTCAAGTTGATGTGATGCTTCTAAGACCACATCCCACCTGAAAGCGGGCGAGAGTGGACGAGGTGAAATGTAGCTGTTTGTCCAGGTGGTGTTGCCTGTGCGTGGGGAAAGATCAAGCCTAGCCAGCGCAATATAGGCCGCAGCTTCAGACTCTTGGATTCTGAGTTTGCCTGCTTTGATCGGGGTCTTCGGCCACATTTGTGGAAGGTAGCCGCAGAAAATTTCCGCCACGCATCGCACAATTTCCGGAACTTGGTTTTCGCCCAGAGTTTCTGAGACTCGAATGCTGTACCAGCAGTTCTTTTCCGACATCATTGGAACCGGAACCTCGCCAGGGGTGGGGGTGTATTCAACGCGGGTGAGTCCTAGTCGGCTTTCGGTGTCGCGGGACACCACAATTCCAATTTTCCACAGATTCCCCAGCATTTCGACGGCGCGTTGTGCTTTGCCGGGGCCGGAAAATTCCTTATAGATCAGGTTTGGTTCGGTGACAGATCCTAGGCGTCTACGCCACATCGCCTGATTTTCTTGGAAATCAGGGGCAACGGCTCCTTCGCTGGACGCTTCGACATCAGTGTGCTGATAAAAGACCTCAATCTCAGGGATGGCGATTAGAAGTGGGTGCGCGGTTTCAGTTGGTTGAAACCCAAAAGAGCGCCACTCCGAGTCGCTGCGCACATCGAGCTGGGCAATCAGGCTGGTCAGCGCATCGAAGGTGTCAGGAAGTGGGCAGGGATTGCTTTTCGACGCCACCCCCTTCGATCCCGATGTAGCTCCTGATGCACTTCCTGAGGTGTCGGCGAGCTGCAGTGCATCAAGCAGTTGGATAGCCAAAGATGCACCTTGTTTTGTGGTCAGGTTGGGCAGTGCCCGCACAGTTTCCACAATGAACTGTTCTACACGGCTTCTAGATGTTGGATCCTGCTCTTTAGAGATCCGATCGAAGGTTGTCTCGAAATCATTCATGGCCGGCCCCTATCTTTCTCAGCTTGTCTCTGGTCTCCAAGCATAGGCAAATGCGCAGTTCAGTAGGGATAAACCTTCGGAACTGAGTTTTATTCACACCTTGGGGGTGATTTGAGACACTTGCTTTTAAAAACATGGCTTACGCTACTTTTTGCCCCCGTAGATATGTTCTGACCTGCGGTTATGTAAATCCAAAATCACGCTTTGATGGGGAATGTTCGCGCCAATCGTGGGGGTGAATTGAAATTAGTGGGGGCGATCCCATTACTTTTTGCCTAGGGTGATTGTAGATTACTAGAAAGTGAATTAAGGTTAACGTCAGGTTAACAGCCGGGGGTTTGATAATTAACTCCCTCGGATACAGAAAGGAAAACGACAATGGCTACTAAGGCTTCTCAGATCACCACGATTCGTCCAGCCGAGCAGGACGCTCTATGGAGTGTCCGCGAGGATCTCCACGCTCGCTTTGATGGCCTGGTCGATCCTGCCCGAGTAGACGCTATTTTGGACAGTGTCGCAGCAAACCGCGACGCCAAGATCACCGTCTTCAGCAAAATCTTCATCGCCCGCGAAGCAACCGCTGCACTTCAGCAGATCGCCGGCAACGTCAACGCCGACCTACTTGACTTCATTGCCCTCAACCGTGGCATGGCAGCTTAAATAAACTGCTCGTCTTAATAACTAGTGGCCGGGAAACACACGATGTGTTTCCCGGCCACTAGTTTTTTATCCGGATCTGGGGAGTTTGTTCCTGCCGACTTCTACACGCACAGCCAAGATGTGTAAGTTCCGACTGTCCTAGAAAACCAAATCCATAGGTGAAACAAGGAGATCTTGGTCGCTAGATCAAATTTGCCGGTCCGGATAACGTCACATTTGACCAAGACCGGCCTTCCCGATGGCTGCTTTGGTCACCAGATCGAGTGCGGTGAAAAACTACCCAAAGGGCCCAGAAAAAGTGGCCCCACAGAATCGCCCCTCCCGGCCTTTGGGAACCCTGTTGATACAAACACTTATGTAAGAAAATTGGAGGCCTTAAACGGGCTGTGAATGCCTTGGTTTCTTAAGTTCGATTTCACGGTGTCGATTTCTCGTGCTCAATACCTTGAAGGCGCTGTCATTGGGTGGTTGCGACAGTTAATACTTCATTCATTTTCTCATACGGCGTCATCGCGCCTAACACCAACCTCGGTGTGTCGTTTAATTCATCTTGAACCCACGCGACATGCTCCGGGGTTACCTCACGGAAATCAGTGCCCTTTGGATAAAACCTCCGCCGGATCTCACCATTTGTATTCTCATTGGTCGGACGCTGCCACGGTGAATGAGGATCACAAAAATAAATCCCACATTCTGCAGGATCAATAACTTTACGAGCACTAGCCATTTCCGATCCCTGATCCCAAGTAATCGTGGAAAACTTCCCCGGCATCGACGCAATCATTTCCTGTAATGCACCAACAACCGTGGACGAGGCATGATCATCAGGTAAATGCTTTAACAACGTAAACCGACTTGATCGCTCCACCAGTGTCAACAACGCTGATTGACCCCCTGCACCGATCACTAAATCACCTTCCCAATGCCCTGGAACCCGACGATCATCAGCCTCAGGTGGGCGCGTGGTGATTTCTGCACCGACAACCCAGCCACGCCTATTGCGTAACCCAGCGATCTTGGACCGGGGGCGACGGGTTTTCCCACCACGGATTAACACCTTGTTGGTATTCATTCCGCGTTGGCGTAGTTCTTCTTCAATGATCTCACGCAAGCTACCACGTCCTTGGACATACAAACTTTGATAGATCGCCTCGTGGGAAATATGCATGCTCTTATCATCGGGATAGTCCAGAAGAAGGCGTTGTTCAACACGCTTCGGGGAAAAATATCGCAATAAATACTCCACCACCACATCCCGTAACCGGCCCGGGCGATCAAGTTTCCTTTCCTTTGGTCGTCGTGCTTGTTGCTGGGCGTGGTAGTGAGCGGTTTGTGGGTTATACACCAACTGCTTGATCTCTTGGGTGTCTGGATCTAGGTAGGTGGTGGATCCACGGTTGATTTCTCGTGCGATCACACTATGGTGACGGCCGAGTTTTGTCCCGATCTGCCGGGTGGATAACCCCTCTTTAATCCCTTGGGCGATCACCAGCCGATCGGTACTGCTTAACCGCACCCCGCGGCCTGTTTTTACTCGTGTATCAGGAACCAGACTGAAATCAGCAACAACGTGATCAGCAGTACGCGACGACACAGAATCATTAGAACAACATGATGAATCAGGCACTTCTGTCGTTGTACACCGTGATTGCGTTGTCGTGGTGGTAGGTGCGGGTGTGTCGCTGCATCTGTGATTACCTTCTCCTTTCTTACCTGGTGGTGTGGGGGTATCGGTTACTTCTTCGCGGCGTTTGATCGCGGTGTAGATCGTTGACGGGTGAAGCCCAAGTTCCTTGGCCACAGTAACCACTCGTTCACCACGGTTGACCCGAGTAACGGCTTCTGTCGTGGCAGGGCGTTCCGTGGTGTTAGGGATATGCCGATTGGTTTGTGGGTTCAGGACGCGGTGGGGTGCGTTTTTACCGACCGGTAGGTTGTGGCGCTTAAGCGCTAGGTAGATCGTGGATGGGTGGATTCCTAGTTCTTTCGCTACGTTTTTGACTCGTTCACCGCGTTTGACCCTCGCGACTGCTTCTGTGGTTGTGGGGTGTTCGGTGTTTTTCGGGATGTGCCGATTGGTTTGTGGGTTCAGGACGCGGTGGGGTGCGGTCTTGTCCACGGGCAGGCCGTGGCGCTTGAGCGCTAGGTAGATCGTGGATGGGTGGATTCCAAGATCGAGTGCTACGTCTTTTACTCGCTGCCCGTCGGCTACTCGGCGGACCGCCTCCTGGGTTGTGGGTTGTTCTCTGCTGGTCATTGGTGGACACTCCTTTAGGAAGAGGGTGTCGCAACCACCACCTGATGTCGCCTGAACTCAATTTCTTAAGCTCAATTTCCCGCGGTTTTTGGTGACTTTCCTAGCGGTTTCGAACTTAAGAAATTGAGCTTGCGATATTGAATGTGTGATCTCGAAGTTAAAGTAACCAGGGTGTAGCTTCAGAACTTCTACAGGTCGACTTCACGTGCTCAACTTCTTAACAGGCGACATCGCTACGGAATCGGCCCATCACCCAGTGAAGTCGCACCATGTGAAGTCGCCTGTTAAGAAGTCGCACTTAAAGAGCACGTCATGGAGGCAAGGCCACGTCTTGGCGAATGGTCAGGAACTGGGGGACTAAGCAAAATTGTGAAAGTTAGGTTATCGGGCTTTTTAAATAAGTAATGGCCGGGAACTACGTGATGAAGTTCCCGGCCATTAGTTAATGTTTAACTCTTGCTGTCTGAGTCTGGATCAGATGTGTTGTCCTCTGCAGAATTTGGAGTCCAACCATCAGCCCATTCTCCGGTGGAGAAGTCATAATCGACGTCATTTCCTTCTTCATCTGTGCGCTGATACCACTCAGTAATGTGGTCAGCGGTCGAGTCAAAGGAAGCGCCAGCGCCGCGTCCCTCTTCAGCAGGTTCAATGGATAGTTCAAAGTCATCGCCGTGTTCTTCCAAACCACGAACGACCGCATTTGAAATTGCTGCCTTAGCGTAAGTGTGGCGGATTGCAGCAGGGTCAGTGGATAGATCCTTAATAAAGGCAATGGCCATGAAGATCAACACCAGGGCAAATGGAATGGCGATCAAAATGGTGAGGTTTTGCAATCCGGTCAGTGCTGATTCACCGCCTGCTAGGAGCATGACTACTGCAATACCCATCATGCATAGACCCCAGAACACTACGATCAGTTTATTTGGTGCCGGGTTTCCTCGAGAACTCATCGTGCCCATCACCACTGAAGCGGAGTCGGCGGATGTAACAAAGAAGACTGCCAGCACAAAGATCAAAATGAACGGGGTGATGGAATATAGAGGAAGGTTGCTGAACATATCAAACAGCGCCTGTTCCTTCGAGGAACTTCCATCAAATCCAGCTACGTTTTCGCGGTTCATTGAAATTGCAGCGCCACCAAAAATGGTAAATGCCAGAATCAAAATGAATGAAGGAACAGCCATGGTGATTAACGCGAACTCGCGTAGGGTGCGGCCTCTGGAAATGCGGGCGATAAACATGCCAACGAACGGGGTCCAGGCAATCCACCATGCCCAGTAGAAGGCAGTCCAGCTGGCCTGGAATTCGATGGTTTCTTCACCCCAGGACAGGGATTTACCAGCCATGGATAGGAATTGGCTTCCGTATTCCAGCACACTTGATGGAATCAAATTGAGCAGGAACAGGGTTGGGCCGGTGATGAACACAAACAAAATGAGGCCGAGAGTTAAAGAGATATTGATATTGGATAAATAACGAATACCCTTTGACACACCTGATACTGCTGAAATGATGAAACATACGGTGAGAATCGCAATGATGACAATGAGAATATTGTTGGTCATCGCCGAAGCGCCGGAGATAATTTGTACGCCCTGACCCACCTGAATGGCGGACAACCCTAAAGTGGCGGCTGTACCAAAAAGGGTGGCAATGATGGCCATGATGTCAATGAGGCGTCCTGCAATACCTTCAGTTTTCTCTCCAAATAGAGAACGGAAGGTCGAGCTGATCAGGGTGACTCGGCCACGGCGATAGCTGGAATAGGCCAAAGCGCCACCAACCAGCGCATATAGACCCCACGCTGACAGACCCCAGTGGAAGTGGGATTGAGCAAGTGCTTGATGCAAAGACTCAGGGGTTGATCCTTCAACAGTGTGAGGAGGAGGGCTTAGATAATGCCACAGTGGTTCAGAGGGGCCGAAGAAGAAGATACCCACACCAATGCCGGCACCGAACATCATGGCGATCCAGGAGAACCGTGAAAACTCAGGTTCATCCTCATCGGTTCCAAGCTTGATGCGG
Source organism: Corynebacterium suranareeae (assembly GCF_002355155.1). Classification (NCBI taxonomy): domain Bacteria; kingdom Bacillati; phylum Actinomycetota; class Actinomycetes; order Mycobacteriales; family Corynebacteriaceae; genus Corynebacterium; species Corynebacterium suranareeae. The sequence goes on along the minus strand of NZ_AP017369.1, from coordinate 2,616,043 downwards.
CCGTACCTAGAAAAGGCGACGTAAACCATCGTGCCAATGCCAATCAGCATGACAAAGTTAAGCAACCAAGCGGTGTTGGTCATGGCCCAACTAAACATGGTCGACGACGTCGATGACACAGATTCGGGGCTAGAAATACCCCAGGCAATAAACGCCAAAACCAAAACAGCTGTGATTCCGAAAACTATCTTGTCGAGTCCGAATTTATTACGTTGATCATCGACAGAGATTCCAGGAACAAGACCTGGGTGTGTGTCGTGAGGATAGTTTGGTTCTTCTATTGGTTCGGGTGGTTCAGGAAAATCTTTGTTAGTAGTGGTGGACATGTGAGTCCTCTCCATTGGGCACCATTAATATAGCGGTGCTGATGGGCAAGAAATTTTGTTTAAGTCTTTTTAAATAAGAGTTGAGCGAAATATTCCTGTGTTTGTATTATAAGCTTTCAAACTCACTAGTATTCCTGGATAGCGCATCAATCGCAACGCTAGACTGGCCCATATGACTGACATCTGGTTTAGTTCGGATCTTCATTTGGGTCACAAATTTGTAGCAGAGATGCGTGGTTTTGATGATCCAAACGATCATGATGAGGAAATTCTAGGGAACTTTGAAAACTTGATTCGCCCGGGTGATGTGCTGTGGCTGTTGGGTGATTTGTCCTCTGGGGCGCAGCGCGCCGAAGAGCGCGCGTTGGCCTTAATTGCTGAGCGGCTGGGCGGCGTCGTAAAGCATCTTATTCCTGGAAACCACGATTCTTGCCATCCGATGTATCGTCATGCATATAAGCGCCAGCCACGATTTTTGGAAATTTTTGATTCTGTTCAGGCGTTTCAACGAATGAAATGGGATGGGGAAGATGTGTATCTTTCACACTTTCCCAGGCCGGGCCAAGACCATCCGGGAATGGAATCGCGCTTTGATGATTTACGGCTGCGCGTTCCATTATTGGCGCATGGTCATTTGCACTCACAGTTTCCCATGACCAGGCCCGGGCAAGTTGATGTTGGGGTTGATGCATGGGGGCTGAAACCTGCACCGCTTGAGCTCGTGCAAAGGAAAATGTGGGAATCTTTAGCCGAAAAAATCTAAAAGAAAAGCAAAAGGCGCATCTACCTTGGTAGACACGCCGTCATTGCTGAACCTTAAGCAGCAGCGAAAGTAACCGGGGTCTGGGCTACATCGCGGAAGCCTTCAGTGTGGTCACCAAAAACCTTTGCCACACATTCTTGAACAGTGCAGTCTAAGCCTTCGCCGGTAGCGGTTGCCTGCAACTCAACAGTTGCGGTGCCATCTTCAGCGATCTCAGTGGTCGCGCCGGGCTGGGAGTTGCTCAACCATGCCTGGGAGGTGAAATCTGCGGTTTCACCAGTGCACACTGGGACTGGGTTTCCTGGAGCAGCTGCGGCAGCACAAATAGCTGCGTAGTAGCCACCTTCTGGATCAAGTCCGGTGATATCAAAAGTAACCTGCTCACCGTCAACCAGCGCAGCTGGGGAAACAGTGATCTCTACATTTTCTTCTACAGGAGCTGCAGGAGTAGTGGTTGCTTCAGACGAAGTGGAGGTGCTGCTGGTGGTGCTTGGGCTTTGAGAGGTGGTCATGATCTCATGTGAACGCTCGACCGGAGAATCATTCTCGTTCGGAGGAGAACAAGCAACAAGAGCTGCAGACAGGGCTGCGGTGGCTGCGATGCCAAAGACGGTGCGGGAAATAGACATGGATGTCCTTTCGTGGATGACTTAAAGCTCTACCCTAAAGAAGTAGTTTATGGACTAATCCGAAATATGTGCAGTCCATGTCTTCGATTGGGGGCACCTAATGAGAGGAATCGGGAAACCTACTGCTTTATAGCAGCGAGAAATTAACAGTGAAAAGCTCCCGACATCTTGGGTGTAGATGTCGAGAGCCTTTTAAGAAATGTCACATGGCGAGCTTTAGCTCTGGAACTGGAATTCCTCAGTAGAACCCTTCAGTGCGGTGGTAGAAGAGTTTGGATCAACGGTGGTGGCGATCTGGTCGAAGTAGCCTGCGCCAACCTCGCGCTGGTGCTTAACAGCGGTGAAGCCGCGCTCTTCAGCTGCCTTGAACTCACGGTTCTGCAGGTCAACGAAGGAGGTCATGCCCTCGCGAGCGTAGCCGTAAGCCAGGTCGAACATGCCGTAGTTCAGGGAGTGGAATCCTGCGAGGGTGATGAACTGGAACTTGAAGCCCATCGCGCCGAGTTCCTTCTGGAACTTAGCAATCTCATCTGCCTCGAGGTGTGCAGACCAGTTGAAGGAAGGGGAGCAGTTGTAGGACAGAAGCTGGTCTGGGAATTCAGAGCGAACACCTTCAGCGAACTGCTTTGCCAACTCGAGGTCTGGGGTGCCGGTTTCCATCCAGATCATGTCAGCGTATGGTGCGTAGGACTTTGCACGTGCGATACATGGCTCGAGACCATTTTGGACGTGGTAGTAGCCTTCAGCGGTGCGCTCACCGGTGATGAATGGTTGATCGCGCTCATCGATATCAGAGGTGATCAGGGTTGCTGCCTCTGCGTCGGTACGTGCAATAACAACGGTTGGGGTGTTAGCAACGTCTGCCGCTAGGCGGGCAGAGTTCAGGGTGCGGATGTGCTGCTGGGTTGGGATCAAAACCTTGCCGCCGAGGTGTCCACACTTCTTTTCGGAAGCGAGCTGGTCTTCCCAGTGGGTACCTGCAGCACCTGCTGCGATCATTGCCTTTTGGAGTTCGTAGACGTTGAGTGCGCCACCGAAGCCAGCCTCGCCGTCGGCAACGATTGGAACGAGCCAGTTGTCAACGGAGGTGTCACCTTCAACGCGGGCGATTTCATCAGAGCGCAGAAGTGCGTTGTTGATGCGGCGAACAACGTTTGGAACAGAGTTAGCTGGGTAGAGAGACTGGTCAGGGTAGGTGTGGCCAGAAAGGTTTGCGTCACCTGCAACCTGCCAACCGGAAAGGTAGACAGCCTTCAGACCTGCACGGACCTGCTGAACAGCCTGGTTACCGGTGAGTGCGCCGAGGGCGTTGATGTATCCGTCACCTTCCTGGGTGACTGCATCCCAGAGGATCTCGGAGCCACGGCGGGCAAGAGTGTGTTCCTCAATGACGGAACCCTGTAGATCAGCTACCTGATCTGCGGTGTAGTCGCGGGTGATGCCGTTCCAGCGAGGGTTGGTATCCCAATCCTGCTGGATTTCCTGTGCGGTACGTGGCTTTCCAACGTTTGACATCAAAGTCACTTCCTTCGAGTGCAGATTCGCAATGGGGCGGTGCCGACCACAACCTATGAGCTATTGCACTTTCACTTATTCGACGTGATGTGCATCGGTTTGTGTGGTGGCGTGGTTCACACATTGCTTCATCGGGCATTGTTCCGTCAATCGGTTTGGGTTTTTAAGTTTTGTGCGGGGGTAGTCACCCCTGTTGTTAACTTTGCAAATATTCTGCTTCACATAAAAAGTGAGCAAAGTGTTGACTAGTACGGTTGTACTGGGAAAACGTTCTGAAATGGGAAAATGCAGGCACGGCACTTTTTGGCGTTAATGAATGGTGTGACCTGGATAAAGTTCGGGGTTGAACGGGGGTAGTGGGTTAGTAAAGTTCGCAAACCCCTTTTGTTGGTGACGGTGATCACTTAGTCTGATCACATCGCCAATCCCGATAAGGGTTGAAACTCAAAGTAGAAAAATGGTTCCTAGAACCGTCTAAGACGTTTCAAAACCAGGCGTAGCCGAACAAGAGAGAAGTTCTCCACTCTGGTTTGGCACAGGTCATCTTTAAAACCCATGCTTCAAAGGAGCCTTCAATGACTGAACAGCAACTGTTGTCTGCTCAGACCACTGACAATGCTGACAACGCTGACAACACCGTGCGCGTCGAAGCCGGTGGAATGCAGGTTGCGAAAGTCCTCTATGACTTTGTGACCGAAGCGGTACTCCCTCGCGTGGGTGTGGATGCAGAAAAGTTCTGGTCCGGATTCGCCAGCATCGCCCGGGATCTCACTCCACGTAACCGCGAGCTGCTTGCTCGCCGCGACGAGCTTCAAACGCTTATCGACGAGTACCACCGCAACAATCCCGGAACCATCGACCAAGACGCTTATGAGGAATTCCTCAAAGAAATCGGATACTTGGTCGAGGCACCTGAGGCTGCAGAAATCCGTACCCAAAATATTGATTCGGAGATCTCTCGAACCGCAGGACCACAGCTGGTCGTTCCAATCCTGAACGCACGTTTCGCATTGAACGCAGCTAATGCTCGTTGGGGCTCACTCTACGATGCGTTGTACGGCACCAACGCCATTCCAGAGACAGATGGTGCTGAAAAGGGCAAGGAATACAACCCAGTTCGTGGACAAAAAGTTATCGAATGGGGTCGCAAGTTCCTAGACAGCGTTGTCCCATTGGAGGGTGCTTCTCACGCGGATGTAGAAAAGTACAACATCACCGACGGAAAATTGGCGGCACATATCGGCGACGATGTGCACCGACTGGTCAACCGTGATTCCTACCGCGGATTCACCGGAAACTTCCTCGACCCAGAAGCAATCCTCCTGGAGACCAACGGCCTGCACATTGAGTTGCAGATCGATCCAGTCCACCCGATCGGTAAAGCTGACAAGACTGGTCTGAAGGACATCGTCTTGGAATCTGCGATCACCACCATCATGGATTTCGAAGACTCCGTCGCCGCCGTTGATGCTGATGACAAGACTCTCGGCTACGCCAACTGGTTCGGTCTTAACACCGGTGAGCTGAAAGAAGAGATGTCCAAAAATGGACGTACTTTCACTCGTGAGCTGAATAAGGACCGCGTTTACATTGGCCGCAATGGTACCGAGCTAGTTCTTCACGGACGTTCCTTACTGTTTGTCCGCAACGTTGGTCACCTCATGCAAAACCCATCAATCTTGATTGACGGCGAGGAAATCTACGAAGGCATCATGGACGCTGTGATCACCTCTGTATGTGCGATCCCTGGAATTGCACCACAAAACAAGATGCGCAATTCCCGCTCTGGCTCCATCTACATCGTGAAGCCAAAGCAGCACGGACCTGAAGAAGTTGCGTTCACCAATGAACTGTTCGGACGTGTCGAGGATCTGCTTGACCTGCCACGCCACACCTTAAAGATTGGTGTGATGGATGAGGAACGTCGAACCTCCGTTAACCTTGATGCCTGCATCATGGAAGCCGCTGATCGACTGGCCTTCATCAACACCGGATTCCTGGATCGTACTGGTGATGAGATCCACACCTCCATGGAAGCAGGAGCAATGGTTCGCAAGGCCGATATGCAAACTGCACCGTGGAAGCAAGCCTATGAGGACAACAACGTTGATGCAGGTATTCAGCGTGGTCTGCCAGGCAAGGCTCAGATCGGTAAGGGCATGTGGGCTATGACGGAACTCATGGCTGAGATGCTGGAGAAGAAGATTGGTCAACCTCGTGAAGGCGCTAATACCGCATGGGTTCCATCACCAACCGGAGCAACCCTGCACGCAACGCACTACCACTTGGTCGATGTGTTCAAGGTTCAAGATGAGCTTCGCGCTGCTGGTCGACGCGACAACTTACGCAACATTTTGACCATTCCAACCGCTCCTAACACCAATTGGTCTGCGGAGGAAAAGAAGGAAGAACTGGACAACAACTGCCAGTCCATCCTCGGATATGTTGTGCGCTGGGTTGAGCAAGGTGTTGGCTGCTCTAAGGTTCCAGATATCCACGACATCGATTTGATGGAAGACCGCGCAACACTGCGTATTTCCTCACAGATGCTGGCCAACTGGATCCGCCATGATGTTGTGTCCAAGGAGCAAGTTCTAGAGTCGCTGGAACGAATGGCAGTGGTCGTCGACAAGCAAAACGCCGGGGACGAAGCCTACCGCAATATGGCGCCGAACTACGACGCCTCAATTGCCTTCCAGGCCGCCAAGGACTTGATTTTTGAAGGCACCAAGTCCCCATCCGGCTACACCGAGCCCATCTTGCACGCGCGCCGCCGCGAGTTCAAAGCAAAAAACTAAGAACGCTTTTCGACGCTTACCTGCATCCCAACGGTGACTGACTGTCCCGGAGCCACCCTCACTCCCTGTTGATCAGCACCTAAAAGCGCCGGCTCAACGCACACAAAGTCGCGCCATTCACCATCGCCAATATCGGCCATGGAGGAGGCGCGACTTTCGCCTGGATTCCACACCACAGTCGAATCGTGCCCATCGCCTTCAATAGTGATGATGCGTTCGGTATCAAAAATCCGCACAACCGGAGTGCCCAGCGCAATGCGGTCGAACTCGCCCTCAAAAGTAATGGCACCATCTTGGGTTTCTACTTCATCGTTGAGGCGATCTAAAATATCCACACCATCCAGGCCACGGACTTCGATCTTTTCCACATCCTCAACCTTGAAATAAGGGTGGAAAGCCAACTGCACAGTGCGGGCCTCATCGGTGTCGTTGCGCAACCGCATGGTGATCTCAAAACCAACCTTGGTGCTGCTTGACCGAACATCTAGCAATAACCCATCCCGACCATAAGATGCATGAATTTGACCATTTTCATCGGTGACATCCCAGGCAGAACGTCGAGCCCAACCATGCGAAGGCTCCAAACCAAGCAAACCGCCAAACCATGGGGCAATAAGCGGTACACCACCACGAATGGCGTTGCCTTCACCAAATTTTGTCGCAGAACTTAAATAGAGGAGTTCACCTTCTGGTGAATCAGCATGAACAATATGCGCACCGGCAGGGGAGAACTCCAAGCCACCTGAAGTAATAAACGTAGTCATGCTTTAAAAGTCTAGGCCTGAATACACCCACGTTGTGCCATTTCGATCACCTCTGCGTTAAGGTATGAACATTCGCACACCAGCGAAAAATTTTTCTGTGCCCACCACCAGCACGACCAACCAGTTTTAGTTTTGAAGTTTTTTGGAGTCGTCCCCGTGTCAGACACAGGAATTAAAGAAGAAAAGAAAGAAGGCCGCTCAGCGGCCATCATTGTTTACGCATTCCCAAGCTTTATTTTGCTTGGCGCGATCATCGCATTTGTCTTCCCGGAACCATTTATTCCGCTGACAAACTACATCAATATTTTCCTCACGATCATCATGTTCACCATGGGCTTGACCCTCACGGTGCCTGATTTTCAGATGGTGCTCAAACGCCCATTGCCCGTCTTGATCGGTGTAGTAGCGCAGTTTGTCATCATGCCAGCACTGGCTATTTTGGTGGCAAAGATCTTCAACCTCAACCCAGCCTTGGCCGTTGGTCTACTCATGCTGGGATCTGTCCCTGGTGGAACATCCTCCAACGTCATCGCGTTTTTATCCCGAGGTGATGTTGCACTGTCAGTCACCATGACCTCAGTATCGACAATTGTTTCCCCAATCATGACCCCATTCCTCATGCTGATGTTGGCTGGCACGGAAACCGCAGTCGACGGAGCAGGCATGGCGTGGACACTGGTCCAAACAGTTCTCCTGCCAGTGATCATTGGCCTAGTTCTGCGTGTGTTCTTAAACAAATGGATCGATATGATCTTGCCGATCCTTCCTTACCTTTCCATCTTGGGCATCGGAGGTGTTGTTTTCGGCGCAGTGGCAGCAAACGCAGAACGTCTTGTGACTGTCGGACTGATCGTGTTCGTTGCTGTTATTGTCCACAACGTTCTTGGCTACGTACTGGGATATCTCACCGGACGCCTCTTCAAATTCCCCGAAGCAGCCAACCGCACCATGGCAATTGAAATTGGAACCCAGTCTGCAGGTCTTGCATCTGGCATGGCCGGTCGATTCTTTACACCAGAAGCAGCACTACCTGGTGCAGTAGCAGCAGTGGTTCATAACATCACCGGCGCGATCTACGTTGGATTGGTCCGCAACCGTCCGATGCCAGAGGAAACAAAAGTCTCTGCGAAGAACAAAGACACAGTCGAGGTCTCTCAGTAGTCGCCTGGGCTTAGAGTGCCTGCTAAGACCAAACCAGGAGACCCAGAAATCACGTTTTCGACGTTTGTGGGTCTCCTGGTTTGGTGTATCGAGCTGAATACCAAACACAGAGACCCAACATTTAAGTTTTTGAAGATTCTGGGTCTCCTGGTTTGGTCGCTCTCATATTTTGGTGCGACACCTGAAAAGTCATACCTCCCCAGAAGCGCTTTTAAGAGGTTTTCAGGGGCTGCTTCATATAAAAGGTCATGTGAAAAACCCGAGGGCTTAAACAAGCGATAAATGTCTAAAGTGCTGAGTCTTGGGGTTTTCTTGCAGTGCGCACAAAGTGGATGCACAGGCTAATCACTATAAAAGCAATGAGGGAAACTGCAAACAGGGGAGCCAACACACAATAGGCAAGTAGTGCAGCACCTAAAATTAGTGTTCCTTTTGTGGGGTGTTGAAGTACTACTCGACGAGGTGCAGCTGGCCAGCCGCTACGAGGGCGACGTTGCCACAGCAGGGAATATCCCAGACAAATCATGATGGTGATTGAGATTGCCAGTGCAGCGAGTACAACCTGATTGCCAAATCCGAGAAGTGTTCCCATGTGAAGTTGGATCAACCACGCACTAGCTTGAGCTGCAAGAGGCCAATCGGCGGAATTAAGACGGTTGGTTAATGCGCCGGTTTCACCATTGATGGCAATTGCATCGGTTGTAAAACGAAAAGACTGGCGGTTTTCCGCAGCTGTCCAGGCTTGGCCTGATTCACTTGGGGGAGTGATGGTCAAAGGAGTACGAAGATTCTCTAGGGCAGTAGAGGCAACGAGATCAATGGACTCAGATTCGGAAATGCTGGCTGCCATCGGCATGTGGTGGCCTGCGTGTTCATCATGAGCAATTGATGCTGAATTAGATGTTAGTGAAGTATCCAGGGCAGGTTGAGTCCAATTCAGTTCCGCGCGCAGCGTAGAAATATTAGCTCCGGCATAAGACGACCAGGTTAGACCGGTGAACGTGAGAAAGATAAAACCTAAACCAGCGATAGTGCCCAGGGCTGCATGACGGCGATACGTTTTTACTCGGCCACTACCACCAGTGCGCAGCATTGCTTGCACACGCCGGGGTTTTCTTTGCCGCAACCACAGCAAAGCAAAACCGCCCATGGCTAGAACACCTAACCAACTAGCGGCAAGCTCTGAATAGATTCGCCCTGGTTCACCAAGCCATAACATGCGGTGACCTTGAGAAATCCAGTGTCTAAACGGCAAGGCTGCAGAACTTCCATATTGGGTGGTGTCACCGGTGATCTCGCCACTATAAGGGTTGATGAATACAGCATGGACCGTTGATTCTGGAAGCTGGTCATCGGCAAACAGAACGCGGGTTGTAGATGTTTCATCGCCGATGCGAACGCCGGTTACAGGTAAATCGGGGTGGTGTTGTTGGGCGATGTCAACAAGCTCGCTGACTGGCAACCTTGTGTCCTCGACTTCTACAGTCAGAAGTTTTTGGTTAGAAAGATTTTCAATCGTGGGGGCAAAGGAATAAACAAGCCCAGTTAGTGCCGCGATCAGGATCAGCGGTGCACAAATTACGCCGGCGAAAAAATGAAGCCGATGCAGCAAGCGCAGTGCTTGAGAAGGCGCAACGCTTGTACGAGTAAAAGTCATGAACTAATAGTCGAGTGCAAGCGGTAAACAGTTCCCACAGCAGCAGAAAAGACAGAATTGGTGAATTCGGGTGACAACAGGTCTATGATGATCAGCAATGATGAATGCACATGATTTTGATGCTCAGGTGGAATACCTGAACCAGATTTTCGAAGTGTCGGAGGAACGCATCTTAACCGATGACATCCTCCTACACATTACTTCTTCCTAAACACTCAAGTTTTTACACAGTAGGGAGTGTGGCGCCAGCGTCCGGATAGGACGCCTGCGCTCCGGCGGTTTGCACCGAGAAGGCGCCGACGCGTGCTGCGTGCTGGGCGGCGTCGACAAGCGAATCTCCCTTGATTAAGCGGGCGCAGAACGCTCCCGCAAAAGCGTCACCAGCACCTGTGGTGTCAACTGCCTGCACTTTTGGTGTCGCAATATCGGTGATTCCGGTGGAATCAGCAACCAAAGCGCCCGCAGATCCTAACGTCATAACAACTGAGGCGAAGCCGGCATCAAGTAGTGCTTGCGCCAAGTCGTGTGGATCTGTGGAGTCGATGCTTGCATCAAGCTGGTCCAAAATAAGACCAGCCTCATGTTCATTGGCAATAATCGGGTCGGCTTCCAGCAGTGCTGATTTCTCCACCTCAATAACAGGGGCAAGGTTGACCACGACTCGGCCCATGGTGTGGTGAACGGCCTCTTTGAAACCATCGGCAGGAATTTCACCCTGCAACAATACGATGCCGGCATGTGCAAGAAGATCGGAATGACTACTTACATAATCACAATTGACCAGCGCATTCGCGCCGGGGATAACAACGATATTATTTTCCCCGTCTTTAGAAACAGTGATCACAGCAAGCCCAGTGGTTTCATCTGCTTCGGTAACAGCTGAGAGATCAACACCTGAAGAGCGGAGGAATTCTAAAGCAGGCTGCGCGTAAGGATCATTGCCCACAGCGCCGATAAAAGCGACATCAGCACCTTGGAGTGCGGCCGCAACAGCTTGATTTGCTCCCTTGCCACCAGCAGTTATGTTGCCACCGCTGCCTAAAATTGTTTCACCAGGGGCGGGGTGTCGATCGACTAGGACATTTAAATCAGCGTTGATTGAACCGACGACAACGATGCGATTATTCATTGGGACATCCTTGGAAGAGGAGACGAGATGCAAACGATTTCATGAGAGGTTAATCCATTCTACGTCCAACCTTGACGAAGGTGGCTATTATGGCGTCATGAGACTGTTCGCTTCTATTTCACCACCAATTGAAGTTACTGAACACCTGGTCAACGCTTTACGTCCCTACAAGGATGACTTGCGGTGGTCAGATCCTGACAACTGGCATATCACTCTGGCTTTTTATGGCGAATTGCCAGATGGGGCAGTCGAAGATCTCATTGAACACCTCTCCACAGCAGCGCGAATCAATGAAGAATTCACCATCAGAGTTAAAGGCGCAGGATCATTTAATCGAAAGAATCTGTGGATGGGAGTTGGCGGGGACACCAAAGAGCTAAGGCGGCTCATGGCTGATTGTCTCATCGACCCGGAAGAACGCCGACGCCAAAGAGCTCACCTCACAGTGGCAAAACCTTCTATGCGCCAACGAAGCAGAGAATGGGATCCAACTATTCCAGATCTTGTGCACGCGTTATCGGTGTACGAAGGCCCTGAATGGCCGGTTAAAGACATTGAGCTGGTTTCTTCAGAACCAGGGAAGGGTAGAAGCGGAGGCCCACTGTATACAACAGTGGGCACGATCGCTTTAGCATCTGCGTTGGTGTAGCTGTGATGGGATAGCTATGCCAATGTCGGAAGCGGGATGCCAAGCGCGTGATAGCTCAGCGTTTTTCCATGGCCATCAAGTACTGGTGAACCTGTGACACCGCCTCCTAAGATGCCTTCGATTTTGAAAACCATAGATTCCACCGAATCAATAATTTCTCGAGTAACTACGTGTTCAGAGACACCAAAATGTATTGCAACAGTACTGCAATTGAGGTAGTGGACTAAGTGGTGAAACGCCGTGGTGTTGTGTGGAAATACCCCAAGAATCAGGGTGTCGCCTTTATCTCCGGTTCGGGTGTTGGCTAGGTCATCAAGGCAGATCATGATGTCGGAACCTCCAAGATTTCAGTAGAAAGGGACACAAGATCGCGGGGAAGAAGCGCCGAGCGGATACTCAGTAGTTCTTTGGTGTATTGGCGCGCCCCACCGCCTGCAGCGGGACCGTTGGTATACAAGCTTTCAACTTCCCATCCGATTTTTGCTGCACGTTCTTGGCTTTCTACAATGCCTGCTACTCGGACTCTGATCTCTAGGGGATCAGCTGGAAAAGCTGAGAGTCCTCGAAAAGCTGAGCCTGCGCCAATGAGTTCTACATTGAGTACATCTTGTGGAATCTTATGGATCTGTACTAGTCGCTCAACAACAATCTCTGCTGCAAGTTGGGCACGTTCAAAAGCTCGCGGACCTGAATAAGAAATTTGTCCTTCCCCCATCCACCCGGATTGATAGCCTAATGTGACTTTTAGTGTTTCGGTGCGAGGATGCCCGGTTCCTCCGCGGATTGCTACCGACTCCGCAGCAACTTGAGTGAGTTGGATGTTACTGAAATCAGCCACCACATCGGGAGTGATATAAGCAGATGGATCAGACACCTCGTAGAGTAACTGCTCTGTACAGGTTTGAACGGTCAAAATACCACCGGCAGACTGTAGCTTTTTAAACACAGCAGTTCCATCTTCAGCGACTTCTGCGTAAGGAAAACCCAACCCTGCCATATTTGGTACGGGCTTTTTAATTGGGTCAGCGTAGTAGCCGCCAGTCAATTGGCCAGCGCATTCAAGAAGATGGCCAATGGCAGTGCCTGCCCCCAGCAGATGATAATCATCTACTGACCATCCAAATTCGTGGACCATTGGTGCCAAGTACAAAGATGGATCAGCTACTCGACCGGCAATAATAACGTCTGCCCCAGAAGCAAGAGCCGGAAGTAACGCCTCAATGCCCACATAGGCATGTGCTGAAACAGGATCTCCATCAGAGTCGGAAACTGAAGAATTGGTCTCCCAGATTAGAGGGTTAGTATGCACAACCTGGGGTAGAACAGAGTCACCTTCAATGACGGCAATCGTAATTGCACGAGGAAGTTTTAGATCTTGCGCTACTTTGAAAACCAAGGCAGCTGCTGCGCGTGGATTAGCGGCGCCAGCGTTGGTGATTATCCGCGTCCCATGCTCAAGTGCTCCAGGTAAACACGCACGCATGCGGGCTTCAAGCAAAGGGTCAAACCCGCTGTCCTTATCACTTCTACGGCGAAGTTCACCTGCAGCAACTGTTCTTTCTCCCAAGCACTCAAATATTAGGTAATCGAGGTCAGCATGCTCGACGAGTTGTTGAGCTGGATCAATACGGTCACCGGAGAACCCTGCTCCTGCGCCAAGTTTGATGGTTTTGTTCATAACTTTCCTTAAAACCTAAATTGAGATTGCACCAGTTAAAACTGCGATGATGGCCATTACTATGGAGGTTCCAAAAGCCCATCCAAAAATGAACCTTTGGTGATCACCCAGTGACACTTTTGCCATGCCGATGAGGATGAAGGTGGATGCAGTCAGCGGACTTAGAGGGAAACCGGTAGTCATCTGTCCCACGATTGCTGCACGACCAATTTCTGCAGGATCTCCTCCCATTGCCATGGTTGCTTCGGCGAAGACTGGTACGACACCAAAGTAAAAAGCATCAGGGGTAAATACCAAGCTCAACGGCATGGAAGCGACTGCTACCAAAATGGGTAGGAAACCACCGGCACTGTCAGGGATCCAGTCCACGATTTGTAGTGCCATTGCTTCGATCATCCCGGTGCCTCGAAGAATTCCGGTGAAGACACCTGCGGCGAAAATCATTGAGACGACTAGAACGACATTTCCACCATGTTTAGACAGCAGTTCTTGCTGAGATGTCCACGAAGGGCGGTTGATAATCAGTGCGATAACGAAGGCAATGATGAACGAAACATGGAGTGGGAAAAGCTGGAAGAGCAAGATGATTACCAGGCCAATTGTAAGAGCAAGGTTGATAATTGTCTTCCACATTGGTGTGCCTGCATGCTCGCGCTCGGCCTTAATTGCTTGTTCATCAAATGACACTGTGACGCCGTCAGATCCGATTCGTTTCCGTTCAATTCGGCCAATGATGAAGGCTGCGATGATTACCCAAATCATGCCTCCGATCATGGCGGGCAACATTGGGAGGAAAATATCTGAGCTTAAAAGATCCAAGGCTGCCATTGCTCGGGCGGTGGGGCCACCCCAAGGGATCAGGTTCATGACACCAGCACCAAGTGCAACGATTCCTGTGAGAGCTAAAGGCCTCATGCCGATTCGATTATAAATCGGTAGGAACGCGGAGATGGTGATTAGGAAGGTGGAGGCTCCATCGCCATCTAGAGCGACGGCCATCGTGACGATTGCGGTTCCGATCGCGATTTTGACCGGATCACCTTTTGCCCAGCCGACAACTTTGTTGATGAGGGGGTCAAATAGCCCAACATCGACCATGAGGCTGAAGTACAGGACTGCAAAAGTAATCATGATGGCGACGGGAGCAACTTGGATAAGTCCATCACCAATCATGTCCCCAAGTTCAGGTGTGAATCCGCCGATGATGGCAAAGACGATGGGGACGAGAACAAGGCTGATGAGAACGGAAACTCTCGTGAAAAGCGTTAGGGCAAGAAAAATGCCTACGGTGAGGAAACCGAGCGTGGCAATCATCAAACCTCCTTTTATGTGATTCAAATTATTTCTTGATTTGAGTATGTTTCACGCCACATAGTTGAGTCAAACATTAATAAGGCATAGATTTATGAGTTATGCGGATAGATAGAATTACTTTGGATCAATTACGCATCATTACTGCGATTGCTGAACATGGTGGATTTTCTCGCGCGGCGGAGTTTTTAAACCAATCACAATCGAATTTAAGCCGGACAGCCTCCTTGGTGGAGCGGCACGTGGGAGTGAAGCTTTTTGATCGCACTACCAGGCACTTTTCACTCACCGATGAAGGTGTGCAGTTTGTCCAAATGGCTCGAAATATCCTTGAGTTTCATAAAAGGGAAACCAACTACTTTCAAGACTATGTACGTGGAGTTAACGGAGTGTTGAGAATTGCAACACTGCCTTCTCTGGCGGCGACTTTCTTACCGTCTTTGATTGTGAAATTTAGAGCCCAGTTTCCTGATGTTCGCGTAGAAGTTACAGATTTCACTGCGGAGGAAGTGTTATCTCGGGCGGTGGAAGGCACGATTGATTTATCAATTACTGCCATCGACGCAGACTACGTAAGAGATCAATCGAATCGTTTTGATCTGGAACCGCTAGCCACTGAAGAATTCTTTTGCATCGTTCCGTCAGAGCA
Organism: Corynebacterium suranareeae; assembly: GCF_002355155.1. Classification (NCBI taxonomy): domain Bacteria; kingdom Bacillati; phylum Actinomycetota; class Actinomycetes; order Mycobacteriales; family Corynebacteriaceae; genus Corynebacterium; species Corynebacterium suranareeae. The sequence continues at coordinate 2,601,014 of NZ_AP017369.1, read as the reverse complement.
CAATTTTGCACAACAAGAAGAAGTTTCTTGGGCGCAGCTGCGAGAAGAACCGTTTGTCTCTTTTGGTGAATCAAGTTCTGTCAGAAGGATCGTGGATCGGGCGCTTTACGGTAACGATATTCAACCATCGCAAATAGTCACCGCGAGGTCAGTGAGCTCTGTGGCTGGTATGTGTGCAGCAGGAATTGGGCTCTCAGCCGCACCGGGCTTTGTGCTGCCACTTATGAACGTGCAGGGATTGGTATTTAAACCATTCACTGGTGTGCCAATCACAAGGACAATCGGCCTGGTGACTCCAAAAGAGAAAACGTTGAGCAAACCAGCAATCGCATTCAAAGAATTGCTCAGCAGGATTGATCCACAAGATCTAAGGCTGCCACCACGAACACTCTGGCACGGCTTAGATGTATGTGAGCATTTGTGAGAATGGCAGGCTCAGTTCTGGAATCCAGGTTGAGTAGAGTAATCGTGTTTCCTACGTTCGAGCACCGTTGTGATCTGCTCGGCCGCGCCATCTCCCAAGACAAGACGTAAAGGTCCGCTGTCTGCCGCAACGTGTGTGAGGATGCTGCGCGCGATGTCGTCTGGTGCAGTGCCTCCGCCAGTTGCTCCCGGTTCACTAGGCCATGGAACAGCTGCGGTACCAAGGACCTGTTCGCGCAATTCGTCATAGTCGCTATTTGGATTGCTGAACTTCATTCCTGATGTTGCCCACTGGGTGTCCATCGCGCTGATCTCGGCGAGAGTAACTCGGATACCCATGGGCTGCACCTCGGCAGCTAGTGCTTCGCTAAATCCCTCGAGTCCCCACTTGGCAGCGTTGTAAAGACTAAGAAATGGCATGGCCCCTACGCCACCTGTCGAGGAGATCTGGACAATGTGTCCGTGTCCTTGACCTCGCATGATAGGTAGTGCTGCTTGGGTCATCCACAACGGCCCCAGTAGGTCAACGTCCAGAATGTCGCGGGCCTCAGTTTCACTTATTTCCTCCACAGCGCCCACGAGTCCGTAACCAGCATTGTTAACCAGAACATCCAGACGTCCGGTTACCCGGTAGGCCTCTTCCACGGCGCGCCGGCATTCTTCCCTGTCTGCGGGATTAAGTCGGATCACGGTAAGGCGAGGATCCTCAATGGGCAAAGTGCCTTTCCGTGTGGTGGCCACAACGTGGTGACCAGCAGCCAGAGCCTCCTTGGTTAGAGCAAGCCCCAGCCCGCTGCTGGTACCGGTGATGAGCCAGGCCTGCGCTGTTGTCATCCCACCATTCAACACGAAATGAGATGTTGCGTCTGGTCAGTACACTAAAAGCCTAAACACCTATGCGCGGTACGGCGTCGAGCAGGACTTTTGTGTACTGAGTCTGCGGAGAATCATAAACCACATCCACGCGACCTTGTTCGATGATCTCTCCTTGGTCCATCACTAAGACAGATGTGCACACGTGTCTAACCACAGCCAGATCGTGGGAGACGAAGACTAAGGTTATGCCATATTCTTCGACTAGGTGGTGGAGGAGATTTAATACTTGCTTACGTACGGAAACGTCAAGGGCGGATACGGGTTCGTCGGCAAGCAAAATATCGGGCTTGGGTGCTAGTGCCCGGGCGATGGAAATGCGTTGACGCTGCCCTCCGGAAAATTCGTGGGGGTAGCGTTCTAACACATCGGTGCTTAGTCCGACGTGGGTAATTACTTCTTCTACCCGTGCTGACTTGTCTGCTGGTGTCCAACCAAGCAGGGGTTCAGCAATGATGTCTCTGATTTTCATCCGTGGGTTCAGACTTGATTGAGGATCTTGAAAGACCATCTGTACGCCACCGGTTACTTTGACTGTGCCGGTAGTTGGTTTATCCAGTCCTGCAAGCAATTTAAGCAGCGTGGTTTTGCCAGATCCTGATCCACCGACAATGCCAAGACGCTCGCCTTTACATACTTTTAAAGACACTGAATTTAAGGCAGTGTTCTTTTTAAAGCGCCGGGAGACTTCGTTCACCGTGATCACGGCAGGTCCGTAGTTTTCTACAATTTTTGGTTTGTCCAGGATGGATGCCTGCAGAAGTTGTTGCGTATACGGGTGCTTTGGATCGTGCAGCACGGAGTGGGTGGATCCACGTTCGACGATTTCACCGGATTTCATCACCAGTAGTTTTTCGCAGGTTTGGGATACAAGACCTAGATCGTGAGTGATAAACAAGAGTGCGGTGCCGCGTTCTTTGGTTAGACGTAGCAGCAGGTCAACGATTTGTTTTTGCACTGTGACATCAAGTGCGGTGGTGGGTTCATCGCAGATAAGAAGATCGGGGTCGTTGGCTAGAGCCATGGCGATTAAAGCCCGTTGGCGTTGCCCACCGGAAAGCTCGTGCGGGAAGGAGCGAGATACTCGTTCGGGGAGGGAGACGTCGAGAAGCAATTTTTTTAAGCGTGTGCGCGCGTCTTTTTTGCTTGCCCCGTGCACCGTCATCATCTCTTCGATTTGTCGGCCCACGCGCATGAGGGGATTTAGTGCGCTCATGGGTTCCTGGAAAATCATGGCGATGCGCTGGCCGCGGAAGCTCGCCGAAGGTGCGCCGTTGAAGGTGATCTGGCCAGTTGTGGGCAGATCGCTCAGACCCATTATTGACAGCGCAGTGAGTGATTTTCCGCTGCCGGATTCGCCGATGAGGCCGACTCGTTCGCCGGGATTGATGTCGAAAGATACGTTGTGAACAAAGTTGTTGCCCACGTTGAGATCGGAAACTTTAAGCACGGCCAACCTCCCGCTTTGGATCAATGGCATCGCGGAGGCCATCGCCGAAAAGATTAAAACCTAAAACCGTAAGTGCGATCGCCAAACCTGGCCACACTGCAAGCATCGGGGTGACACCAATTGAGGCTTGTGCGGTTTGAAGCATCCGGCCCCAACTTGGATCTGGGGGAGTAGTACCCAAACCTAAAAAGCTCAAGGCGGCTTCGGCCAAAATCGCAAGAGCAAACGCAATTGACGCCTGCACGATAAGAATGCTGGTGATGTTGGGAAGAATATGCCGAACTGCAATCATCGGGGCGCTAACTTTGGACAGCTTCGCTGCAGCGATGAAATCTTGGCTTGTTACCTGCAATGTGCCAGCGCGAGCAACGCGGGCGAAACTAGGAATACCTGCAATACCAATGGCAATCATCGCCGACCAAGTAGAAGCACCAAAAACCGCACCGGAAATAATAGCCAACAGCAATGCGGGGAATGCCAACATTAAATCAGCGCCACGCATGACAAAGGTTTCCACCATGCCTCGGCGCATAGCTGCAGCAATACCCAAAGGCGTGCCAATTAATGCCGCGATAGCCACCGCTATGATGCCCACCAACAATGTAATGCGTGATCCCACCATGATTTGGGACAACACATCACGACCATAACGATCCGTACCCATCAAATGCCGCAGCGAACTACCTTGAAGGCGCTCGGCGGGAAAGACCTGCACAGGATCAAACGGCGTCCATATAAAAGACAGCGCGGCAAGAAAGAAAACTACGGCGACAATAATTCCACCGACTTTTCCCGACAGCGGCAACTCTGTAAGCGTTTTGAGTTTCATTAGATCACGCTCCCCGAGACTGTACGGTCAGCAAACCCCATATCCGAAGAATGCGCCCCGATTCGTGGATCCACCACTTGGTACAACAAATCCACGATCAGATTCACCAGTAAGGTAAACGCCACCAGCACCATCACTATGGATTGCACAGCGACGAGATCGCGGTTTGATACTGATTCCAGCAGCATCGACCCAATTCCGGGGATAACAAAAACTTGCTCGATGACAACTGCACCGATCACCAAAGTAGTTAGCTGCAACCCAGTGACAGTTAGTACGGGAAGGGCCGCGTTTCTCAAACCATGGACTAAAAGTGCGCGGTTAAAGCTCATGCCTTTTGACCTGGCGGTACGCATGAAATCTTCGCCCAACACATCAATGACCGCAGAACGCACATAGCGGGTCAAAATTGCGGCCTGGACAGCAGACAGCGCCAACACAGGAAGAATCAGCCTGGCTAAAAACCCACCAAAATCTTCTGATGGCGGAATCCAACCATTTGCGGGCAACCAGCCCCAACCAACGGCAAAGACTGCAACCAGCAAAATACCTGCGAGGAAACTAGGGATCGCGATACCGAGTTGGCTAATACCGGAGATGATCAGGCCACCGCGCCGGGCTGAAAGGATCCCCAATGGAACGGCGATCAACAGCGACAACACGATTGAGCAGATGACCAAAATAAGACTGACCTGCATGCGATCAAGAATGAGTGGGGAGAGGTCTTGCCCAGAACTTAAAGAGGTGCCAAAGTTTCCACTCAGCATTCCGCTCACCCAAGAAAAGTACTGATTGATAAGCGGTTGATCAGTGCCCAACTGTGATTGCAGCGCAGCGATCGCCTCAGGTGTTGCAGTAATACCTAAGGACACCGCAGCGGGATCACCAGGGATAACCCGGATCAGTACAAAAATGATCACGCTGGCGATGAAAAACGTCAGGCCATAGCGAACCAAGGTCCACGCAATGGTTTTGATCATGGCTGGGTCTCCCTTCCAATCACCGACAACTCCAGCGCACCAGAGACCACGTTGGGATCAACTCCAGTGATGTCAGGAGATGTCACCACAATATTTGCCACATTCATCAAATTGTCTGCAACTGCCTTGTCCATGATCCGATCAACTGCTTGTTGCATCAATTCCACTTCATTTGGTGAGCTATCGGCAGCAGCGAGAAGTTCTTGGGTTTCAGCGTCTTCAAAACCTAAGTAGTAGTTCGGGCTGAAAAGTGTTGGGATGTCTCGGGGTTCGACATGCGCAATTAATGACATGTCGTAGTCTTTTTGTCCCATCACCTGCGCCAACCACACAGCGGGGAATTCGGTTGATTCAATAACAGGATCAAACCCAACATCTCTAAGCTGCGAATACAAAATTTCTGAGGCTGCTTGCGCATAGGGCAGGGAAGGAATGGACATGGTTACCCGAACACCTTCTGCACCTGCTTCTTTCAACAGCTCCCGCGCACGATCAGGATCAAACGGATACATCGTCGATTTTTCATACCACGGGTCTGTGGGCGGAACCGGTGCGCCACCAGTGTCTGTGCCATAGCCCTCCAAAGCCGTATCAATGATGGCCTGGCGATCAATGGCAAACATGACAGCTTGGCGCACGCGCACATCATCAAAAGGGGCACGTTGATTATTCATCGACAGCAACATCTCACCATTGGTCGTGCCTACTTCCACGGTGAAATCCTGCAGCGTAGATAGCTGTTCTGGGGCTTGCATAGCCCAAATAACATCCACGTCTCCGCTTTGCAGCGCATTGGTTGAGGCCGTCGCATCGCTGAAGTAGCGGATGGTTGCGGCGTCGTTAAGCGGCTTTTGCCCCCAATAATTGGCACGCGCGCCGAACCCGATCGCCCGCCCCGGCGCCCAGTGTGTCACCGTATACGGGCCGGTGCCAACGGGATCAGTTGCAAGCTTATCGACGCCCCCTTCGGTCATCATCGCACCAATCGCAGTCCCCATGTTCCACAGCCACTGATTAGAAGGCCTGGACAAAGTGACTCTTAAAGTATGCTCATCTAACACTTCCGTGGAATCCACCACATCCATGCCACTTTTAAGCCCATTGGTCCATTTAGTTTTAACCCGGTCAATGGAAAACTTAGCCGAAGCCGCATTGAAAGGATCCCCATTTGAAAAATGCACACCTTCCCGCAACTGAAAAATATACTGCGTGCGGTCTTCTGAAATCTCCCAAGAAGTAGCTAGCAGTGGTTGGATATCACCATTGGCATCGATTTTTACCAAGCCTTCATAAATATTCGACATCATGGCCTGGGGGATAGCAGCACCAGACGCGTTGGTGAAATCTAGCGATGCTGCGGCCGCCGTGGTCGCGATAACAATGGATGATTGATCAACAGCAGGTGGGCTTTGATACGCAGTCGATCCAGCAGAGCATGACGAAACCACAATACTGCTTGCCAACAGTAGCGATAGCACAAGTCCGCGCGTGATCTTCATGGGTTCTGAGAGTAGTCGGTGTGACCCGGGAAACTAAATGGAAACGGGGCATGTGAGGGGCAGCGCCTACAACATGGCACAATAACGATCATGCAACAGGTGCTCATGGGTTTCACGGTGGTGTTCATCGTGATTGGAATTGGCTGGATTCTTGGCAGAAGAGACACCCTGGGTGCTAATGCGCAAAAACCGTTGAGCCTCTTTGTCTACTATGTGGCCACCCCAGCATTGCTGTTTGACCGAGTGACCAAATCAGATACCTCAACGATTTTCTCCCTCAACTTCGTGGTAATCGCACTGTCCGCATTAATAGTGGGTTTCTTATTCTTCCTACTCATGCGGTTTGTGATTAAACGGACCACAGCTGTGTCAGTGATCGGCATGTTGGCGGCCTCCTATGCCAACGCAGGAAACCTGGGTATCCCGCTGGCTGCCTACATTCTGGATGATTTCACCGTGGTGATCCCCGTGATTTTGTTCCAAGTAGCGTTCTATGCGCCGATCACCATGACCATCATGGAGATGCTGACAAAGAAAAAATCCACCAACTTAGTCCGTAACCTTGTTGTCACCCCATTAACAAACACCATGGTGCTGGCAGCAATCGCAGGTATCGCAGTATCACTGACTTCTATGACTATGCCAGTTGTGATCGCACAGCCAGTTGAAATGGTGGCTAATGCATCCGTTCCGTTGGCCTTGGTTGTTTTTGGTCTGTCCCTGTCAAAGAGCAAGGTTTTAGAAAAAGGGCAAGTGTCGCGCCGGGATGTGTTTTTAGCTGCACTGTTTAAAAATGTCTTGCACCCAATTGTTGCAGGACTTCTGGCGTGGGCTTTTGGCATGGAAGGCACTGCATTGCTGTCTGCGGTAATTCTTGGTGCTCTCCCAACAGCACAAAATGTCTACACCTATGCGTTGCGTTTTAGAACTGCAGAATCCATGGCGAGGGATACAGGGGTAGTGACCACACTAATTTCCTTCCCCGTGTTGGTGGCGGTCTCCATTATTTTTGGTTCTTCGGGTTAGCATTGGTGATCATGAACGCAGTAAAAGTGCGCACCGGAGTGCCGGCGCTGGTGAGATCTAAAGCGATGGTTACGTGCATCCTTTTTGTTCTCATGTGCACGCCATTTTTACTGTTTTTCCTAAATGAGTTGCAAGACGCCGAAGGTACTATGCACACCTTGTATTCATTGGCAGTAATGCTGCCTGGCTGCGGCATAGCGGCCGCGATCGCGTCGATGTGCGTGGTGTGGGGGCGGCGTCGAAAAGCTGTTTTAATCGTCGATGAACACGTGCGGATCCCCAGAAGCGGAGTGAGCTTCGCGTTTGAGGATCTGAATACTGTCCAATTGTGGTCCGATCAGAAATCGGGTTCGTTTGCGGCGCTGTTGCCAAACCACATTGAGGAACGCGCAAATGTGACAGGTGTGCATTCGGTGCAGCCGTATATTGTGAATTTTCCGCGTGGTGCAGCACCTCAGCCGTTTGAGTTGGCGGAGATTTTACTAACCAAAAATCCTGAGTTAAACCTGGATCGTTTGGGACGGCTTTAAATGTGTGGTGGCAACTTTTCCAACTTTTTGCGGAATGAACAACCTCCCAAATATTCTATGGGGTAAGACTTTAGTTAAGTTTCCTCTAAGAATTTTCCATTAAAGGGGAAAAACTAGGAAATTCTCGGTACTCTTTCAGATTCGTAAATATCCACTGATCGGAAGAATGAGATGAGCTCAAATATAGCTATCACAACCGAGCCTGAAGGGAAAAATAAGAGGGGTCTTAAATCAGATCCGTTCATTTTCTCTATTTCTGTTGGTTTCATCGTGGTGTTCGTCATCGCCACAATTGTGCTTGGTGAGAAAGCTCGAACGAGCTTTTCTGCCGTTGCCGGTTGGTTGTTGGAAAACCTTGGATGGATGTATATCGGTGGTGTATCCCTCGTTCTCATCTTCCTCATCGGTATTTTTGCGTCCCGGTATGGTCGAGTAAAACTTGGCGATGACGACGAAGACCCAGAACACAGCATCATCGTCTGGTTCTGCATGCTTTTTGCTGGTGGTGTTGGTGCAGTCTTGATGTTCTGGGGTGTCGCCGAACCAATCAACCATGCGTTTAACGTGCCAATGGCTAATGAAGAATCCATGAGTGAAGCCGCAATTGTGCAGGCGTTTGCGTATACCTTCTACCACTTTGGCATTCACATGTGGGTGATCATGGCGCTCCCAGGACTGGCGTTGGGATACTTCATCTACAAACGCAAGCTGCCTCCACGTCTGTCCTCTGTGTTTTCCCCAATCTTGGGCAAGCACATTTACTCCACACCAGGCAAGCTGATTGACGTGCTTGCCATCGTGGGCACCACCTTTGGTATTGCTGTGTCCGTGGGCCTTGGTGTGCTGCAGATCAACGCAGGTATGAACAAATTGTGGAGCACCCCGCAGGTGTCGTGGGTTCAGCTTCTGATTATTTTGATCATCACCGCCGTGGCGTGTATTTCCGTTGCTTCCGGTTTGGATAAGGGCATTAAGTTGCTGTCTAACATCAACATTGCGATGGCTGTTGCGTTGATGTTTTTCATCTTGTTCACTGGCCCAACTCTCACGCTGCTGCGCTTCCTTGTTGAATCTTTCGGAATTTATGCCTCGTGGATGCCCAACTTGATGTTTTGGACTGACTCTTTCCAGGACAACCCAGGTTGGCAAGGCAAATGGACGGTGTTCTATTGGGCATGGACTATCTGTTGGTCGCCATATGTAGGCATGTTCGTGGCGCGTATTTCTCGTGGACGCACTGTGCGTGAATTCATTGGTGGCGTTCTCGCCCTGCCAGCAATCTTTGGCGTCATTTGGTTCTCCATCTTTGGCCGCGCTGGCATCGAAGTGGAGTTGAACAACCCAGGCTACTTAACCCAACCAACTGTTGTTGAAGGTGACGTTCCTGCAGCGCTGTTCAACGTGCTGCAAGAGTACCCACTTACTGGAATTGTCTCCGCATTTGCGCTGGCAGTCATCGTGATTTTCTTTATCACTTCCATCGACTCCGCAGCGCTGGTCAATGATATGTTTGCCACCGGTGAAGAAAACCAAACACCTACCAGTTATCGAGTGATGTGGGCCTGCACCATCGGCGCTGTCGCAGGTTCCCTGCTGATCATTTCTCCAGCATCTGGCATTGCTACGCTGCAAGAAGTGGTCATCATCGTGGCGTTCCCGTTCTTCCTCGTGCAATTTGTCATGATGTTCTCCCTGCTCAAAGGCATGAGTGAGGACGCCGCAGCAGTTCGTCGCGTGCAGACCCGCCAGTGGGAAAAGACTGACACACCAGAAAAACTTGAAGAACATTCCTCTCAGCCAGCCCCCGGCTATGACGAAGAGGGCAATCCCTTGCCGATGCCTGCCCTTGAACACGACGAGGACGGCAACATTGTCATCCCAGGAAACGTGGTCATCGAAGGCGACCTCGGTGTGGTTGGTGATGTAGTCGACGATCCGGAGGAAGCCCAAGAGATGGAATCCCGTTTCAAGATCGTCGAGCAAACCCGCCCCCAGTCCCGGGAAGAGTACAACATTTAAAAGATTGCTTTTCGACGCCCACCTCCACACCATTTAGCCAGGTTTTTAGGTGGGCGCCCATTTAGCGCCGTCCTCCCTAGAAGCGCTTTTAAGCCACTCGATTTCCAGAATGAGTCGATGTATCACTTCGGGTTCCAAAGGCGCTTAAAAGCGATTCTGTGGGGTCACTTTTTTTGAAGGCTCCAAGCCAATTTTTCGGCAAACCAAACATACGTGACAAGGATTCGGGATTTTCGGAATCCTTGGCACGTATGTTTGGTTTACGGTCCCTTACACCCTTATACCGGACAGGCGTGCCAAGGAATCGACGAAACCGAAAATCTTGTCACGCCAGTTTGGCTTTTTAAAATCGACCGCCCGAACAAGGCTGGGCGAGCTGAAAAACCGAAACTATTTAATCCACGTATCTGCAAGAATCTCCATATTGCGGGTGGTGGCGTCAGTGTTGGGGGATTGCAGGGAGATCATCAGTTCATCAGCCTGTGCCGTCTTGACGAAACCTTCTAGGTATTCCTTGACTTCGGATCCAGTGCCCACGGCGGTGTAGCGAAGCATGTCGACAATTTGGCGAGCAGCAGGTGAATCCATGAGTTCATCAAGTTGCTCATCAGTAACTTGTCGACCACGCAATGCCATGTTCTTCACACGTGCACGCGCAACTTTGTAGAAATCATCGTGGGCTTGCTCGGTGGAATCAGCAGCGGTGACATTGACAGCCGCAATGACATAAGGCTCAGGGTGTTGCTCTGAAGGTTGGTAGCTATCCCGGTAGGTTTGCACTGCATGCTCGAGGTGAGTTGGTGCGAAGTGAGATGCGAAAGAATAAGGCATACCCAACTGCGCTGCCAATTGTGCACCAAAAAGGGATGAACCCAAGATGTATAGCGGTACGTTGGTTCCCTTGCCTGGAATAGCGTTAACCCCTGGGAGACGGGAACGGCCGGTGAGGTAAGAGTTCAGCTCGACAACGTCGGACGGGAAGTTTTCGGCAGATTGAGGGTCGCGTCGTAAAGCACGCAGGGTGTTCATGTCCGTGCCGGGGGCACGGCCCAATCCTAGGTCGATGCGGTCTGGATAAAGCTCAGCTAGGGTGCCGAATTGCTCTGCAATGACATAAGGGGAGTGGTTAGGCAACATCACGCCACCAGCACCGAGACGGATGGTGTTGGTGTGGGCACCGATGTGGGAAATAAGAACAGCGGGGGCAGCAGAGGAAATGCTTTCCATATTGTGGTGTTCTGCATACCAAATACGCTTAAAGCCTAACGCTTCAGCTTTTTGCGCCAACGCCACCGACCGTTTGAAGCTGTCACCAGGCCTTTCGCCGTCAAAAATGGTGGCAAAATCAATCAGTGAAAGTGGGACAGACATGCAAAGACTCCTGACCAAAAATGGTTAGACGGAAACAGATTCCTTCTTTGCAACAGTTCGGGAACGTTTCTTGTTCCCATCAATAACCAACCCGATTGCAGAGGTTACTAATACTGGGATGACCCAACCCAAAGACATGCTGTGCAGTGGTGCCCACTCGATATAAGTCTCAAGGGATGGGAAGGACATAAACAATGCCCAAACAACCGCGGTCCAGATTCCCAGCAGGTAAGTCCACTTGAAGCGGAACAGCAACGGTTCAATCAAAGTCAGGAAGACCAACGTGATTGCCGAAGGATAAATAAAGCTGATGACAGGAGCTGCGACAGCCAAAACAACATCTAGTCCCATGGTGGCTACGCCGAAGGAGATGAGTGAAAACACAATAGCCCACACGTGATAGCTGATGCCGGGCAGCAAAGAATTGAAAAATTCCGATGTTGCACTGATCAAACCAACAGCTGTTGTCATACATGCAAGGATCAAAATGGCCACGAAGATGATCCGGCCGACTTCACCCATCGTAGATGCAGCAGCATGGTTCAAAATGGCTGTGCCGTCTGCGAACTCACCAGTAACTACTTGACCGATTGAGCCAAGACCAAGGTAAACCAACGCCAACAAGATACCGGCAATAAACGCAGACGCGACGGTTGCGGTGCGGACCTTTTTTACTTTTTGGTACTTAAACGCAGAAATCACCACGATGCCGAAGGCCAGCGCAGCGATCGCATCCATCGTCATGTAGCCCTCAAGCAGCCCCGCACCCGCAGGTTGCTCGGCATAAGCACTGTTTGGCTCACCGGGAGTTCCACTCAGCGTAGCCATCGACAGCGCAACCAACACAACAATCAAAAGAAGCAGCGCCGGGGTAAGCCATTTACCTAACTTATCCGCAATACCATTGGGATTCCACGACAACGCAAGCGCAACAGCAAAGAATACGAAGTTGAAAATCCCAGAATAAAGCGCATTATCGACGCCCACCGCCGTCGAATAGCTCACCGCCCCAGTCCTCGGCAGCGCGTAAAACGCGCCGATGGCCAAATAGGCAGCAATCGGGAAGATAAGACCAAAGATCTTTCCGCCACGAGAAGCCATGTCCTTGACGTTTTCTCCCGACAACACCACCGCGATAATTGCTAGCACCGGAAGCAAAACGCTAGTTGCTAGAAATCCTAAAATAGCGGGTAGATAGTTGGTTCCTGCCGATAAGCCAAGCATCGGCGGGAAGATGAGATTTCCAGCTCCAAAGAACATGGAAAATAGCATCAAAGAAGTGATCAGGACAGACTTTTTACTCATAAGGTTTATAAAACGCTGGCGATACGGCGCAGCCCCTCCTCAAGGGTTTCACGGGAACAAGCAAAGTTAAGACGAGCACAAGTCTTGAAACCACCAAAAGCTGCGCCGTCATTCAGCATGACCTTACCCTCCTCACGCAAAATCTTAGAAGGAGCCTCTTCAATCTTGGTTCCACTAAAGTCCAACCACATCAAATAAGTGGAATCCGGAGCATAGACTTTCACACCAAGTTTCTCCAGCTCAGCGGCTGCAAAGTCCCGGTTACTCTTGAGGATTTCTAAAGATTCATTGAGAAATTCCTCACCCTCGTTGTACACCGTTTCCGCTGCGATCAAACCGAGGATGGACACACCATCACGAGTAATGTCAGATAGCTTCTTCCAGGCCTTTACATCCGCATCATTGCTGAAGAAGATCTGGGCGCATTTCAAACCAGCGGTATTCCAAGCTTTGGACGTTGCAGTAATAGTGATGCAGGTGTTTGCAGCATTTTCAGACACACCAGCAGCAACCACATGTGTGCCTTCATAAACCAAAGGAGCATGAATTTCATCAACGATAATGCGGGCATCATACTTCGCCGCAATATCGGTGAGCTCACGGATGTAATCTTCAGAAAACACCGTGCCCAGTGGGTTGTGAGGATTACAGAACAACAGTGATCCTGCACCCTCAGCAAAAGCCTTTTCAATTTCCTTCAGGTCGTACTTGTGCGCATCAATGTAAATCGCCTGACGACCAGTCACCTTAGGCAACTCAATAAACGGCGGATAAGCAGGCAACGGCACAATAATTGCCGAACCAGGCTTGGTGAAGTGCTCAATGGCAAGCTTGAGCCCACGAACCACATCAGGGATCGCAAACACATTCTCAGGCTTTGGGGCGAAACCATAACGTCGATCATAGAAACCAGCCAGTGCTTCATTGAGGCCGGTCGCATCTGGTGGATATCCAAAAACCTCACGTTCAACGGCGTCTGCCAATGCCTCCTTCAACGGCGGGCAGGTACCGAAATCACTTTCCGCCACCCACAAAGGAAGCACGTCTTCTGGAAACCGGGTCCACTTCAAGGTCCGGCGATTCTTCAATTCTTCGAGTTCAGGAAATCGCATACGCTCTAGGCTAGTAAACTTTCCTAAGAACCTATTACTACAAAGGAGCCCGAAGTGAAGTTGAGGACAATCCCAGCACTGTTAGCAGTCGCCCTTCTTGCAGGCTGTTCGGGCGAAAGCGCTGATAGCCAAGCAAGCGTTTCCCCCGATGAAACTATTGAAGTAACCACCTCATCAACCCCGGTTTTCCAAGCCGAACAAGTCGCTCCAATTACAGTGCCGAGCGGTGAAACCAAAATTCAAGACCCCGGCCTCAACGTTGAATTCATCTTCCAAGGAACCGGCTACGGCACCAACGGCGGATCGATAATTTACATCGCAGTCAAAAACTTAAACGAAGCACCACTGCCTGCCGACGCAATCGAACAGCCCACGCTGCAAATCAACGATTACAACGGCAACCGAACCAACATCGAATCCCTCTCAAGTGACGACAACATCCCACTTGACCTTCCACTCGGTTCCGGCGCCACAACAAACCTGCAATACACGTTTAATACCTCCAACGGGTCTTTATCGTCAGCAGAGTTTCAAATTGGAAACGTCATCTATACAGGCAATTTGAACACCTTGGCATAATTTCAAAAAATATTTTGAATTTTAGGGAACCTACCCCGAACTTTTGCAGTCTAACGATAATGAGTGGCTTTTAAAGCACTCGTCATGACTACAAACGATTCGGGGTATTTTCATGCGACGAACATGGCTGCTCATATGCGGCACCACGTTAGCTGTTACCGGTTGCTCGGGTGGCTCAACCACTCCAGTAACCGTGACCGTTACCGAAGCCGCCACATCTGAGGAAGCTTCATCAATAGAGCCGAGCAACGACGTACTTGCCAGCCAATTTCATCCGTGCGAAGTACTCACGCAGGAACAGTTCGAAAATGCAGGATTGATCGAACTAGTTGATCAAGACACTGATCTGGGCACGTTGGCCTCCGGTTGTACATTCCGTCAGTCAAACACACTGGATCTTCCCGGAATTTGGATGGTTGCGACCGACACCGTGGATCGGGAGTATGTCCGTGCATTATCTCTCGAAACTATTGATTGGGGTACCAAAAAGAATCCAGATATTTACGTGCAACAGGTTTCGTTGAATGCTCGACAATGCGAAGCCGCCAATGATTATGACTGGGGGAGGCTAACAGTCACTTATTTTGAAACAGGGGAAGTCTGGGAGCCAGAAATATTGTGTCCTGGTGCAGTTCAAACTTTGGACAATCTGTTGGAAGAAATTGAGGGAAATAAATGACATTGAAAATAAACTTGTCGTCGTTATCGAATGCAGTTTCAAAACTAGCTTCAGAGGCTGAGGCAGTCAGTAGTACAGCATTAGTATCTGGAAAAGTCGGCTACTTAAGCGCCTTTTCCACTGTCTCCGGCCTTGACCAACTAGGTACCGGGCATAGTCGAGTTATCAATGGGGGAGTTGGTGCAGCTAACACTGTGCTGACTTCCTATGCGGAACAGATCGAGTGGCTATCGGCTGCTTTGCGGGCTTCGGGGGAGGCTTTGTCTGGACAAGATGAGCTATTTGCCAGGGGTATGGATATTGCTGATACCGGTGGCAAGGTTGTAGAAGAGTCGGTAATGTTTCCGGCGCGGCCGACACCTAGGTTTGAATCCTTCGTGTTTAATCCGCCAGTTGTTCGTCCTTCGATGTCGTTGGATGCATTGTGTAGTCAGTTTTCCGGAACCAACTCGGGGGCGGTTCTGGAGGCGCAGGGATCGTGGAATTCTATGGCGTCGGCTATCAGTGATGTGTCTGCTACGTTGTCGTCGATTGCGGGCGATCTGTTGGCAGAGAACGCGGGGGATACGTTCGAGCAGGCTGCTGCTCGGATTAATGAGGTGTCGGCTGCGGGGGCGACGTTTGCTGCGAATGCTCGGATGATGGGTGCGTCGGTGGGGACGTTGAACAGGATTTATATGGGGCATCGGATGCAGGTGTTTATGGCTGCGACGTCGATTAAGGCGATTTTGGATCCGATTAAAAGAGCTGCGGCGGAGCGGGCATTTTTGGCGTCGTTTCAAGCTACTTTCCAGGCGGATGTGTTGACTGGTGTTCCGCCGGTGAGCAATTTGATGCAGATGAAGGGTGCTAATGGGGCTGCTGGTGACATTGCCTTGGGGATGGGTGATATTGCTGGAAGTGGTAAGGCGTGGTCTGCTGCTGGGTTGACTCCGGCAGGTGCTTCGCAGTTAGCCAGTGCTGTACAGGATGCTGCAGCTCAGGTTGGGGCGGGCAGTTTTGCCACCGTTGCGGATCAAGTCGAGGGCATCGATATTGGGGATATGTTGACTGCAGCTGCATCGGCGGGGCAGAACTTATCGGGTGGTGCGGGAATGTCAGCATCGTCGGTTTCGCCGATGTCGCAATCTATTTCAGGCGGTTCTGGCTTCGGTTCGCAGGCTGGCATGATTGGTGGACCAGCCCCAGGAATGATTGGCAGTACCAACAGTGGTCGTATGAGTCCTGCGGGTTCGGGGATTAAATCTGATTCTTTGATAGGGGCGCGTACTCATGGGGCGTCTGCTGTTGGTGGCGGTGTAGCTCCGATGATGGGTGGTGCTGGTGGAGTAACTGGTGTGGGAACTGCGGGTTCTCAAAGTAAAAATACTCGCCAGACGGGACCTTCTGTTGGATCTAGTTCACAGTCGGGTGCTGGAATGGGGATGGCTGGTGCAGGGGGTGGGAAGGCGTCGACAAGCAATTTCGGTCGAGGCGTGATGCCTATGATGCCCATGGGAGGCGCGGGAGGCGCCGGCGCTGGGCAGAAAAATACTGGAAAGGTGAAGTCGGTGACCTCGGCGGTGGAGGAAGATCGCAATATTGCGGCTCTGTTGGGCGATCGGGGGCCCGTTGTTCCGGGTGTGATTGGTGACTGGGTGCGAGGATAATGGCTGAATGTGGCTAAACTTGGGGCATGACTACTGAGGTTGAACTGGTTGTACTAGCTGATTCCGAGGGTAACGCTATTGGTACTGCGCCGAAAGCTACGGTGCACACTAAGGACACGCCTCTGCATTTTGCGTTTTCGACATATATTTTGAATCCGCGGGGTGAATTGTTGGTGACGCGTCGTGCGTTGTCGAAGAAGACGTGGCCTGGTGTGTGGACCAACTCCATGTGTGGGCACCCTGGCCCGGATGAGACGAATGCGGATGCGATTCGTCGTCGTGGCGTTGATGAGCTGGGGCTGGAGGTGGATTCCTTCTTGGATATTCAAGAGATTCTTCCTGATTATCAGTACCGCGCAGAGGATGCCTCAGGCATTGTGGAGTGGGAGCTGTGCCCGGTTCACCTCGTTCGTTTAGCGGTGGGGGAGTTCGTGGAACCGCTAGACGACGAGGTTGAGGAGTTTGAGTGGGTCGAGCCCCAAAAGCTTTTCGACGCCGTTGACGCCACCCCATTTGTGTTTTCTCCGTGGCTGGTAGATCAGCTCAGTGCCCCTGAGCTGCGCCAAGCCATCCTGGAAGCCTTTGACGCTGAGTAGGTTTTTAATCTAGGAAGGGCTTTAATCCAGGATTCGCTCAACCGCTTCGAGTGGGATTTTCACCCAGTCGGGGCGGTTGTTTATTTCATAGGCCACTTCATAAAGCGCTTTGTCCAGGATGTAAGCGTTGAGTAGTTCCTCATTTTCAATGGATCCGTAACCAGCCAAAAAGAGAGCGGTTGCCTCATTAGCCCATTGGGTGAACTCGCCATCGAAATTGGCTGCATAGTCAATGGATCGGATGATGCCTGCTAGGTCGCGCAAAGGTGAATCAGGGAGGCGTCGCTGGTGGAGGGGACGGGCTGGCTCGCCTTCAAAATCAATGAGGATATAGCGATCGGATGTTTTAATCAGCTGCCCCAAATGCAGGTCGCCGTGGATGCGTTGGATATGTGCATCGCCTTCTAAAGATTGATAAAGACTACGTGCTGGTGCTTTGAACTTGGCTAGTTCAGGGGCTTGATGGATAAGAGAGTCAAGGCGGGTGGTTAAACCATCACCTAGAGTTTGTGCAGATACCACAGAGGTTGGAAACGCTTGCGCAAGAGCAGTGTGAACATTGCGGGTGGCTTGACCGATCTTTTCTGCATCGTCAGCGAAGCTTGCATTAGTAGTGGTCAGCGCATACTCCCACGCGTCTTGCCCCGGAATGTACTGCTGGGCCATGACCAAGGTGTAGCTGCGTCCGTCGATGGTGGCGGTGGAGAAACCTAGAATTGGCGCGATATTGGTGCATGAAGAAATTTGGGAGAGCAGTTCCACATCTGGATTCAGTCCTGGTTCCAGCTTGCGGAAATACTTAACGATTGCCTGTTTATCAGCGGTGATAAATGAGCTATTGGATTGTTGTGCACCAAGTTCTTTAAAAGGACCGATTGGAAAATCCGCATCCCCTGCCCACGTACCAAAGCTAGCCCCAACTTCCTCGACATGGTGGTCGAGGACATCTTTGCCATCATCGTTGACGAGGAGTTGGTAGAGCACATTATTAATGCGCACCACAGCTAGGGTATTTTCACCGCACTCTTGCGATAGGACGATATCTACGTCGTGGATTGTTTGGGATTTCGCGCCATAGAAACGTTCGTTGATGATGTGTTGGCCAATGCTCATTCCAGACCGTCCTCTTCATCAGCAGTGAGATCAAACCAGAAGAAGCCATGAGGAGCCAAAGTGACCACCCATTCCCGTTCTGCAATGGTCGGGAAGAGCTGCCCGCCGGAAACTTCGCGGGGAGTCTGCCCGGCAAACTCTCGTAAATCCAGTGAAACTGCTTGAGGATGTTTGCTCATATTGTTCACACACAAAATTGTTTGGCCTTTGTGCTCTCTTAAAAATGTCAGCACTGATTCATTGGTGGAGTCCACTTCGCGGTAGGTGCCAGCACCAAAGGCATGATATTGCTTGCGGATGAGGATCTGGTTCCGCAACCAACGCAAAAGTGAGTTTTCTCGGTTTAGTTGGCTTTCAACGTTAACTTGAGCATAGCCATATTGATCGTTTTGGATTGCTGGCAAGTAGAGGCGCTCAGGGTCTGCCTTAGAAAAACCACCGTTGCGGTCATTGGACCATTGCATGGGTGTGCGCACACCATCGCGGTCTTGCAACCAGATGTTATCGCCCATACCGATTTCATCGCCGTAGTACAGCACCGGTGATCCTGGAAGGGACAGGAGTAAACCATGAAGGAGCTCTAATTGGTTTCGGTCTCCTTCCAGCAGCGGGGACAAACGCCTGCGGATTCCCACATTGGCACGCATGCGGGGTTCTGAAGCGAATTGGGAATACATGTAACTGCGCTCATCATCAGAGACCATCTCCAAGGTGAGTTCATCGTGGTTACGCAGGAAAATTCCCCATTGTGCAGTCTTTGGTATTTCTGGGGTATTGGCCAGGATCTCACTGATTGGAGTGCGCGATCCTTGTCGAACACCCATGAAAATACGTGGCATTAAAGGGAAATGGAACGCCATATGGCATTCATCGCCTTTTTCTTTTTCACCAAAGTATTCCACTACATCTTGTGGCCATTGGTTGGCCTCTGCCAAGAGGATGCGGCCTGGGTATTCCTTCTCAATGACAGACCGGCAGAGCTTGAGGAAATCATGTGTCTCTTTAAGGTTTTCCCCGTTGGTGCCTTCGCGTTCAAAAAGATACGGCACAGCATCAAGGCGGAAGCCATCAAGACCCAGATCTAGCCAGAACCGCAACACATCCAGCATTGCTTCTTGAACCGCAGGGTTGTCATAGTTGAGATCCGGTTGATGGGAGAAGAAACGGTGCCAAAAGTACTGTTTACGCACTGGATCAAAAGTCCAGTTGGATTCTTCCGTATCAATGAAAATGATGCGGGCTTCACTGTACAACTGAGGATCATCACCCCACACGTAGAAATCACCGTAAGGTCCAGTGGGGTCGCGCCGGGATTCCTGGAACCAAGGGTGCTGGTCCGAGGTGTGGTTCATGACTAGATCGGTGATCACACGCAAGCCTCGGCGGTGTGCCTGGTCAACGAGCTCTACGAAATCATCAACCGTGCCAAACTCAGGCAGGATTTCGCGGAAATTGCGGATATCATAACCACCGTCACGCAATGGGGAATCATAAAACGGTGGGATCCAAATGCAGTCCACACCCAGCCACTGGATGTAATCTAATTTTTCCGTCAGACCTTTAAGCGACCCAACACCATTGCCTTCTGGATCGTAGAATGCGCGCACCAACACCTCATAGAAGACTGCATCTTTGTACCATTCGCGGTTTTTCTTCTCCCATGGTTGCTCACCCGGCGCAGGAGTGGGGACGGCGAACTCCTCTGATTCATGCTCAACAATTAATCCATGGGCATCAAGGATCGGGCGTGGAGCGGGATCAGCGTGAAGATCTGAGTGAAACTCCGAACCCGGCTGAGCATTCAACGGTGAGGTATCAGTCATGCCTGCCAGAATAGAGAATTGGCTGTGAGATTGCAGTAGTTAGCGCCTTAAGTTTCGTCCCCATTCAGGGCATTGCCTCGATGACGTGTTTGCAGCTGATTTAAAGCCACATATTTTCCGGATGAGTGTTTGTATCACCTGGGACCTCAAAGGCTCTTAAACGCGAATCTGTGGGGTCACTTTTTCTTGAAGCCTTCAAGCAGATTTCACCGCACTTTACCTGGCGACCAAAACAGATCGCGGAGATGAAATTTTGGTCGAATACGCCGGGATCCCCGCCTTCAAATTTGATCTGGCGACCAAGACTCCTTACTCCGAGGCACGCTTTGGTCAAATGCGACGGTGCGTGGCGGTTGCTCCAGTCAGATAGCTCAAAAAGAAGGCACCGTTCACAAATTCAGTACCCCAAACAACTAAAACGCCAGGCGCACCATTTTTAAGGGGTCGTAGACTACACGTGCTTCACCAGAAACCAATGAAAGTGCTGCGCGGTTTTCTTCTGAATACTGAGGCCACGATGGGGTGGCGCCACGGGCAAAGTCGGCGATGATGTGGTGGGCTGGGGAATCTTCGGTGAAGATCTGTGTGAGATCTTCACAGTGTTTACCTGGGAATTCGATCCACCAGCCTTTTTCGGTTTGGGCAACGAAACGCCGGATCAGGGAATCACCAATCATGCGTCCAACAATGCGATCGTCAATCTTTTTGGCTGCGTTGATGTAGGCATCGGGGTTTTCAACGTGGAGCAGCCGGGTAGCCAACTTGGCCCCAAAGCCTTGACGATCAAACCACCGTCCGATGCTGTGTTCATACATTTCATCGCGGGTGGAGGAGATAATCAGGTCGATATCGGCTAGTTCATCTGGGTCGTATGGGGTGGGACCTAAGGGGAGGTCGTTGAAGAAGCGGCGGCTGAAGCGTCGATAGCTTTTTTCTAAGCGCGTGGGTTTGATGTTCGCCAGAGCGGCTCGGGTGACTGGTTTGCCGAGGGCGCGTCGTAAAGCTCCTTTTCGGGCGCTAAAGTGCTGGCGGGGGAAGCTGGGGGAGAGTGCAACGAGGCGTCGAAAAGCGCCTTTATAGTGGTCGAGGCGGGTGAGCCAGAGCGCAATGCCGGCGCCGGCGGACTGCCCGATGAGGGTGACGTTGGTGGGGTCGCCGCCGAAATGCTCGATGTTTTTTTGAACCCATTCCAGCGCGAGCACGCAATCATCGATGCCGCGGTACCTGTTGGTTTCATCGTCGTGGAAGCGCGCGAACCCTTCTAAGCCCACGCGGTAATCAATGGACACCACTACAAAGCCCTGCTCACGGAAGATGGTGGGGTCGGTGCGGGGATCAAAACGTGTGCCGCTGTCATATCCTCCACCGTGGATATACACGATCACCGGGGCGTCCGCACCAAATCGAGCCTCCGGAGTGCTCAACGTTAAATACAGACCCTCATGCTTGCCGGTGGCATCGATGCGCAACGGCTCCAGCTTTTCCGAATCGGCAAACGGCTGAGCCTTGGCGTAGGGAATTGACTGAAAATAATGGCGCGTTCCAGTAATGGTTCCCGCCGGGCAAGATACGGTGACGGACGAGGTGGCAGACATGTTCAAAACTCTAGCAACTAGTATCGGTCACTATGACTGTTGAACACCTGCTTAAACCCAGCACTTTGCCTTACCAGCTGCCTGATTTCGCGGCGATTGATGTGGCAGATTTCCTGCCGGCATTCGAGATCGCTTTAGCCGAACACGATGCAGAAATCGCGGCGATTGCTGCGAACCCTGACGCCCCTACCTGGGAGAACACCGTTGAAGCGCTGGAGTCCGCAGGGCTTGCGCTCAATCGTGTCGCGGCGGTGTTTTTCAATTTGCAGGGCACTGATTCTTCCCCGGAAATGGATGAAATCGCAGCTACGATCGCTCCGAAGTTGTCCGCGCATTCCGATGCCATCTTCCACAACGCCGAGCTTTTCGCTCGAATTGAGGCCGTCAGCGCTCCGGCAGACGAGGAATCGCAACGCCTGCTTGCCCACACCAAGCGCGCTTTTCGACGCCGCGGTGCAGCCCTTGACGCCACCGGCAAAGCCCGGCTGAGCACCATCAACCAGCGCCTATCGGCGCTGTCAGAACAGTTTGGACGCAACTTACTTCAAGATACCCGTGACCTTGCGGTGAACTTTGAAGAATCAGAACTTGCAGGTTTTAGCGATGCTCGTATTTCCGCAGCCGCTGATTATGCAGCAACAATTGGAAAAGATGGCTACGTGGTTCCATTGGAGCTGCCTTCCGTGCAATCAGAGCAGTCTGTCTTAACTGAAGCCTCCTCGCGCGCGAAACTTTATGAGGCATCTCTTCAGCGCGGCGCCAACCTCAACAAAGACGTGCTTTTAGAAACCGTACGCCTTCGTGCAGAGCGCGCTGCACTTTTGGGATATAACACCCACGCAGACTACGTGATCGAAGAAGAAACCGCCGACGACGTCGACGCCGTCCGCGCCCTTCTTTATGATCTCGCCCCGGCAGCTTCTGCTAACGCAAAAGCAGAATACAAACTCTCTGCAGAAGAAGCAGAAACACACGGTGAAAAAGTTGGGGCCGCTGACTGGAGCTTCTGGGAAGCAAAAGTCCGCGCCCGCGACTACGCCTTGGACGAAACCGAGCTGCGTAACTATTTCCCACTCAACCAAGTGCTCCGCGATGGCGTATTTTTTGCAGCCAACCGACTTTACGGAATCACCGTGGAGCCTCGCCCGGATCTGCGCGGCTACGCAGACGGTGTGGACGTGTGGGAAGTTTCAGATTCCGACGGCTCCGGCATCGGCCTGATCCTCACTGACTACTATGGCCGCCCATCCAAGCGTGGTGGCGCCTGGATGTCCAGCTTTGTCGATCAGTCCGAACTCCTTGGCACCAAACCAGTGGTAGTCAACGTCATGGGTATAACCAAACCCACCACCGGCGAAGCACTGCTGAGCCTTGATGAAGTAACCACCATCTTCCACGAATTCGGCCACGGCCTCCACGGCTTGCTATCCAAGGTGCGTTACCCAAGCTTCTCCGGCACCTCTGTACCTCGTGACTACGTTGAATTCCCCTCACAAATCAACGAAAACTGGGCATTCGACCCAGCCGTCGTTCGTAACTATGCCCGCCACGTAGACACCGGCGAGATCATCCCAGACTCCTTGCTAGAAGCAGTGGAAGCATCCCGACAATTCGGACAAGGCTTTGCCACTAGCGAGTACTTGGCTGCCTCAATTATCGACCTCGCTTGGCATTCACTGACTGAATCAGAAGCTGCCGCTGTTGACGACATCGATCAATTCGAAGCCGACGCTCTTGCTGCTGCAGGTCTTGACGTGGACAATATCGCTCCACGGTACCGCTCCACCTACTTCAACCACATCTTCGCCGGCGGCTACTCGGCAGGCTACTACTCTTACCTGTGGGCAGAAGCACTCGACGCCGACGGCTTTGACTGGTTCCGCGAAGAGGGCGCTGCTGGCGATGTTGCGTCCCTCGAAGCTGCACGAGCTACCGGAAAGAAATTCCGTGACCTGGTCTTATCCCGTGGTGCCGCTTCCGACTACAGCCAAGCCTTCGAGAAACTGCGCGGCCGCTCCAAAGACCTCGGCCCACTTCTGCGCCGTCGTGGTCTGGCTGGGGCAATCTAAACAACCCGGTGTAGGCTAATAACCCATGACTGCATTCCTCGACTGGATCTCTCAGTTCCTCACAACATCCCCACTGTGGATCCAGTCACCGATTGTCATCCTGGGATCAGTAGTAGTGTGCTCATTGCTAGCAATAATTCTGCTCCGCATTGTTGACATCCTCGGAGCCTGGGTGCAGCGAATTGGAACACCAAAATCTTCCGGAAAGGGACAGAAACCTCACCATGGCTAACCCAGAAGAGCTCCGCAAAAGAGACCAAGAGCTACCCAAGCGCAAGCGTAAATACCCTCAATCACGGGTCACTCAAGCGCTAGTAGTTTTGCTGGTCATCGTTATTATTGCGTGGCTTGTTTCTTTGATCTAGCTCTACAGTTCCTCGTCCTCCACCGGGGCGTCACCAGTGAAACCGAAGGCGCGCAGTCGCTTTCGGTCCGCTTCGGCTGTGGAGTTAGTCAGGCGCAGCAGCTCAGAATAAATACCGCCAGAAACTGCTAGTTCTGCAGGAGAACCAACTTCTTCAACGCGGCCATTGTGAATGGTCACGATGGTATCCACACCCGCGATGGTGGATAGACGGTGGGCAATCATCAATGTCGTGCGGTTTTCCATCAATTGCTCAAGACCTGCCTGGACTGCTTGTTCCGATTTGGTGTCCAGTGCAGAGGTGGCTTCATCAAGAACAAGCAGCGGGGCATCTTTTAACATTGCACGGGCAACAGAGACGCGCTGTTTTTGACCACCGGAAAGTTTAAGGCCTCGTTCACCCACGACTGTGTCGTAGCCGTCAGGGAAGGCTGAGATGAACTCATGAGCATTGGCCTTCTTCGCCACAGCGATGATTTCTTCGCGTGTGGCATCGGGGCGTCCATAGGCAATGTTTTCTGCGATTGATCCAGAAAATAAGCTGGCATCTTGGAACACAACACCCACCGAGGCGCGGAGTTGTTCAGAGGTAAGGTCTGCGACGTCGACGCCGCAGACGGAAAGGTTGCCGCTGTCTGGTTTATACAGTCCCAACAGCAAATTAACCAGCGTGGACTTTCCACCTCCGGATTCACCGACCAAGGCGATGCGCTCGCCATGACGAGCAGTGATCGAAACATCAGATATAACCGGTTTGCCTTCCTCATAGGCGAAGGAGACGTTACTAAATTCCATTGCTGGTTCTCCCGCAGGCAGCGCATCCGGTGACTCCACCTGGAGGCGTGGGGTGTTTGAGGAGAGGGTGGCGTCGACAAGCAATTTATTAGCGGTGGGCTCGACTGGCTGTGCCATTACCTCGAAGTAGTCGCGGGAGCCGGCGATGGCGCGCTGTGCGGAATCGACGATGTAGCTCATCATGTACACCGGTTGTTGTGCCATGGTGACTAGCTGGATGAGCATGACCATATCGCCGATGCTGAAATGGCCGTGCAGGGTGCGATAAAAAATGAGCAAATGGATGGCTAAGAAGATGATGTTTAGTGCGGCACCCCGCAGCGTGTCCATGCGGTGCCACCAACCCGATTGCGGCCTTGTGATGGCAACTGTTTTGCCGTAGCGCCCACCGAAGTCTGCCAGTTCGCGTGTTTCAGCCACAAAGGATTTCACTACCTTGACCTGGCCGACAACCTCAGCGAAACGGCCATTAGCCACATCGATTTCGTGGTTCTTCTCACCCTCATATTTCTGCCAGCGTTTCGACGTTAATGCCGTTAACCACATGTAAATCGGGAACAGCATCGCGAGCAAAATGGCTAGCGGCCAGTAGTAGATCGCAGAAATAATTAAAACTGCCACCATGGTGATGAGCATGGGGAAGAAGTTGTTGGAAAAGCTCTGCATGAACTGCGTGATGCCGTTGATTGATCGATCAAGGCGGGCGATGATGGTGCCGGTGACCTGATTATCAAAATACTTTTGGGGCAGCGCTAACAGCTTTGCGTAATAGCGAGTAGATAAGATTTGGCGCATGCGAGATGCCATGACATCGCCGATATAGCCACCAATATTGGTCATCACGGTGTTGAGGAGACTCGCAGCAAACAGGGCGAGGCTTAAGAAAATGATGGTGCGGGTTACTGCATCGACGGTGTTGGTGCCTGTTACCGCCGCGACAATGGAATCTGTTGCTTCACGAAGGATAAAAGGTGACAGCAACGACAGTGCCGCGATCACAATGGATACGACAATAATGCCGAGATAGTAAGGCCAAAGCGCAGACGTGGTTTTTAAAATTCGACCAAGAAGTCGCATTAGGGTGGTGGCTCTCTTCTATGAAGCTCTAAATGATTTAGGAATGACCATTGTTCATCACATTGGGAGCCACCACAACCGAAGTAAACCTAATCTCGCCTGCTCGCTTGAGCTATCCGGTGATAGAGCTCATTATCACGCAAGGATTCAATAAGCACCGGGGTGCCATTGCCATCACACAGCGGAATGCACCAGTTGGGATAAAGATCCTTGGTGGTGCCCGGCTGGTTCTGCGCTTGCTTTTCACCCACCATGTCCACGAGGGAGACACACGTTAAAGCTGATGGGGTGTGGGCGACGAAGGTGTGAAGCCCTTCCATTAACTCATCCAACTCGCCACGTTGATCTCGTTCAAGACCTACGTATTCGCGGGCCGGAAGGGCATTCGTGGCTGCCACAACATCAAGGATCTCTGCCTGCCACTGCAGATCTTCAGCGTCTTCTTCCGCAGGATCAGCGGTGAGCACACCGAGTCGCTCACGCAACGCAATGTGCTCGCCTTCCAAATAGCCTGCAGTGGGAGGTAGATCATGGGTGGTCACAGAGGTTAGCGCTAGAGGACGATATTCGTCTTGCCTTCTTGGCCCTGGCTGGCTTGGCGAATGCTCAAACCACAAAATAGAGGTGCCCATGATGCCACGCTGGGCTAAAGCATCTTGGACCCAAGGTTCGAAAGTACCCAAATCCTCGCCAATGACTACAGCGTCAGCGAGTTCTGCTTCCAACGCAAGAATTCCGACTAACGCCTCATGATCGAAACGGATATAAGTACCAGTTGCAGGGGACTGCATGCGAGGCATCACAAAAAGCCTAAACAAACCAAGGACATGATCCACACGGATGCCACCGGAATGACGAAGCACCGTGCGTAACAAATTACGCCACGGGATGTAGCCTTCTTCTGCCAGGCGGATCGGATGCCATGGTGGCTGGGACCAGTCTTGACCTTGCTGGTTGTAACCATCTGGTGGTGCTCCCACGGAAGCTTCAGGTGCAAGCACGTGCTGGAGATTTTGTGCGTCTGCGCCACCTGGATGTACTCCAACAGCCAAATCAGCCATGATGCCAATGGACATGCCGGCATCAATCGCACGTTTCTGCGCGGCTGCTAATTGCTCATCGCACAGCCACTGCAGCCACATATAAAACATGGTCAGTTCATCGCGATCAGGCACTGTGCCATGAGCTGATTCTGATTGCGCAATCTCACGATCTGCACACCAGGTAGCAAAATCAATTAGTCCTTGACCTTCACGCTGCACAAAGTCAACGAAATCAGCTTCGCGCGTACTAGACCTTGGCATTTCAAAAATCGCATGCAATACCTGAAGCTTTGCCGCATAGATCTCGTTGCGTTCAAGAATTTCTGAGGTGAGATTGCGTTCCCGGAACTCTTCAGCCAGTTCCGCGACATCATCACGCAGGTCAACATCAAGCTGGTTGAACTCCGGAATATCCTCAATGCGAATATAGATCGGGTTAATAAACCGCCTGGTGGTGGGAAGATATGGAGAATCCTCAGTAGGGGGCAACGGTTCTGCTGCATGCATGGGATTAATCAGCAAGAAATCAGCGCCATCTTGAGCAACAACACTGGCCAAGTTTCCCAGATCATTGAAATCACCCATGCCCCACGACAACGTGGAACGTACCGAATAGATCTGCGCCATCACACCACTGCGAGGGGACTCAAGGTATTTATCGGCAGTAGATAGTCGTGCTGGAGTGATGATCAAACCACATTCAGATGCATGGTCGTTAGAAGACAAATGCAGTTTGTGCCATCCCAACGGCAAATCAGCAGGAAGCTTAAAAGAAGCCTCACCCCAGTAAACTCCCTCGATCTCACGTGGAGGAGTCCAATTTTCTACCTGGGTTACATCCCTGGTGGTGCCATCTTCTAATTCAATATGTACATGGGCAGGAGCACCATGGTGCACGTGCACGGGGAAAACCCGTTCATCGCCTTGGATAGCAACCACGGAAGGTGGCAGCGCGCGAGAAAACTCCCGGTCATGGAAGCGGGTGATTTCCCGCTGGAGGATGTCCTCAGAGGGAAGATCGGTATCAGGCTCCAAATCCGCACCCAGTGCACGCAGGATTTTCACTAGTGTGTCATTGCTGACTTCAACGTGGGCACCTTTGTAATCAGTGTAGGAAGTGGCTACGCCGTAGAGGTCGGCGAGTTCATTCAAAAATCCGCGAGCAGTCACAAACCAATATCATGCCACCAATAGCGTGTGGACACAGCATATCGGTAGCTTAGGGGTAGATTGGATTAAGAAAATACATGAAAATGCACCATTTAGAGTGGTTTATATACCCCTGATCAGCACATGTAATGCCGAATAGAAGAAAGGTCTGACTTTCACCATGACTTCATCTAATACACTGCAGGAATACACTGAACCTGCTCAATACACCATCGGCGAATCTGAAACTTGTTTGACAGCTTTGCTCGATCAGATCAAGGCGAGACCATATGGAGTTCTTTTTAGTAAACCCGCCAACTTTGAGTGGGTAAATGTCACCGCTAAAGAATTCCAAGATGAAGTTTTTGCAGTAGCAAAGGGCATCTTGTCGGTTGGGGTGGAGCAAGGCGATCGTGTGGCATTGCTGGCTAATACTCGCTATGAGTGGGCGGTGCTTGATTTCGCAATCTGGGCTGCCGGTGCGGTGAGTGTGCCAATCTACAGCTCTTCCTCACTGTCCCAAATTGAGTGGATTATTGAGGATTCCGGCGCAGTTTTAGCCATCACAGAAACTCCTGATCACACAGATTTGATGAAGAACCTGGTGCTTGGTGAAGATGGCACGCCTGCAATTAAAGGATCACCGTCTCAGCTGCGACGCATTTTGGAGATCAATTCCTCTGCATTGGAAACCTTAAAGTTCGAGGGCCGTGAACTTTCTGATGATCTTGTGTGGGAGCGCATTAAAGCCACGAAGTCCTCAGACTTGGCTTCATTGGTGTATACTTCCGGAACGACAGGCCGGCCTAAAGGCTGCGAGCTGACCCACTACAACTGGTTGGCTGAGGTACGTGCGTTGATCACCAATGAAGTCGGTGCGATCGCAATGCCAGGCACTCGGTTGCTCACATTCTTGCCGTTGGCACACGTTCTTGCTCGTGCTGTGCACTTGGCCTTTGCTGTTACCGGTGCAACCCAGTCGCACTGGTCAGATTTCAGCACTCTGACATTGGAGCTGCAGCGCTCTCGCCCCAATTTGATCCTGGGTGTGCCGCGAGTATTTGAAAAGGTGCGCAATGCTGCCGCCTCTAATGCAAGTGATGGTGGCCCGATCAAACGCGCCATGTTTGAGCGAGCTGAGAAAGCTGCAATTGAGTACTCCATGGCATTGGACACTGCAGAAGGTCCAAGCAAACCATTGGCGATGGCGCACAAGGTGTTCGATAAGTTGGTCTACTCCAAAATCCGTGCCGCTGTTGGTGGTGACGTGCAGTATGCGATCACTGGTGGTTCAGCAATGGGGCAAGAACTGCTTCACTTCTTCCGCGGTATTGGTTTGCCGATCTATGAAGGCTATGGGCTGACAGAAACCGCAGCTGCTGCTGCCGTTGATTTCGTTGATCAAAAAATTGGCACCGTTGGAAAGCCTTTGGGTGGCATGACCATCAAGATCAATGATGATGGCGAAATTATGCTTAAAGGTGACATGTTGTTCCAGGGATATTGGAACAATCCAGAAGCAACTGCAGAAGCTTTGGAAGATGGATGGTTTAACACCGGCGATTTAGGTGAGCTGCTTGAATCCGGACATTTGGTGATTACCGGCCGAAAGAAGGATCTCATTGTTACGGCTGGTGGAAAGAATGTTTCCCCTGGCCCAATGGAAGATATTGTTCGTGCCCATCCACTGGTGAGCCAAGCAATGGTCGTGGGAGATGGCAAGCCTTTCGTGGGGCTGTTGGTCACTTTAGATCCAGATATGTTGAAGCGCTGGAAGCTGAACCACAATATTCCTGAATCACGGACGGTTGCAGAGATCGCCACGGAACCAGCACTGCGCGCAGAGATCCAGGATGCGGTAAACAACGCTAACGCCACGGTGTCTCATTCAGAAGCGATTAAGAAGTTCTACATCCTTGATCGTGATCTCACAGAAGAAGCTGATGAGCTCACCCCAACGTTGAAGGTTAAGCGCAACGTTGTTGTCCGTCGTTATGCAGACGCCATTGACCACATCTACAACCGATGAGCACCACAGAGACCCAATTTGATTGGGATGGGAAAGCGTGGTCTCGCACGGAGGTTGGAGAGCCGCCAACACTTTTTGCGCTAGGGATCATGGAAGATTTCGCCTACATTGCAGCGATTGGAGCAGAAGGGGATGAAGAGTTCTTTACATTGGGCTCTAATCCGGGTCTGACTTTCGGTGATCCAGAGTGGCTGTTTGCTCAAGATAATCCGCAATATGTGGTCGACTGCATTAGCCAGCCTGCGGCATTGAAAGTGGTGGATAAATATTTGTCCAGGCTTTCAGATGAGTCATCACGAGGTGAGCCTCAACAGATTCTTAATGAGCTAGTCGATGCAATGGGGTTGCCTGCGCTGCCGTGGTAGAAGGAAAAGGGCGGTAGGTTCTAGCTCACTTTCTTAAAATTGCGACACACCGGCGTGCCGTCACACCATTCCAAGCTGTTTCACATAAAGTCAGTATCCGTTAAGAGAAACTCTCAAGTGTTACTTGAGGGTCTCAAGGTGTGTAAATGCACTAAAGGGCCTGAAAAGCATGGTTGTTAACCATGTGACTCCTGACGTGTTTGGTGCGAAAGCTAGCTGGAAAACAGCTGAGAGTAAAGCTGGTTAGGCTACGAAAGCAAGAAAAGGAAGGTGTGTTGGAACGCGATGAGCAGTACAACCGCACAGCTACGCCACCGAGAGCTGACCCAGGAGATCTACAATATCGGCGATGAAGTTGCCGAATACATCGAACACATCATGGAGGCAGTGTCCGACTGGGACCTAGAGCTGGTGGAAGACTGCCTTGCCGAGTTCGATGAGATCATCACGGAAGCTCGCGATGACTCACGCACCGTTGTTGCCGAACTTGCCGGCCTTCGTCACGCATTGACCACTGGAATCCGTCAAGGAACGGTAAGCGCAAGGGCTCTGGTGGAAGTGGACGTGGAAAAGCCTGAACGCCTCACTGCCTTTGAACTTGAGCGTGACTTTGATATCGATGCCGGGTTGGTAGATGTTCGTGATTTATCTTTAGCTTTAAATGCCCGCACGGACGCTGTGGTTAAACGCCTGGAAGCCACAGTGGAATGGGTGCTGGCGGAGACCGATAAAGTGGCAAACGATCTCGATTCTCTATCTTTGCCACTGCTTTATGGCCGGGTAGCAGCTGTTATTGAAAGCGCTACCAGCGCGTGGATCAATGCCGTGGGAACCGCCAATCCGGCGTATGTGCGCACCATGCGGGGTAGTAATCCTCCGCGATTCCTCCTCGAGCGGGCGCGTGTCGACGCCGTGGTGGCCCGGGTTGCAGACAAGCTTGCGCAAAAGCGCAACGCGGTGTCCTAAACTTCTTAGCCGCAAGAATTTGCAAATATTCGTTCCGCCAACGGCGAGTTCGAAAATCAGATCGAATATTTGCACGAACCATTGTCTTCTATGCAAATATCCGTTCGATTTTCATGAACTGCCATCAGTTCGGAACGGAAAGTTGATCAGCAAACTTCCAGCTTTCACTCCAGTCTCACTGGTCTCAAAATGGACAGCCTCTAGAATCGCTCTCAAGCGTCCAAACAGGCCCAACCCATACAAGGGCTCATGTGGGAAATTTCAGGCCCTTAAATCGCCGTCTAATAGCCAGGAAAATTTAGTATTTCAGCAATTCCGCCACGAAAGGCAAGTGTGGCATGCGGTAAGCGATTTGAGAAATGACATCAAACAAGGCCGAGCGGCTTTCTTCATCACTTGGCCGCGTGGGCTCAACTGTCACGGTGATGGTGAAAGTGTCCAGTTCGCCGTAGCTATCAGACACGGTGAAAACTGGGGCAACAGATGCAACACCATTTAAGTTCTTAGGCACTGCAACAACAATGCTGTTGTCTAGTTGGATGAGTGCGCGGAAATCTTGGAAGGGTTCAGCTGCTTTGACTTTAAGGTCGTTGTAAATATGGTTCCCGAGGTATGGAATGCGCACGACATCGCCTGGTTTTGCCTCAATATCAGCCCAGAGGTCTGGGGTGGAAACCTTGATTTCCTTGGTGGGGTCAAGCGCTACGGATTCTGCGACGGTGCTGGGTTCAGTTTGCGAAGCATTCGAAGCATGTGATGGCGCGGATCCCAAAAGAAGCGCTGTTGCCAGCGCTGTTGCGACCATCTTCCGTTTCATATCCTGCACTTTACCCGTTTCCTATCAAAAGGCTATGTTTAGCTTAAATTAATCATGTATAGGGGGCAGGTACTAGGCTTTAGGCCATGTCAGTTTTTGGTGTGTATATTCATGTGCCGTTTTGTTCTACCAGGTGCGGTTACTGTGATTTCAACACCTACACTGCAGGTGAATTGGGCAGCACCGCAGGCCCGGACACCTATATGGACGCTTTGGAAGTTGAGCTGGAAATGGCTGTGGCGTCATTAGATGATCCGCAGCAGGCTGAAACTATCTTTATTGGTGGGGGTACCCCGTCGTTGCTTGGGGCGGATGGTTTGGCCAGGGTTTTACGTGCGGTGCGTAATACTTTCGGCATTGCTGAAGGTGCGGAAGTGACTACGGAGTCTAATCCGGAATCCACGTCGCCGGAGTTTTTTGAGCACCTTCGCAAAGCGGGATACAACAGGATTTCGCTGGGGATGCAGTCGGCGTCGTCAAGCGTTTTGAAGGTCCTGGATCGCTCGCACACCCCGGGCCGCCCTGTTGCGGCGGCCAAAGAGGCACGTCAGGCGGGGTTTGATCATGTGAATTTGGATATGATTTATGGCACGCCGACGGAAACCGATGATGATGTGCGCAAAACTTTGGATGCAGTTTTAGAGGCCAACGTGGATCATGTTTCTGCGTATTCTCTGATTGTGGAGGACGGCACGGCCATGGCGCGCAAGGTGCGCAAGGGCGAGCTGCCAGCGCCGGATGAGGATGTCTACGCTGATCGTTTTGAGCTTATCGACGCTCGCCTGCGCTCAGCTGGTTTCGATTGGTACGAGGTGTCCAACTGGGCGAAGCCCGGCGGGGAATGCAAGCACAACATGGGCTATTGGGTTGACGGCGATTGGTGGGGAGCGGGCCCAGGTGCCCATTCCCATATTGGGGATCGTCGGTTTTATAACACGAAGCACCCTGCGCGTTATGCCGCACAGATCGCAGCTGGTGAACTGCCGATTAAAGAAACGGAACTTTTAACGGCGCAAGATCACCACACTGAACGCGTGATGCTTGGGCTACGGTTAAAACAAGGCGTGCCATTGGTCCTGTTTGCGCCTAGTGCGCGTCCTGTTATTGATCGCCATATTGCTGGTGGGCTGCTGCATATTACTGAAACGGGCAATGTTGCTGTGACAGATGCAGGACGTTTGCTAGCTGATGGCATCGTTGCCGATATTTTGCTTAGTGAAGAAGACTAAAGATTTAGTAAGGTATCAAGCATGGCAAGTGCAACGGAGAGACGTAGATACGAAGTGTTGCGGGCCATCGTCGCTGATTATATTGCGTCTCAGGAACCTGTCGGATCGAAGTCACTTCTTGAGCGCCATAAGCTCAACGTGAGTTCTGCGACGATCCGCAATGATATGTCGGTGCTGGAATCTGATGGCTACATCGTCCAAGAACATGCAAGCTCGGGCCGTGTCCCAACGGAAAAGGGCTACCGACTGTTTGTCGATTCCATCCATGACATCAAACCGCTGTCTTTGGCGGAGCGTCGTGCCATTTTGGGATTCCTCGAAGGGGGAGTGGACTTAGAAGATGTACTGCGTAGGTCAGTGCAGCTTTTATCTCAGCTGACTCACCAGGCAGCAGTGGTGCAGTTGCCCACGTTGAAAACTGCGCGCGTAAAGCACTGTGAAGTAGTACCACTATCAGCCATGCGGTTGCTGTTGGTGTTAATCACCGATACAGGCCGGGTGGACCAGCGCAACGTGGAACTAGAAGAGCCACTTGCTGCTGAAGAAGTAAATGTCTTGCGAGACCTGCTCAACGGTGCGCTGGGGGAGAAAACTCTGTCAGCTGCCTCTGATGCGTTGGAGGAACTGGCAACCCAAGCCCCATCAGATATTCGCGATGCCATGCGCAGATGCTGCGATGTTTTGGTCAACACCCTTGTCGATCAACCCTCCGACCGCCTCATCTTGGCCGGAACATCTAACCTCACTCGGCTTGACCGTGAAACCTCAGCCAGCTTGCCAATGGTGTTAGAAGCCTTAGAAGAGCAGGTGGTGATGTTGAAACTGCTGTCCAACGTCACCGATCTCAACCAGGTTCGGGTACACATCGGCGGCGAAAATGAAGATATTGAGCTGCGCAGCGCAACCGTGATCACGACCGGCTATGGTTCACAGGGCAGCGCTTTGGGTGCATTGGGTGTGGTTGGCCCCACTTATATGGACTACTCGGGAACAATTTCTAAGGTGTCCGCCGTTGCTAAGTATGTTGGTCGTGTGCTCGCTGGCGAATAGATGCGGGTATAGTAGGCCAATTGTTTTGATTAATTTGTTTAGAAGCTAAAGGAAGTATCACCCACCGTGGCACGTGACTATTACGGCATTCTCGGCGTCGATCGCAATGCAACCGATTCGGAGATCAAAAAGGCGTACCGAAAACTTGCCCGCAAGTATCACCCAGATGTTAATTCAGGTGAGGAAGCAGCGGAGAAGTTCCGCGAAGCTTCAGTTGCACATGAGGTACTCACTGACCCAGATAAGCGTCGCATCGTTGACATGGGTGGTGATCCCATGGAGCAAGGCGGTGGCGCAGGTGCCGGTGGCTTCGGTGGAGGTTTCGGTGGTAGCGGTGGCCTAGGCGATATCTTTGATGCTTTCTTTGGCGGAGGCGCCGGTGGATCCCGCGGACCACGTTCCCGCGTGCAGCCAGGAAGCGACACCCTGTGGCGTACGTCCATCACCTTGGAGGAGGCTTACAAGGGCGCAAAGAAGGACCTGACTTTGGACACTGCTGTGCTGTGCACCAAGTGCCATGGTTCAGGTTCTGCATCCGATAAGAAGCCTGTCACCTGTGGCACCTGTAATGGTGCTGGTGAAATCCAGGAAGTGCAGCGCAGTTTCTTGGGCAATGTTATGACCTCGCGCCCATGCCACACCTGTGATGGAACCGGTGAAATCATTCCAGATCCTTGCACCGAATGTGCAGGGGATGGACGTGTGCGTGCCCGCCGTGACGTGGTGGCCAACATTCCTGCTGGTATTCAATCCGGCATGCGCATCCGCATGGCAGGCCAGGGTGAGGTTGGCGCAGGTGGTGGACCGGCAGGTGATCTCTACATCGAGGTCATGGTCCGTCCCCACGCCGTGTTTACCCGCGACGGTGATAACCTGCATGCCAGCATCAGGGTGCCAATGATCGATGCAGCCCTCGGCACGGATTTGGATGTGGAATCCTTGACCGGTGAAGAGGTTAAGATCACCATTCCTGCTGGTACTCAGCCCAATGATGTGATTACGCTCGACGGCGAAGGCATGCCGAAGCTGCGTGCTGAAGGCCACGGCGACCTCATGGCTCATGTGGATCTTTTCGTGCCCACCGATTTGGATGACCGCACCCGCGAACTGCTTGAGGAGATCCGCAACCACCGCAGCGACAATGCTGCCGTGCACCGCGAAGGCGAATCTGAAGGTTTCTTTGACAAGCTGCGCAACAAGTTCCGCAAATAATGTCTCTGCCAGTATTTATCTCTGACACGGTCGCCGGCCCCGGAGAAACCACCGAGCTCCGCGGGCCGGAAGGCCGTCATGCCGTTACGGTCAAGCGCATCCAGGTAGGCGAAAAGATTTCGCTTATCGACGGCCGGGGCACAGCGCGCACCTGCACAGTCACCGCCTTGAGCGGCAAAGACACCCTGCACGCAGTGGTGGATTCCGTATCTGAAATTCCCACCCCGAATCCGCACGTCACCATCGTCCAAGCGATCCCTAAATCGGAGCGATCGGAACTGACCATCGATCTGCTCACCCAGGGTGGCGCCGATAAAATCGTGGCGTGGCAAGCATCTCGCTGCGTGGCTAAATGGGGCGGTAAAGAGGCAAAAGCACTGGCAAAGTGGCAGGCAGCTGCGGAAGCAGCTGCTAAGCAGTCGCGGCGCGCAACCATCCCTGAAATCAGTGGCGTAGTGGGGGAGGATGGCGTCGAAAAGCTTATTAAAGAAGCAGACCTGGCCATCATCTTGCATGAAGAAGCCACTGCAGCGATCAGAGACCTGGATTTTTCCGGCAACGTGGTCGTGATCATCGGGCCGGAAGGTGGGGTGGCACCGTCGGAAATTTCTCGATTTGCAGCCGCTGGCGCGCACACTGTGAAACTGGGGCCCGAAGTGCTTCGAACCGCATCGGCTGGCATGGTGGCACTTGCTGCGATCGGCGTACTTTCGAAGCGCTGGTAATATTTCTTAAAAATACAAACTGTTAGTTGAATCTCCCGCTAATCTTCCCGAAAGCAGGCCGAACAAGCACTGTGACTGCCCCGCGAAAAACCCGCACTGAAGTGATCACCACTGTCCTCAACCTAGAGCGCACGCTTGCGCAAACCGTTTTAGGTATCAATGACGAAAACCTGCGTGTTTTGGACAATCAAATCGATTGCGATATTCACGTGCGAGGCACCCGCGTGGAACTCACCGGACCTGCCCACGAAGTTTCACGCGCCACGAAAATCTTCGAAGAACTGCAGGCCATTGCCCGTCGTGGACATGTAATCAGCCCGGACACGGTAAAAAATGTGATTAGCATGATCAATGTGGAAACGCCACAAACCGTCTCGGAAATCCTCACCGGCGATATCCTGGCCCGACGCGGCAAAGTGATCCGCCCGAAAACTTTGGGGCAAAAACACTATGTGGATGCCATTGATACCAACACGATTGTCTTTGGTTTAGGCCCAGCTGGTTCCGGTAAAACTTACCTCGCCATGGCCAAAGCGGTGCAAGCGCTCCAAGCCAAGCAGGTAAGCCGGATTATTCTCACCCGCCCGGCCGTGGAAGCAGGGGAGAAGCTCGGCTTTTTGCCGGGCACCCTGAATGAGAAAATCGACCCCTACCTGCGCCCACTCCATGACGCGCTGCGGGACATGGTGGAACCAGAAGTGATTCCAAAACTGATGGAAGCCGGAATCGTGGAAGTGGCCCCACTGGCCTATATGCGTGGACGCACCCTCAATGATGCGTTTGTGATTTTGGATGAAGCCCAAAACACCACGCCAGCGCAGATGAAAATGTTCCTCACCCGCCTGGGCTTTGGCTCCAAAATGGTGGTCACCGGCGATATCACCCAGGTCGACCTACCGGGTGGCCAAAAATCCGGTTTGCGTTTGGTGCGACACATCCTGCGCGGAGTAGACGATGTACATTTCTCCGAACTGACCTCATCCGACGTGGTCCGCCACCAGCTGGTGGGACATATCGTGGATGCGTATGAAGACTATGAAGAACGTGAGCTCAAACGCAAACGCCAGGAGGCACGGCCATGAGTATTGAAGTATTCAACGAATCGGGATACGACGGCGTCAATGAAGAAATGCTCATTGATGTCCTCTCCTTCGCACTCGGTGAAATGGACATCCACCCCGATGCAGAAGCATCCATCCACATCGTGGACTCCGATACCATCGCTGACCTGCACGTAAAATGGCTTGATCTGGAAGGCCCAACCGACGTGATGAGTTTCCCTATGGATGAGCTCACCCCCGGTTATTCCCGACCTGATGGAGCAACGCCTGGACCTGCCATGTTGGGTGATATCGTGCTGTGCCCTGAATTTGCAGCAAAGCAAGCAACAAAAGCTGGGCACGGCCTAGCTCATGAACTGGCTTTACTGACCGTTCACGGTAGCTTGCATCTGTTGGGCTACGACCACGTCGATCCAGCCGAAGAGCGAGAAATGTTCGCCCTTCAAAATGAACTGCTTGCCGATTGGTACGACAACGTAGAAGCCCGCGGTGTAACCTACCAACCTAAACCATCTGGCCCAGGCGCATTCCCCACCGCAGCTGATCGTCTCACCTTAGATGAACAGATGAACGCCGATGGAGCTGATTCATAGGTGGAATCCTCCGTTATATGGTTGAGCATCGCCACCATCGTCGCGTTGCTCTTCTCCGGTTTATTAGGCGCAGTGGAATCTGCGCTATCAACAGTTTCACGCGCCCGCGTTGAACAGATGCACAAGGATGAACAATCAGGTTCCGCATCCTTGCTGCGCGTTATTGATCAACGGGCCCTCCACATCAATATGCTCATTATGCTGCGCACCTTGCTGGATGCTTCAGCTGCAGTTTTCGCCGGAGCTATCGCCGTTAATGTGATGGATAGCTGGGCATGGGGAATTGTCATCGCGATCATCATGGTTTCCCTATTGACCTTCGCAGTGGTCGGCGTTTTTGGGCGCACCGTGGGTCGAAAAAATCCCTACTCAGTAATGCTGCGCTCTGCAGTAGTTTTAAGTGGGCTGGCAAAGATCCTGGGCCCAATTGCCCGCGCATTGATCTGGATTGGCAATGTGATTGCACCCGGCCCGGGTTTCCGCAATGGCCCATATGCAACAGAGGTGGAACTGCGCGAAATGGTCGACATCGCGCAAGAACACGGCATCGTGGAACTTGAAGAACGCCGCATGATCCAATCAGTGTTCGATCTAGCCTCCACCACGGTGCGACAAGTAATGGTGCCACGACCTGAAATGATCTGGATCGAATCCGGCAAAACAGCAGGCCAAGCAACAGCACTATGCGTGCGCTCTGGGCATTCCCGCATCCCGGTCATTGGCGAAAACGTCGATGATATCGTCGGCGTGGTTTATCTTAAAGACCTAGTCCAAAAAACTTACTACGCCACCGACGGCGGAAAATCTGTGCTGGTCGATGAAGTCATGCGCGAAGCAACCTTCGTTCCAGACTCCAAATCCTTAGATGCCTTGCTGCAGGAAATGCAAGAAGACCACAAACACATAGCCATCCTGATCGATGAATATGGCGGTGTTGCGGGACTGATCTCCATTGAAGATATTTTGGAAGAGATCGTCGGAGAAATCGCCGATGAATACGATGCCCGCGAAGTAGCACCCATCGAGCAAATCGGGGAACGCACCTACCGCGTGGTCTCCCGCCTCTCCTTGGAAGACCTCAAAGAACACATCGAAGAAGAACTAGATTTAGAAATCGAATTCGGCGAAGAAATCGAAGACCAAGTAGATACAGTTGGTGGACTCATCGCCTATGAACTAGGACGTGTCCCTCTGCCGGGCGCCACTGTAGAAACCTGCGGGCTCACCCTGACCGCTGAAGGAGAAAAGAACCGACGCGGACGTCTGCGCATGCACTCCGCAGTAGTGGAGGTGGCTGAGCAAGTTTCGGAGCCGGAAGCTGGTTAGTTTTTATTGAGGTTTTGGGACTATGCTGAAACGTCCAAGGAAACTGGCTTTTGATGCCGGTTCGATCATCCCAATCTTTTAAAGAGGATTTATGAGCTTCACCAACACCCCCGAAGGCTTCCGCTCTGGCTTTGTCAGCTTCGTCGGCCGCCCCAACACAGGCAAGTCCACCCTGACAAACGCGCTGGTCGGCGAGAAAATCGCGATCACAGCTAACCAGCCAGAAACCACCCGCCACCCAATCCGCGGACTGGTTCACCGCGACAACGCACAAATTATTGTCGTTGACACCCCCGGTCTGCACCGCCCACGCACCTTACTTGGTGAACGCCTCAACGAAGCAGTCAAAGACACCTACGCTGACGTTGATCTCATCGGATTTACCATCCCAGCCAACGAAAAAATTGGCCCCGGTGACCGCTGGATCCTCGAAGCCGTCCGAAAAGTAGCACCCAAAACCCCAATCTTGGGCATCATCACCAAAGCGGACAGCGTCTCCCGCGACTTGGTTGCAGCACAGCTCATGGCAGTACATGAACTCCTCGGTGGCAACAGCGAAGTAGTCCCTGTGTCCTCCACCTCCGGCGAAAACGTTGACACGCTAATCAAAGTCATCACCGAATTGCTTCCAGAAGGCCCGAAGTTCTACCCAGATGACCACCTCACCGACGAAGACACCGAGACCCGCATCGCCGAAGCAATCCGCGAAGCCGCTCTTTCTGGCCTGAAAAACGAACTACCACACTCCGTCGCAGTCGAAGTAGATGAGATTCTTCCTGACCCAGAACGCAACGGTGTCCTAGCCGTCCATGCCATCATCTACGTGGAACGCACCGGACAAAAAGACATCATCGTCGGCCACAAAGGGCAACGCCTCGGACGCATCATCCATACCTCACGCCAAGACATCATCAAGATCCTTGGACAAAATGTCTTCCTAGATCTTCGCATCAAGGTCCTAAAAAACTGGCAGTCGGATCCGAAGGCCCTTAACCGTTTAGGCTTTTAGGTTTTAGAGAAGGGCTTTTAGGTTTTAGTGTGGGCGGTGCAGGCTATTAATGCAGGCTACTAATGCGTAGGGAGAGTTTTCGCGACCGCGCGCTCGTGGTGAAAACCTACGATTTCGGAGAAGCCGACCGGATCATTGTGCTCCTTACCCGAAACCACGGCATCGTCCGCGGAGTAGCTAAAGGGGTCCGCCGATCCAAATCTCGGTTTGGGTCGCGCCTTCAACTCTTTGTGGAATTAGACGTCCAGCTTTATCCCGGTCAGAAACTTTCCACTATCTCTGGAGCTGACACCGTTGGCTACTATGCGTCAGGGATTATTGAAGACTTCACCCGGTACTCCTGTGCTTCTGCCATTTTGGAAATAGCCACCCAACTTGCTGGGGTGGAAGAAGACCCACATCTGTTTGAAGAGACCACCCGGGCGTTGAAAAACATCCAGGATTCACCTGAACCAATTCTTGATCTGGATGAGTTCATGCTGCGCGCCATGAACCACGCGGGTTGGGCACCAAGCCTGTTTGACTGTGCAGCCTGTGGGCGCCCTGGGCCACATAACGCATTCCACCCTGGTGCCGGCGGGGCAGTGTGTCTGTATTGTCGCCCACCGGGAAGCGCCGAAGTCCCCCCGGAAGCACTGCATATGATGTGGTTGGTGGCAAATGGTCAAAAAGCGCGCATTCCGCAGGAACACCCGGAACAGCAAAGCACTATCCACCGACTCACCACAGCGCATTTGCAATGGCATGTTGAACGTAAGCTGCCTACGCTTGCTGTTTTAGATCAAGCCTAAGAAATTTAGACCAGGCTGCGATTTTGCGCTGGACCCAAGAACTTGCACTTGGCCTAAATGGCATCTTGTAATTGCGTGCATGGCAGAATGATTAAGGTGAGCGAATTTCAAGTACCCCAAATCCCTGCTGAATTCCTACCTAAGCACATTGCGCTTGTTATGGACGGAAATGGACGTTGGGCTACGGACCGTGGCATGAAACGCACCGAAGGCCATAAACGCGGTGAAGCGGTCCTCCTTGATGTCGTTGATGCCTGCATTGAGCTTGGTATTCCCTATCTGTCGGCGTACGCATTTTCCACTGAAAATTGGCGCCGTTCGACTGATGAGGTGCGTTTCCTCATGGGCTTTAATCGTGATGTTTTACGTCGGCAGCGAGATGGCCTGCACGAAAAAGGCGTCCGAGTTAGGTGGGCTGGGCGACGCCCTCGTTTGTGGCGTTCGGTGATTCGTGAGCTTGAAGCGGCTGAAGAACTAACCAAAGACAACACCACCATGACGCTTGCCATGTGTGTTAACTATGGGGGCCGCGCAGAGATCATCGATGCAGCGCGTGAAATTGCACGCCAAGCAGCCGAAGGTACCCTGCGTCCTGAGCAGATCAACGAGAAAACTTTCCCGAATTTCCTCGACGAACCAGACATGCCCGATGTGGACCTTTTCCTGCGTCCTTCTGGCGAGAAGCGCACCTCAAACTTCCTGCTCTGGCAGTCCGCGTACGCCGAGATGGTCTATCAAGATAAGCTGTTCCCGGATTTCACCCAACAAGATTTGTTCGACGCGGTCTTAGAATATGCAAAAAGGGATCGCAGATTCGGAAGTGCATAATGTCCACTAACCAGCCCACACCAGCACAAATTAAGCGTTGGCGTGGGTATTTGGCTAATGAGCAAGCAGAAGCAGCCGCCTACCGCGACCTCGCTAGGCGCCGAAGCGGCGAGGAGCAAGAGATCCTTTTAACGCTTGCCGACGCCGAACACCGCCACGCCGATTACTGGATCGAAAAGCTCGGCGTCCATGCTGAAAACCCACCAAAGCCAGACATCAAAACTCGGCTTCTTGGTTTCCTTGCCCGGCGATTCGGCTCGGTGTTCACCCTTGCCCTCATGCAGTCCGCAGAGGCCCGCAGTCCTTATGACAACGACGCCGACGCCTCCCGACAAATCAGCGCCGACGAACGCATCCATGCCGAAGTCATCAGAGGACTGGCGAGCCGTGGCCGCGAAAACATGAGTGGTAATTTCCGCGCAGCAGTGTTTGGTATCAATGACGGCCTTGTCTCTAACTTGGCGCTGGTCATGGGTGTAATGGCAACCGGCGTGTCTGCTCAGATCGTGCTGATCACCGGCATATCAGGACTCCTATCCGGCGCCCTGTCCATGGCGGCAGGAGAGTACATCTCCGTCCGCTCCCAAACAGAGCTTCTCGACGCCTCCCTCCCAGACCCCAAAGCCCGCGAAGCCCTGCATTCATTGGACGTCGAATCGAATGAACTGGAGCTGGTCTACCGTGCCCGTGGCATGAGCGAAGAAGAGGCCCAAGCCAAAGCCACACGCGTATTTAACAAAATCACCCAGCAGAAACGAATCGGCGACAACGTTTTAGGCAGTACCGAAGCCCAAAGCGCTGGATCGGCTCGGTCGGCGGCCGCCTTCAGTTTCTTTGCGTTCGCGATTGGTGCTTTCCTGCCGATCATCCCTTATGTTTTCGGCATGTCAGGCCTGGCAGGTGCAGTGGTGTCGCTGATCTTGGTCGGAATCTCACTGATGGCGACGGGAGCAACAACCGGCCTGTTGTCTGGTAAGCCCCCTGGGATCAGAGCTATTCGCCAGCTTTCCATTGGCTATGGTGCTGCTTTGGTCACCTACGTTCTCGGGCTCCTGTTCGGCTTGATTCTTTAAAAGCTGCTTGCTTGTCGACGTTTGCCTTGTCGGTGGCCCGGGTTTCGGGCTGCGGTGCCTTGGGCTGTGGGCAGGGGTGTGTGCCCGGTACCAGGCACACTACAGCGGCTGGTAACAGGAACAGGCTAAAACAGGGTATCGACAGCAGGACTAGACACATCACCCGGTACATCGTCTGGTGGTCCTGGTGGATCCGGTGGTGGGTGGTGTGGTGGTTGGTGGTGTGGTGGTGGGCCGTGGTGTTTACGTCTCGCCCACGCACCACCTGAACTATCTGATGCAGCAGAGCGGTTACACACCGGACCTGAACCATCCGCAGGATAATGCGCTGCCCGACCTGTATCAGGATCGCGGTCCATATAGCCTTTCCCATTGACCCCACTGCGTGAATCATCAATACGGGGATGATGGTTATAACACTGCTGGGTTAAGTTCACCAGGTTGGTCAACCCACCTTTAACCCACGGGTCAAGATGATGAACCTCGCACTCTAACTGCGGGCGATCACAATGCGGGGCACTACACACTAACTCTGAGGCGAACAACGCAATCCGCTGCATGAGATTCGCTGAGCGTTGCATCCGGTTAACATTCAACGCTTGCCCGGTTGGTCCATCAAGCAGCACAGCGAAGTCGTATTTCGTAGCGATCAGATTCATGATTTCTGCCAGGTTGAGTGCGTAGCCGGTGTTGGTGGGGTACAGCTTGTTCAGTGGGCTGCTACCACCATTACTGTTGGTGGGGTCGGTGGTGTTGATGTCGTTGATGTCATCGGTGGTCATGGAGATGATGATGCTGGCTGTGCCACCGCGTGCTGGGGTGACAATGCCTTGGTTGTAGATCTCCATGATGTGGTGCAGTGCGTCAGCATGGCGTTGTCCACGGCTGCGGGTGTCGTCTGCGGGTGGGGTATCGACCAGGTTGCCGCGTTTGGTTAAGGGTGCGGTGTTCGCTGCGATTAGTGCTGCGGTGGTAGCAGGGATCAGGCCGCTGATGCGGACCATGTTGTTGGCATCGGGTTTACTCAATGCCAGGTAGCGTTTGCTCATCGCGGTGATGGGATCGGGGCGAGCGTTGTTAGCTGTGCGTATTTGGTTGCGTAGCCAGGTGCGTAGGTCTTCTGGGGTGCGCCAGATGGCGTGGGTGAGTGCTTGGTGGCGCAGTTGGTCGTAGGTGGGTGTGGTGTTGGGGTTGAGGTGGGTGAGTTCTTCGGTGATGATGGCGTGTTTTTCCGCGCTGATCTGCGACTTGCCATCTGAGCCACCTGAGCCACCTGAGCCGCCATCGGGCTGGTCATTGCCATCAGTGTCATTGCCTGTACCGGTGTTCCCTGGGTTGGGTTCTGGGTCGGGGTCATCACCACCGGAATCCCCTGAATCACCTGAGTCGCCGTTGTCTCCTGAGCTGCTTTCACTGCCACCGTTGTTACTGCTGGTTTTGCCTGTGGTGGGGTAGAGGGTGTGGGCGAGGGTGATGCGGTGGTGGGCGCCTTTTTTTGATAGGCCGAAGGTGGTGGTGAGGTAGTCGATGAGGTGGGTGGAGCCGATGGTGTGGGCGGCGTTGGTGCGTTCTGCTAGTGCTGTGGTTTGGGCTGCGATGGTGGCGTGGTGGTTGATGGCGTGTTCGAGTGCTACAAGGTCTGGCTCGAGGGGTGTGTAGTGCTCGAGGGTGACACCGTCAGCGTCTAGTAGTGCTGCCAGGTGATTATCGATGGCGTGTAGTGCGGTGGTGATTGCGTTGACGTGGGTGCTA
This sequence comes from Corynebacterium suranareeae, assembly GCF_002355155.1. Classification (NCBI taxonomy): domain Bacteria; kingdom Bacillati; phylum Actinomycetota; class Actinomycetes; order Mycobacteriales; family Corynebacteriaceae; genus Corynebacterium; species Corynebacterium suranareeae. The sequence goes on along the minus strand of NZ_AP017369.1, from coordinate 2,556,240 downwards.
ATGCTCATGGTGTCCCCCTTCTTTCCCTGTGGGTCCCCGTTTTGTTGTTATCACCTACCCTACCCGCCCATGTGTTCGAACGCAAGGCTGATTATCGAAATGGGAAAGCTGTCAAACAATCACATGTTCGACAGCTAAAAAATGGGGGAGTACCTTATTGTTCTCTTTGTTGGCATTCGCCACATAATCCAAATATTTCAGCCTCGTGGCTGCTTAGGCTAAAACCGTTCTTGGAAGCTATTTCTTGTGCCCATGTTTCAACCGGGCCGCCGTCGATTTCGACGGTGCGTCCGCAGTTTGTGCAAACGAGGTGGTGGTGATGGCCTTCGGCATGGCACTGGCGGTAGAGAGTTTCACCGCCGGTGACGGTAAGGACATCAACCGCGCCAATGTCAGCAAGGGATTGTAGGGTGCGATACACCGTGGTCAATCCAACGTTGTGCTCTCTGGAGGAAAGTTCCTGGTGGATTTCCTTGGCGGATGCGAAGTTATCGATTACCTCTAAAACGTCGATTACCGCTTTTCGCTGCCTGGTGCTTCGCACTCCCAGCTTCGGTGCAGAGCCTTGGCTGATGCGATTGATACCCACCGGTGATCCTCCTCAAAGACACAAAATGTACACGGTTAGTCTACTCAGGTGTGTCAACTCCCGCGTTGAGTGCTAGGAGAAGAATGTCTAGAACGAGTGGCTGGGCAAGTGAATATGTCATTTGCCGGCCTTGGCGTTCAGCATCGACAATTCCGGCTGATTTCAGCACTTTGAGGTGCTGGCTCACTAGGGGCTGTGAGCTTTTTACTAGCTTGACCAGCTCGTGCACATAGTGTGGACGTTCATTTAGGGCGAGAATGATTTCGATCCTTAAAGGGGAATCTAGTGCCCTGATCAGTGAGCTGATGGTTTTGATGTTCTTGGCTGACGAAAGCTCAAGCAGCGCAGCCGATGCGGAGGATTCGGAGCCTTCTGTTGAAATGACAAAATTCCGATTTGAATTGTGAATCACGGGAGAATTCCTTCCGTCCTAATAGATCAGAATTAGATCTAGCACGCATGCTATTTTACCTGGTCTGTGAAAGGCTTTTGAGGGAAATGGAAAAATAGTTATAGGAATTAGATTATTGGTTTTAATCGGGGTTAATAGGGGTGAGGGGCAACCTTGGGGATTGTTGGGCTAGGATTGACTGGGTATGTCCTAAAAGGGACGGTTATTTTTTCATTCGACGTGGAGGAGAGCATCCGACGTGGCTCAGCAATCGATCATCGACACCGTGGTTAACCTGTGTAAACGACGTGGACTGGTGTACCCCTGTGGTGAGATCTACGGCGGTACCCGCTCTGCGTGGGACTACGGCCCGTTGGGTGTCGAGCTGAAGGAAAACATCAAGCGCCAGTGGTGGCGTTCCATGGTCACCAACCGCCCTGATGTAGTGGGTGTAGATACTTCTGTGATTCTTCCTCGCCAGGTGTGGGTTACTTCTGGTCACGTTGAGGTCTTCACTGATCCACTGGTTGAATCCCTACACACTCATAAGCGTTACCGTGCGGATCACCTGTTGGAAGCTTATGAGGAAAAGCATGGCCACCCACCAGTAAATGGTTTGGCTGACATCAATGATCCAGAGACTGGCCAGCCAGGTAACTGGACTGAGCCAAAGGCTTTTTCTGGTCTGCTGAAGACCTTCTTGGGTCCTGTGGATGATGAAGAGGGTTTGCACTACCTGCGTCCTGAAACGGCTCAGGGTATTTTCGTGAACTTCAAGAACGTGATGAACACCGCGCGTATGAAGCCACCATTCGGTATTGCAAACATCGGTAAGTCTTTCCGTAATGAGATCACTCCGGGCAACTTCATTTTCCGTACTCGTGAATTTGAGCAGATGGAGATGGAGTTCTTCGTTAAGCCTGGCGAGGATGAAGAGTGGCACCAGTACTGGATTGATACTCGCCACCAGTGGTACATCAATCTAGGTATTAAGCCTGAGAACCTGCGTCTGTACGAGCACCCCCAGGAGAAGCTGTCTCACTACTCCAAGCGCACTGTTGATATTGAGTACGCTTTCAACTTCGCTAACAGCAAGTGGGGCGAGCTCGAGGGCATTGCAAACCGTACTGATTACGATTTGCGTGTGCACTCTGAGGGCTCCGGCGAAGACCTGTCCTACTTTGATCAGGAGACCAATGAGCGTTGGATTCCTTACGTAATTGAGCCTGCTGCAGGTCTTGGTCGCGCAATGATGATGTTCCTGATGGATGCTTATTACGAGGACGAGGCACCAAACTCAAAGGGTGGCGTCGATAAGCGTGTTGTCTTGAAGCTTGACCGCCGACTTGCGCCGGTGAAGGTTGCGGTCTTGCCTCTGTCAAAGAAGGATACTTTGACGCCTTTGGCTGAAAAGCTCGCAGCGCAGCTGCGTGAGTTCTGGAACGTTGATTACGATACTTCCGGTGCAATTGGTCGCCGTTACCGCCGTCAGGATGAGATTGGTACCCCATTCTGTGTCACCGTTGACTTCGATTCTCTCGAGGACAATGCTGTGACTGTGCGTGAGCGCGACACGATGGAGCAGGTTCGTGTTCCACTGGATGAGCTGCAGGGTTACTTAGCTCAGCGCCTCCTCGGTTGCTAAAGCCGGTTGCTAAAAGCGGTTGCTAAAGCCGGTTACTCAACCAGCCTCACAGAGCTAAAGCGATAATCTAATCACAGCAACAAATAGCACCGGCTTTAATAGGCCGGTGCTATTCTGTTCGCATGACTTCGAAGGATCTGATTGTGACCTCCTATACGTCCTGGGGCAAGCGTTTCAAAAAGGAAGGGAAACTTTTTATCAACCTACTTCGTGGCGCTGATGAAGAAGTTTTAGCCACTTTCGGTGAGGTTCCCAGTAAAGCATTTGAAACCATCGCGGAAGTTGATGATCAAAAGTGGGAGCTGTCTTTCGATATTGAAGGAACTGCGTCTGCGAAACTTCCAGATGGACGTACGTTTAGTGCGAATGCTGGTGAGAAGACATTCACTAAATCCAAGCGCATTGATATCGACATGGATGGCACCGAGATGGCTGCTATTAATGAAGAGAAAAATAACTGGATTATTGATGATGCCCAAGAGCAGAAAGTTGCCCAGTTTACTGGTTTGAATAATGGTATGCGTCGCGCGATTCTAGAATTTGAAGAAGACGCGAAGGTAGCCAAAGAGCAGGAAATTTTCTTGTCCTGGATTGCACGCAAGACATTAGAATCCCGCATGCTGGGATCTAGCTGGGGGCTCACCTTATTTTTGATTGTTTTGACGCCAATTATCATTTTCCTGACTTTCAGCTAGAAGCCTAGAAGTAAGGACTTAAAAAAATGGTAGACGCCCGGCGCCCCAAAGCAGGCATCTTTGGTAGCCATACAGAAGAGACCTGGGTGTGGCTTGGAAATGAGCTTTTTGATGAGTCCGGCGAGGTCATAGCAGATGTCCGTTCCGATGTACTTTATGTAGATCGGGAGCGGCTGCTCATCGAGTCAACCCCCAGCACAATGCGGTTTCGGTGTCGCGCGACCTTATCCGGCGGCGAAGTTTATACCATGACGCAGAGTTCATTTTCAGTCGGAGAATTAACTGCTGTTTGTGGTCCGCGAACCTATTTACTCAAACGGGTTTCCCCCTGGCGCAAAGAGCGCGCAATCATCAACAATGGGGTGGAGGTTGCTCGCTTACGTCCAATGACCAGCGGAAAAGTAGAATTCATCGTCGGCGCAGCTGACAATGATGCGCTCCCTTTCGTTGACGCTGTGTTTTTAAGCTGGGCGTGCGTCCTTGTCGACTCGGCCGTGCGACGGCCTCGAATTTAAAAGATTTTGCTTTTCGACGCCCACCTCCAGGCCCACCTCGCACTCATTTAAAGGATCGAAATTTCCGAATTGAGTCAATGTATGGGGCACGTCTGTTTAGCCCCTTAAAAGCGATTCTAGGAGGGGTCAGTTTTGAGGCTAGTGGGGCAGATGTGAAACTTGAATGCGCCCTGATCAAATTCTCACCACAAACGAGCCTCAGCCCATGCAAATCGGTCAAAAATTTGCATCTAACACTCCCAGGCGGGGAATATCCACCACAAACCTCTGGCGCCAAGGGTTTGTGGTGGATATTCGCACATACTTTCACTTAGTGATTAGAATCGGCCTCCGCGGAATCCGCCACCTCCACCGCCGCCGCTGAAACCTCCGCCGCCACGACTACCTCCACTAAATCCACCGCCACCAAAGCCGCCACCACCGAAGCCACCGCCACGGCCACTGTTGAGGATGGAATTAATAACCATGCCTGTGACGATCGCGCCTGTTGTTCCGCCTCCTGAATTGTGGCGGTTGTTGTAGGTAGAGATATCGGATTGTGCGGATTTGCTGGCTCGTTGGGCAGCGACTGTGGCTTGGCGTCCATAATCAATACCTGCGCGAGTGTCGCGGGTGCGGTTTTGCTGCGCCATCGCGAAGAGTTTGTGTGCGTTGGCCAGGTGGGTGCGGGCTTCGGACTTTACGATGCGTCCGCGTGTGGAGATGAGGTCTTCTGCCTTTTGGATCTGTTTGCTAGCTGATTGCAGTTGTTGATCAAATACGCGTAGTTGGCGGGCTTGATCGGCGGCGGTTGCTCGGACGGCGTCGAGTTGGGTGTCTAGGTCTGAATCGACGTCGACTAGTTCGGTGTAGGTTCCCAGCGGGTCTTTTTCAGCGTCGGCTTCAGCGGTGGTTAGCGCGGCACTGGCTGCTCGGACAGCATCATCAAGGGCTGCCCAATCGGCGCGTGTGCCGTCAGCGGCTGCTGCTTGTTTGAGTTGGGCTGCTTCGCCTATTTCATCTGAGATTTCTTTGATGAGGTCGGCGACGTTTGCTTTTGCTGTGGAGATGTTTTCATCACCGTGTTCAACGCCCTCGAGGAGTTTGTCGGCTGTGGTGATGGCGTGCTCGATGAGGTGGATGGCGTCGATAAGCCCTCCCTGTTGGCCTGCGGGCTTAGACTCGAGCTCGTGCGCTTGGGGCAGCATCTTTTCGGCTTCGTCGAGTGAGGCGCTGGCGAGGTCGACGTTGTCGTTGATGCTTTCTAGAACTTCGGGGGAGTAGCGGCTGCGTAGACCCTCGAGGGTGCTTTGGGCTTGTGGAAGACGCGTGCGCAAGTCAACGGTCTTTTGAGTAAATTCATCAAGCTTGCTGCCAGCGTTAATCAACAGGTTGCGCATGTCGGCGAAGTTTTCGGCTTCTGCATCAAGTGCGTCATCTGCTTGTCCGCAGGAAGAAATGATCTCTACCAGCATGGATCGGCGCTCTGCGTCGGATTCTGGGATGGAATCATTTAAGCGCTGTTGAATTTCAAAAGCTTTTTGCAGCGTTCCGGTGGAGTTATTCATCGCGCGGGTGAAACTGCGGGTACGTTCTGGTCCGAATTCCGCGGTGGCAATAGCCAGCTCATCTTTGGCGCGCCGAATGGACTCATCAGTGGAGGTAAGTTCTTCTTGCGCTAGGTGCTCAAGGGTTTCCATGGGAAGCTGCATTAAGCGGTTGGTGTCACGCGGATCGATCTCGCGGGCATCTTTCAAGGTTGCTGCGCTGGTTTTGTTCTTGCGGCTTCGGGAATATGCCCAGATGCCACCTCCGGCAGCGATGGTTCCAGCACCTGCAGCAGCTAGCCACGCGCCAGAAGTGCCAGATCCTGGACTAGAGCTTGAACCAGAACTTGAGCCAACTGATTCAGCAAGCGCGAGCGCTGATCCTGCCCAATCTTCTTGGGAGAGCGCTTGGAATGCTGCGTTATTTGCGGCATCTAATTGCTCATCAGTCCACTGCGAACCACCTTGAATACCGTACAGTCGCTCGGAGGTTGACAGGGCATAGATCAAAACGTTTCCGTCACCATTGGCCTGGAGAGCCTGTTGGGTCCAGGTGTTTGGATCGACGCCATCGAAGGAAGTCAAAAAGACAACGAAGATGACTTTTTGTTCAGAAGCTTTGACCTCATCGATTGCTGCTTGAATGTCAGCTTTGTCTGAAGAGGAAATCTGTCCGGTGTAATCAGTAACATTTTCTTGATAAAAATCTGGGGCTTCGGCTACAACGAAAGTTTGACTAGCGTGGGCTGTTTGAACAGCGAGAAATGGGCTGCTAGCTAGAATGACACCAGCACCAATGGCCACGGATACGCTGACGCGGCGGACGTTTTTCTGAAGTTGCACCAGACTAAAGTTCATGGCCCCCACCTTAGACGACTACTGCTGGCACACTAGTAAATGTGAGAAGATTTTTGGCCAAGAGTTTGCTGGTAGCTGCAATCATGCAGCCAGTCATTCGAGTTGTCGGCTATTCACTGCGTTCCACTCGCAATGATAGGCACAAGATTGATTCCATTTTGGTGTTGGGCACCGCACAATATGATGGTGTGCCTTCTAGACAGTTTGCGGCGCGGTTGCGGCACACGGCAAAGTTGTGGCGGTTGCATGAGATTCAGCATGTTTTTACTGTCGGTGGCAAACTTCCTGGTGATAGGTTCACGGAAGCTGAAGTAGCGCGGGAATATTTGGTGAAGGAAGGCGTTGATCCAGATCTGATTTTTGTTTCTGCAAAAGGCAACGACACCGCATCCTCATTTAAAGCGCTTGATCCACAAACTGTCGGCCGGGTGCTCATTGTGACTGATCCCAATCACTCTTACCGTGCAATTCGCATTGCGCGGAGTATCGGTTTTGATGCTCAGCCTTCTCCAACTCCCTATAGTCCCGCGAAGTTTCCGTCGAAAGTGTATTTTTTGACATTGACCCATGAATGGGGCGGGGTAGTGGTCCAAGACGTGGCGCGTCTGTTTGGTGCAAGGGCAGCCGATATGGTGGAAGAAATGTTGCGTTCTATCCAAGGCCTGCTGCGCCCGTCACGTCGTGCGCGCCATGAGCAGCTTCGGAGGCTGAAAAAGTAGATGTACCCCTATACCGACGCAGATGCTTGTCGACGCCACCCTGAGCCTTTAAAGTCCAGCCAGCTGCACACTAGCGCGCGAGATACCCGCAGCGCATTCGCCCGTGACCGGGCTCGCGTGCTGCACTCAGCGGCGCTACGCCGCCTCGCTGATAAAACCCAAGTGGTTGGTCCGAATGATGGCGATACTCCACGCACGCGTTTAACCCACTCGCTTGAAGTTGCTCAAATTGCCCGCGGTATTGGTGCCGGTCTTGATCTTGATCCTGACTTGTGCGATCTGGCAGGGCTGTGCCATGACATTGGTCATCCCCCGTACGGGCACAATGGTGAAAATGCACTCAATGAAGTAGCAGCAGCATGCGGTGGTTTTGAAGGAAATGCACAAACGTTACGCATCTTGACGAGGCTAGAACCAAAAGTAATTTCCGAAAACGATGAAAGCTTTGGGCTAAACCTTTCCAGAGCCGCTCTTGATGCGGCCTGTAAATATCCGTGGGCAAAGACCAACGCGGATGGCACCGTGAACAAAAAGTACAGTGCTTATGACGAGGATGCTGAAATTCTTTCCTGGATTAGGCAAGGTCATGACGATCTTCGCCCACCTATTGAAGCCCAGGTCATGGACTTTTCCGATGATATTGCGTATTCAGTACACGACGTTGAAGATGGCATTGTCTCCGGTCGAATCGATCTAAAAGTCTTATGGGATTTAGTTGAGTTGGTTGCTCTGGCAGAAAAAGGCGCACTGGCGTTCGGAGGAAGCCCAGCAGAGCTTATTGAAGGTGCAGCCACCTTAAGAGAACTCCCCGTTGTGGCAGCTGCTGCAGATTTCGATTTTTCACTTCGCTCCTACGCCGCACTTAAAGCCATGACTTCGGAATTAGTGGGACGATACGTCGGATCAACAATCGCAGCCACCAAAAAACATCACCAAGGTTTCGACGTGGGACGCATGCACGGAGATCTGATTATTCCTGAAACCGCTGCCCGCGAAGTAAAACTTCTGAAAACTTTAGCTGTTCTCTACGTCATGGATGATCCGGGGCATCTAGCTAGACAAGACCGCCAACGTGATCGAATCTTCAGGGTGTTTGATTACCTTGTGTTGGGCGCGCCAGGCTCATTGGATCCGATGTATCGACAGTGGTTTGTTGAAGCGGACTCAGATGCAGCCCGAGTACGAGTAGTGGTGGATCAAATTGCATCCATGACGGAGTCACGCTTGGAGCGTCTTGCCAGGCATGCTGCTGACATTTCAGGATTTCTGGGATAGTGGTGTCTAGTGTTTGCCGGTTTTCAACAGATGAATAAAATTTTCTAACTTTCACGGTCATATTGATCTCAAATCCTCCGCCAGGATCTCGGACGCGCCTCATTTGTTAACCCCGGGGGTAAAATTTTCCTGCCCCCTAAAAACTCACATCATTAGTGTGGCTAATCACAGTCAATGTGGGTTTACTCCCATTTTTACGAAAAGATACCACCAACTTTGTGGGTTTCGAGTTGGAAACATTTCCGATTTCTGTGATTCATTTGTGGACATACCTGGCTCTAGTGGGGTTAGCTTGAAGACAAACATAAATAGTTGTCTACTCAAGAGAAAGAGTTTGGGGACATGTCAACAATTACTGAAGCACAACCCCAGAAGGGTGGTGCACGGGTAGCAGTCCAGAAGTTCGGAACTTTCCTATCTTCAATGATTATGCCGAATATCGGTGCCTTCATTGCTTGGGGTCTGATCACGGCGCTGTTCATCCCGGATGGTTTCTTTCCAAATGAAAAAATCGGCAGCCTCGTCGGCCCGATGGTTACCTACCTTCTGCCCATTCTGATTGCTTACACCGGTGGTCGTTTGATCTACGACACTCGCGGTGGTGTCGTCGGTGCAATTGCCACCATGGGTGTCATCCTCGGTACGTCTTCACCTGTGTTTATTGGTGAAGATGGCAGTGGTTCGCCAATGTTCCTTGGAGCAATGATTTGCGGTCCTTTATTTGCTTGGTTGATGAAGAAGATTGACGGCTTGTGGGCTGGCAAGATTAAGCCGGGCTTTGAAATGCTGGTGGATAACTTCTCTGCTGGTATCTTCGCCGCGATCGGTGCCGTAGCATCGATGTTCTTGCTTACCCCAGTGATGAACATTTTCATGGAACTTGCTGGTGCAGCCGTGGAGTTCCTCATCCGCAACAACCTGCTGTTTTTGACCTCTGTGTTGATTGAACCTGCCAAGGTTTTGTTCCTCAACAACGCGATTAACCACGGTGTACTTACCCCACTTGCAGCTGACCAGGCGGTAGAAACCGGTAAGTCTGTGCTCTACCTGCTGGAAGCTAACCCAGGACCAGGTTTGGGTATTCTGCTTGCTTATATCTTCTTCGGAAGTGGCGCTGCCCGTGCAACTGCCCCCGGTGCTGCGATTATTCACTTCTTCGGTGGTATCCACGAAATTTACTTCCCATATGTTTTGATGAAGCCAGCACTGCTCGTTGCAGCTATTGGTGGCGGTATGACCGGTGTGTTTATCAACACCATCATGGGTGCAGGTCTGCGTTCTCCAGCAGCCCCAGGTTCCATCATCGCCGTATATGCATCTACCGCTTCTGATTCTTACCTTGCGGTTACCTGTGGTGTGGCCGGTGCAGCGATTGTTTCCTTCGTTATTGCTGGTGCGATTTTGAAGTTCTCCAAGCAAAGCGAAGAGGACATTGCAGAGGCAACAGCAAAGATGGAAGCCATGAAGGGCAAGAAGTCTTCTGTTGCTGGTGCTTTGACCGCAAATGCTGCTGATGCCCCACAGATCAACAAGATTGTCTTCGCTTGTGATGCTGGTATGGGTTCTTCAGCAATGGGTGCTTCAGTATTGCGCAACAAGATTAAGGATGCTGGTTTCGCTGGCGATATCGTGGTCACCAACTCTGCGATCAATAACCTTAAGGATGAATACGATCTGCTCGTGGTTCATGAGGATCTTCTTAATCGCGCAAAGCAGCCTACGCCTTCAGCCGTGCACGTAGCAGTGGACAACTTCATGGCTTCGCCACGATATGACGAAATTGTGGACATGATTCGTGAGCAACGCACTGGTGGTTCAGCTAATGCCGATACTCCAAGTGCAGCAGTTCCCGCTGCTGCTGGTGCCACTGCGGTGGCTACTGCTCCGGCAGCAACAGCTACGGAAGAAACTGCAGATGCTGAAAGCAACAAGATCTTGACCGTGGACAATATTGTTCTAGGCGGCAAGGCAACAGATCGTGATGCTTCCATTGATGAGGCCGGCCAGATTCTTGTCGCTGCAGGTGCTGTTGATCAGGCTTATGTTGATGCCATGCATGAACGTGAGAAGTCTGTGTCCACCTTCATGGGTAATGGGCTAGCGATTCCTCATGGCACCAATGAAGCTAAGGACGCTATCCACGGCTCGGCTATTTCCTTTATCCGCTATGACGAGCCAATCGATTGGGGTGGAAAGCCTGCCAAGTTCGTCGTTGGTATCGCAGGTGCAGATGGTTCTCACCTCGGTTTGTTGTCAAAGATCGCTAAAATTTTTGGAAACAAGCAGTCAGTTGCTCAATTGGAACAAGCCACCACTGCTGAAGAAGTCTTAGAGATCTTCGGAAAGGTAAACAGCTAATGAAAGCACTGCATTTTGGTGCCGGAAACATCGGGCGCGGATTTGTTGGAGTGCTGCTTCACGAAGCAGGCTATGACATTGTTTTCGCTGATGTCGCGGATGCGTTGATTGAGTCTTTGAACTCGGAGGACACCTACACCGTTCATGAGGTTGGCCAAGAACCTCGTGACATTGAGGTTTCGGGTTTTTCTGGCGTGAACTCGGGGTCAGACCTGGAGGGATTGCAGGCTCATATTGTGGACGCCGATGTGATCACTACCGCTGTTGGTCCAACCGTGCTGAAAATTATCGCACCTACCATTGCGAAGGGGCTTAAAGCTCGCCTGGAGTCTGGAAACACAAACAAGGTTGCAGTTATGGCTTGTGAAAACGCCATTAACGCCACCGATGGTCTCGCAGATGCAATCCGTGCTGAGTTTCCGGAGGTAGATCAGATCGCAGTGTTTGCCAATACTGCTGTGGATCGGATTGTGCCTAATCAAGCCCCAGGGCAAGGTCTCGATGTAACAGTTGAGACGTACTACGAGTGGGCAGTGGAATCTACGCCGTTCGGAGAAAACGTTCCCAATATTCCAGGTATTACCTGGGTAGAGGATCTGGCACCGTACATCACCCGCAAGCTGTTTACGGTAAACACCGGTCACGCAGCTACCGCCTACTTCGGCTACCAGGCAGGTATCAATAAGATTTCTGATGCGTTGGAAGACGCGGATGTACACGCTAAAGTCGCCGCGGTGCTGGGGGAGACGAAGCAGTTGCTCGTCGAAAAGTTCGGTTTTGAACCGGAGGTTCAGCAGGCCTATGTGGATAAGATCCTGCATCGTTTCGCGAACCCCTCATTGCCTGACACGGTCGATCGTGTTGGACGTGCGCCAATCCGTAAGATTTCCGCCAATGAGCGATTCATCGGCCCCGCTGCAGAACTGGCAGAACACGGACATAACCCAAGCAATCTGGTGTCTGCCGTTGCAGCAGCATTAGCGTTTGATGTGGAAGGTGATGCAGAGGCTGCTGATTTGCAAGCGCGTCTTTCCCAAGCACGGGGAAACCGTGAAGCAATGGATGCGTTAGTCACTGAGCTGACTGGTGTTGCTGCCGATCATCCGCTGTTTGGTGAGTTGTCTGAAGTTTTTGCGCATGCCTAAGGCTCTCAAGCTTTCGTAAAAGAAGCTGCCAACAACCGTAAATTCGCACTCCTTTAGGGAGTGCGTTTTTGGTTTACACCCACATTATGTACTGCAACCTAATTATTGTCCTCCCAGGTCAGGGCGCTGCGTGAATTGTTAAATCTGTTTCATTAAGTGATCGAGAAAAAGTTGTTGTAAAGTCGTGCCCATGTGTGGAATTGTTGGATATATTGGCCAGGCGGGCGACTCCCGTGATTACTTTGCGCTTGACGTCGTTTTAGAAGGACTGCGCCGACTTGAATACCGCGGTTATGATTCCGCAGGTGTAGCTGTTCATGCGAACGGTGAAATCAGCTACCGAAAGAAGGCTGGAAAGGTCGCAGCGCTTGATGCAGAGATCGCACGCGCACCGCTGGCAGATTCCATTCTGGGAATTGGTCACACCCGTTGGGCTACCCATGGTGGACCAACCGATGCAAATGCACACCCACATGTTGTTGATGGCGGCAAGTTGGCTGTCGTACACAACGGTATTATTGAAAACTTTGCAGAGCTGCGCTCAGAGCTTTCAGCTAAGGGCTACAACTTTGTTTCTGCAACTGACACTGAAGTTGCAGCAACATTGCTCGCAGAGATCTACAACACCCAGGCTAATGGTGATTTGACCAAGGCTATGCAGCTTACTGGCCAGCGTCTTGAGGGTGCATTCACCCTGCTGGCTATCCATGCTGATCATGATGATCGTATTGTTGCAGCGCGCCGCAACTCTCCTTTGGTTATCGGCTTGGGCGAGGGTGAAAACTTCCTCGGCTCCGATGTTTCTGGCTTCATCGATTACACCCGCAAGGCTGTTGAGATGGGCAATGACCAGATCGTGACCATCACTGCTGATGATTACCAGATCACCAACTTCGATGGCTCTGAAGCAGCCGGAAAGCCTTTCGACGTGGAGTGGGATGCCGCTGCTGCTGAAAAGGGTGGCTTTGATTCCTTCATGGATAAGGAAATCCACGATCAGCCAGCTGCAGTGCGTGACACCCTCTTGGGTCGTTTGGATGAGGACGGCAAGCTGGTCCTTGATGAGCTTCGTATTGATGAAGCCACCTTGCGCAGCGTGGACAAGATCATCGTTGTTGCTTGTGGTACCGCAGCTTATGCAGGTCAGGTTGCACGTTACGCAATTGAGCACTGGTGCCGTATCCCAACCGAGGTTGAGCTGGCGCATGAGTTCCGTTACCGCGATCCAATCGTCAATGAAAAGACCCTGGTCGTAGCGTTGTCTCAGTCTGGTGAGACCATGGATACCCTCATGGCTGTTCGCCACGCACGTGAGCAGGGTGCCAAGGTTGTTGCTATTTGTAACACTGTTGGTTCCACTCTTCCGCGTGAAGCAGATGCATCCCTGTACACCTACGCAGGACCTGAGATCGCAGTGGCTTCCACCAAGGCGTTCTTGGCGCAGATCACCGCGTCTTACCTGCTTGGCTTGTACTTGGCTCAGCTTCGAGGCAACCAGTTTGCAGATGAAGTTGCAACTGTTCTAGAAAGCCTTCGTGAGATGCCTGAGAAGATCCAGGCTGTTATTGATTCCGAAGAGCAGATCAAGAAGCTTGGCCAGGATATGGCTGATGCTAAGTCTGTTCTGTTCCTGGGTCGCCACGTTGGATACCCAGTTGCCCTTGAAGGTGCGCTGAAGCTCAAGGAGATCGCATACCTGCACGCTGAAGGTTTCGCAGCAGGTGAGCTCAAGCACGGCCCAATCGCGTTGGTTGAGGAAGGCCAGCCGGTCTTCGTCATTGTGCCTTCACCTCGCGGCCGTGATTCCCTGCACTCCAAGGTGGTCTCCAACATTCAGGAGATCCGCGCTCGTGGCGCTGTCACCATCGTGATTGCTGAGGAAGGCGATGAGGCGGTTAATGATTACGCGAACTTCATCATCCGCATTCCACAGTCCCCAACGTTGATGCAGCCATTGCTGTCCACGGTTCCACTGCAGATCTTCGCGTGTGCTGTGGCAACCGCGAAGGGCTTCAACGTGGACCAGCCACGTAACCTGGCAAAGTCCGTTACCGTCGAATAAAAGATTTTTGCTTGTCGACGCCAAGTGCCGCCCCCAAGGGGGCGGCACTTGTGTTGTTTTTAGCGATGGTTGAAACGAAGCTCGACGTGGAAGTCATCGCAGACTTCTTCAATTCTGTTGGTTTCAGTAGCAGTGATTAGCCATTGACCCTTGATCGTGATTTTGGTCAATCCGGTTTCACGAATTAAATCAACCATGCCGTCCAAATTGGTTGGCGGTTTGCGGTCAACACCCCAGGAGGCTGCACCCAACAGGTCGAAGAAATCCTGACGGGTTAAAAATCGTCCTTGTAAAACGATGTTCATCTAGTTCTCCGCATCAGTAATCGCACAAAAGGATTCGTAGTGATCTGAGGTGTAGTACCAGACATCAGGGTCTTCGGGTTCAGATCCACCAGTAACAATGCGCAGTGGACCGCGGTGATTCAGCCCAGGAGTTTCTACAGTGTATTCGCGGTAATAGTTGCTGGACTCTTTGGGCAAGGTTCCTTCGTAATTGCCAAAACGCACACCGTCGTTGTCTGGATAGTCAAAAGGACCGCCAGCAAGGATATCATCAACTACTTCTTCAGCTTCTGCAGGTAGCTCACTTAAAGAGCAGGTTTCACCATCAGCAGAAGTGTTGCTGGAAATGGACTCAGAAGTTGGAATGTTAGAGCTAGTAGAAGAGGCACTGCTTGATGTTTGGCCTGAGTTTGAAAGATCAATGCCAAACCACGCTGCAGCGAGCACAACTATGACTCCGAGGACTCCTCCGAGGGTCTTTTTGCTGTTTTGCATGTAACCAATATTGGCACACTGAATTGAGGCACGGAGAGGACGGACTAGAGTTATGGTCATGGCAAAGGGACGTATTCCGGAAAGTGATATTCAGGCGATCCGCGAGCGCACCCCGATCGAGGAGATCGTGGGTGATTATGTGCAGCTGAAATCAGCTGGAGCAGATTCGCTCAAGGGGCTTTCTCCCTTTAAAGATGAAAAAACACCCTCGTTCCACGTACGTCCTAATCGTGGTTACTACCATTGCTTTTCTACAGGCAAGGGTGGTGATGTGTTTTCCTTCCTCATGGAAATGGAACACATTTCATTCCCCGAGGCAGTTGAGGTTTGTGCTGAGAAAATCGGCTATCAAATCAATTATCAAGGTGGTGGTCCAGGACGTCGAGAAGAACCAGGAACCCGCCAGCGTCTGATTTTGGCGAACAAGGCAGCCCACCAGTTTTATCGCGAACAATTAGAAACTCCTGAAGCCCAGCCTGCCCGCGAATTTTTACTCCAACGCGGATTTGGCCAGCAACATATTTATCACTTTGAATGCGGTTATGCCCCTGCGGGTTGGGATACGTTGACCAAACACCTGTTAAAAAAAGGCTTTGAGTTTAAAGAACTAGAAGCAGCAGGTTTATCCAAAATGGGCAAGCGTGGCCCCATTGATCAATTCCAACGCCGGTTGTTATGGCCGATCAAGAACCTTTCTGGTGATGTGATTGGTTTTGGAGCGCGTAAGCTTTTCGACGATGACAAAATGGGCAAGTACATGAATACGCCTGAAACTTTGTTGTACAAGAAGTCGAAGGTGTTGTTCGGATTAGATACGGCGAAAAAGGCTATTGCTGCCGGCCACCAGGCTGTTGTGGTGGAAGGATACACCGATGTGATGGCCATGCATGCTGCTGGTATTGAAACAGCGGTGGCATCATGTGGAACAGCATTCGGTGAAGAGCACCTCCAGATGCTGCGTCGGTTGATGTTGGATGATAACTATTTCCGTGGTGAATTGATCTACACCTTCGATGGTGATGAAGCGGGACAAAAGGCTGCCATGCGCGCCTTTGAGGGTGATCAGAAGTTCACTGGGCAGTCGTTTGTCTCTGTTGCCCCAAACGGTATGGATCCGTGCGATTTACGCCTAGAACGTGGCGATGCAGCGGTGCGTGATCTAGTGGCACGGCGTATCCCGATGTTTGAGTTCGTTATCCAATCCATCATCAGCGAATACACCCTGGATACCGTCGAAGGCCGGTTGGCTGCACTGCGTCGCGCTGTGCCGATTGTTGCTGATATTCGGGATAAAACCCTGCAATCTGAATACGCTAGGTTACTTTCTGGTTGGGTAGGGTGGTCCGACCCTGCAGAAGTACTACGCCAAGTCCATGCGGAAGCACGTCGACCCAAGCGGGATAAAAAGCCTATTCGTGCGCAGCGCTTTGATCAGCCTTTAGAAGATCAAAGCAAGCGACCCACGATGGCACTGCCGAACCCGAGAAATCCTGTGCTGTGGCAGGAGCGGGAGTCTCTTAAAATCGCACTACAGCACCCTGAGCTTGCTGGGTCATATTTTGATGGACTGCCCACCGATAGTTTTACTAATCCTGCGTACAGAATGGTTCGCGATGCTATCGGTGCAGCCGGTGGTTGCGAACGAGCTTTAGATGGAAAAGATTGGCTGCCTGCTGTATCTGAGAACATGACAGACATCTTGGGCACATCGTTAGTATCAGAGCTTGCGATGGAACCTATCGAAGTAGAGGCTCAAGATATTGAATCCTACACCGATGGCGTGCTTTCTAGGCTGCAGGAAACCCGTGTGGGCAACCAGATTGCCATTTTGAAAGGGCAGCTACAAAGAATGCGCCCCTCGGAAGATGAACAAGCCTACAACTCTTTATTTTCCGATCTGGTCGCACTCGAGCAGGCGCGCCGGGAACTGTTAGCCCGCGCGTTTAGGGGATAGGACTAGTCCTGGTCTGGTTCTAAGACCTCGTGACCGTCGTTGGTGCGTAGGTTTTTAACTTCCTTCATGCGTGGCTGAGGATCAAGCTTGTTGGCAATTGCTTTGCGGGTTGCGTTCACCGCCGCTTTGGTAGCGGGAGAGTTGATCGCAGCCTCATATCCCTTTTTGATCTGGTGGTAACGCTTGCGACCAGCTTTGGTGCCAAGCACATAGCCTGCTGCAGCGCCTATCACTAACTGGATCATGTGTGGATACTTCTCCCTAATTTAAAAAACGTGTACCAAGAATGACACCTTAAACTCTACCTGTTTCGTGCTTCTTCGAAATTTATGGCTCGTGCAGCACTAATCAAACCGATGTGAGAAAACGCCTGAGGATAGTTTCCGGCTAGTCGGCCATGCTGGGTGGAGTACTCTTCTGCCAGCAATCCCAAAGGGCTTTGGACAGCTAAGATAGCATCCATTTTCTCTTTGGCTTCTTCCAATCGGTTGGAACGAGCGTATTGTTCAACCAGCCAGAATGAACAGATGAGGAAGGGGTATTCGTCGCCGGTGAGGCCGTCAGATCCGTCGGTGTGGTACCGATGAAGGAAGCCGTGGTCGTCGAGAAGCTCTTGTTCAATGCGTGCTACGGTGCTGAGCATTTTTGGATCGTTGAACCCAATGAAGCCGATTTGAGCGAGCTGCAACAACGAGGCATCGACCTGGGTGTTGTCGTAGCACTGGGTAAACGATTGGATGTCTTCGTTGTAGCCGTGCTCCATAATTTCTTCGCGTAGCTGTGCGCGGAGTTCACGCCAGCGCTCGACGGGACCGTCAAGGTCGTATTCCTCGACGGCCTTGATGCCACGGTCAAAACCCGCCCACATCATGGCGCGCCCGTGGGTGAAAAATTGTGGTTCCGAGCGCATTTCCCAAATGCCTTGATCCTTGCGATCAAAGTTGGCTTCCTGGAATTCAAGGATGGCTTTTTGCATGCCCCACGAAAACTCATCCTCAGCACACCCGGCGCGACGGATAGTTTCCAACGCAACCATGACTTCACCAACCACATCGGCCTGGTACTGTTCGGCTGCACCGTTGCCAACGCGAACAGGCCTGGAATTTTCGTAACCTCGCAGGTGGTGGAGTTCGCGTTCAGGCAGGTGGCGTTCCCCGCCGAGGCCGTACATGATGCGGAGGTTTTCTGGATCACCGGCAATCGCGCGCAGCAACCAGGTGCGCCACTGCAGTGCGGCTTGGGAAAAACCGTATTCAACGAGGGCTTCAATGGTTAGCGCAGAGTCACGCAGCCACACATATCGGTAATCCCAGTTGCGGATACCACCGAAATCTTCTGGTAGTGAGGTGGTCGGTGCGGCCACGATGCCACCGGTTTGTAGATCGGTCAAGGCGCGCAGTACGAGCATGGAGCGGCGGACTTCAGCGTCGTAGAGGCGCTGGTGGGGGAGCTCATCAACCCATGATGCCCAGAAGTTCAAGGTGCTCTCCAAAGAGCGGGTGTAATCAGGCATAGGTGGGTGCGGCTCAAATGAAGGTGCCCAAGTTAGAACCCACTCTAAGGATTCACCCGCGGTTAAATGAAAATTGCCACTGTGACAATCTTTCGCTGAACGGTGTGGCATTTCAGGGCCTCGAACATACACGGCGTTGGGACCGGCGACTGCCTGCACGATGCTGATGTCATCGACTGTGCTCGTGCGGAAATATGGGGTGGACTCGCCGTAATCAAAACGCAGGCGCAGGATCGATTCCACATCCACTTCGCCTTCCACGCAGTGCACAGAGCGCACCAGGTCGGTGATATCGGGTTGTTCTTGACCGTGAATCGGCATGAAATCAACAACCCGGGCAGTACCGGTCTCTGAGCGCCACACGGTCTGCACCACGAAGGAATCGCCGAGGTAGTTTTGGCTGATCACCTCACCACCTGGGACACGCAAACTCCAGTGTCCGTGCTCGCGATCACCAAGCAGCCTGGTGAACATGGCTTGGGAATCAAAACGAGGCAGGCACAACCAGTCCAAACTGCCCATGTTGGACAGCAGAGCGCCGGTGTGAGTGTCTGACAGTAGCGCGTAATCCTCAAGAAGTGTGTCCAGAGGGATGTTGGTCTGTGTCGTAGCACCAGGAATGTTCATGCAGCCAGCGTAGACCAAAAAATTGCTTTTCGACGTGACCCTCAACGCAAAATTCCCACCATTTTTTAAAAAAATGGTGGGAATTAATTTGCTCCTCCAACTGGGCTCGAACCAGTGACCCTTCGATTAACAGTCGAATGCTCTGCCAACTGAGCTATGGAGGAATAAGTATTAAGGAAACACTTCCTTGCAACGAATATTTATCATAGCCAGTGAAGTGGAAGTTACAAAATTGGGGGATCGTAACGCTATGGGGCAACGAAAAAGCCCGCCGAAATGGCGGGCTTTGTTTTGCTCCTCCAACTGGGCTCGAACCAGTGACCCTTCGATTAACAGTCGAATGCTCTGCCAACTGAGCTATGGAGGAATACGCTTTAAGGAAACACTTCCTTGCAACGAGATGTAACTATATCTTCAAGCTTTCAAAACTTGCAAATCAGCAGGTCAAGAGGTGAATCCTAGGCCTGGTTTCCACTCAAGTGCAATGGCTGGCGAAACTGCAGAATCTGATCGTGAAAGATCGGCCACGCGATGCCACACAAATTGCACTGACTCTTGGGTTAGGTACATGGTCGCGTAACCATGCGCGTCTAGGTCAACGTGTCGCACATGCGAACTGTTTGATCTAATTACTTGCTCGGCTTGAAGAGATAGAGGATTGTCTTCAGGAAGTGACGCGAAATCATTGACATTAGCTGAGGTAATTGAGCTGCATACGGCTTCTACGCCTATTTCCTGGCTGTTTATACGGATCGAGTTTGCCCATTCCGAATGAATATCGCCGGAAAGGAAAATTGTTGGGGTAGAAGTTCCAGCAAGTACCTCTAAGAGACGATTTCTTTCCAGTGAATATCCATCCCATTGATCCATATTTGCAGGTATTGGTTCCGGTATCTGAAACAGTGGTTGGCCGGTGACAGCCATGGGGGCGAACATCACGGAACTGCCGATGATATTCCATGTCGTTGTGGAAGCTTCCACGTTTGTTTTCAACCAGCGGAATTGCTCTGAACCCATCATCGTGTCAGCGCGGATACCGTGAATCCACTGCTCGAAAGATGGGGGAGCATCTCTAAAACTACGCAGATCTAACAGCGATAAGGTGGCAAGATCACCAAAATTGAATGTGCGATACAAGGTGCTTTCTTGACGGATGGGCATCCACTCCAAAAATGCCTGCCGGGCGGCATCTTTACGATCAGCCCACGATCCTTCATCCGCAGAGTGATTTTGTGCCCCTTCGCGGTGCGCATCATTAGCTGATTCATGATCGTCCCACATAACAATCCATGGCAGTGCTGCGTGAGCTGCTTGCAGATGAGTATCCGTGCGATAGTGCCCGTACCGGCTGCGGTAGTGATCTAGGGTGATCGTCTCATGAGCTGGATGATGCTGGCGCACCACTCCATCTTTTCCTGCAAACATGCCAGTTGCGTATTCGTAGATGTAATCGCCTAAAAAGACTAATACGTCGAATTCACCTGCCTGCGCACGTCTAGCTATGTCGCCGTAGGCGGCAAAAAATCCTGCCTCCCAATTGGCACACGAGGCGAAGACAAAGCGAAGGTGCGGGAGGGGAGCGTCGACAAGCAAAGTTGTTTGAGTTTGCCCGATCGGTGAGATTTCTCCCGTGTGCGAGATGAAACGATAAAAATAGCGGGTAGATGGGCTAAGTCCGGTGGCGTGAATATGGACAGTGTGATCGCTGCGCGCGGAGGTGATTATGGTTCCCGCCTGCATGATGCTGGAGAAATCAGAAACTGTGGATATCTGCCACGTAACTAAAGAATCAGGGCCGAGGCCACTGCCCGGAATAGCCTCGGGGGTGGGGGTAAGACGCGTCCACAAAACAACAGAATTTGAGGTGGGATCTCCCGAGGCGACACCGTGCTGAAACTGACGCTCCGTGGCACCGGCGGTGTGGGATAAAAATGTGGCAATGCCTGCGGAAAGGGCAGTAGATTGCAAGAACTGACGTCTATTTAAATGCGGCATCGAATCCCCTTGGAAATGTATAAGAGTATGCCCTAGATCATGCGCTACTTTTGTGTGGAATGCAGCAGGAATTGAAAATTGAGGAGGGCTTAATTCAAATTCAGAAGTGGACCTAGTTATACTGTTTCTCGTTGCATACACATGCAGCGGTAGGGGCTATAGCTCAGTCGGTTAGAGCCGTGGACTCATAATCCATTGGTCCCGGGTTCGAGCCCCGGTGGCCCCACGAATGTTGAATGTTTTACCCCCGCTTACATACGCTGTGAGCGGGGTTTTTCCTCACCGGTTCACTTATTGGCGGCCTGCTTCGATGATATTCTGCAGCACCTCCACAGAAATCATCGCTCCGTCTGCAAGGTCCCCGTCCTCAGCGACCTCCCGAACTTCAAACGCAATACCCTCATCCTGCCACTTTGTTAGCAACGTGAGTAACTGCTCTGCGCGCTCGTCGTACCAAGCGTTCGAGAACATCTCTTCGACCACCGCGGGTTGCCCCGAAACGATGCGGTCCCTGATCTCCGACAGGCCGAGGTTGGTGAAGGCCTTCACATCTTTCAAAGTCGCAGGGGCGGTGGCGACTTGGGTAAGGATGACGGCAATACGCGGTGAGGTGTTCATCTGTGGGGACTTCCTGTGAGATCATCTGGCTGCTTGTTCTGTTCGATTGTGGCCACGCAAGTGCTTCTTCTTTTCACACCTTTCCAGACCTTTCAGGCCCGTGAAGTGTTTTGGTTTTATGTTGGCCTCGTCTTCCTGGGTTTCAATGTAGTCGCAGGAGTGTGCAGAGGACGGCTTTATTTGATCAGTGTTACTCAGTGTTACTCAGTGTTACTCAGCGCGAATTCTGAGGAGAAAAATATGCTTGCCTACTGACATTAAGTATTCGTTTTGGTATCGTCGCGCCCACAAGCGCACTCAACCTAGGAGACGATCATGCGCAAGAAAATTTTGTCCATTGCCATCGCTACCGCTGTTGGCGTAAGTGCTTTGTCACCAGCTGCCGCAGATGCGGCTGAAGCAACGCCACCAGTCATCCAATCGACTCAAAGCGTTATTCAAGGATTTATTGCTAATCCTGTGGGGACAGTCATCAGTTTTGCAGGAATGTCAGCAGTGATGCCATTCGTGCTTTCCTCCTGGATGGGCTATGACATCCTTCCTGATTAGGTTTTCCTGATCAGCTGCTTATTGCTGCATGGCTTTGTGGAATCGTGGATGAATCATCACGAAAAGAGCTACTAGAGCCATAATGGCCGTTCCGACAACGATCGGAAGTGGCTGCCAGGTTCCATAAAGCAAGGTGCTGGCCGTTGGCGCAATGATAAAGGTAAGACCGTTTGTTGCGCCGATGAGTCCGGCAAGACTTCCTTGTTCATCGCGGTGCATAAACAACGTTGGTCCTGCTGTGTACCCCGGCATCGCTATGCCCAGCCCAAGTCCGATTAAAAAGATCGCGAGGATCAGAATCCCCATGCCAAAGTTGGGGATCAATAGAAGGAAGCCAACCACTGCGGTAATAGTTCCAACGCGCAGCAGAGTTCCTGGTGACCAACCACTTCGGGGAACAATCACGGCTTGGGCCACCACCATGCCAATGCCTGCTGCAAGCAGGGAACCGCCAGTAACAACACCGGTGATTTCTGCAGTAAGAAAGAAGCGGTCTTGGATGATAAATCCGATGAGAACCTGCATGAACCCAAGTGCGGTGAACATTCCGAATCCAGCAAGTAGGAACGGCCATACGCGCGGATCGCTGACTTTAACCTTGACTGGTTCTGGGATCAGCTGATGCTTTGGTTCGCGCTGGAGCCGGAAAATAACCAGCACCAGGGCAACAGTCAACATCAGTGGTACTGCAAGGATGGACCAGATTAGTCCGAACCCAGCCAGAAGCCCGCCAACGAGTGCGCCACCGATCATTGATACTCCCTGAACAGCGCCGACCCCTGCCATCCCTTTTGTGCGTGCTGCTTCATCTTCGGTGACATCAGCAATATATGCCTGAGCCGTTGGAGGGATTGCAGCAATCGCTGATCCGAATCCGACACCGCGAAGAAGAATAAAGAGTGCAAACAATACTCCGGCGGGGATGAGACTTTGCATACCCAATCCGGCGATGGCGGAAAAGCCGAACATCGCGAAAGTGGCAAGGCCAAGAGCTGCGATCAATACTGGTTTGCGCCCCCAAGACTGTGAACGACGGCCCCAGAATTGGCTGCTTAACACAACCATGATTGCCGCAGTGCTGATGGTGATGCCGATTTGCCACTCAGCAAGACCTACTTCTCTAGCAAGGGGAGCGATGATCGGATTGAGAGTCATTTGGCCGAGATAAGCCAAGAACACTGTTGTGAGAAGAAGCGGGATCTGCGCAGTTGGTTGTTGTTTTGCATCAGCCCGTGGAGAGGTGTCGAGCTGTGTCTTTTCGGTCATTGGCATTCCTTTTGTGGATGTTCAAGGTATATAGCGTGGAATGAGAGAGGCGCAGCTTAATAAAAGGGACGCACTCACCTGCAAGACTTAAGGTTAGTCTTACCTAATGTGAGATTGATAGGGGTGACGGTGTGTTTGTGGTCAGCGTAGTAGTTTTGGGGGAATGAGCGTCCGAGGGTTTTCTGCAGGTGACTATTTCGCATGCTTTGAACCACGCATTGAGAAATGGGTGGCTTGGCAATTTCTAGGGCAGGGGCGTGGTGGAAACATAGTCGTTGCTCTGAATTGGTTCGGGGAGCAGAAGCCTATGGCTGGTGAACTCTTCCACGCGCCACTATTGGGAGAAAATCGACCCTATGTATATCGGGTTACCGGACCGCCTCCACCTGGGACAGTGAAAGTTGATCATGGTGAGTTGCGTGCACCTGTGGACACGAGGGTTGGTGAACAGTGGAATACCCGAGCTCAAGTTCACACTTATAGCTTGCGTTTCAACCAAGAGCCGGTAGTTACACCTCAATCTGCCCGGATAGTTCAATTGGATGGAGCAACGTGGGCTTCAACAACTCCCACTACGGTGGCTGGTGACCCTGTTCAACTACACACGTCGACGCATTCATTTTTTGCATCGCAAGCCCATTTTGAACCTGATTTTGATATTTTGCAGTTTTCCCAGATCGCGGGGCTATACACGTTAACTATGAGGGGAATACCTGCGTCTGTAGAAACTGTAGAGTCGCTAGTCCGAGCGCTACCAAATCTTGTAGTGCTGTCTCTGCCTGATTTTTCGCGCCGCGCCACGCTCGACCTTAGGCAAAGCCAATTGAAAGATTTAACTGTTGACCTTGCAAGTGTCGGGGAGGTCCATCTTCCACATACAATTGAGCAACTCACGATCCACGCTGAAGACCCCACGCAGGAACTTCGTATTGCCACACCCCGTGACGGTGCTGAATTGGACATAGTCGCAAAAAAGAAGTTGCCACGGATTACTGGTGTGGACAATCTACGATTGCTGCAAATTAGTGAGATTGAACATTTGGATATCGCACAGATTGCGGAAGACTTTCCGGGACTGCGTGCGCTACAACTGTGGGGCAAACCTGGAATCATCCAAAACGCCCAGGATCTTTTGAAGCTCAAAGAGTTACACACTTTAAGGCTGCAGGATCTTTTCGGCTGGAGCGCACAGCAGTGGCCAGGTAAACGAACGCAAGAACAAATGCCTGCGTTGGACGCATTATTGATGAATTCAGTACCTGCGGATGTTGCTCAAGCAGGAAAAGAGTTGATGAAGCGCCGGGTGCCTGCGTGGGTGGATATCCGCGGTCCGCGGAAGCCGGGGTGGTTGGCGGAAAATATTGACAATCCGCTGAGACACTGGGGCGAAAATCCCCATATTCCGACGTCTGCTGCGAAAAAGGCTGGAAATATTTACAAAGAGACCCTTCGAACTATCAGAACCTCAACAAAGGCCCCAGACCACGCTCCGTTACAAGAAACCCTGCGTAGCTTCATCGCAAGCATCAACCAGCTCGCCGCAAAGAAGAATTTCATTGATGCAGGGGAGCGGGAAGATATCGTTGTTGCGCTGGAAAAACTATGCGAAGCAGCAGGAGCTAGCTCAGAAGAAATACAGCAGGCGATCGTGGTGGGTGAAGAACTCATCGAGGACTAACGCCCCAACACGTCTACCTTCCAGCCTTCTTGAGGTGGAGTTCCGTGGGTAAGAATGTAAGCGATGACCTTGAGCGCATTGGGGATTGTGACGGTGTCGACATCGTCGTATTCTTCTTCTTGACCATTGTCCAGGAGGAAGCCACCCCTTGAACCCTTGCCGGCTTGGGTGTCTGTGGCATGTCCTGATGTGCCATTAGGTTCAATGAGAGTGATCTTCATACGCTCTCGATTGGTCGCCACCTGTAGTTTCAACCCGGTATCAGTTTCCAATTGAGTGCTCAATGGGCCTGTTGCCAATCGGTTGATAAATAAGGTCTGGATTTCCGCTGCAGTCAGGATCTTCTTTTTAGAACCTGAAAGCCACCAACCTGATACGAGAATGTCTGCAGCATCACCCGTATCGACAGGTATGGAAATTGCAGGAAAATGACGCGCGAAACGCTCTTGAAGGCCCGTGGATTTCTCCAACGCTGATCGTGCTTTGCCACGGCTGATGGAATCGTCGCGGGTATCAGGGAAACGGGCGTAAGCAATTCCCACCAATGCAGCTTCTTCGGTGCGTTTTAGTGTCGAGTAAGGCCAAAAACCAACAATATCCTGGTAGCCGCGAATAAGATTGAACTTATGACTGACATCGGTGATGTCGATCAAATAGTCGGGGAATTCATCCATTTCCACGATGACTCGATAAATCCATTCTTTGAGTTCATCAAGAGTGATTGCACCAACGATGAGGCAATCGAACGCAAAACCTAGATCCTCGGAATTATCTTGGGTAACGAGCCATTCGGGAGCGTTATTCACGCATGTCAGAATACAATAAAACTCATGAGTTATACGGTCCCTTTCGGTGATGCCTGGGCCCAAGTCATCGAGGCCGCCACCGAAACCGTGTCAATCACAGACACCTTGGACGCCCTCAGAATTTCTTCCGAGCAAGCGGATTGGGCAGCAGAATTCGGACCATTGCTGTGCGGTCACGCAAAGCTACCGCTTAGCCCGCAGCTGACGGAGTTTCATCGCTACACCCGATCCTGAACAAACAGTGAAGCCTTATGAAACGTCATTGATCCCGATGGCTACCTCGATCATCTCACCGACCCTGCCCGGTCACGCTTATCGACGCCACCCCTCATCAACTAGCTACGCTCGCCTAGAAAACGCTGCGGAAAAATGGAGGATCCCCGCCATGACCCAAGCCAACCTGCCTGCCGCAATCGCAGACCTCTCAGATGAAACCGCACTGTGGGAAATTATCAACGAATACAACTGGGATGACGGCTTCGCGGTTCCCCTCGCAGTTGTCAGGCACCCCAAATGCGACCGAGCGCTAGCTCTTCGCCTGTTTTGGGACATCGATGACACCGCCCAAATCCATTATTCCGACGAAGAATCAGCGATCGCCGAGCTGTACGCCAGCACCGAAGAGAACGACCCAGTGGAATTCGGCAGAATCATGGACTACTGCACCACTCTGGTCGAAGGGCTCCGCAAACAGACCTACCCCAGGGGTGCTAACCGCTTTGACACGGGATTTTTCAACCTCGACGACGAGGCATTGACGGAGCGCCAACGTAAAATCTGTGCCGGGAAGACCAAATTTGCACTCAAGAATTTTGAAGAGGCTTTCCTCCAACCAGAACTTTAGAAAAAGGTGTAGAAGAAATTTCTTAACACACTCCGTTGTGTTGCCAGGGGTTTAACAGATTAGTTGCTAAGGTCTGGACTCATGCAGAGTTTTAAGACGCTTGAATCTTGGCCTGTCGACAACGTTTCGGCCAGTGTCATCTCCGATGGCGCCGTGCAAACTTTCGGTGACGTCGATCGTGTTTTTGAACTCATGAGTGTAACAAAACTCCTGGCCACTTATGGTTTCTTGGTAGCTATCGAGGAGGGAGTTTTCGAGCTTGATTCTCCGATGGGGCCGGAAGGATCCACGGTGAGGCACCTGCTTTCCCATGCTTCTGGTGTGGCTTTTGATAAGCCAGTTGCCGAAAAGGGTGTGGGGGAGCGTCGTATTTATTCTTCCGCAGGTATGGATATTTTGGCTGATGCTGTTGCGGCGGAAGCTGAAATGCCATTTGCGGAATATCTTCGAGAGGCTGTCTTTATCCCATTGGGGATGGAAAATTCTGAATTGTGGGGGTCTGCGGGGCATGAAGCTCGAAGCACGGTGGCTGATCTGACTAAGTTTGGACAAGAACTCATTGCACCAACATTGATTTCCTCAGAGACGCTTTCAGAGGCCTTCCAAGTACAGTTCCCTGAATTGATTGGCACTGTTCCCGGTTATGGAATGCAAAAGCCATGCCCGTGGGGGTTGGGCTTTGAAATCAAGGGGCAGAAATCGCCACATTGGACCGGTAATTCAATGCCAGAAAATACTGTTGGGCATTTTGGTCAGTCAGGAACATTTTTGTGGACGGTTCCAGACTCAGGTCAAGTCGGGGTTGTTTTAACCGACCGGGATTTTGGACCATGGGCAAAACCGTTGTGGACGAAGTTCAATGATCAGGTTTGGGCTGAGTTAAATTCATAAACTTTTGACGCAATTATAGTGCTTGATGATGCCTAATGTTACAGATGTTATCTCTGTGAAATGCGAAAACGTCTGAAATGTTATCAAGTTTAAACCTTAACTTTAGCTTTAGTAAATGGGGGTTAAAGCTGAAGTTGAGGGTTGCCGGGGTGCTCAAACTGAACCACAATCGCGGTTGTAGTCATCGAAGGAATTTAGACGCACGCAGAGGCCGTTGGGGAAGACGAACCTCGTCTTACTTCCTTTAGATACCGCAATTGTTTTCTAAATGTTTGCGGTTTCTGGAGAAAGTTAAGTGTTGCCGAAGGAAACCGAACATGACGAACAATGCATTAACCGTGCCCACCCGGACCCGTCATCAGGCGGATTTGCTCACGGCAGACTTCTGGGAGGACATGGGGTTGCCCCAACTAAAAACCTCCGTAGCAGAATCTTTTGAAGATGTATCTCGACCAATGCACACCGCTGTTCTTGAGATCAGCGGAATGCCTAAAGAACTACGTCAGACTGTGGAATCTGCAATGGTTGTGTGTATTCCGAGTCCTTCGGAGCTATCTGGCTCCAACAAGGACCCGCTCACCGCACGATGGTTCACTGCCTGGCGCCGTGATCCATTTGAACTCGGCCTCACTGAATGCCGAGAGGTGATCACCGGAACTCCACATGAACTCGATAAACTTCGAGGCGTGCTGGAATCTCTGGCGGATGAGCACCGGTTTGAAGTTGAGCTGCGAATCGTTGACTAAAAAGTTAACGCTTCATTAGCTCTCATGGGGTTTTAGTAGACCAGCCCGTGGGGCCTCTCTAGAGGAAGAGGGAGGCCCCACGGGCTTTGGTCTGTTTGTGCAGGTCTGGGATCGTGTGCGCGTCGGTTTCGACTCTGCTGCATTACGCGTGGGAGTTGCACTTTGCAGCACGCGACCAGCACGCGACCAAACATGGGTGACAAGATTTCGGGAATTCCAGTTTTCTTGGCACGTATGTTTGGTTTTGGAAGGTGTGGACCAGGTGTGGACCAGACTGGAGTGCCAAAGATCTACAAAATCTGGATTTCTTGGCACGTATGTTTGGTTACGTAGAAAAATCAGTGTGAGCCCCAAAAATTCCGAGTCGCTGTACGGCCGTTTAACGCACTCTTATGCACCATCCCAGGGGAATGTACGTTTGAAAAACTCGACGCCTTAAATGCGCGATAAACGCCTCGTATCGCTCAAAGATAGCCACAAGAAGATCTTCAGAATCTCTAAATCATGAAACGAAAGGGTTTGTTTCGTAGCGTTTGAGCAGTTCATAGCCATCTTTGCCATGAACAACTGGTACACCTTGGCCGCCGTTGGTGGTGATTGTAGATAATGAGGCTGTAGTGCCGTGGGAAAGCACGTGTTCACTGGGAGAGAGTTGTCGGATCGCGACGCCTGCGATGCGGTTGGGGTGTTCTTCTACTGCTTCGCTAAAAATGAGGGGATCGTGTTGGCCATCGTCGCCGACGAGGATCCATTTCATGTCGGGGTATTCGATAAAGAGGTTGCGCAATTGGACCTTTTTGTGTTCTTGCCCTGAGCGGAAAAGACCGGTTGGGGTGGGACCCCAGTCGGTGAGCAGCATTGGTCCGTCGGGGAGTTTGTGCTTGTTGATGAAGCTTTGGAGGGTTTCAAAGGTATTCCATGCGCCGGTGGAAAGGTAGAACACGGGGGCTTCGGGGTGATCTTTGAGTAAGGCCTCGTAGAAGCGGTTCATTCCTGGGACAGGCTTGCGGGTGTTGGTGTGTAGTACCCAGGAGTTCCAGGCTGCAAGGAGGGCGCGGGGTAACCAGGTGACCATGATGGTGTCATCGATGTCAGAAATAAGTCCTATGCGTGCGGAATCGTCGACGATTAAAACTCGGGCGTCTGTAGGTTTAGAGCCTTCGGCTTGGATACTAACGGTATGCCAGCCGGGTTTTAAACCGTGGTCTTCTACCAACAAGTCGACGTAGCCGTTGTGGTTGGTGACAGAGGCGATTGTCTTTTCACCCACGGTGACAGTGACTGGGAGATTTGGGACTTGGATGGTGAAGAATTGTCGCCAGCCACGCTGTGCTCGTTGGGTAATTGAGTGGGAGGGGGCGTCGATAAGCAATTTTTCGGGGTTGGACATGAGCACACGCGCAAGCACGCGCACCCGACGCCCGGAGCCGTAGCCGGAAAAACCGGTGACTTCGGGCTGCCAGCCCTTTTTAGTGGACCATTTTAGGGCTGCGGTGTTGCTGCGGTTTTCGATGCTGCGCACAATGTCTGCAAATGCCATGATTTACAGAGTAGACATTGTTGGCTTACTCCGAGGGCTGCTGCTGATCATCAACAAAAAATGCACCGTCGTTGAAGGGGTCATCCCAGCGATCTGCAAGGTCAGCTATGGAATTGATCACGTGAGTTGGGCGGAAGGGGTAGCGACGGATCTCGGCGTCATCGGAAATTCCGCTTCGAACAAGAATGGTCCGCAGTCCGGCTTCCAGACCAGACTTCACATCAGTATCCATGCGGTCACCAATCATGACAGTGTGTTCGGAGTGCGCACCGATGGTGTTCAACGCACTGCGCATCATGACAGGATTTGGCTTACCGATGTAATACGGTTCTGCCCCAGTTGCAGCTGTAATAAGCGCGGCCACGGATCCTGTTGCTGGCAAAATGCCGCTTGGTGACGGCCCGGTGACATCAGGGTTGGTGCAAATGAAACGCGCACCGCCCAGAATCAAGTTAATAGCAGTGGTGATCGCTTCGAAGGAATAGGTGCGGGTTTCACCTAAGACAACAAACTCGGGATTTGAATCGGTTAAAATCCAGCCGGCGGTATGCAGCGCGGTGGTTAAACCGGACTCGCCGACAACATACGCGGTGCCTTCTTTGACTTGGCTTTTCAAAAAATGAGCCGTGGCAGTTGCAGAGGTCCAAATGCGCTCTGGAGGAATCTCCAAACCTGAGGTGCGCAGACGCGCTGATAGATCTCGAGGAGTGAAAATGGAGTTGTTGGTTAAAACCATAAACTCCACATTGTTCGCGGTGAGAGACTGAAGAAAACGATCTGCACCTGGGATCATCTCGCCCTCTTTGATAAGGACGCCATCCATGTCGGTCAGATACGAAATGTTTACTGTCATAACACCATTGTTCCTTTTTTCAGAAATAATTTCCGGCTAATCAACCTTGTTTGTGTTAATAAAATCAATCAGATCCTGCACGGTGGTGAAATCTTTGGCATCGGCATCTTCAATGCGAACACCAAAGGCATCTTCTACGTTGACAATTAATTCGATGTAATTAAGTGAACTTATCGCTAGATCATCAACAAAGCGGGACTCTGGTGAAACACTTTCTGCAGCTACGCCATCTACATTCTGCAAAATTTGAGCCAGTTGAGAAAAAACATTTGGGGCTTCAGTAGTGTTCAGGTCGTTTAAATCCATTACCCCAAACTACCTCAAAGCACTTGTAGGCTATGACTTATGGATAAACAACGCGGTCGACTGCGGGGAACGGCCCACAAAGCACGATTAACAATGACACCGAATGGTCGTCGAAGGCTTCTTTTAGAACGCGGGTTGGAATACAGCAAAAACCGCACGCCAGGTCTAAAACACGTGGATAAGCATACGGTTGTGGAATCCGATGGCATCAACATCCACACCTATATGGTTGGACCGGAAGAAAACGCCACCGCAACTGTCGTGTTTATCCACGGTTTTACCCTCGCCGCTGAGGTGTATTACATGCAGGTAGATTACTTGCAGGCCCACTATCCGCAGGTTAGAAGCGTGCTTATCGACGCCCGCGGCCACGGCGCCACCGGCGGGGTTCGCCCGGAGCTCTGCACCATCGAAGGCACCGCAAATGATGTACTTGCAGCCATCCACGAACACGCCCCAACGGGCCTGCTGATTTTGGTGGGACATTCTTTAGGAGGGCTTACTGCACTCAACCTGGTGAAACGTGCAGATGCTGAACTTCGGCAAAGAATCGTCGGAATGGTTCTTGTGGCAACATCGATTGAATCCCTATCCACACAGGGACTTCCGCAGGTGTTGGCATCACCGATTGCTGACAACGTGAAAAACGTCGTTGAAGCAGCCCCCAACGATGCACAGAAATTTCGCCAATACGCCACCAAATTTCTAGCGCCCACCTTAGCTACTGCGGTATTCCAACGTGACACCAATGATGAAGTCATTAATTTTCACGCAGCGATGATTCACGAAACTCCGCTGGATACCTTTGTGGGTTTTTTCGACGACCTCCAAGAACACGAAGAGCTTGATGCAGCTCCTGCTTTGGAAGGCCTCAATGGCTATGTGTTAGCCGGTGAATTAGATGATGTCACACCAATCGGACAAGCCGATAGGATCTGTGAGGTTTGGCCTGGAGCTCGGCTTCAAATCGCCGAAGGAGCAGGGCATATGCTCCCCTTAGAAGCTCCGGGAATTTTAAACAACGCGATTGGCAATATTTTGGATGTGATTGATCAAACCTAGGAGTTACTCAAACATTTTCTGCCAAAACCCGAAAGGCTCATTCGGGTGTTTGGTTAACACCTTCAACCCAGAAGCTCTGGACACACCAGTGATGATCACGCGTGGAGCACCGGGGATGGGATTAGACGTCTGTACTTTAAAATCTGACCAATTCTTGGACGACATTTGTACTTCAACATGAACACCCGGTGGAACAATGAGCGTCATGGATGCCATGGTCATATTTACATCAAAGGTAATAATTGGTGCCGCGGCAGTAGCGTGACGGATGTCTAGGAATAAATCAGCACCATTGAGCTTGTAGGCAGAATAGGCAGGAACAAGCCATTCTCCAGATTTTTGGATAGAACCCATCGTTGAAGTTTCAGGCTCTGGGCTATATTCAGGGCCATTTTGCGGCAAGTGCCCACCTACCGGAATTCCCCCTTGTGGACCCGGCTGATATTGCTGTGGTCTGGTAGGTGGCTGGTGCATCGGAGGCTGCTGCATGTGTGTTTCATGCGGAGTGGGGTAGTAGCCCGGTTGCTGCTGGGGGAGATTTTGGTAGCCCACTCCAGACTGGCCGTAGCTTGGTTGCCCATAATGCTGGGGTGGGGTTTGTGGAGGTAATTGAGGTCCTCCAAGATAGCGGGCACGGATCCTCATCAACTCGCCTAGATCATCCGTAGACCAAACAGTGTCAACCACATTTTGGTACGTATCTAAATCGAGTCGTCCCTGGCCAACGAGCCGGGTGAGTTCTGATTGAAGGTATTCGCGGTCAGAGTCACTGGGTTTATTTGAGGAAACGTTCATGGTGCTCCCTACTCTAGTCCGTGAAATTCATAATGGGGGAAAGTTCTTTTCTAAACCATATGAATTGAATCGACAAGGTAAAACACCCCTACGTAGCACAGTTGATTTTAAATGGTGCACCCGTTTGGCTTGGGTGCGCTGGAGAAATTGCGCATATGACTGGTTGAACAAGTAAGTTCAACCATGAGGCAATTCACATATGGATCTGAATCGAGACATGTGCTGACGCTGTCTGCCCCTTTTAACACTTAACACTTTTAAGGAGATGTGCCATGTTTTCTTCTCGTTCGAAGGTACTCGCAAGCATCTTTACCGTAGGTGCTTTGGCATTGGCATCGTGCTCAAGCGATTCTAGCGATAGCGCTGCATCCAATGATTCTGCTAGTGGCGATTCCTACCGGGTTGGCATTAACCAGCTCGTTCAGCACCCTGCGCTTGATGCAGCAACCGCAGGATTCAAGGAAGCTTTTGAAGAGGCGGGCGTTGACGTCACCTTTGATGAGCAAAATGCCAACGGTGAGCAGGGTACTGCACTAACTATTTCTCAGCAGTTTGCGTCTGACAACCTGGATCTGGTGTTGGCTGTGGCTACCCCTGCAGCCCAGGCGACGGCACAAAACATCACCAACATTCCAGTGCTGTTCACCGCTGTCACTGATGCAGTTTCCGCTGAGCTGGTTGATTCCAATGAAGCTCCAGGTGGCAATGTCACCGGTACTTCCGATATCGCACCAATCGAGCAGCAGCTAGAGCTTTTGCAGCAGTTGGTTCCTGATGCTGAATCCATCGGCATTGTGTACGCATCTGGTGAGGTTAACTCCCAGGTCCAGGTTGATGAAGTCACCAAGGCAGCAGAGCCACTGGGACTTTCAGTAAAGACCCAGACTGTCACCACCGTCAATGAAATTCAGCAGGCTGTTGAGGCCTTGGGCGATGTTGATGTCATCTACGTACCAACTGACAACATGGTGGTTTCCGGCATCTCTTCCCTTGTCCAGGTTGCAGAGCAAAAGCAGATCCCTGTGATTGCTGCTGAAGCTGGCACCGTTGAAGGTGGCGCGCTAGCAACGTTGGGTATTGATTACACCGAGCTTGGCCGCCAGACCGGTGAAATGGCTCTGCGTATTCTGCAAGACGGTGAGGACCCAGCAACCATGCCTGTGGAGACTGCAACTGAGTTCACTTATGTGATCAATGAGGACGCTGCTGAGCGCCAGGGGGTAGAGATTCCTCAAGAGATTTTGGATAAGGCCGACCGCGTATGATCGGCGCTTTTGAGTTCGGACTTTTATACGGAGTTGTCGCACTGGGTGTCTATTTGACGTTCCGTGTGCTCAATTTCCCCGACCTCACCGTTGACGGTAGCCTCACCACCGGTGCGGCTACCGCAGCCATGGCTCTGATGTCTGGCTGGCATCCGATTTTGGCTACTGTTGCTGGATTTTTCACGGGCTTTTTAGCTGGCATGATCACGGGTTTGCTGCACACCAAGGGCAAAATCGATGGTTTGCTTGCCGGTATTTTGACCATGATTGCGTTGTGGTCGGTGAACTTGCGCATTATGGGCGGTGCCAACGTGCCGCTGTTGCGCACCGATAACCTTTTCACTCCGCTTCGTGATGCTGGTCTTTTAGGTACGTGGGCAGGACCAGCTATTTTGGCTGTGGCGGTGGCTATTTTAGGGCTTATTGTAATCTGGTTCCTCAACACCGACATTGGTTTGTCGTTGCGGTCGACTGGTGACAATGGTCCGATGGTGCAGTCCTTTGGCGTGTCAACTGATTTCACCAAAATTCTTACCATCTCCTTGTCTAATGGTTTTGTCGGTCTTGCTGGTGCTCTTATCGCCCAGTACCAGGGCTTTGCAGATATTTCGATGGGCATTGGCCTCATTGTTATCGGCCTTGCCTCGGTTATCTTGGGTCAAGCAATTTTCGGTCAACGTCGCGTGTGGTTGGCGGTTCTTGCAGTGATTGTTGGTGCAATCGCATACCGACTCATCATCTTCGCCGCGCTGCGCCTTGGATTAGACCCCAACGATATGAAAGCAATTTCAGCGATCTTGGTGGTGGTTGCCATGCTGTTGCCTAGGTGGCGCGCTAAGTTCTCCAAAGCACCTAAACCAAAGGCTCAACCAGTGGGAGTGGAGGCTTAAAAAATGTTATCCATCAACGGAATTTCTAAAACATTTTTCCCAGGCACTGTCAATGAGCGTCGAGCTTTGCAGAGCCTTAAGTTGGAGATGGCGGAAGGAGATTTTGTCACTGTCATCGGCTCCAACGGTGCCGGAAAATCCACCATGCTGAATGCGGTCTCAGGCCGGTTGATTGTGGATTCCGGCACGATCTCCATCGATGGAAACAAGGTCAATAAAATGTCGGAGCACAAGCGTGCCCGCTACATTGGCCGAGTTTTCCAGGACCCTTTAGCAGGTACTGCTCCAAATCTCACCATTGAAGAAAACCTGGCGATCGCCTTGCTGCGCGGTAAGCGTCGAGGCTTGGGGCTTGCGCTGTCTTCAAAGCGTCGCGAATTATTCAAACAAGAGCTTGAGCGCCTCGAGTTAGGCTTGGAAAACAGGCTTACTGCCAAGGTCGGGTTGCTTTCAGGTGGTCAGCGCCAGGCGTTGTCACTGCTCATGGCTGGTTTCACACAGCCGAAGATCATGTTGTTGGACGAGCACACCGCAGCGCTTGATCCGCAGCGTGCCGAGCTGGTTACGACCTTGACTGAAAAGATTGTGGCCGACGGCAATTTGACCACTCTCATGGTTACCCACAACATGGAACAGGCGATTCGCCTGGGCAACCGGTTGATCATGATGCATGAAGGAAAGATTGTCTATGAAGCAGATCAAGCAACGAAGTCGAAGTTGACGGTGCGTGATTTGCTGCAGGAATTTGCCAACATCAAGGGCGCAACATTGTCCGACAAGGCGTTCCTCGGCTAAAAGCTTGCTTTACGACGAATCCCGCCGCCAGACTAACGTCCGGCGGCGGGATTTATCTATCCTTAGGTGGTTTATTCCTCAGGAGCGTTTGGATCCACGGAAACGCTAGTTGGATCGTCTAGCTTGAACTTCTTCGCAGCCTGAGCAGCTACGGAGACGTCGATCTTGCCTTCGCGTGCCAGGGAATTCAGCACGGCAACGACGACAGACTCAGCATCGATGTTGAAGAAACGACGAGCTGCAGGGCGGGTATCGGAGAATCCGAATCCGTCTGCACCAAGCACGGTGTAGTCGCCTGGAACCCATTCACGGATCTGGTTTGGCAGATCAGTGGAGAAGTCAGAAACGGCAACGTATGGGCCGGAAGTCTGCTTTAGCTGGGTGGTGACAAATGCCTCTCCGACATCAGAACCTGGGTTGCGCAGCAGCTCCTTGTTGCGTGCAGCACCATCGCGAGCAAGGTTAACCCATGAGGTAGCGGAGTAAATGTTGGCACGAACTCCGTAATCTGCCTCGAGGATTTCTTGTGCCTTGAGCGCCCACTGCATACCGACACCAGAAGCCAAGATATTTGCTTCATGCCCAGTACCTTCACCACGGGAGTACAGGTAGATGCCCTTGTGTAGGCCTTCTACGTCTAGTCCTTCTGGCTCAGCTGGCTGAGGAGTTGGCTCGTTGTAGATGGTGAT
The DNA here is from genome assembly GCF_002355155.1 of Corynebacterium suranareeae. Lineage (NCBI taxonomy): Bacteria > Bacillati > Actinomycetota > Actinomycetes > Mycobacteriales > Corynebacteriaceae > Corynebacterium > Corynebacterium suranareeae. The sequence continues at coordinate 2,520,001 of NZ_AP017369.1, read as the reverse complement.
GTAGTAGATGACATCTTCACCCTTATCTGGTCCATACATGCGGTCAATTCCACGGTGAACCAGGTGAGCGATCTCGTAGGAGAACGCTGGGTCATAGGTCTCTACGCCTGGGTTGGTGGAAGCCAAGACAGGTGAGTGTCCATCCATGTGCTGGAGGCCTTCACCGGTCAGGGTGGTGCGGCCTGCAGTAGCACCCAGCAGGAAGCCACGTGCCATTTGATCGGCTGCTGCCCAGATGGAGTCACCGGTGCGCTGGAATCCGAACATCGAGTAGAAGATGTAAATCGGAACCATGGCCTTGCCGTGGGTGGCGTAAGAAGTACCTGCAGCAATAAACGATGCCATGGAACCGGCCTCGTTGATGCCTTCGTGCAGGATCTGGCCTTCGGCAGCTTCACGGTAGGAGAGCATCAGATCGTGGTCAACTGGCACGTAGTTTTGACCGTGCGGGTTGTAGATCTTCAGGGTTGGGAACCAGGAGTCCAAACCGAAGGTACGTGCTTCATCAGGAATGATTGGGACTAAGCGATCTGCCAGACCCTTATCGCGCATCAATTCCTTGAAGGTACGCACTGTTGCCATGGTGGTAGCAATCTGCTGCTTACCAGAACCCTTACGTACTGAACGAAGCTTGTCCAGTGGTGGAACCTGAAGAGGTTCGTAGTTCTCGCGACGTTCAGGCAGGTAACCACCAAGTGCTGCACGACGTTCCTTCATGTACTTAATTTCAGGAGCGTCTTCACCTGGGTGGTAGTAAGGAGGAAGGTAAGGATCCTTCTCCAGTTGCTCATCAGTGATTGGGATGCCCTGCTTGTCGCGGAACAGCTTCAGATCATCAAGCGTGAGCTTCTTCATCTGGTGGGTTGCGTTACGGCCCTCGAAGTTGTGGCCAAGTCCGTAGCCCTTAATGGTGTGAGCAAGAATCACGGTTGGGCGATCCTTGGTCTCTAGAGCGCGCTTGTAAGCTGCGTAGACCTTGCGGTAATCGTGTCCACCACGTGGGAGTTTCCAGATTTCCTCATCGGTCATGTTCTCAACGAGCTTTGCAGTGCGTGGGTCACGTCCGAAGAAGTGCTCACGAACGTATGCGCCGTCGTTAGCCTTGAAGGTCTGGTAATCACCGTCGGAGGTGTTGTTCATGATCTCAACAAGTGCACCATCTTGGTCCTTTTCCAGAAGTTCATCCCACTCGCGACCCCAAACGACCTTGATCACAGACCAACCTGCGCCGCGGAAGAAGGACTCGAGTTCCTGAATGATCTTGGTGTTACCGCGAACAGGTCCGTCGAGACGCTGCAGGTTACAGTTGACCACGAAGGTCAGGTTGTCCAGATTGTTCAGTGCGGCTTGCTGGATAAGGCCACGTGATTCTGGCTCATCCATTTCGCCATCACCAAGGAATGCCCAGACGTGCTGGTCGGAGGTGTCCTTGATGCCACGGTTGTGGAGGTAACGGTTGAAACGTGCCTGGTAGATGGCATCCATTGGGCCAAGACCCATGGACACGGTTGGGAACTCCCAGAAGTCTTTCATTCCGTGTGGGTGTGGGTAAGAAGGAATACCACCTTGTTCGCGGGACACTTCCTGGCGGAAGCCATCTAGATCGTCCTCGGAAAGACGACCCTCCATGAATGCGCGTGCGTACATACCTGGTGATGCGTGACCCTGGAAGAAGACCTGGTCGCCTCCACCTGGGTGATCCTTGCCGCGGAAGAAGTGGTTGAATCCAACTTCATAAAGTGGGGCTGCACCCGCATAAGTGGAGATGTGTCCACCAACACCAATGCCTGGACGCTGCGCACGGTGAACCATGATTGCTGCGTTCCAGCGGATCCAACGACGGTAGCGCTTTTCCATTTCCTCATCACCTGGGAAATCAGGTTCCATTGAGGTTGGAATGGTGTTGACGTAATCGGTAGACGTCATTGGGGGGAGAGATACGCGCTTTGCAGATGCACGCTCAAGCAAACGAAGCATGAGGTAACGAGCACGTTCTGGAGAAGACTCCTGGAGTAGTCCATCGAGGGAATCCATCCACTCGTTGGTCTCCTCCGGATCAGAGTCGTTCAAATAAGATGCCACGCCATCGCGGATCATCGCGAAGTTAGAGTCATCTGAGGGCTTGCCACCAAGTTTTGCTTGATCGGCCATTTCCACACCTCCTGTTGGAATGTTTTGTTTCGTTTATACGTCCCGGTTTCCCGGCCTCAACCTTGGTCGTACCTAAATTCTGGCACACCAAAAGGCGCAAACGAGTTAACGCATAAGTTATTAACAAGGATACGCAAGACCGAAGTTTTGTTTTACTGAGTGACTCGCTAGGGCAGTTGGGCAGTCGTTGCCATTTGGGTGAACGCTCAATTGGAGCGCTTCCTGGCAATTGTTGTGGATTTTTTAAAGAACATTTCTACGGAAACTAGCTGCAAGTTCATTACCCTTTGCAAAGTTTTGCAAAGATATTCTCTAAAAAGTTTGAGGGTAGTGTGATGTTTCTCTCATGATCGATTTAAAACGCATAAAACTACAGGTCTGATGTCCTTTTTGATGAATTCTTGCGGTGAGATTTCTGCGATTTTTTACAAGGTTGGGCGAATCATTTTGATGTATTGGATGGGAAATCTAACTTCGAAAACTTTTCCTTTTCATAGTTGGGGTCGAGGAGATACTTATGTATCACAGCGAAATGGGGGAGGAAATGGAAAAAAATCCTAGGAAAGGTGGTTCTTAGTGCCTGTTGGGCGGTAATGTGCAATTCGGATATATCAATAGCCCCGCAGTCCCATATTGAAAACATGGAGCTGTAACAATTTTGGGGCCTACATGAGGAGGATTATTAAAGTGGCCGACGCTCCGGGCGCAGTCAAGCAGGGTGCCCAGGATTATGCTCAACTACTCGGCATTCAATCGGGTCATATCGTCCAAGAAATTGGGTGGGATGAAGATTCCGACACGCTGATCAGCGAGTCCATCGAAGATGCAATCGGTGAGGAACTGCTCGATGAAGAAACCGACGAGCTGTGCGATGTCGTGCTGCTCTGGTGGCGCGAGGATGACGGCGATCTCGTCGACGGACTTGTGGATTCCATCCGCTCCCTCGCTGAAAATGGTCGAGTTTGGGTATTGACCCCTGGGATTGGCAAAGAAGGGGCTCTAGCTCCAGGAGTTATCTCCGAATCTGCTCAATTGGCAGGACTGGTGCAGACCAAGGCGGAACGTCTCGGCGCTTGGCAGGGATCTTGCCTTGTTCAGCGTGGAAACAAGAAGTCATAAGAATCGCTAATTTCCATCTTCTGACCAGCGATTTTATTTCTTTGAAGATTGTGTGTTAGTATTTCACTCGTTGCTTTCGAGGCCACCAAGGTGGTTCTTAAAAAGCACGTGAGCGCCTTTAGCTCAGCTGGAAGAGCAGCTGGTTTACACCCAGCAGGTCGGCGGTTCGAGCCCGTCAGGGCGCACAATGAAAACCCCCTCTCAATTGAGAGGGGGTTTCGTCATATTCGTGGCATCTGTACCCGGCGGCGGCGAAATCGCCGACGGAAGTTGATGCCTTGTCCTTTTAGTCGGACGGGTTATTAATTTATAGCGACGATGATCTGCTCGAAAAGCAGGATCAGTCCTAAAGAAACTAAAATAATGCCGGAAGCAATTCTGACGATATTTGCCACGCGTGGACGTTTGGCAAGCACTGTGCTGGCGCCGAAACCGACTGCAAGGTAGATAGTGGCACAAAAGGCGAGATGAATTGTGCCGAGTAAAAGAATTTGCACACCGATTGGTAAAGAGCTTGTGGGGCTCGTAAATTGTGGCAGTAGGGCTAAGAAGAACAGATAGGTTTTTGGATTCAGCAGATTGATGCCTAGGCCTTTAGAAAATGTTTTCCTCTTCGAGGTGGGGTCAAAACTTTTAGTGCTACCTACATTTGTCTCTGGTCGCTGTCTTAAGGTTTGTATTCCCAACCACACCATGTAGATAGCTCCAGCAATTGTGAGTGCCAGCATGAACATGTCAGAGGTAGCGACAATTGCAGCCACTCCCGCTGCGACAATTATTGTCGCGGTTGCATGCCCTGCTAGAACTCCTGCGACGGCGGGAAGCATGCTGGATCTGCCTTTGATGCCAGAGGCGATGATGTACGCCCAATCCACTCCCGGTGTGAGTGAGAGAACGATGGAAACTCCCATAAATGCGACGACTAATCCCCAGTCCATCTAAGTTTCTGGCTCTTTAAAAAAGTTCTTTTGTAATGAGCCATTCTCATTACAGCTTTAAAACGTTTTTCGAAAACTTCCGAAAAGTGCTATCAAATATTGTGCTGATTCCAGGAATTCGTGGGAGAATCTTGCACATGGATAAGATTGACAAGGATATTCTTGTGCAGCTTAAAAAAAGACGGCCGAGCAACGATGACAGAGATCGCCGCAAAAGTGGGTCTAAGTTTGTCTGCATGCCATCGTCGATTTCGGGATTTGGAAGCAAGTGGAGTTATTCGTGGCTTTAAAGCAGACCTTGATCTAAAGCATTTGGGGTTGCCTTTTGAAGCGTTGGTGTTTGTGACCATGAAACATGGGGATGCAAATACGGTGGAATTGTTTGAAGAAGCAGTTACTCAAACATCGAACATCGTGCAAGCCCAACGCTTGTTTGGTGAACCGGACTATCAACTCTATGTGGCCGCTCGATCCTTGCAGCATTTTCAAGAGATTTACGATACCCAGTTGAGCAAACTGCCTGGAGTGCAGCGACTCACCTCAACTTTAATAATGAAAAATATTGTTACTCATCATGCACCGTTGTAGCCCAAGAAAAAGCACCTGCCACCCAATGGAAGGTGGCAGGTGTATGAATGAAGATTAGAAACGATCTTCGTTCCGCTTGGCTATTTTTTCATAGTGATTGCGGTGCTGGTCGCCGTAACGGGATCGGCGTTTGGATGCAGTCGGAGTGATAGTTGGCTCTGGGGTTTCCACGACAGGTTCAGAAGTGCTGAGTTCGGCCATTTGTGCACGTTCTGCTTTGTCGCGACGTCGTTCACGCATTTCAGCCCATACAAAGTAGCCAAGTCCCAGCGGTGCCATGATGCCAAAGGCGATCCATTGGAAGCCGTAGGACAGGTGGTTTCCTCGGTCCATTTGAGGAAGTGGCATGGCGTTTAGGACACCTGGTTCGCCTTCAGCAACTTGGACATAATCAGTGCCAAGGCCTAGGCCAGTGATCTCACTGATTTGTTCGGTGCTGATGCCATAGACCTGGCTGTATCCACTATCTTCCATCGGGGCTGTGGAAGGCACCCCTTCGTTTTTGCGGGCAAAGCCGGTGATGGTGACCGGTGTGGAAGGAGCTGGTTCGATTTCTGGGACGATGGTGCCTTCTGATGATTCATAACCGCGATTAACGAGGACAACTCGGCCATCTTCTAGCTCAAATGGAGTTAAAGATTGGAAGGCAGGGCCAGAATCGACGGGTCGAAGGCGCAGCAGAACTTCGCTGTCTGGAAGATAATGTCCCGTAAGCGATACTCGGAAGAATTCTTGTGTTGAAGGAATTTCGCCGGAGGCGTCGAAAAGCTCTGCGTAGGGGACGACATCGCGCTCGAAAGCTTCGGTGATTTGCGCATTGCGCGCGACGATATCGTCATCTTTATGCAGCTGCCACGGAGCAAGCATGGAAATCGCTGCGTAAGAGAACGTGACAATGAGCAAGGCAGAGATGATCCAACCAGGGGATAGAAATGTTTTCCATCCTTTGGCTTTGGTTCCTGACCGTGAGCCTCCGGAATAGCGGGTGCTCACGTCGTGCTCATTGTGCCCGGTTGGGTCATTTACCTTGCTGTCCACACTTGTCTACCTTAGGACTTTTTGACTCAAAGACCTAAGAATGAGAGCGGATGTGATCTCTAACCCACTCTAAAAGCCCAGGCATAGCGTCTTCGATATTTTCCCGGGTAAGCATAAAGTCCTGTGAGGTGCCGTAATACGGGTCAGCTACATCATCGTTGGGATTGGAATCTGGATCGAAAGACCGCATGAGCCGGATCTTGTCGTTTGGCACTCCGGTGGCCGCAAGCTCACTAGCGTGACCGGAATCAAGCGCGACAAAAAGATCAGCTCTCATGTGTTCAGGGCCAAGCTGTGCTGCTCTGTGGGCATCACCGTTGTATCCGGCTGCTTTTAACTCAGCGAGCGCGCGTTTGTCCGCTGGTTGCCCAACATGCCAGTTGCCCATGCCACATGAGGAGAAAATTACGTTGTCTTCCAAACCAGCTTCGGTGGCTTTGGCTTTAGCGATAATTTCCGCCATGGGGGATCGGCAGATATTTCCGGTGCACACGAAAACGACTTCTACAGGTAATGAAGTATTAGGCCCAGTCATGGATAATCCTTTCCAATTCCTCCGCAGTGCTCACGGTGTATTTGGCTGCGCTCCATTCAGATGCGTTGCCATAGCCCCAGGTTACGGCAACGCAATCAATCCCAAACTCAGCGGAACCTTCAATATCGTGTGATCGATCACCGATCATCAAAATATCTGCAGGGTTTTCCAATCCCACATTGTCTAAGACGTGCTTGATTACTGCGGATTTGCTCCGGCGGTTGCCGTTGTCAGATGCAGCACCGAGGAATTCAAAGAGATCGAACATGTCGAATTTGCGCAGCACTTTTTCTGCAAAAAATTCACCTTTGGAGGTCGCGGTGCACAGACGGAAGCCTTGATCTTTCAAGCGAAGCAACAGATCCCGCATACCGGGGAAGGCTTCGGAAAGATCCCAACCCACTTGACCGTAATGATCAAGGTATGTGCGCAAGGCATCTTGGGCTTGGTCTGCCGTCATGCCTAGGTCTTGGAACGTCCATTCCATCGGAGGTCCTGGTACCTGGTTGATGCGTTCCTCAGTGGGAATTTCCCAGTTCTTTTCGTGCAGGGTGTGCAGGAATGAGGTGCGAATACCGGGGAAAGAATCGACGAGGGTTCCGTCGAGATCAAAGAGCAGAGTTTTAGAAAGCGTAGTCACCCCATTAACCTTGCCAGAAGTTTTTACGTCATGGCTAGACTTGGGAATGGAACATGCAGTACCGACCAGGGGAGTTAATGCGTGAGTGATGTAACTGTTGGCGATATTCGCCGCATTTTAGATGAAGCCTACCCACCAGCACTGGCTGAAAGTTGGGACAAAGTAGGGCTGATCTGCGGTGATCCAGCAGAACCTGTCCGCAAAATTGGTTTAGCGCTAGATTGCACCCAGGCCGTTGCCGAAAAGGCAGTTGAGCTCGGATTGGACATGCTGATTATTCACCATCCTTTGCTGCTGCGTGGGGTCACTTCTGTAGCTGCAGATGAACCCAAAGGAAAGGTCATTCACACGCTGATTCGCGGTGGCGTTGCGCTGTTTTCTGCGCACACCAATGCCGATTCCGCACGTCCTGGCGTTAACGATAAACTCGCCGAGCTCGTTGGAATCACAGCCGGGCGCCCCATCGCGCCACGGCTTTTAGGCGACATGGACAAATGGGGCGTGCACGTTTTACCCAAGGATGCAGCGCACCTAAAAAAGATGCTTTTCGACGCCGGTGCCGGTGCAATTGGTGCTTATAGAGAATGCGCCTTTGAGATTGAAGGAACAGGACAGTTTAGGCCGGTGGAGGGGGCGAATCCGACGGAGGGGGACGTCGATAAGCTTTTTAAATCCCTTGAGCTGCGCATAGAGTTTGTTGCACCGCGCAACCTGCGCGCGCGACTTACGTCGGTGCTGTGGGAGGCCCATCCATATGAGGAGCCTGCCTTTGACATCGTGGAGATGCACTCTGCGGAAAGTTGGGAAGATGCCACCGGTTTGGGGCGTGTCGGGGAGCTGCCGCAGCCGATGCGGTTGTCAGAGTTTGTGCAACAGGTAGCTAACAACTTGCCGGAAACTGCATGGGGAGTTCGCGCGACCGGGGATCCTGATCAAATGGTTTCCCGTGTTGCTGTTTCATCAGGGTCGGGTGACAGTTTCTTAAGCGATGTGATTAAGCTCGGAGTGGACGTTTATGTCACCTCTGATCTGCGCCACCATCCAGTCGATGAATATCTGCGTGATGGTGGTCCTGCAGTAATTGATACTGCACACTGGGCCAGTGAATTTCCGTGGACTGCACAAGCCCAGGAAATCTTGCAAGCAAAAGTCCCACAGATTGAGGTTGATGTGATTTCGATCCGCACAGACCCATGGACAATGTCTGCGCGGTCTGCGCGAGCACAGTCTTAGAAATTTTGAGAACTAAAAAGGAGAACTTCAATGAAGCTGGACCACACCCTGCATAAAACATTGCTGCAGCTGGCCAACGCCGTGCGCACCCAGGACGCAAACGCAGTTCCAAAAACTACACCTGAGCAAGAAGCCGTGGAAAAGGCCGTTGCTGAACTCTCCCGCAATCGCGATGCCGCATCAGCTGCGCAAATGGCAGTAGATGATATGGAAAATGAGATCCTGCGCATCCAATCAGATGAGCGCAAGCTTCGTCGTCGCAAGAAGGACAGCCAGGACGCACTTGGTGCAGAAACCGATGAGGATCGTCGCCGCGATCTTAACCATGATGTCTACACTGCGAAATCCCGCATCGCTGACCTAATGAGCGAATTGCAGGAAGCACACAATGAAATCCACGCACTGCGTAACAACCGTGACCTTGCCCAATCTCGCGTTAAAGACACCGAGCGTAAAGTCGAAGAAGCACGCGCTGCGGTAGAACAAGCACAGTCAGCTGCCCCAACCGTGGAAGACCCAGCCGTGGTTATCGCGCGATTGGAGGAACAACTTCCAGCAGACGTCGTAGCTGAGTTCCAAGCCCAACGCCTTGAAAACGGTGTCGGAGCAGCACTGTTTAACGGACGCTCCTGCGGTGGATGCGCCATGGTGCTGCCAGCCTCTGGAATCTCTGAAATCCGCAACACACCAAAAGATGAGGTGCCACAATGCCCAGAATGTGGTTCCTACCTCATCACTGACATCTCCTAGAAAGACCCCCAAGTGAAATTAGTGATCGAGGCCGACGGCGGATCCCGCGGAAATCCCGGCGTAGCCGGATCCGGCACCGTGGTGTACTCCGACAACAAAGCCGAAGTCCTGCGAGAAATCGCCTATGTCGTAGGCACAAAAGCCACCAACAATGTTGCCGAATACCGTGGACTACTCGAAGGTCTTAAAGCAGCCCGAGAACTCGGTGCCACTGCCGTAGATGTCTTCATGGATTCCAAACTTGTTGTTGAACAAATGTCAGGCCGGTGGAAGATTAAACACCCCGACATGAAAGTCCTAGCCATCGAGGCACGTGATCTTGCAGCCGCCATCGGCGACGTCACTTACACATGGATTCCCCGTGAAAAAAACAAGCGAGCGGATGCTCTTTCCAACGTAGCGATGGACGCCGCTGCCGCAGGAAAACCAGAAGGCATTGTGGCAACTTCAGAGCGGGCTGAGGAATCGGGTGCTTCTGATGACTCCGAGGCGGAAGACCTCAATTGCACTGAAACTAAACCCACAAATTGGAATGGCGCGACCACTAACCCCACCCGGTTGCTGCTGCTTCGCCATGGACAAACCGCCATGTCCGCAGCAAGGCTTTATTCAGGTCGATCCAACCCACCACTGTCGGAACTTGGTGAAAAGCAGGCAGCAGCAGCTGCAGCACGCCTTGCCCAAACCGGTGGTATTGACGCGATTGTTAGTTCACCACTGACACGCACCATGCAAACAGCCGAAGCCGCAGCCCAAGCACTGGGGCTCAAAGTACGGGTGATCGATGATCTCATCGAAACCGATTTCGGACTGTGGGATGGAAAAACATTTGCGGAAGCCCACGAACAAGACCCTGAACTACACACCAAATGGCTTGGCGATACCTCAGTCGCACCACCAGGAGGGGAGTCGTTACAGACCGTTAGCCGCCGAGTGAAAAAAGCGCGCGAAAGCATCCAACGCGACTACGGCGCAGCAAATGTATTGGTGGTCAGCCATGTCACCCCGATCAAAATTATTCTCAGGCAAGCTTTGGACTCAGGTGCATCCTTCTTCCAGAAGGCACACCTTGACTTGGCTTCATTATCAATTGCCGAGTTTTACCCAGACGGCCCAACCTGCATGCGCCTGTTCAACGACACCTCACACCTGCAAGCCTGAGGGGTTTTAAGATTTTCCACACAGCCCGTGTAAAGTAATGCGTTGCGAATGAGCTGATCGGGTGATTGCGTTCGACGAACTAAGAGGGAGAAATCCCTCCCAAGCGTCGGCCGAGGAAAGTCCGGACTCCACAGAGCACGGTGGTTGTTAACAACAACCCGGAGCAATCCGCGGGAAAGTGCAACAGAAAGTAGACCGCCATTAGTTTTTGCTGGTGGTAAGGGTGAAAGGGTGCGGTAAGAGCGCACCGGCAGATCAGGTGACTGGTTTGGCCAGGTAAACCCCACTGGGAGCAAGGCATGAGGACGTACCTTTTAAGGTATGTCTGTGCAGGTGTTGAAGGCTGCTCGCCAAGCCTGCAGGTAGCTGCTAGAGGCAGTCAGCGATGACTGTGACGAGATGGATGATCACCGCCAGTTGTTGGTACAGAATCCGGCTTATAGATTGGCTCATTCGCCCCTTTTTTTAAAGAATCGACTGTCGGTGATTAGGTCGTGTATTCCCGGCTAAGTGAATTATCGCTTGTTTAAGGCTTCGAGATTTTCAAATGAGTATTTGTATGTGCTTGAACTTGAAAACGTCTTAGACGCGCTTCTGGGGAGGTGTGACCTTTCAGGGCAAGGGCTTAAATTTGAGAGCGACCAAACCAGGAGACCCAGAATCTTTAAAAACTTAAATGTTGGGTCTCTGTGTTTGGTATTCAGCTCGATACACCAAACCAGGAGACCCACAAACGTCGAAAACGTTATTTCTGGGTCTCCTAGTTTGGTGGCTGCCGTGGACTGTTCAAATCCACGCCCTTCGCTCGGCGGCAACAGGGGTGGATGACAATTGCCTTTACGGTTTAGGCCAAAGCAGTCCGGCAAGGGGAAAAATCTGTCCATATCCACCGCAATCCCGAAGCCGCCAGCAGATGTGTTTGTCCTGTGGAACAATTGGAGTGCATGAAGCTCTATGCGGCAGTCCTTGATTTTGATCCAGTAGCCCAAGAATTTGGGGTGGAACGAGGGTTTGATTCTCATATCGATACTCAAGCTGCACAAAGCGTGGACCGATATGCAGATCAACGGGAAGATTTACTAGACATGCCGTTTGTCACCATCGATCCAGTAGGTTCTCGTGATCTGGACCAAGCAGTGTTCATTGAGAAAACAGATGGTGGCTTCCGAGTTCACTATGCCATTGCTGATGTTGCAGCATTTGTTGAGCCAGGCAGCGAACTAGAAAAGATCTCCCTGCAGCGAGGTCAAACAATCTACCTGCCAGATGCTCCTGCGCGTTTGCATCCAGAGGAATTGTCGGAGGATTTAGCAAGTCTTTTGGAAGGGCAGACTCGTGCTGCGGTTGTGTGGTCGATTGACTTGGATGAGCGGGGTGAAGTCACAGATGCGCAGGTGCGGCGTGGAGTGGTGAAATCTCGGGCTCGTTTGGATTATGAACAGGCTCAACAAGATGCGGAGAATGGTCGGTTGCATCCGTCGATAAGCTTATTGCCCGAGGTGGGAAGGCTGAGGCAGGAAAGCGCGCTACGGCGCCAGGCCGTGAATCTTTCTCTTCCGAGCCAGCGGGTGGTGAAAGTGCCCAATGATGATGCCGGCGAACACTATGAGATTATTATTGAGCCACGCCCGCGGATTATGGATTACAACTCCGAGATTTCTCTGCTCACAGGAATGGTGGCAGGGGAGATGATGGTTAAAGCTGGACATGGTTTACTTCGTACTCTGGCCCCGGCGACTAAAGAATCTGAAGCAACATTTCGATCCGAAGCGCACGCTCTCGGGTTTGAGGTTCCAGCTGATATGCCAATCGGTGAGTTCCTGCAAAGCGTGGACCCGAATACGCCCAAAGGGATGGCGATTCAACGCGAAGCCCAAAAACTTTTACGTGGCTCAGGCTACGCCAGCGTACAAAATGGTGATCCTGAAGTTCACGCCGGCGTGGGTGGATACTACGCCCACGTCACCGCCCCATTGCGTAGGCTGATCGATCGGTTTGCCACTGAACATTGTTTGGCGATCGCAAACAGTACCGATGTTCCTGAATGGGTAACTCGAGTGGAAGAGCACGTGTTAGAAACCATGAAATATTCGTCCATTCTGGCCAGCCAAGTAGACAATGCGTGCTTGGACCTCACAGAAGCGACCGTACTGAAATACTGGGAGGGACAAAACTTCAACGCAGTGGTGATCTCTAGTGATGAGGAAAAGAATTCATCCCGGCTCTTTGTTCATCGACCACCAGTGTTAGCTAAATGTCTTGGTGCTCCTGAACAAGGCACAAACCAAGAAGTCACCCTGGTTACTGCAGATGTGAAAAAGCGTGAAGTGTTATTTACTTGGCCTGCTGATTAGGCAGGTACGGCAACATCTCCATGTCCCAGTGGCACCACAAACAAGCCATCATCGCTTAAATCAGCGGCAAAATTGTGCGCATGTTTAGCATCCACCAAAGCGATGACACCGCGTGCAGAACTTGATCGCGCAGCAAACGCGCCTCGTTCGATACACAATTTGGCCAATGCCTGATCAGCAGCGGGGATAAGCAGTGTTTCTGCGATATCCTCGTGAGATTCTTCAAGCAGTGCGGAAAACTCATTTAACCTTCGAGAACGCAGCGCATTGGCTGTAAGTTGCGCGCGCCGGGTCTCATTTTCCCACAAGTTGAGCCAACTTTGAGCTTGTTCCACTTGTGGTAAATCAGTTCTACCGGTGACGTCGATAACTGCCTGGAGCCATTCCACAACACGAGTTGACGCATCTGGAAGTAGCCGTAAAGATTCCACGCTGAAGGCTCGAGTTGCTTCATCAATAAAGGCGTGACGTGCATAAATATTACGGAAAATAGTCGAATCAGTAGTGGTGTCAGCTGCCACAATGAAGGCAGATAAACCTGCTGAACGACTTACTGGATGTGGCGCCTGCGTTACAGAGCCATCAGAGTAATCAACCACCGCAATTCGTCCGTGTTCGCCGCGTAAGGCCACGGTGTGCCGCGCACGCAACACCGAAGCTTCGCTGAACATGAATGCGGAGTGCGAACAAATTTCTGCAATCCGTGCTTTCACCGGTGCTTCTTCAATATTTTCTCGGTGCAAAGCCAACGCTAAGGCGACATCCATGGCAGAATTTTCTCCCAATCCCACTCCTGCAGGAATAGTGCTTAGGACAGTGATGTCTAAGCCCTTGGTGTCACGCGACAGCATTTGCTTGTGGATCATCGTCCACGCAATGCCGCCCAAGCGAGCAGCAATCCCGCCCTCAGGCTGGGGCGGGGTAGTCTGGCGGCCCAAATCATCATGGGATTTCATATGGGCTTGTGCGCGCGCTGCAACGTCAGCAGTGCTTATAAAATGCTTTTCGACGCCTCCCTTTTCATCAACAACGTGCACGTTGATCTCATCTTTTCGGTTTTTATTTACCGCTACTGCTGTTCGCCAATTGGTGTTCGCTGCCAGCACGACGCCACCGGCATAATCAGAATGCTCACCAATTAATGACCACGTTCCCGGCGCTGTTGCTGCTCCTGTGGGGTTGGTGTGAAAATGTTCGCGGTGGAAGGCAACGCATGCTTCGAGGAGGTCAGTGGAGGATGATCCAACTTGAGCGCCGTGTGGGCCGGTGAAAGTTGGCTGCCAAATGGCCATGAAAAGAAAAGCCTCCCCAAATAGAAGTCACAAATAAATAACAGAACCACTCTAGCCGGTGCGGAAACTCCTTGAGGCCTATAGTGGGGTGCCACACACTTAAAAAAACTATTTGGCTTGTGATTGGAGTTGAGTCGACATGGCTGTTGAAGACTACAAATGGTATTACGACCTGTCTACAGGTGAAGTGTCACAGGGAAAGACCCCTGGTTTTGAAAACCGTATGGGGCCTTATGACACTGAAGAAGAAGCACGCCATGCGATCAGCATTGCATCAGCGCGAACTCATGCTGCAGATCGTTGGGATGAGGAAGAGGATTAGAAAATTGGGGCTACCGGGGATTCCTGGTGTGGCCCCCATTTTCATTTGTTCTTTTTCGAACGTTTTTTAGTGTCTTTAATCATTTTCTCGTAGGCTTTCTCCACAGCTTTAAAGGCTTCCCGGTAACCACTGAGGTATTCCCGCGATAGTGCTTGTTCGTGCTGATATAACACTCCGTATCCGAATGTGTCACGTCCTTGACGGCGTGCTATTTGTGCCCGACGAAGTAGTTCGTCTCGGGATGTGATGGCATCTTGATAGTCTCCAAGGATTGTTTGAAGCCGGCTGCACGCTTTGTATAGCTTCTTGGTGTCCACATTGGTTGCCTTGCCCACGGCCTCTGCACTGTAGCGCAGCCTTTTTGCAGCTTTACGCATGTTGTGGAAGTTTTCTTCACGTGTTTCAAGCGCAACGCTTTGATCATCCCACTGTGAACGAGCTTTCTTTTCCGATCGAATGAGTTTGGTGTGCGCCTTATCAAGGTGATGGAGAAGAACAGAGGTGGCATCGATTTTCTTTGGCCGATTAAGGTTTTCTACACCTGCTTCCGGTGCGTGGGAACCGTGGGAGCCGGGGGAGTACTCCTTATCTAACTCTTCGGTGTCTGTGCCTGTTGGCTCTGTAATCTCACTTGCTTCGCTGGCATCTTCGAGTTGGGATTGATCTGCTTCAGTTATCAGGGGTGGATTAACAAGGAGATCTTCCAGTGCTTGTAGGAGATCGGTGTAGCGATCATTATCTAGAGCTCGAACGACTCGACTGTGCTCACGACGGTATTCCGCACTTAAATCCTCGAGCAATTCAGCTTTGGTGTCTTGATCAATAGAATCACCTATTTCAGTATCGATCAGCGCACTGAGACGTTCTTCTACCACTTCTGCATCCCGCGCGCGTCCGAGAATATTAGCTAGAACCTTTAGTTCTTTTTCTAGAAGTCGGTAGTTGTCACCTCCTAGAACTCCTTCGAAGGTCTGCAGGTGACTGCGGAGCTCACGGGTGGCTACACGCATTTGATGCACAGAGTCGTATTCATCTGCGCGAACGCGTGGGTCGTATTCAGTAATTTTTGCAGCATTGGTTGCGATTGCTTTTAGCACTCCGCGAGCTGGATCTGATTTGTCTAACTGTGCCATTTCTGGAGGGGCTGGCACATTATTGACGGAGTCATCTAATGCAGACACCAGCTTGGAGGGGCTATTGGAGACAAATGCGCCTGCCGAAGTTAGAACAGCTTGGGCAGAATGAAGCAGCTCTGACACGACTTCTTCTTCGAGATGTCCATCGCTGAGTTCGAATTCCCATTCTCTCCACTGCTTGCGTACACCACCGGGTAGGTGGGAAATGGTGGATACATGATCGTCGCAGAACTCAGCGATGATTGAATTATTAGCATCTGCTAGATAGAACATGTGGCGTTCATTATCCACCTGGGCAATTGGGGTGAGTGCTCTTCCTTGGATAAGTGCGCGGATATGCCCTAAAAGCTCTTGTGGGGGAGTAGTTTCGGTGGCACCTTGTCCATCAAGCGGTGCCTGGACTTCTCGTCGACCAATTTTTCCGGGAAATTTAATGTGCCAGCCTGCATCAACACCGCCGGTGCGTCGCCTGAGCGTGATTTTAGCTCGGGTGAGACGCAGATCAGCGGTGTCAAAATAGACGGCACTTAAGTGATGGATTTCGGTGCGATCAATATGATCAACCCCTGCGATAGCGTCAAGTTGTGGAATCTGAGTTGAGTCACTGACGGAAAACTTAGTTTCCACTTCTAGATGCTGTTGCATTTTCTATCCATCCTTTTAAAAACTAAACCAGCTGTGGGGTGGGTTTTCGGTGGTGGTTACAGGTTTTCTAGTGGCGAAAATCTGTAACCTATTTGCCCACCTCATGTTACGCGCGAATAGGCAAATTCACCTGGCCTAGAAGGGGTCGGCCAAACTGGCTTTCTCCCCGCCCAAATGAGAATTGTTGGCCGCAATGACTCCGTCAGTAAAACCACGACTATTGGTTGAACGGAAGGTCATATTCCTTATGTTGGGGAACGTATCTTTTAGCGCGACTTGTGCCCTGATCCCCCTATCTTCCAAAACAGGGACGATAGCGTTATGAGCTAAGGGTGCATGATCAGCCAAATCACTCAGGGCCTCTTCTTTAGCGATGATTAGTAGTTGGGTTATCTGATATGCGTAGGCAATCATGAAACTGCGCCGATACGAGCTTGTTTCACCATTCAATTGTGCTTGGCGTGCACCAGATGATGTTTTCATGAAATGGGCCCTTTGCCGGTTCAGGCTATTAAAGAGGTCAACCACATGAGCGACATCGTCTGGTTCGCCAAAAATCGTGCAGATCCCAGATTTGGTGACCAGCAAGCCCTCACAGGAATGCACTCGTGCTACGCAATTAAGTAACTTGAATTGATGTCTAATCCAGGGCGCTTCTAGATATACGCGAGTTGCCCGGATTGGAGTAGAAGAATCCTTAGCGTCCTGGTTGTAAGAATCTATGAGAAGAGACTCGATGCGATATTGCTGTCGAAGTGTCTCAGCTTTGAGGATGAGGGCTTCTGCTTCTTCCTCAAAATTGGTTGATTCTGCCTTCTTTAAAAGTGCGGTTATGCGGTGGTGTGCTTTGGACTGTTCGGGAGTTAACTGTGTGGAAGGATCATTAGCTACCGCGTGGAGTTCTGCGAGCATGTCCCAATCAGGCAAGGTGCCAAGTTGGGGGAGTGCAATAAGAATTTTCTCCAAAGTTCCCACAGGGAGGAAATTTGTTGCAGCAGGTCGCGTACCCTCCATCCATAGTGAGTACATATCTTCCGAGCAAGAATAGGCGATTTCAGGAAGTGCCAGGAATAGTAGTGGGTCAATATCTGCGGAAAACTCATGGCGGAGATCAACTGGGGTCCAGCCTCTTTGTGCACAAAAGCGGAGGTGACTGATGATATTTTCCTCCAACTGCCTGCGGTAGGAGTCTTGAGCTTCGGAAACATCGTGGGAGAAAGGGGAAATGGTCATTACGTGGTCCTTATTCGTGTAAGTGTTCTAATTGCTGTGCGGTTCTTAGTGAACCACTAGGTGTGGACATGACATACCCCCGGTGTGATAAAAAACGCAATGACCACGTGAAACATTTAAAAAATCTACCCCCGTACCCCTTTGAAAAGTGGCAAATGCACAGTCTTTGTCCCATCGCTGCGTAAATTAGTTTTCATGAACAGCGAACAGGAATTTGTACTCAGTGCCATAGAAGAACGTGACATTAGGTTTGTGCGTCTCTGGTTCACTGACATTCTTGGCCACTTGAAATCAGTGGTTGTGGCTCCTGCTGAATTGGAGTCAGCCCTGGAAGAAGGAATCGGTTTTGATGGGTCAGCGATTGAAGGGTATGCACGTATTTCAGAAGCAGACACGATTGCTCGACCGGATCCTTCTACATTTCAGGTGCTTCCTTTAGAAGCCGGAGTATCTAAACTTCAAGCAGCGCGCTTGTTCTGTGACGTCACCATGCCCGATGGGCAACCTTCCTTTTCGGACCCGCGGCAAGTGCTGCGAAGGCAAGTGCAATTGGCAGCCGATGAGGGTTTAACATGCATGATCTCACCTGAAATTGAGTTCTATCTTGTTCAAAGTTTGCGCACCGACGGGCTGCCCCCGGTGCCCACTGATAACGGTGGATATTTCGACCAAGCGACCTTCAATGAGGCGCCGAATTTCCGTCGAAACGCAATGGTTGCTTTGGAAGAGCTAGGCATCCCCGTGGAATTTTCTCACCATGAGACTGCCCCCGGCCAACAGGAAATAGATTTACGCCATGCAGATGCTTTGACCATGGCAGACAACATCATGACGTTTCGTTACATCATGAAACAGGTAGCCAGAGATCAGGGCGTGGGCGCATCATTTATGCCTAAGCCTTTCCAAGAGCATGCGGGTTCTGCCATGCACACGCACATGTCGTTGTTTGAAGGAGACACCAACGCCTTCCATGACCCGGATGATCAGTTCATGTTGTCTAAAACGGCAAAGCAATTTATTGCTGGAATCTTGTACCACGCACCAGAGTTCACGGCAGTAACTAATCAGTGGGTCAATTCCTATAAGCGCATTGTTTATGGAAACGAAGCGCCAACTGCCGCAACTTGGGGAGTGTCCAACAGGTCTGCGTTGGTGCGCGTGCCTACGTATCGGTTGAACAAGGAAGAATCGCGCCGGGTGGAAATCCGACTGCCTGATACCGCGTGTAATCCTTATCTCGCGTTTTCTGTCATGCTTGGCGCTGGTCTCAAAGGGATTAAAGAAGGCTATGAGCTGGACGATCCGGCTGAGGATGATATCTCTAACTTGAGTTTCAGAGAACGCCGGGCGATGGGCTACAACGACCTGCCAAGCAGTCTTGATCAAGCCCTGCGCCAAATGGAAAAGTCCGAGTTGGTGGCGGATATTCTGGGCGAGCATGTATTCGAGTTTTTCCTGCGCAATAAGTGGCGTGAATGGCGTGACTACCAAGAACAGATCACGCCTTGGGAACTTCGAAACAACCTTGATTATTAGTTCCCCGGGAATCCAGCAGAGGAGGTCAAGTCATGTCAGGACCGTTGCGAAGCGAACGAAAAGTTGTGGGCTTTGTCAGAGACCCATTGCCCAAAGTGGGGTCCCTGTCGCTGAAATCAGAGCACGCGCAAGCAGACCTTGAACTGCTAGGTTGGCGCAATGTTGAGTCTTTAGATCTCATGTGGGCTCTTTCTGGAGCGGGTGATCCAGATGTTGCGCTTAATCTCCTTGTTCGTCTGTATCAAGCTCTTGAAGCTATCAGTGACCAGGCGAAGCAAGAGCTTGACCAAGCTATTCGGGAGGACGAGCATCTTCGTATCCGACTCATTGCCCTGTTGGGAGGTTCTGCAGCAGTAGGCGATCATTTGGTAGCTAATCCGCAACAGTGGAAGTTGCTGACTCTGGATGCACCTACTCGCGAAGAAATGTTTCAGGAATTATTGGCTTCTGTGCAGGCAAAACCTGCAATATTGCAGGTTGAGGATTACACAGATGCTCACAACCTCGCCCAAGAGGATTTGGCAACCGCCGGCTTTTACGTGGCGGACATGACCGGACCTGAAGCTGAACGGGTGTTGAAGTGGACTTATCGGACTCTGCTTACCAGGATCGCAGCACATGATCTGGCTGGTACATTTCCCACAGATATGCGTAACAAAGGTGGCGATCCAGTTGCTTTTAGTACTGTCACCATGCAGCTTAGTAATTTGGCCGATGCTGCGTTAACTGCAGCTTTAGCTGTGGCAATTGCCAATGTTTATGGGGAAAAGCCGGTTGATTCCGCACTTTCCGTCATTGCGATGGGTAAATGTGGTGCGCAGGAACTGAACTATATTTCAGACGTTGATGTTGTTTTTGTGGCACAGCCTGCTAATTCTAAAGCAACGCGTACGGCTGCTGAATTGATCCGAATCGGTAGTAACTCTTTCTTTGAGGTTGATGCGGCACTTCGGCCCGAAGGCAAAAGTGGCGCACTGGTGCGTTCCCTTGAATCTCATATGGCCTACTACAAACGTTGGGCTGAAACGTGGGAATTTCAGGCGCTGCTTAAAGCCCGTCCCATGACTGGCGATATCGCCTTGGGGCAAGAGTATGTGGATGCACTGACTCCGTTGATCTGGTCGGCAAGCCAAAGGGAATCCTTTGTTACCGATGTTCAAGCTATGCGTAGGCGTGTTTTAGATAATGTTCCAGAAGATCTGCGGGATAGAGAGCTGAAACTGGGGCGTGGTGGACTTCGAGACGTCGAGTTTGCCGTCCAACTTCTGCAGATGGTTCATGGGCGTATTGATGAAACCTTGCGTGTCCGTTCCACGGTCGATGCCCTACATGCGTTGGTTGATCAGGGTTACGTTGGCCGTGAGGACGGGCATAATCTGATTGAGTCGTATGAGTTCTTGCGCCTTTTGGAACACCGACTGCAATTGGAGCGAATCAAACGTACACACCTATTGCCTAAATCTGATGATCGCATGAACATGCGGTGGCTTGCTCGTGCTTCTGGGTTTACTGGTTCCCGGGAGCAAAGCTCAGCTCGCGCGATGGAACGGCATTTACGCAAGGTTCGTTTGCAAATTCAATCACTGCATAGTCAGCTGTTTTACCGCCCGCTGCTGAACTCTGTTGTTAATTTAAGCGCCGATGCCATCAGGTTGTCTCCAGATGCAGCGAAATTGCAGTTGGCTGCGTTGGGATACATGCACCCGGCGCGAGCTTATGAGCATCTGACGGCACTTGCCTCTGGGGCTAGCCGTAAAGCAAAGATCCAGGCTATGTTGCTTCCGACGTTGATGGAGTGGTTGTCTCAAACGGCGGATCCAGATGCAGGGTTGTTGAATTATCGCAAGCTTTCTGATGCTGCATATGATCGCAGTTGGTTTTTGCGCATGCTGCGTGACGAAGGCGTGGTGGGGCAGCGTTTGATGAGGATTTTGGGTAATTCTCCCTATATTTCAGAGTTGATTATTTCCACTCCGGATTTTGTGAAACAGCTTGGTGATGCTGCGTCTGGGCCAAAGTTGTTGGCTACTGCTCCGACTCAGGTAAGTAAGGCGATCAAGGCAACGGTGTCTAGGCATGAGTCACCTGATCGGGCGATTCAGGCGGCACGGTCGCTGCGTCGTCAAGAACTTGCCCGTATCGCTTCGGCAGATCTGCTGGATATGTTGAGCGTTCAGGAGGTATGCCAAGGATTATCTCTCGTGTGGGATGCTGTCTTAGATGCTGCTTTGGATGCAGAGATTCGCGCGGCGTTGAACGATCCTCAAAAACCTGATCAGCCACAGGCGAATATTTCGGTGATTGGCATGGGTCGATTAGGTGGTGCAGAGCTGGGGTATGGATCTGATGCTGATGTCATGTTTGTGTGCGAACCAGTGGCAGGAGTAGATGAACACGATGCCATAACGTGGTCGATTGCTGTGTGTGATTCCATGCGGTCAAGGCTTGCCAAGCCATCTGGGGATCCACCTTTGGAGGTTGATCTGGGATTGCGTCCTGAAGGGCGTTCAGGAGCGATCGTTCGTACCGTGGAATCCTACGTTAATTATTATGAGAAGTGGGGCGAGACCTGGGAAATTCAAGCTTTGTTGCGTGCTGCTTGGGTGGCGGGTGACCGAGAACTTGGTAGGAAGTTTTTGGAATCGATCGATCGTTTCCGTTATCCCACAGATGGGGCATCTCCGGCTCAGTTGAGGGAAGTGCGTCGCATGAAGGCTCGTGTGGATAATGAACGTCTTCCTCGCGGTGCTGATCGAAATACTCATACCAAGTTGGGTAGGGGAGCGCTGTCGGATATTGAATGGACGGTGCAATTGCTCACTATGATGCATGCACATGAGATTCCAGAGCTGCATAACACTTCTACGTTGGAGGTGCTTGAGGTCTTGGAGCAGCATCAGATTATTAATCCAGTGCAGGTGAACACCTTGAGGGAAGCATGGCTTACCGCCACGGCTGCTAGAAATGCTCTTGTCCTGGTCAGGGGTAAAAGGATGGATCAATTGCCTACGCCAGGTCCAGCGCTTGCGCAGGTAGCCGGTGCTTCGGGTTGGGATCCAAGTGAGTATCAGGAGTATTTGGAAAACTATTTGAAAGTGACCCGAAAGAGCCGGCAGGTTGTTGATGAGGTGTTTTGGGGTGTGGATTCCATGGAACAGCGTGAAATTTAGGCAACCATGGTGGGTAGTGAAAGCGACAAAGTTGTGAAGAAAGGTTCCAACTAAGGAACTATATGTAGGTGTGGGTAGCCTAAGTTATGCTTTTGTTAGCGTGCAGACTTCCAGAAAAATCTGCAAGCATTTTATTTTGGCGCTTTGTGATGACTGGGATAACACCACGGTTGCATGAAGCTAGCTTACAAAAGGACAAACCATGACAAGTTCAATTCTGAACAACAACGATGTTGAAAACCTCTCCCTTTCGGAGGAGCTGCGCACCCACACCGCGCAGGCTCATGAAGACGCCGAGCATTCAACATTTATGAATGACCTGCTCACCGGAAAGCTGAATGCGCAGGCTTTTATTAAGTTGCAGGAACAATCTTGGTTGTTCTACACCGCTTTGGAAGCTGCTGCCCGTGCGTGCTCTGAGGATTCTCGTGCTGCGAGCTTGTTTGATCCTCGCCTAGAGCGCAAGGAAACTTTGGAAGCCGATCTGGATAAATTGCACGAGGGCGCGAATTGGCGTGAAGGCGTTGTCGCTACCGAAGCTACTGCTTCATACGTTGAGCGTTTGGAAGAAATTGGAGCAGCTAAGGATTTCCCACGCCTTGTTGCTCATCACTATGTTCGTTACCTCGGTGATCTTTCAGGTGGCCAAGTTATTGCGCGCATGGTCAACCGTGAGTACGGGGTGGAAGATGATGCGTTGAGCTTCTACCGTTTTGAGGATCTGGGCAAGTTGAAGCCATACAAGGACAACTACCGCACTGCACTTGATGCACTTGAACTAACCTCGGTAGAGCGTTCGGCATTGCTGGATGAGGCTTCTGATGCCTTCCGCTTTAACCAGCTTGTTTTTGAGGCACTAGCTTAAATCGTAGTGAAGTCTGGGCAAAGAGTCGGGGAGTTCCCTGATCTTTGCCCTTAAGTGGTTTACGGGCTTTGAAATGGGACGTAGTGTCGGAAGTAGATCATTTAAGGCACCACCTCCCAAGTAAGGAAGTCCACCATGGCAATCAAATTGTCTATCGATTTATCAGATGCAACATTCGCGGAACTCTCAGCGGTCATCGGCTACGCACATCAGTTGGGCGTTGACCCAGATGAGAAACTCAACTTTGAAGGCAGTGTCATCAACATCGAATTTGATGGTGACCTTCATTTTGATGATGTGTTTGATGCTTTTGATGAGGCCGAAATTGAGCTCGATGAACCACGAGGTTCTCGCGCAGAAGGCCCCATCTACGCAGACGATCTTATCGATGATGACAGCACTGAAGATTACCGGTCACGGTCAAAGAGTCAGATCAATGATGAGGTGATTAATGATATCCGTGACGGAGTTACAGGCTTCGTTGAAGATGTTATGAATGGCCTTGGCCAGGTTGGACGCCAGTACGGTGATTTTAGACCTCGAGGTTCTCGTGGCCGCAATGATGGACCTTTTGGTCCCTTTGGACCATTTGGATCAGGGCCTCGCGGACCACGATTTTAAAGGTTACGGTCGGGTTTTTGCGTCGACAAGCAATTTAGGCGCGTCGGCGCTGCAGATTTAGGCAGACCGCAAGCCCGATCATTCCCGCCAACCACGCAGCGGCGAGACCAAGCCACGCCACCTGGAAATTTGACCAGGTATAGGCGTGGCCGTCGGCATTTAAATCAAGCAGGAAACCGATGAGCTGCGTGGCCAACATGGCGCACAGATAAGCGCCCATATTGGCCATGCCCGTGCCAGCGACCATGATGCGGCGATCAAGCTTTTCGCGGATGGTATCAAAACCGAAGTTCGCCACCGGGGAGCTGAACGAAATCAGAAACATTATGACGCTGACGAAAATGAGCGGGTTCGAAATCCGATCTGCGAACATGAACAAAACAATCCATAAAGCTGCCTGAATCAGTGGTGTTATAAATCCAATCAGACCACGTCGCGGCCCTAAACGCGATGATACGATTCCTGAAAGCGGGCCGGTAATGACCGTGGCGAGGGCAAAAATGGTCAGCACTGTGCTTACTTCTGCGCTACTCATCTCCAGCCCAAGCGTCAACGTTGGCGTGCCCCACAGCAGCAAAAACACCATCACCGGCCCCATGCTCACCCAGTGATTAAATACACCCTGCCAGCAATATAAGCTTGTGAGCACAGATTTAAGCCGAAAAGCAATGCTTATCGACGCCTCCCCACGCTTGACCGGCTCACCGCCGGTCGGGGAGTCACGCACGAAAACGGCTGCGGCTATCGCCACGATGATTCCCGCGGCACCAAGCGACATGAATGAAATAGTCCACCCGGCGGTGTTGAGCATGTGTAAAAACGGCACTGCGGAGAAAAACTGCCCAATAAACCCAAAAGCTCCCGTGAGTTGTTGCAGCACAGGAGTCCATGAAAGTGGGAACCAGTTGGGTAGGATCCGCATGACAGACAAAAATGCGGAAGAGTCGCCGACACCGATTAGTACTCGGGCAAAAATGGCAATGATATAAGAATCGCTAAAACCTAAGATAAGTTGCCCTGCAGCGAGAATTAACGCCCCTGCTAAAAGTAGTTTGCGTGCGCCAAACCTATCAACCAGCATGCCCATGGGAATTTGAGCAAGGGCATATACACCGACCTGGACTGAGGTAAAAACAGCCAACCTGGAGGCGTCGATATCGAAACGGTCAATGGCATGAACCCCGGCGACGCCAAAAGATGTACGACCGGCGATCGCCACAATATATACGCACATTGCCGTTAGCCAGACAACAAGTGCCTTGCCAGAAACTTTTTCCACGCCCACAGGTTTTGTCCTGATCTTTATAAATCCTTGGTCGACCTAATCCGAGTAAGTAATCTACGGCCCGGTCCACCCTTGAGTCGGGCTACAACAAAGCCCATGACTCCGATTGCCCACGTGACAAGAATTGCGAGGAAGCCGAATCGGAAATCCCCCCAAGTATAGGTGTTACCATGCGCGCTGTGGTCCAGCAGGAAGCCCATCACCTGTGCCGCAACCATGGAGGACAAAAATCCACCCATGTTGGCAAGGCCAGTTCCAGCGGCCAAAATACGACGATCAAGCTGCTCACGCACAGTATCAAAACCGTAACCCGATGCAGCGGTGGTCAACCCCATGACAATATTGACCACGATAATAGCCATCATGCCGCGTGGCGCATCAGAACTTAAAAACACCATCCACACTGCTGCTTGAACAAAGGACAAAGCAACAGCTACAACATCACGCCTATAGCCAAGACGAGCTGAAATGATGCCAATGATCGGTGCTGAAATCACCATGCACACAGTATTGATACTCAGCACTAACCCTGCAGTTGCAGATGATAGCCCCATGCCCAGTGTCATCAGCGGGACACCCCACATCAGGGCAAAAACTGTTTGCCACACCATCAACACATAGTGAATAAAAAAGCCCTGCCACGGAATTGGGTTTTTCACGATCAGCTTCAAGCTCGCGCCCAAACTAGGCTTTTCATCATCGGTGTGGGTAGTGGTTGGTTTTTGTTGTGGATCAGGGCTATCGCGAACAGCCACCAATGCAGCGATAGCAAGCAGGCCAACAATGGAGCCCAAGCTGACAAAGGCAACAGTCCACCCCTGAGTACCGAGCAATGCCATGAAGGGGACAGCGGAGAGAAATTGACCCAATTGGCCTAAACACGTAGTCAGCTGCGTGAAAATTGGGGTGTGTTTAAGCGGGAACCAGAATGGCAAAATGCGCATCACCGATAAGAAGATGGATGCATCTCCAGCTCCGATGAATACTCGGGCGATGATGGCAATTGCGTAGCTGTCAGTGAAGCCTAAAATAAGCTGCCCTGCGCCCATTAATAAAGCACCGACGGCAAGAAGTTTCCGTGGGCCAAACTTATCAATCAAAATTCCCATCGGAATCTGAGAAAAAGCATAAACGCCAACCTGAACAGAGGTGAATACAGCAATGCGGGTGGCGTCTACCTGAAAGCGGTCAATGGCCTCCACTCCAGCCACACCAAAGCTGGTGCGGCTGGTAATGGCTGCCATATACACAAGACAGGCTGCTGCCCAAACTATAAGGGCGCGGGTAGTGACTTTCTCTCGTGGGTGCGGTCTTGGCGAAGGCCGTTGATCATTGTTCTTCACAGAGGAACAGGGTAGCCCTCTCACAGAGAAATAGGGGGACTTTGATTCCCAATCCGTGGGTAAATGTGATGTTTTAGATAAATAACAGCTCAGCGGGTAAAAATCACCCTTTACTTAAACTGCTCCCACGCAGTTGAAGTGAAGTCTTCTACATAGGGGTATAACCAGGGGCCGAGCAAAATTAATAACACCACAAGGGCAGCGCATCCGATCAAAACGTACAAATTCCATTTGGATACCGGCTCCGGATTAAGAATTTCAATAGCGGTGAGATTCTTGGAAGGTTTTAAGTCTTGGCCACGCTCGACCGTGTTGTGGGAGGGATAATCGGGAGCAGTCATAAAGGCACATCCTAAAACCATCAGTTGAAGTGATCAGAAACACTTTAAGGGATCGGGTGGGCGAAGTCACCTTTTTCAGTAATTTGGGACGGTGCGGGGGAGTATTGTGTCACCCCTTGGGATAGGGTTATAGCCGTGGACTACATTTCGACGCGTGATGCCAGCCGTACCCCTGCCCGCTTCAGCGATATTTTGCTTGGAGGGCTAGCACCAGACGGTGGCCTATACCTGCCTGCAACATACCCTCAACTAACTGACGATCAGCTAAGCGCATGGCGTGAAGTACTAGCCAATGAAGGCTACGCAGCGCTGGCAGCTGAAGTTATTTCACTGTTTGTTGATGACATCCCAGTAGAAGACATCAAGGCAATTACTGCCCGCGCATACACACACCCTAAGTTCAACAGCGAAGAAATCGTTCCTGTTACTGAATTAGAAGACAATATCTTCCTTGGACATCTGTCTGAGGGGCCGACCGCGGCGTTTAAAGATATGGCCATGCAGCTTTTGGGTGAACTCTTTGAATACGAGCTTCGCCGCCGTGATGAAACCATCAATATCCTGGGTGCAACTTCGGGTGATACCGGTTCATCCGCGGAATACGCGATGCGTGGACGCGAAGGAATCCGTGTTTTCATGCTCACCCCGGCAGGGCGAATGACCCCGTTCCAACAGGCACAGATGTTTGGTCTGGATGATCCAAATATCTTCAACATCGCGCTCGACGGTGTCTTTGATGACTGCCAAGATGTAGTAAAAGCCGTTTCTGCTGACGCGGAATTTAAGAAAGACAACCGTATCGGTGCCGTGAACTCGATTAACTGGGCACGCCTTATGGCTCAGGTTGTTTACTACGTATCTTCCTGGATTCGCACCACCACCAGCAACGATCAAAAGGTAAGCTTTTC
Source organism: Corynebacterium suranareeae (assembly GCF_002355155.1). Classification (NCBI taxonomy): domain Bacteria; kingdom Bacillati; phylum Actinomycetota; class Actinomycetes; order Mycobacteriales; family Corynebacteriaceae; genus Corynebacterium; species Corynebacterium suranareeae. The sequence goes on along the minus strand of NZ_AP017369.1, from coordinate 2,492,797 downwards.
TGTCCCAACCGGCAACTTCGGTGATATTTGTGCAGGCCACATCGCTCGCCAAATGGGTCTTCCCATTGATCGATTGATCGTTGCCACCAACGAAAACGATGTACTGGATGAATTCTTCCGTACTGGAGACTACCGCGTGCGTAGCTCAGCGGACACCCACGAGACCTCATCGCCATCAATGGATATTTCTCGTGCATCCAACTTTGAGCGCTTCGTGTTCGACCTGCTTGGCCGTGATGCAACTCGAGTCAACGATCTCTTTGGCACCCAGGTGCGCCAAGGTGGATTCTCCCTAGCTGATGATGCCGACTTTGAAAAAGCTGCCTCGGAATATGGTTTCGCATCAGGTCGATCCACTCATGCTGACCGCATTGAAACCATCGCAGATGTCCACTCACGCCTTGGTGTGCTGATCGATCCTCACACCGCTGATGGTGTGAAGGTGGCTCGTCAATGGCGCGATGAGATCGACACTCCCATTATCGTGTTGGAAACAGCGCTTCCCGTAAAATTTGCCGACACCATTGTTGAAGCTATTGGTAAGGCACCGGAAACACCAGAGCGTTTTGCAGCCATCATGGATGCTCCATTCAAAGTTTCTGATCTTCCAAATGATGCTGAAGCCGTGAAGCAATTCATTGTTGATGCGATTGCGAACACTGCAGTGAAGTAAGACCGCAAAGTAAAGGCCCGACTTTTTAAATGTTGAAAGGCGGGCCTTTGTCGATCATGATGTTCTGGCTTATCGCTTGTTTATTTGGTATGCGCTTGACCTTGAAAACCCGTTAAAAGCGCTTCTGGGGAGGTATGACTTTTAAGCTCTAGAGCAAGAATGAGTGTCTGACCAAACCAGGAGACCCAGAATCATTAAAAACTTAAATGTTGGGTCTGTGTGTTTGGTATTGAGTGCGATACACCTAACTAGGAGACCCACAATCTTCAAAAAACCGGATGTTGGGTCTCCTGGTTTGGTCTTATGCCGCCAAGGGCACGAACACCTAAATCCACACGGGGCAAACAGCCGCGTTTTGCTGGTGACTATGGGTGATCGTTCGATATGAGCTCACCATAGCTGTTGTGCCGGAGGGTGGCGTCGAAAAGCAATTTTATAGGTGCGGGAGGACTTCTTCTGCGATTTGGCTGAGCACTTCGCCAGCTGGGCGGCGTTGGATGTTGAAGATGACGTGGTCGATTCCAAGATTGCTGAGCCGGTGTAGGTGTTCGATGAGTTCTTGGCTTCCGATCTTGACGCCCAATGTGATTTCTTCGTGCGTGTTGTTCTCGGTGAGGTCTAAGCCCATAGAAGAAATAAGCAATGGGCGGGTGTTTCCACGGGCTTTATCCCACAGGTCGAGCCGACCAACTTGCGCTTCGGCGGGACGGTAATAGGTGGCCCAGCCATCGGCGTTACGGGCTATCCACTGAACTGTTTGACGGGCAGAACCCACAGCAATCATGGGGATCTGAGCTTCAGGCGGGGTGGTTGGAGCATAAGCCAAGCTGGCTCGTTCTGCGGGATCGGGCGATAAAGCGGCACGCAGCGTAGTCCATCCTGCTTGAATATCTGCGCGACGATCATCTAAGTTCTTGCCAAAAATCTCAAACTCTTCGGGTCGATCACCTGAACCAATCCCTAAAACGAATCGGCCCTTACTGAGGCGATCTAGGGTGAGGGCCGATTTGGCGACATGTAAAGGATGGCGAAGGGGCAGGACTGTTGCCGCAGTTCCAAGAGCAATGGTCGATGTTTCCGCTGCCATCGCACCAAGCATGAGAAAAGGATCGTCTAAATACGTAGCTTGTTTATTAGCCACGGTGAGACCTTGCGGCACAGCTAAAGGAACATCACGAACCCATACGCCACTAAAACCCAAAGCTTCAGCCTGAGCGGCTATTTCAATGCTGCGCTCGACAGGAACCATGTCGCTTCTACCCAATTCAGGGCCAATAGGAGTCATCAGCCCTAAGGTGATTTTAGGGGAGCGAAGCGCGTCAAATGCTTTATTAAAGACCATGAAACCTACCCTAACCGGTGACGGTTCATGTCTGGCTGATGCCTGTCCCATGCCTGGCGTACCCTTTAAGACATAACGATTAAAAGTGACAAGCGGAGAGGGTTAAAGCTGCATGGCGGTTCCAGAATTCATTGTGAAGTTGCGGGAAAAAATCGGCACGGATCCTTTGTGGCTGCCGGGAGTGACAGCTGTGATTATCCGTGATGTTCCTCCAGGTGCGCCCTTCCACGTGGTTCCAGATGTGTTGTTGGTCAAACGCGCTGATACGGGAGAGTGGACCCCTCCGACGGGAATTGTTGATCCAAATGAGCAACCCCACGTTGCTGCTGTGCGCGAGGTGAAGGAAGAAACCGGCTTGGACGTGCAGGTAGAGGCATTGCTGGGAGTGGGAGCGGTCGGGCCTGTTACTTGTGAAAACGGGGATGTGTCTAGCTACATGGATACCGCTGTGCGCTGTGTTGTCTCAGGAGAAACAGATGTGCCGGTGATTGGCGATGATGAAAACACAGAGGTAGCTTGGTTCCCCATTTCCAACATGCCGGTTACTAATCAACGTTTCCGCATGGTTATCGCTGATGCAGTTGCGCAACTAAAACACCCCCAAGGCTTCAAACCACGCATGGGATATGAGAAAAGGAACAAGCAATGAGCATCGAGTTTCCCTTAGGTAATCCAGCTCCCGCGCAGTGGTTTACCGGCATTGTCCATTTGGCCAAGCTGGATGACAACGTGCAGATCGAAACCGCCAACGTGTCTTTTGAAGCAGGTGGGCACACCAATTGGCACACCCACCCAGTCGGGCAGAACATCATTGTGCTTTCTGGCCTTGGCATTTACGAGGCAGAAGGCGAGCCAGCTCAGCTGCTGGAGCCAGGCGATGTTGTGTTCGCTGCCGCTGGAGTACGTCACTGGCACGGTGCTGTCGCAGATGCGCCCATGACGCACGTAGTGGTCAATCTCAAGGGCATCGACGGCGAGACCGTCGATTGGGAAGAACCCGTTGACCCGGAGCACTACCGTAGCGTGAGTGCGACGCTGCAGGCTTAAATAGCTTTTCGACGCCACCCTCGATCTCATTTAGTGAATCGCGGGTGGTTTTTCTTGCGTAAAAGCCCGGGGCGTGGATGACTAGATGCGATATGACTGGGGTAGTTGGCAAATACCGACCTGTACGACCAAATCCATAGCGTGATCTAAATTCTTTGGTCGCCAGGACAATTTTGTTCGTCTGGATAATGGCATTTAAGACCAAGAATGTCTTTTACCTGAGCTGTTTTGGTTGCCAGGTGAAGTTGGGTGCAAGGCCTGAGAACAGAGCGCAAAACAATGGCCTTACAGAATCGCCTTTACGGCTTTCGTGGAGGCTACTTGATACAAATACTCATTCCCAAAATTCAGCCGCTTAAACAGCCCATAAACGTGAGTACCATGCTGCCAGGATTAAATTGCTTTTCGACGCCACCCTCGATCCTGTTCAGTGATCCGAGGGTGGTTTTTGCTCTTCAAAAGAAAACAGTACCCCCGTTATGTTTGGTTTAGATTATTGTTTTCGGGTTTCAAATATGAGCAAACCCTCACATCTCACCTGATCAGGGGTGATTTCCGGGGCTGATATGTAGTGATTCTTGCCCCTTGCTTAGCTAATTGGGAAATTACCCCCTAAAATGATCTATACCGCAGAAAATAATTTAAGTGATTTAAACCACAAGTTTCTAGGTTTGAAACAGTTTCGGAAGGAGAAGGAAAATGGGTTTACGCATTCGCCCGAACGAGATGAAGGTCTGGGAGACATTCACCCTCGAACGTCAGCTGGAAGTAATAATCAACGCAGATCACCTTCTCCTTTTCCGAGGTGAACCACACGGAACAATTTCACTTTCAGACGTTGTCGCTTCAGAGCTAATTGGCATTTAACAAACTTTTAAAAGCGCCGGTCCCCGCACTAGAAAAATGGGGGAGCGGCGCTTTTGTGTGTCGAAAATGCCGATTAGCGAGTGCAGACTTGAGCAATCGGTATCGTGATAACTAGCCCTCGCAAACGCGATTGAGCTGATTGGGTGCAAAATTGCCAATGCCCCTCAGTTCAAAAGAACCAAGGGGCACTGCTTAGTAGATCAGCTGCAAGATTTAGCAGTCGAAGTACATTTCAAATTCCTGCGGGGTTGGGCGCAGACGAACTGGAGTGATCTCATTGTCGTACTTGTACTGGATGTATGCCTCGATGAGATCTTCGGTAAAGACATCGGACTCGGTGAGGAAGTCAGTGTCTTCAGCAAGTGCCTTGAGGGATGCTTCCAGGGAGGTAGGCGCCTGTGGGATGGATGCTGCTTCCTCTGGAGGAAGTTCGTAGAGGTCCTTGTCCACTGGAGCGTGTGGCTCGATGCGGTTCTTGATGCCGTCGAGGCCAGCCATCATCATGGCAGCGAAGCCCAAGTATGGGTTGCCTGATGGGTCTGGAGCGCGGAATTCGATGCGCTTTGCCTTCGGGTTGGATCCGGTGATTGGGATACGAACAGCAGCAGAACGGTTGCGCTGTGAGTACACCAAGTTGATTGGAGCCTCGAAGCCAGGAACCAAGCGGTGGTAGGAGTTGAGGGTTGCGTTGGTGAACGCCAATACTGCGCCTGCGTGGTGCAGGATGCCGCCGATGTAGTAACGAGCGATGTCAGATAGACCAGCGTAGCCGGACTCGTCGTGGAACAGTGGCTTGCCGTCCTTCCAGAGGGACTGGTGGGCGTGCATACCGGAACCGTTGTCGCCAGCCAAAGGCTTAGGCATGAAGGTTGCAGCCTTACCGTGGAGGCGAGCGGTGTTCTTGATGATGTACTTGAAGGTCTGGATATCATCTGCCGCGTGAAGCATGGTGTTGAAGCGGTAGTTGATTTCTTGCTGTCCGCCACCGACTTCGTGGTGGAAGCGCTCAAGGTCGAAACCTGCACTAGCCAGGTTGCGCACCATATCATCGCGAACGTCAACGGTCTGATCGTATGGTGCTACTGGGAAGTAACCACCCTTAACACGGTTCTTTGCACCCAAGTTTGGGGTTCCATCGAGGTTGGTTTCGTTGCCACGGTTCCACCAGCCCTCTTCGGTGTCAACGTGGTAGAAACCAGCGTTCATTTCGGTGGAGTAGCGGACGGAATCAAAGAGGTAGAACTCTGCTTCAGCGCCGAAGTTGCAGGTGTCTGCAATGCCGGTGGAGGCCAAGTACTGTTCTGCCTTGCGGGCCACGTTGCGTGGGTCGCGGGAGAAAGCCTCGCGGGTGAAAGGGTCGTGGACAAAGAACTTAATGTTCAAAGTCTTTGCCTTGCGGAATGGGTCAAGGGTGGCGGTCCCGAGGTCTGGCAGGAGATTCATGTCAGATTCGTCGATGGTGGTAAATCCGCGGATCGAGGATCCGTCGAATGCTAGACCTTCTTCGATGGCATCTTCGTCGAAGCTTGCAGCGGGGATGCTGAAGTGCTGCTCGATGCCGGGAAGATCGGTGAATCGAACGTCTACGAACTCGACGTTTTCATCTTTGATGAACTTGACAATTTCTTCCGGGGTTTTAAACGCCACGGTGACTCCTCATTGACATGGGCGGAACGGTGTATTTGTAGCTTTGTTCACAATTGCTGACCTTTGAAGATCAAGTAGTAGACTTGGCTGCAAATGTAGTCCTTGCGACGTTGTCAGTATAAAGCATTACCTGTCGATCTATCAAAACTTTTTTGAAAAATAGTTATTGAGCAGCAATGCATTAAGATCTTAAAGGTAGGAAATAGCGCTTTGCGACGTCGAAAAGCAAAAGCCTTAAGACTGCACTATCCGCCCCTCTACATGTTTGGATTTGATTGTAAAAATGGCAAAGCCGAAGAGAAGTTGGCTTGACGGACCGGAAATTCCAGCAGATTTTGATGATCCTGATGCACCAGGCAGGTGGCCAGGCGAAAAAATCGGCCTCCCCAAAGAAGGGGCGGGATCTCTAGCATCAGTTGCTCGCCGAATCGGCGGAGTGTGCGTCGACTGGATTGTGTCCTGGGTTATTGCCATCGTGCTGTCAAACTTCACGGATGCGCTTGGTGATGTTGCAACAAGCACACTGATTATCTTCGTGATTCTTGGTTGGCTCACCGGCTGGATCTTTGCGCGTACGCCTGGACATGCAGTACTCGGCATGGGGCTAGCCCGCATCGATGCTGAAGAACGCGTGGGATGGTGGCGTGCACTCATTAGGCCACTGTTAACCATTTTGATTCTTCCTGCTGTGATGGTGGACGCTGATGGACGCGGATTGCACGATAAAGCAACAGGAACTGCCGTTATTCGAGGTTAAGAACCATTTAAAAAGCGCCGATCGATTATCGATTCGGCGCTTAAATTTTTTCTAAGGTGAGAAGCCACGGTGAGCTCGGCATTGATCACGCGGTGGCCGCTTTAAGAACCAATAATCCCTGAGACAAGGATCAACACATTGAGGACGATCCACAGTCCTGGGACAACGGCAAACAGCTTGAAATTATCACGACACACCGCGATGAATTCCCGGATAAAAGCACTCGGTACGTAATAAAACGCGGTGCGGCCACCACGGACAGTGGCATCTATCCCTAAATCGCGGGTGAGCAACGCTGTCCGAAATACGTGATAGTCACTCGTTGCTACAAGCACATTGGACTTTTCTTCAATGAGCTTCATGCTGAAAAGTAGGTTTTCTTTGGTGGTGGTGGCGCGGTCTTCAACAATGATGCGCTTTGGGGGAATTCCATATTCTTCTAAATAGCGTGCCATAGCCACGCCTTCCGCCAAGTCCTCATCACTGCCTTTGCCTCCTGACGGTATGAGCATGGCATGATCACCAGCTAGTTCGATGGCCTTATTTAGACGAGCAGCGAGCAGCGGTGGAACAGTAGACCCAATGACTCCAGAACCAAGAATAATCACGTAGTCAGCCGTTTTGCGTGGTGGAATAGAGCGGTAAACCCACGCAGAACAAAGAAACACAAGGAAAATACCACCGAGGTATAGCGCAAGTCCCACCCCAGTCAATGTGACAGCATTAATTCCAGCGGCCGGAACATGTGCGACTCCTAAAAGCACAGGCAACAATGGGGCAAGTAACATCACCACACCGAACAAGAGGGACAGTAGATTTCCACCCGTTCGGGATTCCCGGCGCACCATAAGCACCCCATTACTGAGCAAGAACAATGTCAGTAGGGGATAACCCAACAGCGGAATAGCTAGCAGCGTAATCAGAATCAGTTGTGGAAGATTTCCAGCCCAAGAAAATTCTGCTGCCCACACTAGGAGCGATAAGAATGTGAAAAATGCGCCTAAGAGCACGAACGCCATCGAATAGAGTCGACGGGGTTCTTTAATCACAGCAAAAATACCGCCGGCGAGGATGAGTAAAGAAAATCCAAAGAAAAAGTACAGGGGCTGAACTAGCACAGCTATAAAACTAAGCGCTACTTTTCAGCCTGGTGAGCTTATGAGTTGAATGCTGACACGAACATTTAAATCAGTAGGAACAGAAGCGTCTGTGCAGCCAAAATTTTTGCAATCATGGCCAATGGATAGACCGATGTATAGCCCATGGCAGGTAACTCATTGCGGGAAGAATCTGAAACATAGCTCAATACGGCAGGGTGGGTTTGGGCGCCAGCGAGAATGCCGGCAGTTTCCCCGAATGGAATCTTCATCAGCTTGTGTCCGATAAACAGCACACTGGTAGAGATAAAGAGTGTGATTAATGCGCCAAAACCGATGATGGTTAGCGATTGGGGATCACTAATAGCTGAGCGGAAACCAGCACCAGCAGAGGTACCAATTGCAGCGAGAAACAGTGCAATGCCTAGTTGGCGTAGCGCTAAGTTGGCACCGTAGGGAATCTGCCACACAAACTTGCCGGTGCGACTGACCATGCCCAGTAAAAGGGCCACAACCAGGGGACCACCGGCGTTACCTAATTTCAGCGAACTTCCACCTGGTAGCGGAAATTCCACCATGCCCACCAACACTCCCAGCATGAGACCAGCAGCAAGCGGCAAAAGATTGAAGTCCGAAAGCTTTTTGTAGGAATCTCCCAAGATCCGGGTTGCTTGACCAATTTTTTCAGCAGGTGCAACAACGCGGACTCTGTCACCAAGCTGCAAAGTCATCTCCGGAGATGCCACCAAGTCTGTATCACCGCGCCTGATTCGGGTAATGAGCATGTCTTTAAACAACGGCTGAAGCTTGGAGAGGGGAGTGCCCACCACTTCAGGGTTGGATACAAAAATCCGTCGGTAATCAAGCTCGACATCGCTGTAGGGATCGCCATCAATTAATTCTCCAATTGCAGCTTCTGCACGAGTGAGTTCTTCATCAACACCCACCACAGTAAGCACATCGCCGACCTTAGCGTGCTCACCATAAAGTGGAATGAATTGTTCTCCTTCACGTTCAACGCGGGAGACAATCACATGCAGGTCAAGCAGGAGAGGAATGTTCTCCAATGCAGGAAGGTCAGCGTTGGTTACTCGAATTCTTTTGCCTTTAAGCTCTTGGACAGCAACGCCAGCTGCTTCAGCTTCCTTACCGTGATCAACTTTGAAGATAGCGCTGAAGATAGCGATGGAGACGATAACGATGAGCACACCCAGGGGGTACGCCAGGGAGTAGGCGACGACAGGCAGCTCGGCGATGATGTGTAGCTGGCCGGTGTCGTCGATAAGCGAAGGCAGCGCGTCGACAACCGCAGCCATGGCTGGGGTGTTGGTGAGTGCACCGGTGAGCATGCCGGCGCCGGAGGCGGCATCGATGTTAAAAACGGAGATCAGCGCCCAGGCGAGCACTGTGGTGGCGATAATTGCACCTAAAGCTAGCGCATTATTGCGCAAACCTGTGGTTTTCATTGATGTGAAAAATCCAGGGCCTGCTTCAAGTCCAATGGTGTAGACAAACAGCGACAGCCCAACAACGTACAACAGCGCCGGGACTGAAATATCAGGCTCAATGGTAGATAGTGCTAGACCAACAAATAAAACCGCTGCGACGCCAAGATGGAATCCGAAGATTTTGATCCGACCTATCAGTAGGCCGAGAGTCATGATGACAACCAACGCAAGTAACTGATTTTCTACAAGTAGGCTCACCACTTAATAGTCTCATGAAGCTAGCTTCTTCTCTGAGGAAAATAATGTGGAACTGAGCACGTCAAAACTCTTGCAGAGGATCTAGCGCAATCAGTTTCAGTCACGCATAAAAAATCGCACACCACCTTCTAATGATGGAGTGCGATTATTTAAAAACTTCGGCGCTGACGCGAAAGCAGTGAACCTTAAGTAAGTGTCTTAAGCTTCGCCCTTACGTTCTGCCTGACGGCGCGCACGACGGTTCATGCCCGACATGCTGGCACCCTTAGGCAAAGGACCCTTAGGAAGCGAACCGCCAGGAGCATTACCGACGTTATCCATTGCCTCAATACGAGCAGCTAGGGAAGCAACCTCATTTTTCCGGTAGTTGCGAGGAAGCTTAACCAGCTCACGCTGAAGCTTCGCGATAGGGGTTTGGCCTTCCCCATTACCCGTGATGATTTCATGAACCGGGACGCCAGGAGCCACACGGTTTAGGCGCTTCTTCTGCTGAGCAAGCATGGGCTTCAGGCGATGCGGAGAACCCTCACCAACCAAGACAACACCCGGCAAACCAATAACGCGGTGTACAGCATCCATCTGAGTGGTTACTGCAACAGCGGTTTTGGTACGCCAGGTCATACCAACACCAGAACGAAGGTTTTCCACAGCCCAACCAGCTGCACCTTGCTGACCTTCAGCTCGCTTGTACACATCGCGTTCAACACGACGGGTGAAAATAAACATTGCGGCAACAACACCTGCAGCAATGCCGATTGGAAGCATCCACCACTGGCCACCCCAGATTAGACCCAGGAGGAACAACACCAGTGGGATACCGAGAACAGCAAGCAACATCAGCGGAATAAGAGCCTTATCCTGCTTGCGTTGCATATTAAAGACTTGCCACATCTGTGAGCGAGTCTGCTTGCGCTGCGCCTTCTTAGCTGCTTTTACCTGCTTCTTGGCGGTCTTATCCGCCTGCTTCTTCGCGTCTGCCATGTATTCAACAATAGGCGATTGTGAGGTAACCGCGAAAATGAGCGTGCTTTTCGACGAAAACCGCCACATTCAGTGGCTGAATGCGGCGGTTAAGATCGACGTTGGCTTAGTTGAAAGCCACCACAGGGGTGTCTTTGGAAGCGCCATAACGCTCGAGAAGTGAAGAAGCTTCCTGCGCTGTAGAGCCACCAGAAGTGTCCTTCAAGTGAGCCAAGTGAGCTGGGATTTCCTCGCCACGGAACTCCATGGCCTGAGCGTACAAGCGACCTGCACGGTAAGAGGAGCGAACCAACGGGCCAGACATAACTGCTGCAAAGCCCATCTCCTTGGCTGCATCAGCGTGCTCGAGGAACTCCTCAGGCTTCACCCAACGCTCGATGGGGTGGAACAAAGGTCCAGGACGCAGGTACTGAGTAATGGTGATGATGTCACAGCCAGCATCATGCAGATCCTGCAGTGCTTCGGTGATTTCTTCCTTGGTTTCACCCATGCCCAAAATTAGGTTGGACTTGGTGACCAATCCGAAATCACGAGCCTGGCGAATCACATCAAGCGAACGCTCATAGCGGAATGCTGGGCGGATGCGCTTAAAAATGCGCGGCACGGTTTCCACGTTGTGGGCAAAAACTTCAGGGCGGGATTCAAAAACTTCCTGCAGCAAATCCTTCTTGCCAGAGAAATCAGGAACAAGGTTTTCTACACCAGTATTTGGGTTAAGCTCGTGAATTTTACGAACCACCTCGGCGTACAACCAAGCGCCTTCATCATCTAGATCATCACGGGTCACGCCAGTGATGGTGGAGTAATTCAGCTGCATTTCACGAACAGACTCCGCGACACGCAGTGGCTCGCCACGGTCAAGAGGCTCAGGGCGGGCAGAGTTAATCATGCAGAAATCACAGCGACGGGAACAGTTCGCTCCACCGATGAGGAAGGTGGCCTCACGGGATTCCCAACACTCATGAATATTGGGGCAACCAGCTTCCTGGCACACAGTGTGCAAAGAAGCACCAGCAACACGTTCCTTCATGTCCTGATATTCAGGTCCGTTTTTGACCTGGTTTCTAATCCATCGAGGCTTAGTCTCAATCGGGGTCTCCGAATTTCGAGCCTCGACTCTTAGCAGTCGTCGTCCTTCAGGTGCGATAGTCACAAATGCAACCTTACATCTTTCAATTTAGTGAGCTTTTATCGGGAAAACATTTTGGCTTTTCGACGCACCACGGCTGTCTACTTTGCCACCTTCATTGCCGTCGATTCTGCCAGCGGCTCTACTGTGGTTCAACGAGGAGGCCCACCGGCAAAATTCCGTGCACTACCCCCGTTTAGGGAGAATCTTCGTTGGATCTGGTGCGCTGCCGAATGAATGGTCAGAAACAATGAGCCGACCAGCCAAAGCGTCATCCAACGCTTGGATAGATGGGTCAATTAATTCCTCGACTGAAACATCTCGTTGCAGTTCACGCGACAATGTCGTTAAACCAGCATCAGCAATACCGCACGGAACAATATGTTCGTAGAAATCAAGAGTGTTATTGCAGTTTATTGCCACGCCATGCATAGCCACACCGCGAGTAATGCGAATTCCAATCGCGGCAACTTTGCTATCAACCCAACCATCATGAGCAGGCACCCACACACCAGAACGACCATCGATACGCCCGGCTCCTGCAACACCCATATCACCAACTACCTGGATGAGTGCTTCTTCGAGGCGTCGTACGTAATCCACCACGTCGATGGGAGCGGCCAATTTGATGATTGGGTAAATAACCAACTGTCCGGGCCCGTGCCACGTGATACGCCCGCCACGGTCAGCCTTAATTACCGGTAGGCCATTGGTGGGGAGATCTTCAGGCTGAGTGCGCTTACCTGCGGTATAGACCGAAGGATGCTCCAGAATAAGCAACTGATCAGGTATTTCATTATTAGCCCGGCGTGTGGCCAACTCTGCTTGGTAGTCCCAAGCCTCTTGATAATCGATCAAACCCAAACGCTGAATTTCGATAGGTTCTGAAGAATCGCGGATGGAAAGATCTGCGGGGAAGAAAGGATCTCGTGGTGCAGTCATGATAAATATCCACCCTAGCCCTAAAGCTGTTGATAAGTCACACACTGCTGGCATGAGATGACAAAACCGCTGCTCCTTCATGATGAAGGAACAGCGGTTTTGATTATCTAATCTTTAAAACAATCCTAGAGCTCTAGGTCGCCTTCAAAGTTAGCGGTCTCAAGACGATCCTTGATGGTGGTCAAGAAGCGACCAGCATCAGCGCCGTCTACAACCTGGTGGTCGTAGGTCAGTGGCAAGAAGACCATCTGACGGATTGCAATGGAATCAATGCCATCCTCAGTGATAACAACTGGACGCTTAACAATAGCGCCGGTGCCCAAGATTCCAGCCTGTGGTGGAACCAAAATTGGGGTATCAGATAGCGCACCTTCAGAACCAATGTTGGTAATGGTGAAAGTGCCACCAGACAGATCGCTTGGCTTCAGCTTGTTGTTGCGTGAACGATCAGCCAGGTCGACAATCGCCTTCGCGATCTCAGGTAGGGAAAGATCCTGAGCGTCGTGGATGACAGGAGTCAACAGGCCAGCTGGGGTGTCCACAGCAATGGAGACGTTGACGGAGGAGTGGTAGGTCATCTCCTTTGTCTTAGCGTTGTAAGACGCATTGACGTTTGGATGAGAAACCAAAGCCTCAACAACTGCCTTGACGAAGAATGGCAGGTAGGTCAGGTTCACGCCGTGCTTTTCGATGAACGCAGGCTTGTTCTTCTTACGCAGCTCCGCGACACGGGTCATATCAACCTCGTGCAGCTGGGTGAGTTGAGCAGAAATCTGCAGAGCTTCAACAGTCTTCTTCGCGGTGATCTCACGAATACGGTTGACCTTCTGAGTGGTGCCGCGCAGCTTGGCCTTTTCTGGATCAACAGACTTGGTGGATGCAGCAGAAACAGGTGCAGCAGACTGAGCTGGTGCGGTCTCACCGTTAGCTGCAGCCAACACATCTTGCTTGCGGATACGTCCGCCGATGCCGGTGCCTGAAACGGTGTTCAAATCAACGCCGTGCTTTTCTGCGAGCTTACGAACCAGTGGGGTTACGTAAGGAACGTTATCGCCCGAAGCGGATGCAGCTGCTGGAGCTGGCTCCTTCTTTGGCTCCGCCTTCGCTGGAGCTGCTTCCTTCTTTGGCTCTTCCTTGGCAGGTTCAGCTGCTGGAGCTTCCTGCTTTGCAGGTGCTTCTTGTGCAGGAGCCTCTTCCTTAGCAGGTGCTTCTTCTGCTTCTGGGGCTGCGTTAGCATCACCGATGCGCGCGATGACTGCGCCGACGTCGACGGTGTCGTCTTCGTCTGCGAGGATCTCCACGATGGTGCCTGCTACAGGGGATGGGATTTCGGTGTCGACCTTGTCGGTGGAAACCTCAAGAAGTGGTTCGTCAACCTCAACGGTGTCGCCGACTGCCTTGAGCCACTGGGTAATGGTGCCTTCGGTGACGGACTCACCGAGTTCTGGCATTTCTACATCGGTTGCTGCTCCGCTTGATGCTGGAGCTGCTTCCTTCTTTGGCTCTTCCTTGGCAGGTGCTTCTTCTGCAGGAGCCTCTTCCTTAGCAGGTGCTTCTTCTGCTTCTGGGGCTGCGTTAGCATCACCGATGCGCGCGATGACTGCGCCGACGTCGACGGTGTCGTCTTCGTCTGCGAGGATCTCCACGATGGTGCCTGCTACAGGGGATGGGATTTCGGTGTCGACCTTGTCGGTGGAAACCTCAAGAAGTGGTTCGTCAACCTCAACGGTGTCGCCGACTGCCTTGAGCCACTGGGTAATGGTGCCTTCGGTGACGGACTCACCGAGTTCTGGCATTTCTACATCGGTTGCTGCTCCGCTTGATGCTGGAGCTGCTTCCTTCTTTGGCTCTTCCTTGGCAGGTGCTTCTTCTGCAGGAGCCTCTTCCTTAGCAGGGGTATCGCTGGAAGGAGATTCATCAGCATCGCCGATAATTGCAATGACACCACCGACGTCAACGGTGTCATCTTCTTCGGCTTTGATTTCTAGAATGACACCAGCGACAGGAGAAGGAATCTCAGTGTCGACCTTGTCAGTTGAGACCTCGAGCAACGGCTCATCAACCTCAACGGTGTCACCAACAGACTTCAACCACTGGGTGATCGTGCCTTCGGTTACTGATTCGCCCAGCTCGGGCATCTCTACGGAGAACGCCATTATTTTAAGACTCCTCGCAAGTCGTGTCGTTAAAACGGAAACTAATACCCCAAAGGATACCGATTCAGTTTGTGATGTGTGGTGTTCGGGTCATATCAAGCTAAACAGTTGCCCCCTACAATGGGCTTGTGTTCAATTTATTTGGTCGTAAAACTCCTCGCTCAAACCTGCGCCCACCACGTGGTCCGGGAGATACTGTGCGCCCGCACGACTTAGAATTTTTGATGCAATGGGCACGCGAAAAGCCATTCGTAGAGGCGTTTGTTGAACCAGAAACGCTGGTCAATGAAATGTCAGTAGTTTTGGTCGACGCTCATGGAGTTTTCGTCCGCCGAAGGATTGGCGGTCCTAAAGGCATTGACGTAATTGCCAAAAAGCTAGGCGTCCCGGTTTACGATGTCGAAGAAACCGGTTACCCCCAAAGAATGCGAGAACGCATTGAATATGAACGCATATTGAGAAAACGTGAAGAACAAAAAGCTCGCCGCGCAAAGTTTGAACGCGGCGAGAATCCTGATCTTTAGCTAGAAGTTAGCTTTCAGAAAGGTCTTTCACAACCTGAATGAACGTGCGCACTGGCTGTCCGGTAGCGCGCTTGGGGGTGTACCCGAATTCACCAGCAGTATTGAACGCTGGGCCGGCGATATCCACGTGGGCCCATTCAATGTTTTCACCGACAAATTCCTGCAGGTAGCGACCTGCAGCTGACATGCCAGCAAAACGGGAATTGGTGACATTGCGCAGGTCAGCGACAGGAGACTTGACTTGTTCATCGAGCTCTTCGGGAAGTGGCATAGCCCAAGCTTGCTCACCTACTTCACGACCAGTCTTCGCGACAGCATCACGGAACTCATCAGTGCCCATCACTCCAGAGGTACGCAAGCCTAAGGCGACTAATTGAGCACCAGTGAGGGTAGCTGCGTCGATAAGGTAATCGGGGTTATTTTCAGATGCATAAGCGATAGCATCGGCAAGGATGAGTCGGCCCTCGGCATCGGTGTTTAAGATTTCGGACGTGATTCCGCCGTAGTGAGTGATGACGTCACCCGGACGGAAAGCATCACCAGACGGCATATTCTCCGCCATTGGCAAGAATGCCGAGACATTGATGGGAAGGTTTAAACGAGCCGCTGCGATGATTGTGGCCAACACGGATGCTGAACCGCCCATATCGGAAATCATGTTTTCCATGCTTGCACCCGGCTTGATAGAAATTCCACCAGTATCAAAGGTGATTCCCTTGCCTACGAGTGCAATGGACTTTTTAGCTTTGCGAGGGGCCCAATCAATGCGCAGCAGCCGAGGTTTACGGGAAGAACCATTTCCTACGGCAAGAATGCCGCCGAATCCTTCATCTTCTAGCTGCTTTTCATCCAAGATGGTGGTCTTCAAACCGTGCTTAGATGCCTCGTTGGCAGCCATCACGGAGTATGACTCAGGGTAGAGGTGTGATGAAGGAGTGTTGACGAAATCTCGAGCAAGAAGAACTGACTCTACGATGATCTGAGCTTCGACGAAGGTATCTTTATCGTCTTTGCTGGTGCTGATAAACGTAATTGTGGTGGCTTTGTCTTCTTTGTCTTCGTTTTCTTTGCGCAGACCTTCAAAGGAATAGGAACCAAGACCAAAGCCAGTAACGGCTGCAGCAAGTCCCAAATCGCCGATGGTGGTAGCAATGTTTTTAAAACCGTTGAGGGAGCGGGCGGCAGTGCCGGTAGCTCGCCGGAGGGTTTCGTCGTCAAGCAAATCGGCCTTACCCAAGCCAACCGCAATGACCGGTGCGGCGCCGGTTCCTGGAATCCTGGTTACGGTATTGGCCTTTGCCTTCGCGCCGACAGCCTCCAACTGAGTCAGGATGTCTGCTTGCTGCTCGGTGCTGAAAATGAAATCAAGAATCTCGCCACCTGCAAGCTCAATGGCATCTTCGCCTTCAAAAATCGGAACGATAATGGCATCAATCTTTTTTGGAAGCTTCTTATCAAGCTTGAGCTCAGCCACGGATCCACGAACTGGAAGTGTTGCATCCTTGGAAACTTTGGTGGGGGCTGTTGTGCTGTAAGCATTTTTTGCCATTGAAAGCTGGATCCTTTCGTTAAAGGTGCGCCACCGCATTGATGGGCGGAGGTCGCAAAAATAGAAACTAACTTCTACCAAGCCTAGCCATTTCCCAAAAAGGTGAGACAAAAATGTTGCTTTGTCTCAATAAAATGGGGCTGACTACTGTATCTGTCATCTAGCAGGTGTACCTTGAAATCCATGACGTCATTAGAGTTCACAGTAACCCATACCGAAAATCCGACGTCACCTGATCGTCTGAAAGAAATTCTTGCCGCACCGAAGTTCGGTAAGTTCTTCACCGACCACATGGTGACCATCGACTGGACTGAGGCGGAAGGTTGGCACAACGCCCAATTAGTGCCATATGCTCCGATTCCTATGGATCCTGCCACGACCGTGTTGCACTACGGACAGGCAATTTTTGAGGGAATCAAGGCCTACCGCCATGCGGATGGCTCCATCAAGACATTCCGTCCTGATGAAAACGCCGAGCGTATGCAGCGTTCTGCAGCTCGAATGGCAATGCCTGAATTACCGACCGAAGATTTCATTAAAGCTATAGAACTGCTGGTAGACGTGGATCAAGATTGGGTCCCTGAATACGGTGGTGAAGCTTCTTTGTATCTGCGCCCATTTATGATCTCTACTGAAGTTGGTCTGGGTGTTAGCCCAGCGGATGCATACAAATTCCTTGTTATTGCATCGCCAGTAGGAGCGTACTTTACTGGTGGAATCAAGCCCGTATCGGTGTGGCTCAGCGAAGACTACGTTCGTGCTGCTCCTGGAGGAACTGGTGCCGCGAAGTTCGCTGGTAACTACGCTGCTTCTTTGCTTGCCCAAGCTCAGGCAGCTGAAAAGGGATGCGATCAGGTTGTGTGGCTTGATGCAATCGAGCACAAGTACATCGAAGAAATGGGTGGAATGAACCTCGGATTCATCTACCGCAATGGCGATCAGGTCAAACTAGTTACCCCTGAACTTTCCGGCTCTTTGCTACCAGGTGTTACCCGTAAATCCTTGCTTCAAGTAGCCAAAGATTTAGGCTATGAGGTTGAAGAGCGCAGGATCACCACAACTGAGTGGGAAGAGGACGCAAAGTCTGGAGCGATGGCTGAAGCATTTGCGTGCGGTACCGCAGCCGTAATTACTCCAGTTGGCACCGTGAAGTCTGCACACGGCAGCTTCGAAGTAAACAACAACGAAGTTGGTGAGATCACGATGAAGCTTCGTGAGACCCTCACTGGAATTCAACAAGGAAACGTTGAAGACCAAAACGGATGGCTTCACCCACTAGTTGGTTAATAGAACTGATTAGTAAACCCCGTTGCGCTCACTTTTGGGTGATTGCAACGGGGTTTTCTTATGGGTTTTTATTGCGCTTGCTGCTGGTTTGTCGGTCGGGGGTGGCTTCAGGGGTGGGGGATGTCCATAGCTAGTGGCATGCTGGTTCGTGCATCAAATCACATCTGTTTAAAGGAGAATTCAGTGGCTGAAAACGGGCAAAAAGTTGCAGTTGTAACTGGTGGATCAAGTGGAATCGGAGCAGCTTCAGCCCGCGCATTAGCAGCGGATGGTTGGAAAGTTATCGTTGCAGCACGTCGTTTAGAGCGTCTACAAGCATTAGCCCAAGAGATCGGAGGCACCGCAGTTGCGTTGGATGTAACCGACCAGGAATCAGTCGATGCCCTGGCAGCTACCGTCGGAGAAGTAGACCTTTTGGTTAACAACGCCGGAGGTGCAAAGGGACTAGACAGCATTAAGGATGCCAATATTGATGATTGGACCTGGATGTATGAAACCAACGTGCTGGGTACTTTGCGGGTAACCAAGGCGCTAATGGACGGCCTTATCGCACGCGACGGTCATGTGATCAACATCGGCTCGATCGCAGGTGAAAATCCTTATGTCGGTGGCGCTGGATACAACGCAGCCAAGTTTGGTGTCGCAGCATTCAACCGCGTTCTGCGCCTAGAAACCCACCAACAGACCCTCCGTGTGTCTGAAATCGACCCCGGTCGCGTTGCCACTGAGGAATTCTCGCTCGTTCGTTTTGGTGGAGATAAGAAGCGTGCAGAAGCAGTCTACGATGACGTGCTGAACCTGACTGCAGAAGATATCGCTGAATCCGTGCGCTGGGTAGCCAGCCTGCCAAAGCACATGAACATCGACCGCATGCGAATCACACCACGGGATCAGGTTTAGGTTGATAGCGGCTGAGTAATCGGAATAACCGAATAGCCGGAATCACTGGCATTACTAGGTGAAAAGGTACCCGGCTATTCCGCCGCTGCTTCCTCTACCGCAGCAGATAGGGGACCATCAACTCCTGCATCCGACCTGGTAGAAACATCGTTCATCAATTCAACTGCAACTTTGACCAAGGGCAATGCTGCGGCGGCACCAGAGCCTTCACCAAGCGACATACTGAACTCTAAGATCGGGTCTAAAGCGAGGGCATCTAAAGCAATCGAGTGGGCTGGTTCGGTAGAGCGATGTCCTGCAATAAACCAACGCCTGGCACCTGGGGCTAGTTTGTTTGCTAACAAAGCTGCAGCTGTGACGGTGACGCCGTCGAGAAGCACAGGGGTGCGCCGCACAGCTGCTTGTGCAATGAAACCAGCCATGGCAGCTAAATCTGGCGAGGAGATTTTTCGGGCTATCTCAATGGGGTCTTGGCGAAGATCCCGAACGCGGAACATTGCGTCACGGATGGCTGACACTTTTGTCTTCCAGGTTTCGTCATCGATTCCAGATCCACGGCCGACAACAACGACTGGTTCCGCCAATGTGAATGTGCCCACGAGTGCGGCAGCGACAGTGGTGTTGCCGATGCCTAAATCGCCTGGGATTAAGATGTCGGCGCCGGCATCTACTTCTTGATCAGCAATGCGTTTGCCAATTTCTAGGGCCCGTTCAACTTGTTCCTGGGTCATGGCATCTTCTACGTCGATTGATCCAGAAGACCGCGAGACCCGTTCATCACCCCAAGCCTCATGATCTAAAGATGTATCTACCATGCGGACGGAAGCCCCAGCAGCACGTGCTAGAACGTTGATTGCTGCTCCGCCGTGGGAAATATTGTTCGCCAGCTGCACAGAGACGGTAGAAGGGTAAGCGGATACACCTTTGGCGGCAATACCGTGGTCACCTGCGAATACAACGATTTTGGAGTTGTTGAGTGGTCGAGGTGGGATGTGTCCTTGGCACGCTGCGATGAAACACCCAATTTCTTCCAACTTGCCCAAAGATCCAGGTGGCTTGGTGAGGGAGTCATGAAAATCCTTCGCCTGGGCCAGGACTTTATGATCTGGAAATTCCACTCGCGCAAAAAGCTCTGCTGGAACCATTAACAACTCCTTCAACCGACTGTTACTTTAAAACGATTTCAACTCTAGTGGCAGACGGAACCAGAGGAACGCAACCCTCGGGGAAAGGCGCGCATTTTGGGGGAGGGGAGCGTCGAAAAGCAATTAAAGCTTGCGCCCTAGGCGCGCTTTGCTTATCGACGAACCCCTTTTGTTTACTTCCCCTAAACGCGAGGCCAGACCGTTCCTGAAAAGAAAACGGGACCCGATCCGATAAATAACTCTGCATAAACAGATTTATCAGACCTGGACCCGTCAAGAACTAAAGCGTGGAGGGTTTACACGTCAGCGCCGATTTCTACACGCGCACGAGGGGTACGCCATTTGCGTGGCTGTACGGAACGCGAATAGGCGTAGTAGCCCAGACCAAAACCAGTCTCAGTGGTACCCGGGAACTTGGCGCGAGCAGCTTTGTTAACGCGGCGACCCGTTGTGATGCCCTCAACGAGGAAGCCCAGCATCAAAACCATAGCGACCATGGAAGAAGTCGCGGCGAACTGCGGATTGAAGTTACCGATCAACATCACCACAAGCAACGCAATGGCCACTGGCATAACGAAGTTGGACAAGAACCTGCGGGAATCTACCCAGTCGCGAGCAAAGCGACGCACCTCGCCCTTATCGCGATCCATCAAGTAGGCTTCCTCGCCGCGATCCATTGCAGCTTGAGTTTCACGCTGGCGCTTGATGCGGGCATCGCGTTCCTTTTGCTTGTATGCCTTGAATTCTTCCTTAGACATAGAAGCCTTGAGTTCTTTGCGTTTTTGGCGCTGCTGAGAATAAGTGTCGGAAGGAGCCAAAGACTGCCCGCCAACGACACCACGTTCTAGCTCAACCTCACGACGCTTTGGGGTGGGACGGCCCTTCGGTGCTGTGTATCCCTTTGGCAATTTCTGCGCAGCGGATTCGGCCTCAGCGGTTGTTGGTTCAGGGGTGGAGCTGGCGTCTTGGCCTGCAGCGTCAGCCCCTTCGGTATTCTTATTTTTATCCCAAGGAAGTTTCACACCCAATAGGCTACAAGGAAAACTACTGAAATCGGGAATAGGGGTGTGGTCTATGTGGTTGAAACGAAACAGAACGACCATCTGCAAGGTTTAAAAGTGAATGTTTTTGAACCAACCAGGTAAAACCAATAATTAAATACGGGTATTTCCGGGTTTACTGATCTAAGTACAGTGAGTAGGCTGGGAAACATCCAATGTGCTTTCCTTTCAGCTAATTCAGCTTTGCTTGCTGGGTGTGTGTAAAAAGGGGAGTACACTGCAAGCCACAAACGATGTTTAAGAAGTCTAGGTCAATTCAACTTTTCACAAGTGCAGGATTGGCCAAAAGTTAAGGAGACTAAAGCGATGACCGCTCCATCAACCAATACTGGCGTTATCTTGACCGAGTCCGCAGCGTCCAAGGCTAAGGCTCTCATTGACCAGGAAGGTCGCGATGACCTCTCACTGCGAATTGCTGTTCAGCCAGGTGGCTGCTCTGGTCTGCGCTACCAGCTTTACTTCGATGACCGCACCCTGGACGGCGACAAGGTAGATGTCGTCGGTGGCGTTCGCCTTGTTGTGGACAAGATGAGCACCCCATACCTGCTTGGCGCTCAGATTGACTTCGCTGACACCATTGAGCAGCAGGGCTTTACCATCGACAACCCAAATGCTGGCAGCTCCTGCGCATGTGGTGACTCCTTCAACTAAATCCACACAGTCATAATCTGGCTTAATCTGGACAAGGCTCATCCCGAGGAAAATGTCTTCGGGGTGGGCCTTTTGTGCATTGTGGGGTTAGTGCATTGTGGATTTTGGTTGCCGTCGTTTGTGGGCTGTTTAAGCGACTGGATTTCAAGAATGAGTAATTTGTATTACCTGGAGCCCAAAAGGTCGTTAGAAACGATTCTGTGAGGGTTCTTTTTTCACGCCACTGAGTTAGGTTTTAGCCAATTTATGATGCGACCAAACACACGTGCCAAGAATTCTGAAAAACACAAATTATTGGCACGAATGTTTGCTTTACCTCTTCCCAAACCAGACTGGTGTGACAAGGATTCCCGAAAACTCGAAATCTTGTCATGTATGTTTGGCCTTTAAAAGTCCGGTGCTCAAAAGGAGACCACACGATCGGTATAGAGTAAGCGCCTACCTCCTGAGTGGAGAAAGTATCCATTCTGCAAACCGACAAAGAATGCCAAAATCCCCCTGCATTCGACCGTATTCGATACGGGCATGCAAGGGGATTTTTCACAAGTGCGGTTAAAGCTCGACTGGGTAAGAGCGATCTTCAATCTGTGGATCAATGCGGTTTTCCACAAAAATGCCATGCCACACCATGAAGGACAGAACTGTCCACAGGCGACGGGAATGATCGGAAACACCATCGCGGTGTTCCTTCAGCATGTCCAGTACAGCCTGTTTGTTGAAGATCTCGTCGGTTCCAGACTCCTTGATGGTGTCTTGTGCCCAACCAAACAGTTCATCGCCTGCAAGCCAGTGGCGCATTGGGACGGGGAAACCGAGTTTTTTGCGGTGGAGGACATGGGGCGGGACGATCTGCTCAAGTGCCTTGCGCAGTGCGTACTTTGTGGTGCCGTTTGCGATTTTCAGATCATAAGGAATTGTCTCTGCAACCTTGAAAACTTCCTTGTCTAGGAAGGGAACGCGCAGCTCAAGGGAGTTTGCCATGTTGATTTTGTCGGCCTTGACTAAGATATCGCCACGCATCCAGGTAAATAGATCTAGGTGCTGCATGCGAGCAACTGGATCGAAGTTACGAGACTGAGCGTAAATTGGGGCTGTTACTTCGCGGTGGTCCCATTCGCGTTTCGCCCAAGGAATTACGCGTTGCATTTGCTCGAAGTTGAAGGAACGCGCATTGCCGTAATAGCGCTCTTCCATGGTCATGGAGCCACGTTCGAGGAGTGATTTGCCCTTCATTCCATCTGGAAGAACCTTGCTGAGGCGGCCTAGCCCTTTGCGTAGGGGAGTAGGGATTTTTTCAAACGGTGCAAGCGACAGTGGTTCCTTGTAGATGGTGTATCCACCGAAAAGCTCATCTGCGCCTTCACCAGACAACACTACCTTGACGTGTTTGCGGGCTTCTGCAGCAACAAAGTACAAGGGAACCAACGAGGGGTCTGCCACTGGATCATCCAGGTACCACATGATCTTTGGAATCGCATCGGCGTACTCCTCAGGAGATACGATCTTCACGATGTGCTCTGCACCAATCGCCTCTGCTGATTCTGCAGCCACATCGACCTCGGAGTAGCCTTCGCGCTCAAAGCCGGTGGTAAAGGTGAGCAGGTTAGGGTTGTGGCGCTTTGCAAGCGCAGCAATAGCGGTTGAGTCAATGCCGCCGGAAAGGAACGAGCCCACGGTCACGTCGGCGCGCATATGCTTTTCGACGCTATCCTCCAACACTTTGGCAATGCGATCGAAAAGGTCCTGTTCTTGACCTTTTACTACCTTCTGCACAGGGAACTGTGGCTTGAAGTAGCGCTTTTGTTCCAGCTTTCCTCCGGGGCGAACAGTTGCGGTGCAACCAGACTCAAGCCGTGAAATCTGAGCATGAAGGGTCTCTGGCTCAGGGACATACTGGAGGTCAACGTAGTGCTCAATAGTGCGTTTATCAAGCTTCAGGTCTAGATTCATCTCCGTAGCCATTTCTAAAATGGTCTTTTTCTCGGAGGAAAACACAGTTCCGTGCTCAGTGGTGGCATAGAACAAAGGCTTGATACCGAACTGGTCACGAGCTAAAAACAGTGACTTTTCCTTGGTATCCCAAATGGCAATACCGAACATGCCTCGCAAATGTTCAACGACAGATTCACCCCAGTGGTGGAATCCAACGACAATAGGTTCACCATCGCCAGAAGTGTTAAAGGTGTAGCCCAAATCAGCAAGCTCTTTGCGAAGCTCCACATAGTTGTAGATCTCACCGTTAAAGGTCATGGCGTAACGGTCTGGTTCATTAGCAGGACCCCAGCGAAGTGGCTGATGTGAATGGGCGATATCGATGATGGAGAGACGGTTGAAGCCAAAAGCAGCATCGGCATCGTGCCATGTGCCGGCGTCATCAGGGCCACGGTGGCGCATGCATGGCAAGGCCCGCTCGAGAGCAGGAACGAATGCTTCAGCGTTCCCGTTTGCAGTCAATATGCCAAGAAGGCCGCACATGAATGAAAAATCCTCCTGAAATAAAGGTGCCAAGCGAACGACAAGATCGTGGCACCGCATTTGTTGAATCCCTAGTAACGATACGGCGAAGTTACATCGGAGGTGAAAAGGGCACGCCAAAATTCTTTGAAGGAATCGAATCGGACACGCGTCCCCCGACTCTGGAAGAAACCGCAAAGAATTCTTAAAACATTATTGATTTCGCAATACATGCACCTTGCAGCCCCGTAGGGGGTAGGGGTGGGGGTTTTTCAAGGGCAATCAAAAGGTTGATGGTCTGTGACGTGGCATACATATAATGCCTACACTTTAGGTATTCCACCAGAGGGTTCGGACATATTGTTGCAGTTAAAAGACATTTGACGCCTCTTTAAATAAAATCCATGAAGATATTTCCACCAAACGCAAGATATGGAATCGGCTGGCAAATAGGCTATTCTGCGAAGATAGAAATGACCGTAAGGTCTCTGGTTTTTGTGTGGACAGGAAGGCAGAACACACGTGGAACAGCAAAATAAGCGTGGTTTAAAGCGCAAGGCCCTGCTTGGCGGTGTCTTGGGCTTAGGTGGCCTCGCCATGGCAGGCTGTGAAGTCGCCCCTCCTGGCGGTGTGCTTGGAGATTTCCTACGTATGGGTTGGCCTGATGGCATTACCCCTGAAGCAGTGGCCATGGGTAACTTCTGGTCATGGGTCTGGGTTGCTGCCTGGATCATCGGAATTATCATGTGGGGTCTTTTCCTCACTGCAATCTTCTCTTGGAACGCCAAGAAGGCTGAAAAGCGCGGCGAGGGAGAATTCCCTAAGCAGCTTCAGTACAACGTTCCGCTAGAACTCGTCCTGACGATCGTTCCGATCATCATCGTCATGGTGCTGTTCTTCTTCACCGTGCAGACCCAGGACAAGGTCACCGCGTTGGATAAGAGCCCAGAGGTCACTGTGGACGTCACCGCGTACCAGTGGAACTGGAAGTTCGGTTACTCCGAGATCGACAGTGCACTAGCACCGGGCGGTAGCGAGTACCAGGGAGTTGACGAGGAGCGTCAGGCAGCGGCCGAGGCTTCCAAGAAGGACCCTGCTGGAGATAACCCAATTCACGGTAACTCCAAGTCTGATATCTCTTACCTACACTTCAACCAGATTGAAACCCTAGGTACCACTGACGAGATCCCAGTCTTGGTTCTCCCTTCGAATACTCCAATCGAGTTCAACCTCGCATCTGCTGACGTTGCACACTCCTTCTGGGTTCCAGAGTTCCTCTTCAAGCGCGATGCTTATGCTCACCCTGAGGCGAACAAGTCTCAGCGAGTATTCCAGAT
Source organism: Corynebacterium suranareeae (assembly GCF_002355155.1). Taxonomy (NCBI): domain Bacteria; kingdom Bacillati; phylum Actinomycetota; class Actinomycetes; order Mycobacteriales; family Corynebacteriaceae; genus Corynebacterium; species Corynebacterium suranareeae. The sequence goes on along the minus strand of NZ_AP017369.1, from coordinate 2,467,545 downwards.
CGAAGAGATCACCGAGGAAGGCGCATTCGTTGGTCGCTGTGCAGAAATGTGCGGTACCTACCACGCAATGATGAACTTCGAACTCCGCGTTGTTGACCGCGATTCCTTTGCTGAGTACATCAGCTTCCGCGACTCCAACCCAGAGGCAACCAACGCTCAAGCACTTGAGCACATTGGCGAAGCACCTTACGCTACTTCCACCAGCCCATTCGTTTCTCAGCGCGACGCAACCCGCGACGGCGAAAACACACAGAGCAACGTATAAGAAGGGGTGCAATAACAAATGAAGTCTTCAGCAAAACTGATGTACGGCCTGACCGTATTCATGGTCGGCATGGCCGTAATCTACATCTTCGCAACGATGCACGTTAACGATGCCGGTAGCGTGCAGGGTGTTGAATGGGTCGGCTCTGTTGCACTGGTGCTCTCAGCTGGTCTGACCTTGATGCTCGGAGTGTACCTACACTTCACTGAAGTGCGCGTAGACGTTCTTCCAGAGGATTGGGAAGAGGCAGAGGTAGCCGATAAGGCTGGAACCCTTGGTTTCTTCAGCCCAAGCTCCATTTGGCCAGCGGCTATGTCTGGTGCTGTAGGATTCCTCGCGTTCGGTTTGGTGTACTTCCACTACTGGATGATTGCAGTGGGACTCCTCCTACTGATTTTCACAGCCACCAAGCTTAACCTTCAGTACGGAGTGCCTAAGGAAAAGCACTAGTACTAAAAGTGGAAACGCTCAGGTTTGTCGGTTACTCGACATGCCTGAGCGTTTTGCTGTCTTCACAGCTTTCTTTATAGTTTGATCACCGTGACGAAACCCTAGTATCCAAATGGGTTTTCAGCTTTAGAAATTCAAAAACCCTGGAAATGGAAAAAGTTCCCATGGTGTAAAGAAAAGTTTCCAAAAATGAAAACGTGGGGGATTGTGGCGAGGTCAATCGCATTAAGCTGCAAAAACGCCTTTTGATCGGGTTCAACCGAAAGTTGTATGTGGGGTCTCGTAGGGGTATAAAACCCTGTGACGTGTCTCTCAAGCAAAGTCCTGCGAAAAAGGAAAAGAGTGTACTTCAATAAAGCGTTCAGGAGGCATCGGGATCGCGCTTGAGATATTGGAGCTCCCTGTGAACCCTTTAACCTGCAATTATGTAACGGTCGTAAATGGTCTACGAAAAGTTCCTGACAAGTCAAAAATAAAGTTCGCCAATGGGTGCGGAATTGCCACTAAAAGACGAGTTCAAACTTTCAATTGAAACGGGGGGCTTGAAGTGACTTTGGCCAACCAAACAGCCATACTAGATAACGTGACGAGCGCAGTTGGAAATACAGGTATGGCAGCACCACAACGTGTTGCGGCACTGAACCGTCCGAATATGGTCAGTGTCGGCACCATTGTGTTCCTGTCTCAGGAATTAATGTTCTTCGCCGGACTATTCGCGATGTACTTCGTGTCCCGTGCGAACGGATTGGCAAATGGATCTTGGGGAGAGCAGACAGACTACCTCAACGTGCCTTACGCACTGTTGATTACAGTCATTCTGGTCTCATCCTCAGTTACTTGCCAGTTCGGAGTCTTTGCGGCTGAAAGGGGTGACGTTTACGGCCTCCGCAAGTGGTTCTTGGTCACGATTATCCTCGGATCAATCTTCGTGATCGGCCAGGGCTACGAGTACATCACTCTCGTGCATCACGGACTAACAATCCAGAGCAGTGTTTACGGATCGGCATTCTTTATTACAACCGGTTTCCACGCACTGCACGTGATCGCGGGTGTTATCGGCTTCGTCGTGATTCTTCTTCGAATCCAGAAGTCGAAGTTCACCCCAGCACAGGCAACCGCAGCAATGGTGGTGTCCTACTACTGGCACTTCGTTGACGTGGTCTGGATCGGCCTCTTCATCACTATTTACTTCATTCAGTAGGCAGCAGGGAATCCTCAACCAAGTTGAGATTCCTGATGCCCTTCACTTCCACAGTCGAGATTCAAAGGGAAATGATGGAAACCAACCCGCAGACCCCAGAGGGAACAGGCATGGCTAAACCCTCTGCTAAGAAGGTCAAGAATCGCCGCAAGGTCCGGCGCACCGTTGCTGGTGCATTGGCTTTGACCATTGGACTGAGCGGAGCAGGAATCCTCGCAACCGCGATCACTCCAGATGCTCAAGTTGCTACCGCGCAGCGCGACGATCAGGCTCTTATCTCCGAGGGTAAAGACCTTTACGATGTCGCCTGCATCACCTGCCACGGCGTAAACCTCCAAGGTGTTCAGGACCGCGGTCCTTCCCTCGTTGGCGTTGGCGAAGGCGCTGTGTACTTCCAGGTACACTCCGGCCGTATGCCTATGCTGCGTAACGAGGCTCAGGCTGAACGCAAGGCACCTCGTTACACCGAGGCTCAGACCCTTGCAATTGCTGCATACGTTGCAGCCAACGGTGGTGGCCCAGGACTCGTGTACAACGAGGACGGCACCCTAGCTATGGAAGAACTCCGTGGCGAAAACTACGACGGACAGATTAACTCCGCCGACGTCGCTCGCGGCGGAGATCTGTTCCGCCTGAACTGTGCATCCTGCCACAACTTCACTGGCCGTGGCGGTGCGCTTTCATCCGGTAAGTACGCACCTAACCTGGACGCTGCAAATGAGCAGGAAATCTACCAGGCTATGCTAACCGGTCCTCAGAACATGCCTAAGTTCTCTGATCGTCAGCTTTCTGCAGACGAGAAGAAGGACATCATCGCATTCATTAAGTCCACCAAGGAGACCCCATCACCTGGTGGTTACTCCCTCGGAAGCTTGGGCCCTGTAGCTGAGGGTCTGTTCATGTGGGTATTCGGCATTTTGGTCCTCGTGGCCGCCGCTATGTGGATTGGATCGCGTTCATGAGTAACAACAACGAAAAGCAATACACCACCCAAGAACTCAACGCGATGAGCAATGAGGATCTTGCACGTCTTGGTACTGAATTGGATGACGTTACCATTGCATACCGCAAGGAACGTTTCCCAATTCCTAACGACCCAGCTGAGAAGCGCGCAGCACGCCTGGTCGCTTTCTGGCTAACGCTCGGCATCATTGGTGGCCTTGGATTCTTGGCTACCTACATCTTCTGGCCTTGGGAGTACAAGGCACACGGTGACGAAGGTCTTCTGGCCTACACCCTGTACACCCCAATGCTGGGTATTACTTCTGGTCTGTGCATCCTGTCCCTAGGTTTCGCAGTTGTTCTTTATGTTAAAAAGTTCATTCCAGAAGAGATCGCGGTTCAGCGTCGTCACGATGGTCCTTCTGAAGAAGTTGACCGCCGCACGATCGTTGCGTTGCTCAACGATTCCTGGCAGACCTCGACCCTTGGTCGTCGTAAGCTGATCATGGGACTTGCTGGCGGTGGAGCAGTGCTTGCTGGCCTGACCATCATCGCCCCAATGGGTGGCATGATCAAGAATCCTTGGAAGCCAAAAGAAGGCCCAATGGATGTTCAAGGTGACGGCACCCTGTGGACCTCTGGTTGGACCCTGACTGAAAACAACGTCAAGGTTTACCTTGGACGCGACACCGCAGCTATTGCTGAGTCTCACACCGATGCAACTGGTGAGCACTGGTCCACCACCGGCGTTTCACGCCTGGTTCGTATGCGCCCAGAAGACTTGGCTGCTGCTTCCATGGAAACCGTTTTCCCACTTCCAGCTGAAATGGTTAACGACGGTGCTGAGTACGATCCTGCAAAGGATGTTTACGAGCACCAGATGCACTCCGTTCACGGTCCACGTAACGCAGTTATGTTGATCCGCCTGCGCACCTCTGACGCTGAGAAGGTCATCGAACGCGAAGGCCAGGAGTCCTTCCACTACGGTGACTACTACGCATACTCCAAGATTTGTACGCACATCGGTTGCCCAACCTCCTTGTACGAGGCTCAGACAAACCGTATTCTGTGCCCATGTCACCAGTCGCAGTTCGACGCATTGCACTACGGCAAGCCAGTCTTCGGACCAGCTGCACGTGCTTTGCCACAGCTGCCGATCACAGTTGATGAAGAGGGTTACCTCATCGCCGCTGGTAACTTCATTGAGCCAGTTGGCCCTGCATTCTGGGAGCGTAAGTCATGAGTCTAGCTACCGTGGGAAACAATCTTGATTCCCGTTACACCATGGCGTCGGGTATCCGCCGCCAGATCAACAAGGTCTTCCCGACCCACTGGTCCTTCATGCTTGGCGAGATTGCTCTTTACAGCTTTATCGTCCTGCTTCTTACCGGTGTCTACCTGACCCTGTTCTTTGACCCTTCAATCACGAAGGTCATTTACGACGGCGGCTACCTCCCACTTAATGGTGTGGAGATGTCTCGTGCGTATGCAACTGCGTTGGATATTTCCTTCGAAGTTCGTGGTGGTCTATTCATCCGCCAGATGCACCACTGGGCTGCATTGCTGTTCGTCGTGTCCATGCTGGTTCACATGCTCCGTATCTTCTTCACCGGTGCGTTCCGTCGCCCACGTGAAGCTAACTGGATCATCGGTGTTGTGCTGATCATCTTGGGTATGGCTGAAGGCTTCATGGGTTACTCCCTGCCTGACGACCTGCTCTCTGGTGTCGGTCTTCGAATCATGTCCGCGATTATCGTTGGTCTGCCGATCATCGGTACCTGGATGCACTGGCTGATCTTCGGTGGAGACTTCCCATCTGATTTGATGCTGGACCGTTTCTACATTGCACACGTGTTGATCATCCCGGCAATTTTGCTCGGCCTGATCGCAGCTCACCTCGCTCTCGTTTGGTACCAGAAGCACACCCAATTCCCAGGCGCTGGTCGTACTGAGAACAACGTCATTGGTATCCGAATCATGCCGCTGTTCGCAGTTAAGGCTGTTGCTTTCGGTCTGATCGTCTTCGGATTCCTCGCACTGCTTGCTGGCGTTACCACCATTAACGCAATTTGGAACCTTGGCCCATACAACCCTTCACAGGTGTCTGCTGGTTCTCAGCCTGACGTCTACATGCTGTGGACAGATGGTGCTGCTCGTGTCATGCCTGCATGGGAGCTCTACCTGGGCAACTACACCATTCCAGCAGTGTTCTGGGTTGCTGTAATGCTGGGTATCTTGGTTGTCCTGCTTGTCACCTACCCATTTATTGAGCGTAAGTTCACCGGTGACGATGCACACCACAACCTGCTGCAGCGTCCACGTGACGTTCCAGTTCGCACCTCACTCGGTGTTATGGCTCTGGTCTTCTACATCCTGTTGACCGTTTCCGGTGGTAACGATGTTTACGCAATGCAGTTCCATGTGTCACTGAATGCTATGACCTGGATTGGTCGTATCGGCCTAATCCTTGGACCAGCTATTGCATACTTCATCACCTACCGCCTGTGCATTGGCCTGCAGCGCTCTGACCGCGAAGTCCTTGAACACGGTATTGAAACCGGTGTTATCAAGCAGATGCCAAATGGTGCATTCATTGAAGTTCACCAGCCGCTTGGCCCTGTAGATGATCATGGACACCCAATTCCATTGCCATACGCTGGCGCCGCTGTTCCTAAGCAGATGAACCAGCTTGGTTACTCCGCAGTGGAAACCCGTGGTGGATTCTTCGGCCCAGACCCAGAAGATATTGTGGCTAAGGCGAAGGAAATCGAGCACGCTAACCACCTTGAGGAAGCAGAGACTCTCCGCGCACTCAACGAGGCAAACATCGAGCGTGACAGGAATGAAGGCAAGAACTAGTTTCTAGCATTCCTTACAAAAACTCCCTGTTGCTAAAACCTTTGGTTTTAGCAACAGGGAGTTTTTCTATGCCAATTCCTTGTCGGAATTTGGTTCCCTATGAGATCTAACGTAGTCATTTGAAATCTCAGCCAACATCCAATTAGAAGCACTAATAGGTCTATCTAGTGCCTGGCGGATGCCGTGGAGGCGCAGGGGGGAGCATACTTATTCATCGGGGCTCGAAGCGGCTTTCAGGAGTCCTTGTGGCGTTGCTAGTTGATGACAACACACTGGAAGGTGGGTCCCTTTAAATACGAGCATCCTAGCCTCGTTGCTCAAACGGTGACTCCAACTTGTGCACGGTTTCAAAAATGGCAGGGTTTGTTCTCTGAGTTTTGTTGTCATATGTTCAAATCCCAGAGCATAAGACGCCACTTGTGAATAATGTCACATAGTGGGATTGTCGCGTTTGGGCGGTCGGTTTTTTGCTGCGAGAGAAATCGTTTGATTCGCTGTGAGCTTGCTGAAACGCAAGCGTATTGGCACTTTTTAGGGCTTTAATGGTTTACCCTTAGGGGTAGGGGCATGAGTTCGCTTTTTTGATCTCGGTCAAATCAACCGTCGATAACAGTTTAATAACGCTCGATTGTTGTAGGCGGGCTAGACAAGGCTTGTTGCAATTTCGTAACCTAGTTGAGACCTTGCGGGACGGATTGAAAACATCATCCCGCATTACAGAAACAAATAGACGCTTAATCGCAAGCATAGTTTAGATCCATCCATCTGAACAATGTAGCGAGCCGGGGAACCAAATGTGTTCCTGGGGTGAGTTTCCCACGAGGGTTCTTTTGAAAAAGAGAAGGAGTGGGGATAGGAGCCTTCCGCTCCGAACCCGACAGCTAACTCGGTCAGCAAACAGGAAGATTTGGAGTTTCATCAGTGGGTAAGCACCGTCGCAACAATTCAAACGCAACTCGTAATGCAGTAGCAGCATCAGCAGTTGCGCTTGGAGCTACCGCAGCTATTGCCACCCCAGCACAGGCTGCTGAAGTTGTTGTTCCTAATACTGGATTCAGCATCGACGTCGCTGGCATCGAGACCACCCCAGGTCTGAACAACATCCCAGGAATCGATCAGTGGATTCCTTCCCTCAGCAGCCAGGCCGCACCAACTGCTTACGCCGCCGTTATTGATGCTCCTGCAGCAGAAGCTCAGGCAGCCCCTGCAAGCGCGGGTCAGGCAATTGTAGATGCAGCTCGTACCAAGATTGGTGCACCATACGGTTGGGGTGCTGCTGGCCCTAACGCTTTCGACTGCTCCGGCCTGACCTCCTGGGCATACAGCCAGGTTGGAAAGTCCATCCCACGTACCTCTCAGGCACAAGCTGCACAGGGTACCCCAGTTGCTTACTCTGACCTTCAGGCTGGCGATATCGTTGCGTTTTACTCTGGCGCGACCCACGTGGGAATCTACTCTGGCCATGGAACTGTGATCCACGCCCTCAACAGCAGCACTCCGCTGTCTGAGCATTCCTTGGATTACATGCCATTCCACTCTGCAGTTCGTTTCTAAGCTGCAAAGAGTTCAGATATCAAGCAAGCCACTCTCACCTAAGAAGTAGAGAGTGGCTTGCTTTCTTTCTTCCTGGGTAACGCACTTGTTATCGGGCTACAGTAGTGAAGTTGTTTGAGTGAGGTTGATAGGGGATTTGGAAGATGTTTGGTCGCCGTTGGGGCAGCATCATGGCATCAAGCCTGCTGGTTGGATCCTTGTTGGTTTTTCCACATTCTGCTGGCGCTGAGGAAGTTGATCAGCTGATCAAAGATATTGACCTTGTTTCCCAGGAAACCTCTGCGCAGAATGAAGCGGTTAAGCAGCTTGAGATTGATATTGAAGCTCGGGAAGCAACAATTGCGGAGGTTCAGGAACGCGCTGGAGAGTTCCGTGCTGCTGCTGAGACCGCTTCGCAGAATGTAGAAGCATATCGGTCTGAGATCAACCGCATTGCACAAGCTAAATATCGTGGCACCGTAACAGATCCTCTAAGTATTGCGGTATCGGCGGAAGATCCGCAAAATGTCATTGATCGAATGAGCTATCTTTCAACATTGACTAAGTCCACCAGTGATGTGGTGGAATCCCTTAATGCAGAAACCAAGAAGTCTGCTGATGCGGTGTATCAAGCTAACCGCACCAAGGCGGAGGCAGAATTTCAATTGGGTCAGCTAAAAGTTCGGCAGGCTGAACTGGAAGCTGAAAGGGAGCAATTAGACGCCCGCAAAACGGAAATTCGGGATCGTGTCGATGCCTTGACGGCGGAGGAGCGGGAGCTGTGGACAGCCAAGAATGGTCCCTTGGAGGTTGATCTCACGGAGCTTTTGGGCATTTCTTCTAAGACTTCAGGGGCCGTGGAAGCTGCTCTGTCTAAGTTGGGTAGCCCCTATGGCTGGGGCGCTATCGGACCCAATGAGTTTGATTGCTCGGGCTTAATTTATTGGGCTTATCAGCAGATGGGTAAGACTTTGCCACGCACGTCGCAAGCTCAGATGGCAGGTGGAACTCCAGTTAGTCGTGATGAGCTACAGCCGGGTGATGTCATTGGTTATTACCCGGGAGCAACCCACGTGGGGTTGTATATCGGCGACGGTAAGATAGTTCATGCTTCAGACTACGGAATTCCCGTTCAGGTGGTATCTGTTGATTCAGCACCTTTTTATGGAGCCCGCCGGTACTAAAACACGCTTGTCAGGAGAATTTTTGTGTCAGCACCCCGAAGAACTCTCGTTGTGACCAATGATTTTCCGCCCCGCGTAGGGGGTATTCAAAGTTACCTCCGGGATTTTATCGCTACGCAAGATCCAGCTTCGATGGTTGTTTTTGCTTCTACTCAAAATGCTGAAGAAGCCCATGCTTATGATGCAACCTTGGACTATGAGGTACTGAGGTGGCCTAGGTCGGTCATGCTCCCCACACCAACTACTGCTTATGCAATGGCAGAGATTATTCGGGAACGAGACATCGATAATGTGTGGTTCGGTGCTGCTGCTCCGTTGGCACTGATGACAGCTAAGGCTAGACAAGCTGGCGCAAGTAAGATTATTGCTTCCACGCATGGTCATGAGGTTGGCTGGTCGATGCTTCCTGGGGCGAGGCAATCTTTGCGCAAAATTGGTGCAGAAGTAGATGTAATAACTTATATTTCTGATTACACGTTGCGCCGTTTCCGCAGTGCTTTTGGAGCTCATCCATCCTTTGAGCATTTGCCGTCCGGGGTAGATATTGACACTTTTACCCCGGCATCCGTAGAACTGCGCGCCGCCCACAGAAAAAAGCTGGGTTTAGCCGATACGACCCCGGTGATTGTGTGCATCTCTAGGCTCGTGCCGAGGAAAGGCCAAGATGCCTTGATCAAGGCGATGCCCAAGGTTATAAGTGTTCGCCCAGATGCCCAGTTGCTTATCGTTGGAAGTGGCCGATATGAACCGACTTTGAAGCGGCTCGCTGATGATGTGACTGACAATGTTCAATTCTTGGGGCGTCTTGATTATCAGGACATGATCGATACTTTAGCTGCGGCTGATATTTTCGCGATGCCCGCTCGCACCCGTGGAGGCGGACTTGATGTGGAAGGCTTGGGCATCGTTTACCTCGAGGCCCAAGCAAGTGGGGTGCCGGTGATCGCCGGCGCCTCTGGCGGCGCGCCTGAGACCGTGACTCCGGAAACTGGGGTGGTTGTGGAGGGGTCGGACGTCGAAAAGCTCTCTGAAATCCTAATTGAGCTTCTCGACGACCCTATCCGCCGCGCCGCGATGGGCGCTGCTGGTCGCGCGCATGTGGAGGCGAAATGGTCGTGGGAGATCATGGGGGAGCGGTTGACTAAGATCTTGCAGAGTGAGACACGATGATGGTTGGCAGGGGGTTCCTCGCTATACTTTGAAAGATTAATTTCACCTAAATCCTGTGTAGAACGCGAGGGGCACTCTTATGCCACAAAAACCGGCCAGTTTTGCGGTGGGCTTTGACATCGGCGGCACCAACATGCGCGCAGGGCTTGTCGACGAATCCGGGCGCATCGTTGCCAGCTTGTCGGCACCGTCGCCGCGCACGACGCAGGCGATGGAACAGGGAATTTTTGACCTGGTTGAGCAACTTAAAGCCACGCACCCAGTTGATGCCGTTGGTCTTGCAGTTGCAGGGTTTTTAGATCCAGACTGTGAAGTTATTAGGTTTGCTCCGCACCTTCCGTGGCGTGATGAACCAGTGCGGTCACAACTTGAGGAATTGCTAGGTCTTCCTGTCCGCTTAGAACATGACGCCAACTCTGCTGCATGGGGTGAGCACCGCTTTGGTGCAGCTCAGGGTGCAGATAACTGGGTGTTGTTGGCGCTTGGAACTGGAATTGGTGCAGCCTTAATCGAAAAAGGTGAAATCTACCGTGGTGCATTTGGCACTGCACCGGAGTTTGGGCATTTGCGTGTTGTGCGCGGCGGACGTGCGTGTTCATGCGGTAAAGAAGGCTGCTTGGAGCGTTATTGTTCTGGCACCGCGCTGGTTTATACGGCTCGTGAGTTGGCGTCGCATGGTTCATATACCAACAGTGAACTTTTTGACCAGATCAAAACTGATCCTCAAGCAATCACGGGCAAGATGATTACCGCTGCCGCTAAAAAGGAAGATCCTTTAGGCATCGCTGTGCTCGAGGACTTTAGTGAATGGTTGGGGGAAACCCTAGCGATAATCGCCGATGTGCTCGATCCAGGCATGATCTTGATCGGCGGTGGCCTGTCAAAGGACTCGAGTTTATACCTCGACCAGGCAGTTAATCATTATTCCTCCAGAATAGTTGGTGCCGGATACCGGCCGTTGGCACATGTTGCCACAGCGCAACTAGGCGGAGATGCTGGCATGATTGGCGTGGCAGACTTGGCTAGGCGTGCAGTTCTAGAAACAACATAACTTTGATCAAACTTTGATCAAAAGTACTACCCCTTTTTTGAAATTTCTGGGTGCTTCATCGCAAAATACAAGGCCTAGGTAACGTATTCTTAGAAGTTCCTACAGCAAAGCGCGAAGAAGGGGTAAACCCAAACATCATGGACAACAACTGGTATCGGTTTTTCAAGTATGTGCTGATTGGCCCATTTTTGCGTGTGTATAACCGCCCAGAAATTGAAGGCAAAGAAAATATCCCAGATCAGGGCGCCGCGATCATGGCATCCAACCATCAAGCAGTAATGGATTCATTTTATTTTCCACTACTGTGTCCACGGCAGCTGACATTTCCGGCGAAGTCTGAGTACTTCACATCCCCTGGTGTTAAAGGCAAATTACAGAAGTGGTTTTTTACCTCAGTAGGGCAGGTTCCGCTGGACCGTACCGCTGATAATGCCAGGGATTCGCTGATGAATACGGCCAAGGCAGTTTTAGATAGGGGAGATCTCTTTGGTATTTACCCTGAAGGATCGCGCTCACCAGATGGCCGGATTTACAAAGGCAAAACTGGAATGGCATTTGTCGCAATGGAAACTGGAAAACCAATTGTGCCCATCGCCATGATTGGTAGTAGGGATGCAAACCCTATTGGAAGTTGGGTGCCACGCCCAGCAAAAGTAAAAATCAAAGTGGGCCACGCCATTGATCCTTTAGCGTTTGTGAAAGAACATGGCCTTGAAGCAGGCTCCCTTGAGGCAGCACGCAAACTGACTGATCATGTGATGTTTATCCTGGCAGACCTCACCGGTCAGCCTTATGTTGATGCGTATTCAAAGGATGTAAAAGATTCTTTGGAAGCTGGAAAAGGATATCCAGAGGGAACAGCACCCTCACAGTAAGACCGCAATTCCTGCTAAAGACCTTGGAAACACCGTGAGAGTTTTTCGCAAATAGGCAACAGATCGGTATTGTGGAAGCGGTTAGACTTCAAGATTTAACTAAACGTTAATCTTTTACACCGCTAGACAAGCCGGATGGTGGAAGCATACTCACAGCACACCGTCTTATAGGAGTTATCCGTCACCGTGAAAACTGGAAATGATACCCCAGCACCTCAACAAGTGACGGCTCCCCAAAACAAGACACGCATGGATTGGCCAGATATTGCCAAGGGAATCTCCATCCTTGGTGTTGTCCTCCTCCACGTATCTTTAGCAATTCCCGGTGGACAAGACACCTTGGCCTCCCACCTGAATTCTCTGCTTGACCCTTTGCGCATGCCGCTATTTTTCATGGTCAGCGGATTCTTTGCGGTCAAAGTCCTAGATCAAAGCTTTGGTGAGCTTTTCCGTGGACGCTTGTGGTTTTATCTAGTGCCCTACCTTTTGTGGACACCGGTTAACCTTTACCTCCACAGACTTGAAGGCACAATATTCACTGGTAGGGAACCAGCCTCATTTGAGTGGTACAGCGATTCCATCGTGTGGGCAACCAATATGTACTGGTTCCTGTACTTCCTGGTGATGTTCAACCTGTTCCTATGGGCGACCAAGAAACTTCCAGGTTGGGCAATCGCTGTCTTGGTGGCATCATTGTGGCTCTTCATGCCGGCGTTCAGTGAAATTGAAATCTTACGCAAGTCCATCATTTATTTGCCAGCATTTTTGATTGGCGCATATTTCCGCCCACTGATTACCCGGTTTGCTGAATCTGCGACCAAGCCCAAAGCCATCGTCTTTTCCGCGGTTCTTTATGTTGCAGGATTGGCATTGGGAGTTATCTCCAACGCGTTGAGAGACGCCCAACATCACGGCGCCACAATGCTATGGCTGATGAATCTCCGAGACAGCTACGCCCATGCCTTAGGTGGAAACCTCACGGGATTCGATATGGATCATTTGCCCGCCATGATCATTCGAGTAATTTCGTTGCCAGCCGGAATTGTCATGTGCGTATGGATTGCGCGCATCAAACCGCTTGGTGATTTGCTCAAACTCATCGGCAAGCACACGCTGCCTATCTATATTGGTCATGCACTTGGGTTGTCCCTGATCTTCGGATTTGGACTGCGCTGGAATTTCATGACCATCGACAACCTTTCCGAAAGCATGTGGCACCACACCAATACATGGATGGTTATAGCCTTCGCGTGCGCAATGCTGGGCGGTTATCTCACGTATCTGCTTTCCAAAGTCCCAGGATTGGGATGGAGCCTTGTTCCACCTAAGCTGCCGGCACTTGTTGAGGAACGTCCCGTCAAGGTTGATCAACCGGAGAGTGCTTCTGCAAGCAGTAAAGCGTACGGTATATAAAAGAAGCCAAGTTTTATAGTTAGCGTGAATCGGTTGTGTCCGAGTTTATGGTTGAACCGCCGTCTGGTGGGAAGCACTGGGCTTTGAAGTTGTGAAAAATCTACAAGGGCTTTTGAATAGTAAAGGATCATCGCTTCAGTGAATAAGGTCATGCGCATCCGGTTGCTTATTGTCGCACTACTCATCGTTTTTTATGTGGTTGTAGCCGCACTTGATTGGTCTCGTGAAGTTATCGCTCCAATTATTCTCATCGCCGTAGCTTTGGCTATTTTCGTACCAATTGGTTCTAAACAAAGCGCTAAGCAGGATAAAGAGTAGGGATTTAGCGCAAGCAGACCAGCAAAAAATTCAGGACCCAAGCTTAAATGCTTGGGTCCTGACTTACTCTAAGTTATTCCTTGCCGCTATTGGCTCGGTTGCAGTGGAGTTTCAGTGGACTTTGCAGGAGAATTTCCTTGTATGAATCCGCATGCAATAAACACGCCGAGAATAATTGCCGCAGGAGCAAGAGCCATTGGTTCAACCAGTAAGTACCAACCATAGTGCGCTACATATCCTTGGGGTTCTGGGTCATTTAGCGGGAACACGTTGGCATACGATAGATGCTGTGGGGTCCAAGAGACAAGGGAAATAAACGCAAGTAAGTAAACGTAGACAAGGCGTCCCTGAGTAACCAATACGGTAATAAGGGGAAGAAGCAAAACTAGTTGATGCAGTTCGACCGTAGGTAACACCAGCAGTGGAAGCGCAATGCTTAAAGCTACAGACAGGTTGGTGTTGTTTCGAACCCAACTGCGATGGATTGCCCATGCACCAATAACAAGGCCGATGATCGCCCATACGATCATCACGCTTGGAGATTCCGACACCCAGCGTGCCAGGAATGCGTAGATAGAAATATTATCTCGACCATCGCGGCCACTGAACCACTGACGCAGCAGATTTAGATTGAAAGGATCGGGGTTAAGCAGAATTCCCGCGATCCACAACACAATTGCGGTACCCGCGGCCGTGATGGTTGCAGCGAAACGGCGGTGAATAAGGAAACCGACGAGGATTAAAATCGGCCACCCGAATAATCCAGCTGCAACGCCAGTGAGGAATCCACGCCGAAGGATCACATTGTTACCCAGTAAATCTACAGTAATTAGTGCAAGAGCAACCACAGTGAGTGAGCCAAACTGCAAGGCATCTTGTACAGAAAACATCATCAGTGACACAGCGAGAATGCTGAGGTTAATCATCCAAGATTGTTGGCGGCCACCATAGCGTTGCATGAGTATTCTTACAGTTACTGCCAGCGCCGTAGCATTAAGCACACCAACAACCCAGAGAGGAACTAACGGATCCGACGTCGTGGCAAATTTGAAAATCAACTCCCCGAGGTCAGTTAATCCACGCCCTTCAATCGTTTGTACAGGATATTGCCTTAACGATTCATTTTGATTGTTTCCTTTAAACCATACGTTGGCAAACAGATAGAAGATAGTAATGCTCAGCACAACTAGCAGGGCAGGGGATGGTGTCCGCGTGGATGTGCTTTGAGCGTCGGCGTGAATGCTTCCGAAAATACGTGGATTTATCAAAGCCACAATCACAATGGCGATGGACACAACAACATATGCATTGCCTGATGGTTGCAGGAATATCGGCCAAAACGGATACGACTCTGAATCATAAGGCATGTTCCAGAACGTGGTGATGAACATCGGAATCGTCGTCAGCAGGGCAAGTACCCCGGCAGTTGCCGCAGTAGAAGGCGCAGAATGCCGCTGGTTCCACGCACTTGCGCCTAATCCAAGAGCAAGTGGGATCAGCCAAACCCAGTGATGCGACCACGAAACTGGGGAGCACAGCAGCGCAATGAGGGAGTTCAGCATCACGGCACCATAAGGGTTTCCAGCGCGCACCACGCGCCACATTGCCACAGCAATTCCTGCAAGGCACAACACGACTGCCACCAGCCATAGCTTTTCGACGAGCCCCTGGTGTTCATGCATCAAACGGCTAAGCGCCCCTCGCATCGATTGGTTAGCAATATAAGACAAATTGCCAATGCGCGATGGATCGTTAAGAGTTTCGGTCCAATAAATTTTGGAACTCGATGGCAACAGCGCAAAAGCCAGGGCGGAGAATCCCACACCGGATGCTATGGCGACTCCAGCGCTCTTCCAATCTTTCTTCACCAGGAAATAGAGACCAAACACAGCGGGGGTGAGTTTGATCGACGCTGCTAAGCCAATCCAAAAACCGCGTGGTAGCCATGGCTTCTTTGTGAAGGTATCCATGAGGACAAGTGCCATCAAAATGATGTTTACTTGGCCAAACTGAAGGGTTTGAAATACAGGCTCGGTGGATAATGCCACAGGCAAGATCAGGTAAGACACAAACCGTGAATCAGCATCGGAGAGACTTTTAAACGTTCTTCTTAGAACAATTGCCACGCTCCACCACAACAACACACTGGAGATAAGTGTCAGTGCGATTCCAGCAATGTTGCTAGGTAAAAGCGCTAGGGGGACAAAAAGTGCTGCTGAGATTGGCGGGTAGGTAAAGGGAAGTTGGATGCCTCCTACCTGATAGTCCTGCGTGTACAGGTTTTCACCGCGCAAGAAGGCTTGGGCACCAGCGCGATAAACATCGGTGTCAATGTGGAAGAAGAAAACAAATGATTCGATGGCCCGAACGTTGAAAATGGATGGCCACAATGTAAGAAGCAGTGCAGCAGTTGCAAGGATTACAAGCGCTTTCTTCAATGTCGAATTTGACGCAACATCGCGCCATTGGAAATAGCTGGGGTTTTCCCGAGAGTCTTCCACAAGTTTTTCACCGTGCATGCCATGTAGTGTATCGGTATCCAGTGATTTTTAAGGAACTGCGTTGCGCGAGATGCCCTGCTGTGACGTTGCGTTCGCCCTTTTAGCTACGATGAACTATGAATCCACGTTTTCAACACTGAGAAGGACTAATTAGTAGTGCGTTATTTTTACGATACTGAGTTCATCGAAGATGGGCGCACGATCGAATTGGTCTCTATTGGAATCGTGGCAGAAGATGGCCGAGAATATTACGCGGTGTGCACCGGGTTTGATTCTGCAAAGGCTAATGCGTGGGTCCGCACTAATGTATTAGACAAGCTGCCCAATCCTTCGTCCAAGGTGTGGAAGTCAGCGGACACCATTAAACGTGAAGTGTATGAGTTTTTAACCTCTGCGGGATCCAAACCTGAATTATGGGCGTGGGTGGGAGCCTATGATCACGTGCTGTTGGCACAAATGTGGGGGGATATGGCTGGTCTTCCCAGGGAGATCCCACGGTTTACCCGTGAGCTTCGTCAGTATTGGGAAATGGCGGGATGTCCCACCTTGCCGGAGCTGCCGGTAGGTAATCACGATGCGTTGGTTGATGCTCGTCATAATTTAGCTAAGTTCAAAGTGTGCATGGCTACGCTACCTTTGGGGAAAAGAAATAGCGTGATCTAAGCCAACCATGCTGATTCCATAGGTTGGGAGAAAACCTATACGTAATTCCATTCCTTAATACGGCGATATCGTGCTATGAATAGGGGTGTGAGTTGGACAGTTGATATCCCTAAAGAAGTTCTCCCTGATTTGCCACCATTGCCAGAGGGCATGCAGCAGCAGTTCGAGGACACCGTTTCCCGTGATGCTAAGCAGCAACCGACCTGGGACCGTGCGCAGGCAGAAAATGTGCGCAAGATCCTTGAGTCAGTACCGCCTATTGTCGTTGCACCTGAGGTTGTTGAGCTAAAGCAAAAGCTCGCCGATGTAGCAAACGGTAAGGCATTTTTATTGCAGGGTGGTGACTGCGCTGAGACCTTTGAGTCAAACACAGAGCCACATATTCGTGCCAACATCAAGACCTTGCTTCAGATGGCAGTTGTGTTGACCTACGGTGCATCCACACCAGTGGTTAAGATGGCTCGCATTGCTGGACAGTATGCAAAGCCTCGTTCATCAGATCTTGATGGAAATGGTTTGCCAAATTACCGCGGCGATATCGTCAACGGTGTGGAAGCAACTCCTGAAGCACGCCGACATGATCCGGCACGCATGATTCGTGCATACGCAAATGCTTCCGCTGCCATGAACCTGGTGCGAGCTCTTACTAGCTCTGGTACTGCAGATCTTTACCGCTTGAGTGAATGGAACCGTGAGTTCGTTGCTAATTCCCCAGCAGGTGCTCGTTATGAGGCACTGGCTCGGGAAATTGATGCAGGTTTGCGTTTCATGGAAGCGTGTGGCGTGTCCGATGAGTCACTGCGTGCCGCAAATATTTACTGCTCGCATGAAGCATTGCTGGTGGATTATGAGCGTTCCATGCTGCGTCTTGCAACCGATGAAGAGGGTAATCAGGAACTCTATGATCTTTCAGCACACCAGCTGTGGATCGGTGAGCGTACCCGTGGCATGGATGATTTCCATGTGAACTTTGCGTCGATGATTTCAAACCCCATTGGAATCAAGATCGGTCCTGGAATTACTCCAGAAGAGGCAGTCGCTTATGCCGACAAGCTTGATCCAAACTTCGAGCCGGGTCGTTTGACCATTGTTGCTCGCATGGGCCATGACAAAGTCCGATCCGTCCTTCCTGGTGTTATCCAGGCTGTTGAAGCATCAGGACACAAGGTTATTTGGCAGTCCGACCCGATGCACGGAAATACCTTCACTGCATCTAATGGCTACAAGACTCGTCACTTTGACAAGGTCATTGATGAGGTTCAGGGCTTCTTCGAAGTCCACCGCGCGCTGGGTACTCACCCAGGTGGTATCCACATTGAGTTCACTGGTGAAGATGTCACTGAGTGTCTCGGTGGTGCAGAAGACATTACTGATGTGGATCTTCCAGGCCGCTATGAATCAGCGTGCGATCCACGCCTGAACACTCAGCAGTCTTTGGAGCTAGCCTTCCTTGTAGCTGAAATGCTGCGCAACTAGTTTTTGGGGTACCAACTCCAGATAGAGGTGTGGGCAGACGACGAACCGTTGTCTGCCCCACACCTTTGTCTAGTGCCACGCGTACATTAGACAACAAGATTTCTGAAATTTGGGCGCCTTTTTGGCAATATCTTGTTGTCTTATGTACACACGGTGCAAATTCACTTAATTATTTTGGGAAAGGCCTTCAGCCCAATGCTCAGTGTGATCATGAGACCAATGGATAACCAGGTCCAGTCATTGATCAGCACCTTTTCCCAGATGTTGAGCTCGAAAACATTCACACCGTCGCGGCCAAACCACCACTTTGGTGGAAGCATCAGCAACATAATGCTCAAAATGAGGCCACTTACCAGTAAGAACTTGGGGCGGAATGGGTGTTGGCGGTAGCGGAGGAAAAACACAACAGCCCATAGTGGAAGCCACACCCAGTGGTGGGACCAGGAAATGGGGGAGATCAGCAGCATGAGCATGGCATTAACCATGACCGCTTCTACGTTAAGGCCCCGCACGAATAGTTGCTTCATCAGATACGCCACGGCACAGATAGCTATGACAGATAATACGATCCACAAGATTGAAGGAATCGATGAGGCTTCTGCATCTGCTTTTGAGGTCCACCACCGATAGAGCATTGCTTGCAGGGAGCTGTTGGACTGGAAGGTGGTGTCGACGCCAGATTCACCATCAGCGTTTAGGTTCAGCAAGGTGGTGGTGAAAAACTCTTTGGTGTTTTCCCACGCTAACACTGCACCGATCGCGGTGAACGCACACAGTGAAATAACGGCGTTGATGATGCCTCGGAAATCCTTCTTCACGAGGAAATACAGCAGCATTGCCAGGGGCGTGATTTTGATGGATGCTGCAAGCCCAATGAGGACACCTCGTGGAATCCTGCGTTTGATGGGGAGGAGATCAAAAACCACCAAGGCCATGATCAAGATGTTGATCTGCCCTAGATCAGCATTCAGTAGTACTGGCTCTGCAAAGAGCATGATGGGCCAGGAAATAGCTGCAATGGTGAAAGCGAGCAGCCTGTCACGACCTTCAAGGACAGCGTTGGTGACTAGATATAGGCACAACAACAAAAGCAGGGAGGAGCTGACCACCATGAGGTTGCCCACGAGCTCAACGGTTAAGAAATCGAAATATCCCCACGGTGCAAACAAGATGGCACCGATGGGCGGATAGATAAAGGGGAGGGAAATATCACCCATATCAAAGGGCTGAGCATATAGAGAACGCCCCTCGACCAGTGCCCGTGCGCCTTCGCGGTAGACTGCGGCGTCGATGCGCCAATTAAAGCGCTCAATCAAAATCTTGTTGGCCACTAATCCGGCGGCAATTCCTAAAACGGAAATCAATGTCAGCAGATCTTTAGTGCCAAGATTAATGTTGCCGATCTTGGTGGTTAAAGGATCAGATGTAGCGCCGGACGGATCGGACGGAACAGTTTGTACTGTCTCGCGATTGGTCAAAACCAAGAATCCTTTCCTTCATTTCAAACACTTGAGGTGTTTAGACAAAGGTTCAATCATAGAGCACGAAGTTGTGATACTACTTATTGGCCGATGAGGAAGTGCTGTCTATGGCAGATATCATGGCAATGACCGCTGCGGAAAAGATGAGGTAGTGGGCAGCGAGGATCTGAATCCACCACGGCCAACTTAATTCAATATCGTTGTCTGAAGGCACAAAATTGTGGAATGACCCAAAGGTCAGCGCAAATACACCCCAAATAGACAACCAGCGATGCTTGGTTAGCCACAGGGCAACACATAAAGGCCCAAGCCATACCCAGTGGTGGTACCAGCTAACCGGTGAGCACAATAAAGCGATCAAAGAGACCAAAGATACGGCCAATAGTCGGTTGGCGCTGCTTAAACCTGAACTTAGAACCCGGTAGCAGGCAAGTCCAACAGCAACGATGACTAGTGCAACAGCTGCCAGCCAGATGATATTCATCGCCGAGCCAAGTTCTGGGAGCCGCTCAAGAACCGCACGGATTGATACGTTGCGGGCGAAGTGGAGGTCGCCGATTCGTTCGGCAGTAAAGAGCACATCGGTGAAGTACTGGATGCTGATGGATGGGCGGAACAAAAACGCCAGTCCAGAAGCACCGAGGAAGCCACCGATCATGCCGAAAAGTCCGCGTGGCGATTTGGTTACTGCCCACAGGATGAGGAAGTAAAGCCCGAACACCAAAGGAGTGATTTTGATAGCTGCGGCAATGCCCGTGAGGACGCCGAGTGGCACATACTTGAGCGCGCCTGAATGGCGCGTGTTGTGGGGGAGTGCGACGTCGAAAAGCGTCAAAGCCATGAGGATGACGTTGATTTGGCCAATATTGAGTGTGAAATACACCGGTGCGGACACCAACAGCGCGGCGAACGCAACGAACTCCCAGAGGCGGTCACGAACACCTGCAAGGCGAAGCAAGAATGCGGCGATGGCGTAGGTGGTTAAAAGCGTGACTAGTGCGAATATGCGTTCTGCGACAAGGAGCCCGAACACGTCGTGCAGCCACCACAGAGGAGTGAAAACCAGCGCACCGAATGGGGGATAGGTAAACGGGAGATTGTCATCGGTGGTGTCATACCGAATTTCATAAAGATGATCGGTGGTCCAAAATTCGCGCGCGCCCTGCCAGTACACTTCCACATCGACGGGCAGGCGTAGCCCAAGCGGCCAAGTTAAAGGCCACGCAAACCAATGCGACAGCAACACTCCCACCACAGCCAAAATGGCCACGATGAGAGCGGGTTTTCGCCACTGATCAGGCTGGGTGAGCGGGGTACGCCGGTGAAGCACTAGAACGCCCTTACTGTAACTTCTCCCCCTACCGAGACATCGCTGCGCGCACGAGGGGATTGACTATAAATACGATCATCATCGTCAGCATCCGTCACCAGCGTTAAGCCAGCGTCTTCCAAGATGCTACGAGCATCGCTTACTTTACGTCCAACCACGCTTGGAACTTGAATTTCCCCCGCCAGACCAAGGCTGACCTGCGGATGAGCTGGATCAACTCGGCTTCCGGATTCCGGCTCCACGCTCACGACGGTGTCAGCAGAGCTTGCTGCCTCACCGGGAATAACGCTTGTCGACGCCACGACCAATCCTTCTTCCGCAAGCGCCGCGGTCGCTTCGTCCTGGGTCATGCCCACCACATCTGGGACCGAAATAGCATTAGAAACCTGAAGCACAACTGAGGTGCCTCGCTTTACTTCAGTAGATACCTGTGGCGATGTTGCGTAGACATCTCCATTGGCAGTATCGGCATCAAAACCTTCTTCAGTGCGTTCAACAGTAAGCCCTGCGCGTTCCAAAACTCTCGTTGCTTGATCGACACCCATGCCGGAAACATCCGGAATTTCTACCGGCGCAGGGCCTCTGCTCAAATGAATCTGAACAGTCTCGCCCACATTGAGCTGCGTGCCTGAAGCCGGTGTCAGTGAAACAACTTGTCCTTCTGGAACATCATCCGAATATTCACCAGGTCCATCGACCCATACAAAAGTGTGCTGTTCCAACTCTTCGCGAACGGTGCTTACAGATCTATCCTCGCTAAGATCTGGCACCACGGGACGCCCTTGAGAGACGAGGACGGAAACATCCTCGCCGCGAGGAAGGCGCTCACCAAAAGAAGGATCAGTTCCAATGATCGAACCAGTTGGAACATCATTGTCATACTGAGGCTGGGACACAGCCACAAACCCGGCCTCTTCAACAACAGAGACCGCCTGGACTTCATCCATACCCAAAACCTGAGGAATCTCCCCATAGCGACCAGAACCAAACCACCAGCCACCAATGGCAACGGCAGCGATAACGATCACCACGAAAATTGACCACAACGTTAGCTTCAACTTGGAACGATTACTCACCGGATTGATATCAGGCTCATCGGGTTGGGTGAGTTCCTGATCTTCAATGTGCAGTGCTGCTTCCGGAGGTAACTCAGGAGCATAAGCAGTTTCAGGGAGAGGCTGCGCACCTTGAACAGGCAGAATTGATGTCTCATTAGCAGCCGGAATCACCGCAGTGTGATCAGCTTCAGTAGTTTTCGGAATATGGGTGGTAAACATATCCGTTGGTTGAGAATCCGGAACCTGCGCATTCGCGCGGTTGGCTGCAGAATTAATAGGCACTGGAACTCTAAACGCCGGCAAATCTAGCTCTTTAGCCACATCCTCCAACGCAGTGAGGAACTCACCAGAATCATCAAAACGATCCTCGGGATCAATAGACGTTGCAGTGGCGACAAGCTCATCGATAAGCGAGGGGACGCCGTCGATAAGCGAACTCGGTGCCGGCACGACTTCCGTCAGGCGGGCGTAAGCATGGTCTAAATCATCCGTGCCCGAAAACGGTGTCGTGCCAGTAAGCAACTCAAACAACACGATGCCAGCTGAATAAACATCGCTAGCCGGCCCAATTTCTCCACCCTCAACTTGCTCCGGCGACAAATAGGCCACAGTTCCTACTATCTGGTTATCCTGCGACTGACCTGCATGAGCCGCCCGAACCAAACCAAAATCAGACAGTTTCACTTGATGATCACTATTGATCAACACATTGTCAGGCTTAATATCACGATGCACCATGCCCGCACGGTGTGCCGCCGCAAGCCCTGTGAGCATCCCACGCATAACCCCCACAGCCGCATGCGGGGGCATGGGACCACGTTCCGCGAGCAACTCACGAAGCGTACCCCCAGTGATCAACTCCATGACCAAATACACCAGGCCACCAGTAGCGGAGAAATCATACACATTGACCAAATTTGGGTGATTAAGCTGCGCCATTGACCGAGCTTCCCTCCGGAAACGCTGACGGAAAATGGGATCATCCACAAAGTCCTCTTCCATGACTTTCAACGCCATGGAACGTCCCAAACGAAGATCAAGGCACCTGTACACGGTAGACATGCCACCCCGGGCAATCGGAGTTTCAATCCGATACCTGTCCTCTAAAACGTCACCGACCTTCAAGTTTGCCATGCGTTCCAGTATGTCGGAATCACCACAAAAAGTGGTAGTGACATCCTGTTCTTCAAGGTTAAGAAGGTTTAATGGACTAAAGATTCTCAATTAGAGCGCGAACCAGCTAAATTAAAACTGTGAGTTCCAACAATGAATCCCCTTTCACCCTGCCCGACAATGAGCCATTGCTGACCCTCCCAGAGGCAGCAGAACGCCTTGGAGTTGTTGTCACCAAGGTGATGGACCTGGTCAATGACCACAAACTCATCGTGGTCCGCCGCGATGGTGTCCGCTACATCCCAGAAGCCTTCTTTAGCACGAAGAAAGAAAGCACGAACCGTTTCGTTCCTGGAGTCATCGCGTTGCTGTCTGATGGCGGTTTCAGTGATGATGAAATCTTGGCGTTCCTCTTCACCGAAGACGACAGCCTTCCAGGTCGACCCATCGATGCTCTTCATGGTCAACTAGCACGAGAAGTCATGCGTCGCGCACAGGCGATGGCCTTCTAATATCGGGCTTGATGTCCAAAAACCGGACTGGGAGGACAAGAATTCTTGTTCTCCCAGTCCGGTTTAGCTCTTTCTAACCAAACTTATGTGCCAAAGAGTGAGGATCGTGGTTAGTTTTGATATGCCTGTTTGGTGATCTGGTTGGAGCGCGACCAAATCCATAGGTGTTTCCAGGGGTGCTTGGTCTCCAGATGATGTGGGGCACAAACCACCGAGAAAAGGGTCCGACAACGTGATCTTGGCGCCTACTTACATTGCTACTTCTTGGTTTCCTTAAATTAGCTTCGATTGTCGGAGATATAGGCGACTAAATAGTGATTGTCGCCTTGGGAAGTGATTGGCTTTAGCGATCTAGGTGGGGCTCAGTCTTGAAACCAGCGCCTACGACCAAATCCATAGGTGTTTCCAGGGGGTCTTGGTCGCTAGTTCAAATGTACAGGCCGGGATAACGTCGTATTTGACCAAGAATCGAGTTTCTCGAGGGGTGCTTGGTCTTTAGGCGAAGTGAGGTGCAAAACTTAAAAATTCCCGCTAGAAAAGTGACCTCACAGAATTGCGTGTAAGGGCTTCCCAGCTCCCAGGTGATACAAATACCCATCTGGAATTTTGGAGCTCTTAAACGGCCTATAAAAGGCGTTTGCTGAAAACCCAGATGGCCCATTGTGAAGGAGCAAGCATCATTATGGAAGTTGGTTGGAGTAAGGCACAAACACTGAGAACTCGTGGGTCTCGGTCACTTAAGCGGCTCGTTAAAGATGGTGGATAAGAAGTTCGGTTCTAAGCCTGCTTTGTTACTTGCTTACTGCTTGTTGTCGTATCGTCAAAGATCACGACTGTGGCCAACCATGCGATAAGTGCTGAAACAATGACCGTGACGATGTTGTACAACTGATGATTTCCACTGCCGGTAAACATCAAAGCAATAAAGACTGAAGCTCCGGCAGAACCACGAATCAACCACATTGGTGGCTTGAAGGTTCCAAGCAAAGAAATCAAACTAGCGTAATACCACGGCAATGTAACCGAGTTGAAGACGAAGGCTACCGCGTAGGCAGCTGCTGTGCCTGCGATCGCCCTGCGTTCATTTTGACGGAACAGCCACCAGCACACTGCTAATCCACCCAGCATGATGACCATGGAAATAGTGCGCATGACATTAACAACTGCGTTGTAGTTGAAATCGTCGATAAACACTTCCGAAACCATGGTGATCACACTGGCCACCAAAGAAGGGAACGCCAGTGGGTTAATAACTTTGCTGTTACCACTAATCTCACTGATCCAACCCCATGAAGCACCAGACATCCACGTGATGATGCTGACCACAATGCCAGTGATAGCAACACCTGCAGATCCTGAGACCAAAAATCCCAGAATTTGTTGACTCAATGTAGGGGAGTTTTGAGCCTTTTTAGTCGCCAAAAATCCAGCAAAATGATGCATTCCGATCCAGACAACAAATGGAAGCGCAATAGCAGCTGTCGCTTTCAGTGCTACTGCAACCGCGATGAGTGCCACGCCTGAAGCAAAGCGCTTTTTGAGAACCAGCAGTAGACCGATACTGACCAAACCGACCATGAGGGATTCGTTGTGCATGCCACCGATCATGTGGATGATCATCACCGGGTTCGCAACACCAATCCATAATGCAATTGCTGGATTGGCTCCAAAATGCTGAGCAATTCGGACAACGCTCCACGCAATTGCGGCAAGCCCGATAATCGACAAAACTTTATACGCGATGACTCCGGCGGTGACATTATCGCCAACCACCGAGGTAATCATGTCGCCGATCCATAAATGCAACGGACCATAAGGGGTTGTGGTGTTACGCCAATCGTGTGAAACCTCAAGCAACATAGGGCCAGGGTTTACAGCAGCACCTTCTGTATAAGGATCAAAGCCATCACGAAGCATTGCTCCTTGCATGAGGTAGGAATACACATCCCGTGACATCATTGGAGCCGCAAAAATTAATGGCACCACCATGGCATATAGCGTGCGCCTAACAAGACCTAAGTTGTTGCTTGGGGAGTCTTCGTTTTTAAACAAACGCCGGCCAAGATGCACCCACGCGCCGATAAGAAGCAGCTGCCCAATAAACAACACGGTGTTGGACACACCCTGTGCATGGCCAAAAGCAATGAAGTCTAAGCCCAAAGCATCAAGCACTCCGCCGCGGTACCTAATTGCGCCGCCGCCGAAAGAACCCAACATGAGCAACAGGCCCGCTAGCCCACCAAGAACTACCGGGTTAGTAAACCGTTGAAAATAAGTCATGCGCATGGACTACATTCGGCGTTCGGTTGAGCGGATTGCCAAAGCACGCAACTGAGTGCGAACTTCATCAGGGATTTCTACATCATCGAGATGAGCCAAACCAGATTCAGTAAGTTGGGTAATCCGCTGTTCCACTTCTTCTTCTGCACCTGTTGCGCGAATGTGCTTTGCAATAACAGCGATATCTTCAGGTGTTGATACCTTTCCAATGCCTGCACGGATAGCCGCTGCGGCCTCAGGAGAATTCTTATCTGCACGTTGAAGCGCAAGAGCAAGAAGCACCGTACGTTTGCCTTCGCGAATATCATCACCAGCTGGTTTACCAGTGACCTTTGGATCGCCGAACACTCCCAGCAGATCATCACGTAACTGGAATGCGATACCGATGTCATGGCCATAGTGGAGGAGGGCGTCGATAAGCTCTTGCGAGCCTCCAGCAATGGAGGCGCCGAGGTGTAATGGGCGCGCGATGGTGTAGGCGGCTGTTTTAAAGCGGTTAACTGAGTCAGCAAGCTCAACTGCTTCATTAGCATGCGCCTCTAGATAAATATCAAGCAGCTGGCCGCCGATAACCTCAGTGCGCATGCCACGCCAGGCATCTCGCGTACGAGCCAACGCTTCTGCGCTCAAACCGGAATCTTGAAGCATGTCCTCAGCCCACACCAAAGCCATATCACCAGCCAAAATAGAAACAGATTCGCCGAAGTGCTCAGAATCTCCTTCGAGATTATGTGCACGGTGGTTTGCCTCAACGGCACGGTGCACAGTGGGCGCACCGCGCCGGGTGTCAGAAGAATCAATAAAATCATCGTGAATCAAGGCACACGCCTGGATGAACTCGAGGCTCGAAGCAGCATCTAACACTGCCTCAATCTTTTCCCCACTATTTTCTAACCCTTGCGCGGCCAGGAACCCAGCCCATGCGTACAAAGGGCGAATCCGCTTCCCGCCGTTAAGTACAAAACTGCGAAGGTGGGAGACCGCCTCCGTTACGGGATCTCCGATACCTGCAATTGTTGTAGCTTGAGCATCGAGGAACTGCGTGAGTCGATCGCGCACGACCTCCGGGAATGTGTCGAGGTCAAGGTCATGGGCATCGAAAGTGCTCAAGGAGACGTCCTTCAATCGAATAGGTGGATGCGGGTCGGGTTTTGTTGAAGGTGAATAAATGCCAGAGGCAGTCCCAACAAAACACTGCTATCACACTAAGATACCCAGGCATGTCCACAACGAACATCCCGGCCTCATCCCAATGGGCAATTAGCGACGTTTTGAAACGACCTTCCCCCGGTCGAGTGCCTTTTTCTGTCGAGTTTATGCCCCCACGTGATGACGCTGCTGAAGAGCGACTTTATCGTGCAGCGGAAGTTTTTCATGATCTTGGAGCATCATTTGTTTCGGTAACTTATGGCGCTGGAGGGTCAACCCGCGAGCGTACTTCACGTATCGCTCGACGTTTAGCTCAACAACCACTCACAACCTTGGTGCATTTGACCTTGGTTAATCACACTCGTGATGAGATGAAGGCAATTCTGCAAGAGTACCTCGAGCTTGGTTTGACCAACCTGCTTGCTCTTAGAGGCGATCCGCCAGGAGATCCTTTAGGTGATTGGGTCAGTACGGAAGGTGGTTTGAATTACGCCTCGGAGTTGATCGACTTAATTAAAGCCACCCCCGAGTTTGAGCAGTTTGATCTTGGCATTGCGTCTTTTCCTGAGGGGCACTTCCGCGCTAAAACTTTAGAAGAAGACACTAAATACACGTTGGCGAAGCTTCGTGGAGGTGCGCAGTATTCCATCACACAAATGTTTTTCGATGTGGAGGACTATCTTCGACTTCGAGATCGATTGGTCGCAGCTGACCCGATTCACGGAGCTAAACCAATTATTCCGGGCATCATGCCGATTACAAGCTTGCGTTCAGTGCGTCGACAGGTCGAACTGTCCGGTGCACAACTGCCAAGCAATCTTGAGGAAGCTCTTGTTCGTGCTGCAAATGGCAACGAAGAAGCCAACAAGGACGAAATTCGAAAAGTGGGAATTGAATATTCCACGAACATGGCTGAACGCTTGATTGCAGAAGGTGCAGAAGACCTGCACTTTATGACTCTCAACTTCACCCGAGCAACCCAAGAAGTGCTCTACAACTTAGGCATGGCTCCGGCTTGGGGAGCCGAGCATGGACAAGACGCAGTACGCTAAATTCTTCTAAAGCGGGAGAGAGGCGACCAATACTGCAAACGGGCGTTGGTCGCCGTCAAACCTAAAATGCCTCAGTAGATCTGTGAACCCAAGAGAGCGATAAAGGCTGAACGCCTTATTGGCTTCATCCTCAATCTCAGGCGTGGACAAAATAGCGTAGGAGCTTGCTTTGTCCTGTAAGAGTTCGTGCATCATCCTTCGCCCAATACCGTGCCCTTGGAAATCAGGATGTACGTGAACTTCGGCGACCTCAAAATAATCACTTATGATGTGAAATTCTGTCTCTGTAGGGCCGCCTAGCTGCCGAAGTCCTCGACGAAGTTGATGTTGCCACCAATGGTCCGGACTGCCGTTAAACCCATAAGCCACGCCAACGACCTGATCATCCACGAGTGCCGTCACTGCCGTAAAACCAGGATTCTGAGAGTTTCTGCGCCACACTTCAATTCGGGTATCCCGTATAGCTTTGTCGTAATTCATCGCTTGGATATAAACATCCACCAATACCGGTGCATTGATGGTGAATTCGGGGATACTTAGCTTTCGAATGATTGGTGACACGCTCACCATCAAACCAGAAGTTAAGGCAGCTGTTTGGGGATCCGTCAGAAAACTCTCTAAAGCTATCTTGTCGTGCCGGTTAAGACTAAGACTTTCCAATTAGAAAATTTGTTCGAATATTGTGGGAGCGTGTCCACCCCAACCTTTAAAGTGACCCATAACAAGAGAAGCGAAAGCTTAATCAAAATGAGGTTCGAAAGGAGAGGGACGCAATGGGTGACGTAATTTCAGCAACAACGAGGTTTGAACGACAGGGAGGTAAGCGGGCTCAGTTCCTCTCCAAAGCCAATATTCTTTTGGAACAAGCCCATAGTTACCGTGGCGAAGGCGATCTTTTGCTTGCTTTAGAGATGTCATATCAATCCGCACTTCGAACCGCTGGTGCGGTAGTCGCCGGAAGTGCGGTAGCAGCACGAAAGCGCAAGCCTAAAAGTGCGTGGGATCAATTGCATATGGTTGGTGAGGAAGCCGCAGCTTGGGCAGACGAGCTATCTCAGTTTTCGATGATTAGGTCAAGGGCGAACAGTGGGCTGCAGATTTCACTCACGCCGGCTCAACTGGATCAATTTATGTCACGTGTTGCTCAATTCCTGGAAGAGGCACAACAGGGATTCGGTTCAAGCGTGGATGCTGCCTAAGGGCCGATCTTGACGCCCGAGACTTCTGTGATCTTCGTCTACTGAAATCCTGGCGGGGCTCCAAACGGGGGTAGTGGTGGTGGGTGTTTCGGAACTTATTACATCCACTTAAAACACTGTTCATGCTGCACTTTTTACTGATTTGTCTCAGCTGGCGGTCTCTGAGATACGGCACCGTGTCAAAAACGGAGCCTACGGGAAGTAGGGGTAACCCCCTCGATTCAATCGTTATTGGCATAACGGGGAACAATCTGGATATTCTGGGCGTTAATAAGGCATAGAAGAAAAAATGTCTCAACACAACCACCGGGAGGACATCGTGTCACTTTCAGAGCAGGAGCAACGGGCACTGCGCGAAATTGAGCAGGCGCTCATGGCAGATGATCCGAAATTTGGAAAAGCGGTTGCAAGTAACAATGGCCTAACAGGCGGTGGATTAACCCTCAGGGGAATCGCACTTTTCGTACTCGGACTTGTATTTCTTGTTGCCGGCGTCGCATTAAGCCAGCAAACATTGTGGTTCGTTGCGCTCGGAATTATCGGATTCTTGGTCATGTTTGGCTCGGGAGTGTGGATGTTGCGCGGAGATGGATCAAATAAGATCACCGTCGCCTCTCGCACCTCCAATGCGAAGAATCGCCAGCCAGGAAATTCCACAATCGGGGATAAGATGGAGGAAAACTTCCGTCGTCGATTTGAGGGAAATAAGTAGAAAGTAACTAAATAAGACTTCTCCCAACACCGTTGGGTAATTCAGTGAGGGGCTACAGCTTTAATCGGCTGTGGCTCCTCACTTCTCTATGGATAGCTAAATCTGCGCGCATTACATGAAAGTCATCCCAATCCTGGCAAAGGGCAACTTCATATTTCCGTGTTCCATGCCTGCCTAAATTCAGCATCAAGATCGGAAAAGGTGGCCAAAATCAGAACATCTTGTTGTCGAATACGCATCGGGGGTTGGTAAACGGAAGTGTTCGCCCAACATGGATCCTTGAGTTACTTAGCTAATCTAGGTCGCTTTACCCTCCGGTTGAACATCTATCCCGATGTGGGTGGAAGTTGGTGGTGCAGTCGGTGTGTGCACCGCCACCTGGGGATGTGGTGGTTGTGTGTCAACTTGGGGCAGGATCTTGTGGGGAGTTTTTAAGAACCGTCGTATATGGCCAAACCCATGAGGGTATTAACGGTTTTTGGTCACCAGGGCTAGTTGGGAGGGCTGGAAAACGTTCTGTATGACCAGAAGCTTTTCGGGGATAAGCATTCTTGGTCACCAGGTGAAGTGAGGCGTACGACCTGGCGATGGGGGTCAAGAGTGACCTCATTAAAGTCGTTTCTAACCCACGGCGCCCACGGCGCGTAAACGGATGACGCAAATACTTACCTGGTCGCAGAAGGCGATAGTTAAAACCTCGCGTTGTGAGGAAAGTTGATGGCCTTGGTGTCATGAAATCCGGCTGATACTTCGGGGCCGGGGCGGTTAGGATCAATCCCCACTTCCTCCCACCGAGAGTCCCCACCTTCCCCCACTTGCTATTGAGGCAAATTTCTAGGATCCAAAATTCTAAGAGTTTGATAAGAAGATTAAGAGTTTTTGGCTTGTTTGCTGCCATTTCCCCTGGAAGATTGATGGAAATGAGTCGAAAGGTGAGTGAGGTGAAGGTGCTGCAAAAATGGCCTTAAGTGGGTGGTGTGAAAAATGTTGTTGAGTTTTGGGGGCGACACGAAAACAACCCCCACTTTCTTTTTATGCCTATGACCTGCGTTGATTGTCTGCCGGTGGGGGAATATGGATGCAACACTTGATTCAGGTGGGGGAAAGTGGGGTATTGTGGGCTGCAGCGGTGCG
This sequence comes from Corynebacterium suranareeae, assembly GCF_002355155.1. Lineage (NCBI taxonomy): Bacteria > Bacillati > Actinomycetota > Actinomycetes > Mycobacteriales > Corynebacteriaceae > Corynebacterium > Corynebacterium suranareeae. The sequence goes on along the minus strand of NZ_AP017369.1, from coordinate 2,436,624 downwards.
TGGTGGTCTTGCATGAGAGACTGCTTCGCACCCTCAGAGACAAACTGAATTGTTGGTTCTGTTTAAGCCACTGAGTAGCTGGGAAAGGGGACTTCAAGGATGTTCCTTGGTACCTACACCCCGAAACTCGATGACAAAGGCAGGCTGACTCTTCCGGCAAAGTTCCGTGAGGACCTTGCGGGGGGATTGATGGTGACAAAAGGTCAAGATCACAGTCTCGCGGTTTATCCGAAAGAAGAATTTGCAGCTAGGGCTCGCAAGGCAGCTGCAGTTTCACGGACAAACCCTGAGGCACGTGCGTTTATTCGAAACCTTGCAGCAAGCGCGGATGAACAACGACCAGATGGCCAAGGGCGCATTACTTTATCGGCGGCGCATCGCACGTATGCGGGGCTGACCAAAGAGTGTGTCGTGATTGGTTCGGTGGATTTTCTGGAGATTTGGGACGCTCAAGCCTGGGCCGCGTATCAGGAAGAGACGGAGGCTGCCTTCTCAGCAGCTGAAGATGATGTCCTTGGTGGATTGCTCTAGGAAACGAGCAATACTGCCTAATTTGGCAGGGAGCGCGTGTATGGACTCTGCTCGAGAAGTAGCTCTGGTGTACTTCCCCGATACCAGATCGAGACTTTTCGAGTGGGGCCCTGTACGCACTCCGTGATTTGTGGAAATGGACTGCGTGATAAGTGGCTAAAACATTGTCGCGCAGTTTTTTTATCCACAAACATAAGTACAAGACATTGGACATCTAGGCCGGCAGGAAAAGGGGGGAACACGCACATGGAAGATTTTTCCTTGGATGGCAACCACGGACACGTTCCCGTAATGCGTGATCGAATGGCAGCATTGATCGCAACGCACGTGGAAGCAATGGGAGACAACGCGGTCATTGTTGATGCGACCCTTGGTGCCGGTGGTCACGCTGAGTTTTTCCTTAAAACGTTTCCAAAAGCACGCTTGATCGGGCTTGACCGAGACCACAATGCCTTAACAGATGCTCGCCAGCGGCTCGCGCCTTTCGGGGAGCGCTTCATCGGCGTTCAAACGCGTTTCGACGGACTTAGCGAGGTTTTAGAATCCGCCGAGGGCGCAATCATTGATCTTGCTAGGACTCATGGAATCTCAGGCGCACTTTTTGATCTGGGAGTTTCTTCCATGCAGCTAGATCAGGTGGAGCGTGGTTTTGCTTACCGTACTGATGCACCACTTGATATGCGTATGGATCCAACTCAAGGCATTACTGCTGCGGATATCTTGAACACGTACTCTCACGGCGATATCGCACGGATCCTAAAGACCTATGGTGATGAGCGTTTCGCAGGAAAGATCGCGTCAGCGGTTCTTAAAGAGCGTGAGAAAGAACCATTTACCACCTCGGCTCGTTTGGTGGAGCTTTTGTACGACACCATTCCGGCAGCTACCCGACGCACCGGAGGGCACCCAGCCAAACGTACATTCCAGGCGTTGCGCGTTGAGGTGAACAACGAGCTTGATTCTTTAAAGAACGTGCTTCCGCAAATTACTGATGCACTCAACGTAGGTGGGCGTGCTGTCTTTATGAGCTATCAGTCCCATGAAGACAAGCTGGTAAAGAAATTCTTTACGGATCTAACTACCTCGAAAACACCTCCCGGTTTGCCTGTGGATCTTCCTGGAACTGCACCGCAGTTTAAGCAGGTTACCCGTGGGGCCGAAACAGCCTCAGAAGCTGAAATAGAAGAAAACCCCCGTGCTGCACCTGTGAAGGTGAGAGCAATCGAAAGAATCGCTAACAACTCAGGAGACCTCTCATGACAATGACAAATGGTTCCCGCACAGAGTCGGGAAAGATTCGAGATCGTCGTGTTGCTGACACCGACCCCAGATATGGCCGTCGGGTGTCGGTGAGTAGAGATTTCTCCACAGCGGAGGCGTCGGGGAGGGGTGCGTCGATAAGCACACAACCTCGCCGTGAAGCGGCGCCGGAACGACGCCACACCACCCGGGCCCTAGTAAACCCGGGCGCGCAGCCAACGCGTAAGCGCTTGATGCAGCACAAGCTGGGATCCCAGCAGGTGATGTCTGTGCGTGGCCGTCGTGTGGAGGCTAAGCGTGCTGATCCTAAAGTAATTCAACTATCGGTGCTGGTGGTCATCTTGCTGTGCATTGGTGTTGGCGCAACGATGGGACTATCCGGTACGTCAACGCAGCAGACATTCCAGCTTCAAGAGTTGCAGGCAACCGAGACGGATTTGAGCAACCGCATTGAATCGCTTAACCGCGATGTTGAAGATGCTCGCTCTGCATCCACGCTGGCAGCGAATGCTACCGCGATGGGGCTAGTCTCACCAGTTGAACCAGGCGTGCTTGCTGTTCAAGAAAACGGTGAGATTGTAGAAGAGCGTGCAGCTAACCCAGACACACGCCCTATAGTTGACATCAACGGACAACAGACCCGACCTAATCGGGCATCAAGTAACCCTGATGAAACTAATGCAGTGACTGAAAACCTTCAGGCAATTCCACAAGAAGCAGCAGCTCCGCCGTATCAGAGTAACCCTGTTCCTTATGCGGCTACCACAGGACAAGCAGGTGGCGCAGGGCAGTGACTTTCCCCAGCAATGGCAGAAGTCGAGGCGATCGAGCGGGACGTGAAGACACGTCCCGCCGTTCGGCATATCAGGACGAAAGTAGAAGGGCTGCCAGGGAGCGCGAACTTAGCCGCAGAAGCCGCAAGTCTAAAGGCATGCCTCAAGAAGATGGCGTGACCTATCGACCTCAATCTTCATCAAACGGTGGCGCGCACAAACGACGCGTCAACATGGTTACTGCCATTGCCTTGGTGCTGGCTGGAGTTTTAATCATCCGGCTTGGTTGGGTTCAAGTTGTGTGGGGACCGGAGCTGTCTCTGAATGCTTCAGAGCAGCGCACACGTGTTTATGTTGATCCTGCACGACGCGGGACAATTATGGACCGTGAAGGAAATCAGCTTGCGTACACCATGCAGGCACGATCCCTCACAGTTTCGCCCAATATCATGCGGGAAGAGTTACGCACCGGAACTGATCTGGCCCTGCGTCTGGCTGCTGACGAAACAGATCCAGAAAATGTGGCTAGCTATGTCACTATTGAAGAGGGCAATGAGTATGTTTTTGCCTCCGCTGAACAGCGGGAGACAATCTTGTCCGACAAGGTAGAAGAACGCATTCAAAATATTGCAGATCGCATCCCAGAGATCATCAAATCTCATGATCAAGATGTGACTGGGATTTCTTCTGAGGAGATCTTGGACAAGCTGAATGCTGACAGTCAGTATGAGGTTTTGGTTCGCAATGTGGATCCAGATGTAGCATCAGAAATTACCGATGAAATGCCAAGCGTGGCTGCGGATCATCAAGACATCCGTCAGTACCCTAACGGTGCAATCGGTGAGAACATTATTGGCCGCATCAGCATGGATGGTGAAGGCCAGTTTGGTTTTGAGGCATCCAATGATTCATTACTTGCTGGCAACAATGGTCGTTCTACGCAAGACATGTCAATTTTGGGACAGGCAATTCCCGGCACGTTAAGAGATCAGATCCCTGCGATTGACGGCGCCAATGTTGAACTCACGATTGATCTTGACCTCCAAACTTATGTCCAACAGGCATTGGAGCAAGCGAAAGCAAACTCTGGGGCTGAAAATGCTTCAGCAGTGGTTCTTGATGCTAAAACAGCTGAAGTATTGGCGATGGCAAATACCGATACCATCAACCCCAATGAGGACACCGGAAAGCAAATTGAGCAGGGAAAAAGCTTTGATAACCCTTCTGTGACTCACCCCTTTGAACCTGGTTCTGTGGCTAAAGTAATCACGGCCGCCGGAGTTATCCAAGAAGGACTGTCTACCCCAGACGAGGTGCTGCAAGTTCCGGGCAGTATTGAAATGGCCGGAGTTTCAGTCCGGGACGCATGGGAGCACGGCGTGGTGCCTTATACCACTGCGGGCGTGTTTGGTAAGTCTTCAAATGTTGGCACCCTGATGCTTGCTGAGCGGCTTGGCGAGGACAAATTTGCTGAATACCTAGAGCGATTTGGTGTTGGCCAATCAACCGGCATTGAGCTTCCGAGTGAGTCTCAAGGTTTGTTACCTGCCCGGGAACAATGGTCTGGTGGCACATTTGCCAACCTTCCAATCGGTCAAGGTATGTCTATCACCACACTGCAAATGGCTGGCATCTACCAAGCCCTGGCTAATGATGGTGAGCGTATTGAGCCTCGGATCATTAAGAGTGTTACCGACTCTGATGGAACAGTTTTGGAACAACCAGAACCAGATACTGTTCAAGTAGTAAGCGCTGAAGCTGCACGAACCACCGTGGATATGTTTAGGTCAGTCACCCAGGTTGACCCAACGGGTGTCCAGCAGGGTACAGCACCGGATGCTGCAATTGAGGGATACCAAATCTCCGGTAAAACAGGTACAGCTCAGAAAGTAGATCCAAATACCGGCGCGTATTCAAACTCCCAATACTGGATTACTTTCGCTGGCATCGCTCCCGCAGATGATCCACGATTTGTGGTTGCCATCATGCTCGATGAACCAGAGCGAGGCGTACACGGCGGTGGTGGACAAACAGCAGCACCACTGTTCAAAGATATCGCTACGTGGTTACTCAACCGTGACAATATTCCGCTATCAGCAGAAACGGAGCCCATTGTTCTTCAAGCTCAATAGAGCTTAAGGCAATGACTTTTGTAGAATTTCATAATCAACATTTAGAACCTGCGTGAACTTTAAGGGCATCACCCAAGTGCCCGTCTTTAAAACTTTTATTACTCGACCTGTGGAGGAGACAATCATGGCAATAACCTTGCTGGATCTCACCAAAATAATTGGTGGCACTCTTGTTGGAGATTCTGCTGATGCCGCTGATACCGCAGCAGATCTTTCCCTTTCTGCGATCGGTTTAGACTCCTCCAATTTCCCAGAGCGTGAGGCTGTCTTTGCAGCTGTGCCTGGAACGCGTACCCATGGTGCTCAGTTTGCGCACAAAGATGGTGCAGCAAACGCTGTTGCAATTTTGACAGATGAAGCAGGGTTTGAAATCCTCCGCGAGGCGGGAGAAACCCGTCCTGTAGTGGTCGTAGGAAATATCCGAGAAGTTCTAGGTCAAGCATCGTCTTTGATTTACGGTGAGCCTTCGAAAGATTTCACACTCATTGGTGTGACTGGAACATCTGGGAAGACTACAACTAGCTATCTTCTAGAAAAAGGTCTCATAGAAGCCGGACATAAGGTGGGTCTGATTGGCACCACTGGTACCCGCATCGATGGAGAGGCAGTTCCAACAAAACTCACCACTCCGGAAGCACCCACACTGCAGGCTTTATTCGCTCGCATGCGTGATCACGGCGTATCCCACGTGGTGATGGAAGTTTCCAGCCATGCGTTGTCTTTGGGGCGCGTTGCCGGATCTGATTTTGATGTGGCTGCATTTACCAACTTGTCTCAGGATCACCTCGATTTCCACCCCACGATGGAAGATTACTTTGATGCTAAAGCATTGTTCTTCCGTGCTGATTCACCATTAGCTGCTCAAAAGCATGTGGTGTGCATTGACGATTCTTGGGGTGTGCGCATGGCCGAAGAGGCTGCGAATGCGCAAACGGTGTCTACCCAGGGCCAAGAAGCAGATTTCCGTGCAGTAGATATTTCTGTTGGTGACTCTGGTGCACAGCAATTCCACATTGTCACTCCCGAAAATGAGTCTTATTCTGTAGAACTCGCCCTTCCAGGTGCGTTCAATATTGCAAACGCTACACTCGCTTTTGCCGCTGCCACACGCGTAGGAGTGGATGCTTCGGCCTTTGCTAGAGGTATGTCTAAGGTCCACGTTCCAGGTCGCATGGAACGCATCGATGAGGGACAAGATTTCCTTGCCGTGGTGGATTATGCCCATAAGCCAGCTGCGGTGGCAGCAGTTCTAGACACGTTGCGAGCACAAATCGATGGTCGACTCGGTGTAGTTATTGGCGCCGGCGGTGACCGAGATGCCACTAAGCGGGGACCCATGGGACAATTGTCAGCACAACGCGCTGACCTGGTTATTGTCACTGATGACAATCCTCGGTCTGAAGATCCAGCAACCATCCGTGCCGCTGTAACCCAAGGTGCGCATGATGGGGCTGCAGAATCCCCGCGTGAGGTTGAAGTGCTAGAGATTGGTGATCGCGCAGAGGCAATTCGTGTGCTTGTCCAGTGGGCGCAGCCAGGAGATGGCATTGTAGTAGCTGGAAAAGGCCATGAAGTGGGGCAGCTGGTTGCTGGTGTAACTCACCATTTTGATGACCGTGAGCAAGTTCGAGAGGCTTTGCACAACAAGCTTTCTCACAAAACGGATGCTCAGACAACGGATAAAGGATAGGCCACAACTATGATCACAATGACCCTTGGGGAGATCGCTGATATTGTTGGCGGCACGTTAACTGGTGGCGCCCAGGCGGACACCCCTGTGTACTCAAGCGTGGAATTTGATTCGAGGTCTTTAACACCAGGTGGCCTATTTTTAGCACTTCCGGGTGCTCGCGTGGATGGACATGAGTTTGCTGCTGCTGCGATTGAAAAAGGAGCTGTTGCGGTTTTAGCTGCCCGTGAGGTTGACGCCCCTGCGATCGTGGTGCCATCTGTTGTCGTGGAGGACTCCAACGCTGATATCTATGTGCATGATCCTAACGGCCATGGCGCAGCTGTCGTTGCTGCATTATCTAAGCTCGCACGCAATGTAGTAGACGTATGTGTCGCAGGTTTTCAGCTCAACGTTGTAGCCCTTACCGGATCTGCTGGAAAGACGTCGACTAAGGATTTTATTGCAACGATTCTTAGCCAAGATGGGCCAACGGTTGCCCCTCCAGGGTCTTTTAACAATGAGCTTGGACTTCCTCATACCGTTTTGCGCTGTACAGCTGATACCAAGTATTTGGTTGCAGAGATGTCAGCTCGCGGTATCGGGCATATTAAGCACTTGACTGAGATTGCTCCACCAAAAATTGCAGCTGTACTTAACGTGGGCAGTGCTCACCTAGGAGAGTTTGGTTCACGGGATAATATCGCCCAAGCTAAGGGTGAAATCATTGAAGCACTGCCCGCTGCCAATGCAGGTGGGGTAGCAGTACTTAATGCTGATGATCCTTTTGTGGCACAGATGGCATCGCGCACCCAGGCACGCGTTGTGTGGTTTTCAACCAATGCCCCAACTAAAGCCCCAGCGAATGGCTCCCCGGTGCACAATCCCGACTATTGGGCATCTGATATCTCTTTAGATGCTGTTGCTCGCGCTAGTTTTACTTTGAACACCAAAGATGGTTCGTGGCCGGTTACCTTGCAGGTTTTCGGACAACATCAGGTTGCTAATGCACTTGCGGCAGCTGCCATTGCGGTTGAGGCAGGTGTTGCCCCTGATGTAGTAGTGGCTGGTTTGGAATCTCACTCTGCAACATCGGCTCATCGCATGGATGTGCAAACTCGTGCAGATGGTGTGACAGTGATCAATGATTCCTATAACGCTAACCCTGATTCTATGCGTGCTGGAATTGCCGCACTTGCTTATACCGTGAGTGGTCGTCCTGATTCGACTGGTTGGGCGGTGCTGGGGCAGATGGGTGAGTTGGGTGAAGACGCCACACAGGCACATGCTGAACTTGGTAGTGAGTTAGCGAAATACAATGTTTCGCAGTTGATCACAGTGGGAGAAAATCCCAACTGTGCAGCTCTTGCTCAATCAGCAGCAGATCTGGGTGTACAGACAAGCGTCGTGCCGGATGTGGAGAGCGCTGTTGAGTTGCTTGGCAGGCGTATAAAGCGCGATGATGTAGTGCTGGTAAAGGCGTCTAATGCGGATCGTTTGTGGCGGGTTGCAGAAGCTTTGCACAACATGGCACCAAACCTAAGCCAGAGCCAAAACCCAAGCCAGAGCCAAAACCAGAGCACCACCAGTAGCTCGGCAAACGGCGATTCTCGCCGGAATGTGGAAGGACAGTAGAAAAACAATGCAGCAGATTATGATCAGTGGAACCGTTGCGTTCCTTGTATCGATCTTTCTCACCCCGGTGTTGATCCGCTATTTTACAAATCGTCAATTGGGGCAGGAGATCCGTGAGGAAGGCTTGCAGTCCCATTTGCGTAAGCGTGGTACTCCAACCATGGGTGGCATTGCTATTATCGCGGGCATTGTCGTGGCCTATGTGTTTACCAATATCTTGGCCATGGTCCAGGGCGTTGGTGGATTCACAGTCTCCGGCTTGCTTGTGTTGGGCTTGATGTTGGGGCTTGGTGCTACTGGTTTCGCTGATGATTTCATCAAGCTGTACATGAACCGAAACTTAGGCTTGAACAAGACGGCCAAGTTGGTGTCGCAGCTGGCGATTGCGTTGATTTTTGGTTTCTTGGTGTTGCAGTTCCCGGATGAAAATGGGCTGACTCCGGCGTCCACTCATCTGTCGTTTATTCGTGATATTGACACCATTGATCTTGGTTTTGGTGGCAGCATCTTCGGAATTATTGTCTTCCTGATCTTTATCTACGTTGTGGTTAGTGCATGGTCGAATGCTGTCAATATCACCGACGGTCTTGATGGGCTTGCTGCGGGTACTTCTGCATTTGTCATGGGTGCATATACGTTGATTACGTTCTGGCAGTTTAGAAACTCGTGTGATACCGCGGTAGAGGCTGGCTGCTACACGGTGCGGGATCCGCTTGATTTGTCTGTGCTCTGTGCTGCAGGGCTTGGTGCCACGCTGGGATTTTTGTGGTGGAATGCAGCTCCAGCAAAGATTTTCATGGGCGATACCGGTTCGTTGGCATTGGGTGGTTTGGTTGCCGGATTGTCTGTGGTTAGCCGCACGGAATTGCTCATGGTTATCATCGGCGCTTTGTTTGTTATCGAGATCGCATCTGTTGCTATTCAAATTGGTGTGTTTAAAACTCGAGGAAAGCGCGTATTTAAGATGGCTCCGATCCACCACCACTTTGAAGCTTTAGGCTGGGCAGAAACAACTGTCACTATTCGTTTTTGGCTGATAGCTATCATGGCGGTTTTGGCTGGTGTTGGCGTGTTTTATAGCGACTGGCTCCACTTAGCGGAGGTATAGATCTTTCATGGTTTCTCTTTCTCATTTGCCCACATCGCTTCAGGGGCGCATTTTGGTTGCGGGCGCTGGTGTGTCGGGGCTGTCTATTGCAAAGATGCTCAGTGAGTTGCACTGTGATGTCGTTGTCGCTGATGACAATGAGACCGCGCGCCACATGCTCATTGAGGTGGTAGATGTTGCAGATATCAGCACAGCGCAAGCCCAGGCGGAATTAGATTCGTTTTCGATCGTCGTTACCTCACCGGGCTGGCGCCCAACAAGCCCTTTGCTTGTCGACGCCCACCGCCAGGGCCTTGAGGTTATCGGCGATGTTGAGCTTGCTTGGCGCCTGGACCAGGCTGGTGTTTTTGGCACGCCACATACGTGGCTTGCGGTTACTGGAACTAACGGTAAAACCACGACGACGGCAATGCTGGCTGCGATGATGAATGAAGGCGGATTCACCGCCAAGGCCGTGGGTAACATTGGTGTTCCTGTCGCTGAAGCTTTGGTGGCAAAAAACCGCATTGATGTACTCGTTGCAGAGCTATCAAGCTTCCAATTGCACTGGGCGCCAACCTTTACCCCGGATGCTGGTGTCGTGTTGAACCTTGCCGAGGATCATATTGACTGGCATGGTTCCATGCGTGAATACGCCTTGGCTAAAACAGCAGTGCTCAAAGGCAAGGTTGCCATCATCGGAGCAGATGACGAGTACTTAGTAGAACTTGCTGACGAAGCAGGACTCGAGGAGCTGGTTGGGTTTACTACTGCTTCGCCAGATAAGGGACAACTGGGTGTGGTGGCGGGGGATCTCGTCGATAATGCCTACGGCGATAATGTGGTGCTTGCCCCCGCTGATGGCATCAATCCCGCTGGCCCGGCCGGCGTTTTGGACGCTCTAGCTGCAGCTGCGGTGGCGCGCTCTCAAGGTGTTGCCCCTGAGGCGATTGCGCGTGCATTGGATACTTTCGAGGTTGCTGGGCACCGAGGCCAGGTAGTAGCTGAGGTTGATGGCGTGAAGTTTATCGATAACTCGAAAGCCACCAACCCGCATGCCGCTGATTCTGCGCTTGCTGGACATGACAGCGTTATTTGGGTTGTTGGCGGTCAGCTAAAAGGCGCAGATATTAAACCGCTTGTGCATAAACATGCGCACCGGATCAAGGCTGCATTAGTCCTTGGTGTTGACCGTGCAGAAGTTGTTGCAGCCTTGAATGAATATGCGCCGGATGCTGCGGTGTTTGTGACAGAATCCACCGATCCAAAACAAGCGATGGATGAGATTGTTACAGAAGCATTCCGCGTCGCCACAGATGGGGACACCGTGTTGCTGGCGCCAGCAGCGGCATCTTTGGACATGTTCAAAGGTATGGGTCAGCGTGGCGATCTCTTTGCGCACAGCATAATTGGCACAATCAAAGGGCAATCGGAAAAGAAAGGCTGATCATGACCACCGGAGCCGCCAAAAAACCCGCACGTCCGCAAACTGGTGCTAAAACTAGGACAGGATTAGGAATTCGGGAGCGTATTTCCGGTGCGTGGAATGACCTTTTAGCACGCCCTCTAACTGACTACATCATGATCATGTGCATCGTGGTTATTTTGTCCTGCCTCGGTGTAGTCATGGTGTATTCCTCATCGATGACGTGGTCTTTAAGGGACGGCGGTTCAGTATGGGGCACCGCGGTGCGCCAGGGCATCATGATTGTCTTGGGGTTCTTTGCCATGTGGGTGGCGCTGATGATGCGCCCACAAACAATAAGAAATCTGTCTAATGTTTTGTTGGTCATCTCCATCGGTTTGCTGCTGGCGGTGCAAATCCCAGGTATTGGTACCGGTAAAGAAGAAGTGGGTTCCCAATCGTGGATCGCTTTAGGGCCTGTGCAGTTTCAGCCTTCTGAAATTGCCAAGGTAGCCATCGCGGTGTGGGGTGCGCACTATTTAGCAGGTAAAGGACCAGTTCAGCATTGGTTTAACAATCATTTGATGCGCTTTGGTGCCGTTGGCGCATTCATGGCATTTTTGATCTTCATGGAAGGCGACGCCGGAATGGCGATGTCCTTTGTGCTTGTGGTGCTATTCATGCTGTTTTTTGCTGGCATCGCCATGGGCTGGATTGCCATCGCAGGTGTGCTTATCATTGCAGGTCTAGCAGTTTTGGCGTTGGGAGGTGGCTTCCGATCGAGTCGTTTTGAAGTGTATTTCGACGCACTGTTTGGAAACTTCCATGACGTCCGCGGCATTGCGTTCCAGTCATACCAAGGATTCCTATCCCTTGCGGATGGATCAGGTCTTGGCGTTGGATTGGGGCAGTCACGTGCAAAATGGTTCTACCTGCCAGAAGCTAAAAATGACTTTATCTTTGCCATCATTGGCGAAGAGCTGGGGCTGTGGGGCGGAGCACTGGTAATCGCGCTGTTCGCAGGTCTTTTGTACTTTGGTTTGCGCACAGCAAAGAAAAGCCACGACCCATTTCTAGGTCTTATGGCGGCAACCTTGACCGCTGCGGTTGTTTCCCAGGCATTTATCAATATTGGCTATGTGGTGGGATTGCTGCCAGTGACAGGAATTCAGCTTCCGATGATCTCTGCGGGTGGTACTTCTGCGATTATTACGTTGGCGTCGATGGGCTTGCTTATTAGTTGTGCCCGCCATGAACCGGAAACAGTCTCGGCAATGGCCTCTTATGGTCGACCAGCAATTGATCGCCTGTTGGGTCTTCGCGAGCCATCCAGTGAATTGACCACGAGTAATGCAAAAGTGCGTTCAAAGAATCGTAAGACAGCAAAGCCGAAGCCAAATCCACAGCGTGAGACTCGTGAACGCTTTGGTGATCCAGTGACTGCACGTCGTGCACAGGCGCCACGTAATAAACGCACTGGAGTACAATCGGAAGCTCCGCGACGTGCTGCTGGTAGCGTCAGAGGACGAAATAGTCAGGGCTCAGGGCGCGCCGAGCGTCCACAAGATCGCAGCCGAGCACCCGGAACAGGATCCGGAAAGCAAGGAAGTCGCAGTCAACGTGATGATTGGCGTGACAACCGCAACCGCAGATAGACGTGTGAAGTCAGGAGAACTACGAAGAAGATGACGAACCCTAAAAAACCTATTCGGGTTGTCGTTGCAGGTGGTGGAACAGCAGGGCATATTGAGCCGGCATTAGCAGTGGCTGAGGCACTGCGGGATAGCCATAATGCAACGGTGGTTGCCCTTGGCACCGCCCGTGGTTTGGAAACTTCGTTGGTTCCGGATCGGGGTTTTGAGCTGCGACTGATTGAACCAGTTCCAGTTCCGCGCAAACCCAATATGGATTTGTTGAAGCTTCCATTTCGGGTGGCCAAAGCGCTTGGCCAAGCTCGCAAAGCATTAAAAGATTCTGAAGCTCAAGCTGTCATCGGGTTTGGTGGTTATGTTTCCGCACCTGCGTATATGGCAGCCAGGTCGCTCAAGTTGCCCTTTTTTGTTCATGAAGCAAATGCACGAGCTGGCATGGCAAATAAATTGGGCGTGAAGCTTGGCGGGGTTGGATTAAACGCGGTTGCAGGTTCAGGCATGGACGGCGATGTGGTGGGCATTCCAATTCGCGCATCGCTAAGCGGCGGGCAGGATGAATCAGCTGTGCTTCGGGCACGAGAAACCTGGGGGCTAGATGCAAAGCGCAGCGCCATTTTTGTCACTGGTGGGTCGCAGGGATCTGTGAGCATGAATAAGGCTGTAGCCGAAGCGATCGATGAACTGCTTGACCAGGGTTTCCAAGTTTTACACGCCGTGGGCAAGAAAAATGAGTTGCCTAATGCAAAGCCGGGTTATGTCCCGGTTGCATTTATCGATGATATGCAAGCAGCGTATGCAGTTGCAGATCTGATTGTGTGCCGTTCTGGTGCCATGACCGTTGCGGAAGTCACTGCTGCCGGCATCCCTGCGGTTTATGTACCGTTGCCGCACGGCAACGGTGAACAAGCATTAAATGCTCAGGCAGTCATTGAAGCAGGTGGTGCGCGCCAGATCGACGATGCAGCATTTACCGCTACTACACTTGTCGACGCCTCCCGCGATATTCTTCTCAATCCATCCACACATCAGAAGATGGCAGCAGCGGCCAAGTCTTCCGGTGTTGGAAATGCCTCCACGGTTATTGCAGACATGATTGCTGCAACTATCAACGGCTAACACAACTAAAAATCGATCAGTTTAAACGCAAAGGAATAGTTAAAGGTGACCACTCCACATTTGGATTTCGCACAAGATATTGATTTGTCTCGCGTCCACCTCATCGGCATTGGTGGTGCCGGAATGTCTGGCGTTGCCAGGGTGCTCTTAGCTCGCGGGAAAACTGTCACCGGTTCTGATGCCAAGGATTCTAGGACGCTACTTCCACTTCGTGCAGTCGGCGCGAAAATTGCAGTTGGACACGCAGCAGAAAACCTTGAACTTTCTGGCCAATTACCCACCGTGGTGGTTACTTCTTTCGCTGCTATCCCTCAAGATAACCCCGAGCTGGTGCGCGCGCATGAAGAAGGCATTCCAGTTATCCGTCGATCTGATTTGCTCGGCGAACTGATGGACGGCTACACCCAGGTTCTAATTGCAGGTACCCATGGCAAAACGTCCACCACATCCATGGCAGTGGTTGCCATGCAGGCAGCGGGAATGGATCCAAGTTTTGCTATTGGTGGCCAGCTCAACAAAGCCGGAACAAATGCGCACCATGGAACTGGTGATGTGTTTATCGCAGAAGCAGATGAATCCGATGCATCGTTGTTGCGGTATTCACCCAAAATTGCTGTGGTCACCAATGTGGAGCCCGATCACCTTGACTACTTCAAAACACATGAGGCTTATTTCCAGGTCTTTGATGATTTCGCAGGACGGATCACCCCAGATGGAAAACTGGTGGTGTGTCTTGATGATCCCCATGCAGCCGAACTAGGGGAGCGGGCAGTGCGGAAGGGAATTAAAACCGTAGGTTACGGCACTTTTGAAGCAGCAGAGGCGCATCCTGAGATTCCAGCTCTGGCCACGATTGTTGATTCTCACGTTGTTGCTGAAGGCACACGTGCGACCATCAACATTGATGGCAAAGAGGTGTCCGTTATCCTGCAGATCCCTGGCGATCATATGGTGCTCAACGGTGCAGCCGCGCTGCTGGCTGGATACCTGGTGGGTGGCGACGTCGACAAGCTTGTTGAAGGTTTGTCTGATTTCTCAGGTGTGCGACGCCGCTTTGAATACCACGGCACGGTAACAGGAGGTGTCTACAACGGAGCAACGGTGTTTGATGATTATGCGCACCACCCAACGGAAGTCACCGCGGTGTTAAAGGCTGCGCGATCCCGCGTGGAAACTGCAGGTCAAGGACGTGTCATTGTGGCTTTTCAACCTCACTTGTATTCGCGCACCCTGGAGTTCCAGCAAGAATTCGCCGAAGCGTTGTCACTAGCAGATGCTGCTGTCGTGCTTGAGATTTTCGGCGCGCGTGAGCAACCAGTAGATGGTGTGTCCTCAGAGATCATCACTGATGCCATGACGATTCCTGCAGTATATGAGCCAAATTATTCTGCAGTCCCAGACCGTGTGGCGGAAATCGCTGGACCACATGACATCGTGTTAACCATGGGAGCAGGATCTGTGACGATGCTTGCACCAGAGATTTTAAACCGACTCCAAGACTAATTTTTGGTGTTGAGCGAAAACAAAGGCAGGACTCGCGTGAACAAAAAAGTCATCGCCATTGTTGTAGGCGTGGTGGTTGCGGTAGCAGCGATTTTAGGTGTTGTCGCCTGGTTTGTTCCTATCCTCAAAGTGGGAACAATAGAAGTTACAGGCGCCACGCGCACGGATCCTGATCAAGTAGTTGAAGTATCGGGGATCGTGGAAGGCGAAAACCTGCTACGCATCGATGCCACCTCGGCAGGACACAATATTGTGGGTTTGCCGTGGGTAAAGTCTGTGACAGTTAATCGAACTCTGCCAAGCACCGTCACCGTGGATTTAGTGGAGCGTGAGCCTGCTGTATTTGTGAAACGCTCCGATGGTGATCATATTTTTGATTCCGAGGGTAAAGAAATATTGATTGGCACCCCACCTGTGGGCACAGTTGAGGTTTCTGGAACCGACGAGCAAAACACTGAGGTGTTTCCGGCTGTTATTGAGGTCATCAATGCTATAAAACTGCAAGATGCGCAGATGGTCGAAAATATCCAGATAGTCGATGCTCCAGATCAGTTTGATATTTCGCTCAAACTTAACGATGGGCGCGAAATCTACTGGGGATCTTCCGAAAACAACCACGATAAGGCAGTAGCAATGTCAACGGTTTTAAAGCGTGAAGGCCAACATTGGAACATCAGCTCACCGTCAATGGTAACCGTCCGCTAAAGTGGCTTAAATAGTTCTGGTTCGTTTTTGCGTCTTGCGTTTGCCCACCTCAACAACCCTAAAGTAAAGGTTGAGGGTGGCGACACGCCGCCGTAAATGTCCGACACATTGACGTGTTTTTCGCACAAGATATATGTCAGTCGAATTAAGAATTTTTAGATAGGCACTCATCAGATGAGACCTCATCTGGAATTAAGATAGAAGCAACAAATTTTTAGTATCAACTCTTCGAAAGGCGAGACATCGACAATGACCTCACCGAACAACTACCTCGCCAAGATTAAGGTCGTCGGCGTGGGCGGCGGCGGAGTCAACGCCGTCAACCGCATGATTGAAGAAGGCCTCAAAGGCGTGGAGTTCATCGCGGTGAACACCGACTCGCAGGCTCTCATGTTCTCTGATGCCGACGTAAAGCTCGACATTGGACGTGAAGCTACCCGTGGTCTTGGTGCAGGCGCGAACCCAGAAGTTGGCCGTACCTCTGCAGAAGACCACAAAAACGAAATCGAAGAAACCATCAAGGGTGCTGACATGGTCTTCGTTACCGCGGGTGAAGGCGGTGGCACCGGAACTGGTGCTGCGCCAGTAGTCGCGGGCATTGCTAAGAAGATGGGCGCGTTGACCATCGGTGTTGTTACCAGGCCTTTTGAATTCGAAGGTCGTCGCCGTACCCGCCAGGCAGAAGAGGGCATCGCAGCGCTCAAGGAAGTCTGCGACACCCTTATCGTTATTCCAAACGATCGCCTACTTGAACTAGGCGATGCCAACCTGTCCATGATGGAAGCTTTCCGCGCAGCAGATGAGGTCCTCCACAACGGTGTTCAGGGTATAACCAACCTGATCACCATCCCTGGTGTGATCAACGTGGACTTCGCCGACGTTCGCTCCGTTATGTCTGAAGCCGGTTCTGCACTGATGGGTGTTGGTTCTGCACGTGGAGACAACCGCGTTGTAACTGCAACTGAGCAGGCAATAAACTCCCCACTTCTCGAGGCAACCATGGACGGTGCCACTGGAGTTCTGCTGTCGTTTGCTGGTGGATCTGACTTGGGTCTTATGGAAGTCAATGCAGCAGCTTCCATGGTGCGTGAACGCGCCGATGAAGATGTCAACCTCATTTTCGGTACCATCATCGATGACAACTTGGGCGATGAAGTCCGCGTCACCGTGATTGCAACTGGTTTTGATGCAGCACGTGCTACTGCGGCTGAAAACCGCCGTGCAGGTGTGCAAGCAGCTCCAGCTCATGAGCCAGCTCCTCAGGCTCCTGCTTCAAACGCAACTCTTCCTCCTGAGAAGGAGAGCATCTTCGGTGGAGCTCGTGAGGACAATGATCCTTACTTGTCTCGTTCCGCAGGTGCGCGTCATCGCATCGAAGAGACTCGTTCCGGCGGTGGTCTGTTCACCGGTGGTGAGCGTGATTACCGCCGTGAGGATCGTGGCTACGATCGCAGGGATGAGCGTCGCGACGACCGCCGTGACGATCGCAGGGATGACCGTCGCGATGACCGTGGAGACGACCTGGATGTACCCAGCTTCCTCCAGTAATTAAGAAGGTGAATAGACTGATCTGTTATGGATAGTCTTGACCCTCGCACTCGCCCCGTCCGCAAGGTTTTTACAACCCGTGCCGGCGGGGTTTCGCAATCTCCGTACGCTTCCTTCAATCTGGGCGATCATGTTGGTGATGATCCTCAAGCTGTGGCAGCAAACCGTGCCCGACTTGCAGATATCATCGAACTACCGCACAACAACGTGGTCTATATGGAGCAGATTCACTCCAATACCGTCACCGTTATTGATCAAGCACCAGCTGATGGCCAAGCTGTAGAAGCAACTGATGCATTGGTTACTACTCAGCGTGGTTTGGCGCTGGCTGTTTTGGTGGCTGATTGCGTCCCAGTGCTGTTGTCCGATACGGATGCGGGTGTTATCGCGGCTGTGCATGCTGGTCGCATGGGCGCGCGCAACGGCATCGTGGCGAAGACGATTGCCACGATGGTGGAGTTAGGTGCCACACCCAGTAAAATTCATGCGCTCATGGGTGCTGCGGCCTCAGGTGCGCACTATGAGGTACCTGAGGCCATGGCGCGCGATGTGGAAGCTAAGCTTCCAGGTTCAATTGCTCGCACGACCAAGGGCACGACAGGTCTAGATATCCGGGCTGGTCTGTTACGACAGATGCTCAGCCTGGGTGTGCAGCTGATCGATTCGGATCCTCGCTGCACCATTGAGGATGAAGATCTATTTTCCTATCGCCGTGAAGGCACCACCGGACGCCAAGCCGGTGTGGTCTGGCTACCGAAGGAGGCTTAAAATGGAGCGCCGCGAAGAGCTGCAGGCTAGGCTGCAGCAGGTACAAACGCGTATCGACGCGACCCTCAACGAGTTCAACCGTGCCGCAGGCAGTGTACGTCTATTGCCGGTGACCAAATTTCATCCAGTTGAAGACATCAAGATCCTCCATGATCTCGGTGTAACCGCTGTGGGAGAAAACAGGGAACAAGAAGCACGCGCCAAAGCTCTAGAATTACCTGAGATGGATTTTCATATGATTGGCCAAATCCAATCAAAAAAGGCCAACTCAATTGCACGGTGGGCAGCGGCGGTGCACTCTGTGGATAGCGAAAAAATTGCAGAAGCACTCAATAGGGGAGTGGGGCTTGCCCTAGAACGAGGCGACCGTACCTCAAAAGTGCTTCCGTGTTTTATTCAACTGAGTCTGGATGGTGATCCCAGCCGTGGTGGAACTCCATTAGACCAGGTCAATCAACTTGCTGAAACAATTAGCAACAGCCTCCATCTACGCTTTGAAGGACTCATGTGTGTTCCTCCACTCGGGTGGGACGCAGAAAATGCCTTTTCCCAGGCAAGGGACGTACTTTCAGGTTTAGAAGAACACTTTGACAGGTCTTTGGAATTTTCAGCAGGTATGTCTGGAGATCTCGTCGCGGCGATTAAACACGGCTCGACAATCGTGCGTGTCGGAACTGAAATTCTTGGGAACCGACCGCTAGCGTAGAAAATCAAGTTAAGGGTGTGACGAGCGCCCCAGCTGCACATGAAAATTAAGACATTCCAGGTGAAGGGAAACTGCCATGTCCATGCTCAAGAAGACTAAAGAATTCTTCGGACTTGCTCCATACGAAGCAGAGCACGAGGATGCTTACTATGCAGACGAACCACGTTACGAGGGCACTGCTGCGTACGCACCTGAATACCGTGAGCGTGACTACGGCTACGCGCCAGAAGCACCAGCTCCAGTAGCGCCAACCCCAGCTCCTCGCTCATACCAGTCCACGATTGTTCCAGTAGAGCTGCATTCTTTTGAAGATGCTCAGGTTATCGGCGCAGCGTTCCGTGATGGTGACGCAGTGGTGTTTGACATGAGCCTTTTGTCTCGTGAGGAAGCACGTCGCATTGTCGATTTTGCAGCAGGACTGTGCTTTGCTTTGCGTGGCAAGATGCAAAAGATCGACAGCCTCACCTTCGCTGTCGTTCCAGAGCTGTCTAATATCAGCACCTCCGAACTCGAGCGCGCCGCACGTATCCGTTAAACACACCAAAAGTGGTGTGGATTTACTGGGTCACTACAGCGCTGAATTCTTAAGCTTCAGCGCCTCATGTGCAGCGTGATCGTAAAATCCTAAAGTGTAAAAACCCTTAAACCCGTCACAGGCCTTCCGTGTACTTTTCCAAGGTCTGGGACGGGTTTTTGCGTCTACTATGAAAGTGTCACGGGTCGTGGCGCCATCTTCAATTTCATCCTCCCTAAACTTCAGTTAGGCTGTTTCTTCGTGGGTAACATTGCATTATTGATCGCCTGGATCATCGGTATTTACACGTGGGTGCTTGTCGCACGCATCGTGATTGAGATGATTCAGTCCTTTTCCAGATCGTTCGCGCCACCAAAGTGGTTCTATTTCATCGCGGAGCCTATTTTTATGGTCACTGATCCGCCAGTGAAGTTATTGCGTCGGATCATCCCGCCACTGCCATTGGGTAATGTGCGCCTTGACTTGTCTGTTCTGGTTCTCTTTTTTATCCTCTCGATCTTGCAGCAAGTCATTAGAGCGTTTGCCTAAGTTAGTTGTAGAGCCCGCCCCGGAATGAGGCGGGTTTTTCTGCATCTACCCCCTTTTCGCACACCCGCATTGGGGCGTCGAAAAGCATGCTTTAAAAAAGTGTGACAAGGATAACGTTGGTAACGAATTGATATAGGTAAGGGCGTTTTGGGGTGCGTCATTTAGGGGCCAAAATTTCGCAAACGCGCAATTCAAATGACATATCTGTAATTGTGAAGGGTAGGGTAGGCCACGTTCGCTTCACAGTCATCGGCATGAAACTTTTGACGCACTTCGGTGTGTGGAAATGTGCAGGTTTTTGAAATTCTCTGTAGAGATTTCGGCGCGTATGCCAGATAAAAAACGACTGCTGGCTACAATGACGTGTGAAGAACAGTATGATAAATGGAAATTCCAGTCATGAGAGATTCTTGTGGCTGAGTCCCGGCCCTGCCTGGGGCCACCGTTAAATCGAAGGGAATCCGCAAATGCCGTTGACTCCAGCTGATGTGCATAACGTCGCTTTTAACAAGCCGCCTATCGGCAAGCGTGGCTACAACGAAGACGAGGTTGATCAGTTCTTAGACCTCGTCGAGGACACCCTCGTACAGTTCCAAGAGGAAAATGATGACCTTAAGCAGCAGGTCGAAGAACTAGAAGCGCAGATCGCTGACGGCTCTTCTGCTGCTGGTTCCTCAACTGCGGGTGCAGCGGTAGCTACAAAGTCTGTCGATGAGGCAGCATTGCGCAAGGAGATCGAGCAGAAGCTTCGCTCTGAATACGCATCCAAGCTTGATGAGGCGTCCAAGGCCACCCAGAAGGCTCAAAACGATGCAAAGTCGGCTCAGGATCAACTGCAGCGTGCCCAGGCAGATGCCAAGGCAGCTCGTGATGAAGCTGAGAAGGCAAAGGCAGAAGCTAAGAACGCAGCTTCTTCCAACAACACCAAGGCAGCAGCAGTGGGTGCAGCCGGAGCTGGAGCTGGTGCAGCTGTGGCCACAGGTGCCGCAAATGTGGATACTCACATGCAGGCAGCCAAGGTATTGGGCCTTGCACAGGAAATGGCTGATCGCCTTACCTCTGAGGCACGTTCGGAGTCCAAGTCTATGTTGGATGAGGCTCGTGAAGCAGCTGAAAAGCAGATCGAAGAAGCAAACAGCACCTCCAACCGCACCTTGGAAGAAGCACGCGCAAACGCTGAAAAGCAGATCGCTGATGCTGAAGCACGCGCCAACACCCTGGTTAGCGAAGCCGACACCAAGGCGAAGAACCTTGTTTCTGAAGCTGAGAAGAAGTCCGCAGCTACCTTGGCCGCATCGACCTCTCGTGCAGAAGCACAGATCCGTCAGGCTGAAGACAAGGCAAACGCCCTTCAGGCAGATGCAGAGCGCAAGCACACTGAAACCATGGCAGCAGTCAAGGAGCAGCAAAATGCTCTGGAGACCCGGATCGCAGAGCTGCAGACCTTCGAGCGTGAGTACCGCACTCGCCTGAAGTCCCTGCTTGAGGGACAGCTGGAAGAGCTCAACGCACGTGGATCTTCTGCACCGAGCAGCAACAAGCCATCTGGTGAGTAAAAAGAAAGATTAATAATCTTTTAACCCGGCTCCCGGGTCCGGATTACCTACTTTTAAGTATCCGGATCTGGGAGTTTTCTTGTTTGAACCTTCCACATACACAGCACTTCAAGGAAATGTGACTCTGGTGTTTTTTGCTGCTTTGATTCTTTCCTTCATCGGTTTCATTTTGCTAGTGATCACCGTGATCGAACCATCTCATACGTGGACTGTGCTGCTCATAGTCGTGGTGGTGGCTGGACTAATCTGTTTTGGCATCGATATGTGGAATAAACACAAAGCGCGGTGAGCGATATGTTGTACGTTGCAACAATGTTGCGCAACATTTGTTGACACACTAACCTAAAACGGCAGAGGTTATGATCCGGCAATCACCGGGGAGCTTTTCGGAAGAACCACACCAACGAAAAATTTCAAGTAGGTGTTTAGTAGAACCGAACGGGTGGGACCGTGATAGACCTTTAGTCAACGAAGTGGAGCTAGTTTTTCTAGCTCAAGCTGGGTGGTACCGCGTCCGGATTTTTTAAGGGCGTCCCCGCAAGTAGAGCAATAATTAATGTCACTTGCGTGAAGGATGGGACGAAGTACACATGTCTGAAGCCGTTGGCGGAGTTTACCCACAGGTTGATTTATCTGGTGGGTCTTCCAAATTTCCAGAAATGGAAGAAAATGTCCTGAACTACTGGAAGCAGGACGATACTTTCCAGGCCAGTATCGATCAGCGTGAAGGCGCAGAAGACTACGTTTTCTACGATGGCCCTCCTTTTGCTAACGGTCTTCCACACTATGGTCACTTGCTGACCGGCTACGTCAAAGACATTGTTCCTAGGTACCAAACCATGCGCGGTTACAGGGTTCCCCGCGTATTTGGTTGGGACACCCACGGTCTTCCTGCCGAGCTTGAGGCAGAAAAACAGCTTGGCATCAAGGACAAAGGCGAGATCGAAGCCATGGGACTTGCCAAGTTCAACGAATACTGCGCTACCTCGGTGTTGCAATACACCAAGGAGTGGGAAGAATACGTCACCCGCCAAGCTCGTTGGGTTGACTTTGAAAACGGCTACAAGACCATGGACCTTTCCTACATGGAGTCCGTGATCTGGGCATTTAAGGAACTTTACGACAAGGGCCTGATCTACCAGGGCTTCCGCGTGTTGCCTTATTCCTGGGCAGAGCACACCCCGTTGTCTAACCAGGAAACCCGCCTGGATGACTCCTACAAGTTGCGCCAAGACCCAACCTTGACCGTCACTTTCCCAGTGACTGGCACTGTTGAGGGAACCGACGCTAACCCTGATCTTGTTGGAGCACTTGCACTGGCATGGACGACCACCCCGTGGACCCTTCCTTCCAACCTTGCATTGGCAGTTAATCCAAGCGTGACCTACGCATTGGTTGAGGTTGCTGAAGACGGTGAGGCGGAATTCGTCGGCAAGCGTGTTCTTTTGGCCAAGGACCTCATCGGTGCCTACTCCAAGGAGTTGGGCGCTGAGGCAGTGGTGGTTTCTGAGCATCCTGGTTCTGGACTGGTCGGACTGACCTACGAGCCAATTTTCGGTTACTTCCGTGATCACGCGAATGCGTTCCAAATCTTGGGGGCAGAATACGTCACCACCGAAGACGGCACCGGTATCGTCCACCAGGCGCCAGCTTTCGGTGAAGACGATATGAACACCTGTAATGCTGCAGGTATCGAACCTGTCATTCCTGTTGATATGGATGGTAAATTCACCAGCCTTGTCCCTGAGTACCAAGGACAGTTGGTGTTCGATGCCAATAAGGACATCATCAAGGACCTTAAGGCTGCAGGTCGTGTGGTTCGCCACCAGACCATCGAGCACTCCTACCCACACTCATGGCGATCCGGTGAACCGCTGATCTACATGGCTCTGCCATCATGGTTTGTCAACGTCACCGAGATCCGTGACCGCATGGTTGAGGTCAACCAGGATATCGAGTGGATGCCAGCACACATCCGCGACGGCCAATTTGGCAAGTGGCTTGAAGGTGCCCGCGACTGGAACATCTCCCGTTCCCGTTACTGGGGATCACCAATCCCAGCATGGGTGTCCGACAACGATGAATACCCACGCGTGGATGTCTACGGCTCACTCGATGAGCTTGAGGCTGACTTCGGCGTGCGTCCAAAGTCCCTGCACCGCCCAGACATTGATGAACTAACTCGTCCAAACCCAGACGATCCAACCGGCAAGTCCACCATGCGACGCGTCACCGACGTGTTGGATGTGTGGTTCGACTCTGGTTCCATGCCATTTGCACAGGTGCATTACCCATTCGAGAACAAAGAATGGTTTGACACCCACGCACCAGCAGACTTCATCGTGGAGTACATCGGACAAACCCGTGGTTGGTTCTACCTGCTCCACGTGCTGTCCACCGCACTGTTTGACCGCCCAGCCTTCAAGAAGGTTGTCGCTCACGGCATTGTCTTAGGCGATGACGGACTAAAGATGTCCAAGTCCAAGGGCAATTACCCAAACGTCAACGAAGTCTTCGACCGTGATGGTTCCGATGCCATGCGTTGGTTCCTCGTGAGCTCTCCAATCCTGCGCGGCGGCAACCTGATTGTCACCGAAAAGGGCATCCGCGAAGGTGTGCGCCAAGCTCAGCTTCCAATGTGGAACGCATACTCCTTCCTGCAGCTGTACACCTCCAAGAAGGCAACCTGGTCTGTCGATTCCACCGACGTCCTAGATCGCTACATCTTGGCAAAGCTCCACGACTTGGTAGCTGATACCCAGGCTGCACTGGACAGCACTGACATTGCCAAAGCATGCGACCTGGTACGCAACTTCTGTGACGCCTTGACCAACTGGTACGTACGACGCTCCCGTGAACGTTTCTGGGCAGGCGACGAAGCACACCCAGAGGCCTTCAACACCCTCTACACCGTGCTGGAAACTCTCACCCGCGTAGCAGCTCCACTGCTGCCAATGACCACCGAAGTAATCTGGCGTGGACTAACCGGCGAGCGCTCCGTGCACTTGACCGACTTCCCATCTGCAGATTCTTTCCCAGCAGATGCAGAATTGGTTCGCACTATGGATGAGATCCGTGGTGTCTGCTCAGCGGCGTCTTCTGTGCGTAAGTCTCACAAGCTGCGCAACCGCCTGCCCCTACCAGGTCTAACTGTTGCCCTTCCAGATGCAGATCGTCTGGCAGACTTTGCTTCCATCATCCGTGATGAAGTCAATGTGAAAAATGTCGAGCTGACCTCTGATGTGGATGCAGTGGGAACCTTTGAGGTCGTTGTCAACGCTAAGGTCGCGGGACCTCGCTTGGGCAAGGACGTACAGCGTGTGATCAAGGCAGTGAAGTCTGGAAATTATACTCGCGAAGGCGACGTGGTTGTTGCTGATGGTATCCAGCTCAATGATGGTGAATTCACCGAGCGTCTTGTTGCAGCAAACCCTGATTCCACCGCACAGATCGACGGTGTGGACGGCCTTGTGGTTTTGGACATGAACGTCACGGAAGAACTCGAAGCAGAAGGCTGGGCAGCAGATGCAATCCGCGGTCTGCAGGATGCGCGAAAGAACTCCGGCTTTGAAGTATCAGACCGTATCTCTGTTGTCATCAGTGTTCCTGAGGACAAGAAGGAGTGGATCACCACTCACGCTGATCACATCGCAGCTGAAGTGTTGGCCACCTCCTTTGAGATCACCACTGATGCTTTGGATGGCGAAACCCATGACATCGTTGCAGGTGTCACCGCGAAAGTTACTAAGAACTAACAAGTTCTAAATAACAGCTTGTAAAGCCCCGTCAATGAAAAACATTGACGGGGTTTTTCGGTGCCAGTTGCACTTGACACAGTGTCAAGGTTTTGAATGGAAGCCATGAACAACTTTGAACATTCCAATGCATCTATTCGTTTACAAGCGGCACTTTCAGCAGGAACAACTGCTGATACCAGTGCGATCGACATCTTGGTTCAGCGCAGCGGGGTGGAACAAGACTTCTTTGTGCGCGACATGATTACCTGGGCGTTAACCCGCATGCCAGCTCGCGAAATCCTTGACAGAGTGGTCGCGGATCTAGACACAAATCCTAATGATCGACCATTTGGTGCCAGCCAAGCATTACACACACTGTCCAAATTGAAAGTTGCGGATTCGTGGCAGGAATTAAAAGCACGGCCAGGGCTTTTACACCGAGACGATACTGCCCAGACTGCATGGCGTACTTTTGTTGGTCTTGTGCCAGAAGAAGACACTGCTTGGCTTGCAGGCCACCTATTTCAAGAACTGGATAAAGGCACTCTGGAAATTCAGCGGAGTTTAAGTCGGGCGATGGCGGAATTGGAGGGGAGGGAGGCGTCGATAAGCGAGCTTTTAGGCGCTTTAACGAGCCCGCATGCGGTGGCCACCGCCAAGCTTATTGCGGATCCGGACTCTGATTTTATGGCGGACCTGGAGGAAGCGCGGCGCGTGGATAATATGGGTGCATGCTGATCGGTGAGGTATCCAAGCTCAGTGGAGTGAGTGCGCGCATGTTGCGGCATTACGAAAAGTTGGGTTTGGTTACCCCGGAGCAGACGGCGTCTGGATATCGGGAATATGCGGAATCTGATGTGCGTAGGATTCTTCACATTGAAGGTTTGCGCAGCTTAGGGCTTAGTTTAAAGCAGGTTGGCGAAGCGCTTGATGATCCGGAATTTGATCCGCAGGCAGTTGTTTCGGAGATGATCGCCAAGACCTCTGCCAGGATTTCTATGGAAAGGGAGCTTCTGGCGAGGTTGAAAGCAGTCCGAGATGCGCAGGTATCGGATTGGGAATCTGCGCTGGATGCAGTGCAAATCCTACATCGGTTGAGATCGGGAGATCCGACGCAACGTCAAGCCGTGGCCTTTGATTCGGTGTCGGGCAGGGAAGATGTGGCGCCAGAAACATTGGTGGAATCAGCACTGGGGGAGGCTGACCTGAATGCGGAAGGTGCGCTGTCGTGGGCCGTTGTGCAGCGGGGTGAGGAAGCTGTTGCATTGGCGGCACGGGGCCTGCGCTCAAAGGATGTGGCGGTGCGGCTTCGGGCGGTAAGGATTGTGTCGCGGGTTATAGCAAGCGCTCCGTCAACGGGCGCTACCGGGCAGTGGCTTCGGCAGGCTTTGCACGACGTAGATCCTTCTGTGAGAGCTGAAGCTGCGCTGGCGTTGGGGAAAGCACGTGATGAACTTGCGGTAGAACAGTTGGTGTCCATGGTTCTAACCGGTGTCAGGGATGTTGATGCAGCTGAATTGCTGGCTGGTTTTGATCAGTCCGTGCAGGTCGAGGTGATGGGGAAATTTGAGCGCGCACTAGAAGACGAGGAGACGATGTCTCCGGTGCGTGGCCGGATTGCGCAAGCGTTGGCAGAGTTTGACATAGCACCAGCGCGAAAGTTGATTGTGCAGCTTGTCGATGATGAAAATCCCACCGTGGCGTATACCGTGGCGGCGATTTTGAAAGCTCGGAGATGGAAGTCTTAAAGCCTAAAGTCTTAAAGCCTGAAGTCTGATGGGTCTGAAGTAAGGTGTCGTTATGTGAATGATGATGCTGTTGCCCGTGGGCAAGAGAACCTAAGGGGCCCAAAGAGAAGAAACCCTGTGCTAGCCCCCATTTTGATGGTGGTTAACGGTGTGTCTTTGTATGCCGGTGCTGCCCTTGCTGTGGGACTGTTTGAAAGTTTCCCGCCAGCACTGGTTGCGTGGATGCGGGTGGCAGCGGCGGCAGCGATCCTGCTTGTCCTGTATCGGCCTGCGGTGCGAAGTTTTATTGGCCAGACTGGTTTTTATGCCGCAGTGTATGGGGTGTCCACGTTGGCTATGAATATCACTTTTTATGAGGCGATCGCACGTATCCCGATGGGCACAGCAGTTGCTATTGAGTTTCTAGGGCCCATCGCAGTAGCGGCGTTGGGAAGTAAAACTGTGCGGGATTGGGCAGCGTTGCTTCTTGCGGGTATCGGCGTGCTGGTTATCAGTGGCGCGCAGTGGTCGGACAACAGCATAGGCGTGATGTTTGCGCTGGCGGCAGCACTATTGTGGGCTATGTATATCATCGCGGGAAACCGGATTGCAGGCGATGCTTCGTCCAGCAAAACAGGCATGGCGGTTGGTTTTACGTGGGCAGCAGTACTCTCCCTACCGCTGGCGATATGGTGGTGGCCAGGGCTTGGTGCTACGGAACTTTCTCTAATTGAGGTGATCGGATTGGCTCTTGGCCTAGGCGTGCTCTCGGCGGTAATCCCTTATGGACTCGACCAGATTGTGCTTCGCATGGCAGGTCGATCCTACTTCGCGCTGCTCCTGGCCATTTTGCCGATCAGCGCCACGCTCATGGGAGCGCTTGCGCTGGGCCAGATGCTGTCAGTGGCTGAGCTAGTCGGCATTGTGCTGGTTGTCATTGCGGTTGCTTTGCGACGCCCCTCCTAACCGTTCCTTAATCGTTGACCTGTTCGATTAACCTTTTAACCAGCTGGTCAACTACCATAAAAGGCATGCAACGCTGGGTTCTGCACATCGACATGGATGCCTTCTTCGCATCCTGTGAGCAGCTCACCCGACCAACATTAAGAGGACGCCCTGTCTTAGTCGGCGGTGTCTCCGGCAGAGGTGTTGTTGCTGGCGCATCCTATGAGGCCCGAAAATTTGGGGCGAAATCCGCCATGCCCATGCACCAAGCAAAAGCCCGGGTTGGGTTTGGCGCAGTGGTGGTGTCACCACGACACGTTGTGTACTCCGCCGCATCGCGCCGGGTGTTTCAAATAATAGAAAAACGCGCAGGAATAGTTGAACGACTAAGCATCGATGAAGGCTTTATGGAACCAGAAGCACTAATTGGTGCCACTCCAGAAGAAGTCCGTCAGTGGGCAGAAGAGCTGCGCGCAGAAATCAAAGAAGCCACAGGTCTGCCCTCGTCGGTAGGGGCTGGTTCGGGTAAACAAATTGCCAAAATCGGGTCCGGCAGAGCAAAACCAGATGGCGTGTTTGTGGTGCCGGTAGACCAACAACACGATCTTCTAGACCCACTTCCAGTTGGTGCCTTGTGGGGAGTAGGTCCAGTTACCGGAGCAAAGCTTGCCACCATGGGAGTAGAGACAATCGGTGATCTAGCTGCACTAACCCAAAAAGAAGTAGAAATCAGTCTCGGTACAACCATCGGAATTTCACTGTGGAACCTTGCCCGAGGAATCGACGACCGCCCGGTTGAACCCCGCGCCGAGGCGAAACAAATCTCCCAAGAACACACCTATGAAAAGGATTTAACTACCCGCCAACAAGTAGATGCAGCAATTATCCGATCTGCCGAAGGTGCTCACCGCCGACTTCTCAAAGATGGCAGAGGGGCCAGAACCGTCAGTGTGAAACTTCGCATGGCAGATTTTCGAATCGAATCTCGCTCCTACACCTTGTCTTACGCCACCGATGATTATGAAACTTTGGAAGCAACCGCCTTCCGACTCGCCCGCTACCCAGGAGAAGTTGGCCCTATTCGACTAGTTGGAGTCAGTTTCTCCGGATTGGAAGAATCCCGCCAGGACATCTTGTTTCCGGAACTGGACCGCCAGATCATCAGCCCGCCTGCTCCAGATACTGATTACGAAGCGGGGGTGCAATCTTCAGCTGTAAATAATTCCACCATAGAAGTACATTCCGAAGAAGTATCGACCATATGGCGAGCCACCCAAGATGTCTATCACCCAGATTTCGGGCACGGGTGGGTGCAAGGCGCAGGCCACGGGGTGGTATCAGTACGTTTTGAAACACGCAGCACAACAAGAGGACGAACCAAGAGCTTTGCCATGGATGATCCAGAGCTACAACCAGCAGATCCGCTCGATAGTTTGGATTGGGCTGACTGGTTTGCAGAAAACGGTGAGGCAGAGCAAGACGATTAAGACCTGGAATGCCGAGAGTGCTTTATCGCCTGTTTAACGCTCCCAAATTTTCGAATGAGTATTTGTATGCGTGAGGTGCTGAAAACCCCTTAGAAGCGCTGCTAGGGAGGTATTACCTTTTGGGTTGGAGGTCCGAATTCGAGACCGACCAAACCAGGAGACCCAGAATCGTCAAAAAACCGAATGCTGGGTCCCTGTGTCTGGTGTCGAGCGCGATAAACCAAACCAGGAGACCCAGGATCCCGAAAAATCAGGAAACTGGGTCTCCTGGTTTGGTCTTCGCGCAGACAGGGCACTCAGACCACACTCGGACCAGATAGAGAGGACAAGATTTTCTATTTTCGCAGATTCTTGGCCGTATGTTTGGTTTTACACTGAGAGTCAAACCGAACACACATGCCAAAAAATCTCAAAAATCAGAATTTTTGTCACGTATGTTTGACTTTGATAATGACAGACCTGGAGCCTACAAATACCAAGTCGATCCAACCACCAAAACCCTTTTAAAACAGCGTCGCTGGATGAACGCCCGTGGCGATGGCAGCAGCGAGAAGAATACGTGCCTGACCTGCACGGAAGTACCTAGATCCCACGACACCCTTAGCGGCTAGGGTAGCGCCACCACCTGCACCGCCATATACGCCGGACACCTCACCGCGTGGAACCCTGGTGCTCATGACCACAGGGATTCCGGCGTCAAGTGCTTTACCAAGCGCATCGCCCATGCGGGAGCCAACGTTGCCGGATCCCATTGCTTCAACAACTAGTCCTTGAGCGCCAGCAGCAAGTGCCGCTTCAACCATCGTGCCTGTCGCGCCGGGGTAGGCAGGGATGATTTCTACGGATACGTCTGCCAATTTAGCTACTGGTAGCGCATCGGGACGTTCTGGCTCTTCAGGGCCGTTGGAGGCAAATGCTAATTCATCGGAGGTATGCCACTTCACGCAGCCGCGAGCGGGGATGACAGCGTGACCAAAGACGATAAGAGCGCCGATTCCTCTGGCGGAAGGGTCGGATGCGATAAGGCATGCTTCGAAAAGGTTGTTGGGGCCGTCTGACTCTGGGTGGTCGAAGGGTTTTTGTGCGCCGGTGAAAATGACTGGGCGAGGATCATTGAGGAATGTATCTACTGCGATGGCGGATTCTTCCATGGAGTCTGTTCCGTGGGTGACTACTACGCCAACAACGTTTGGGTCTTCGAGCACTTTGTGCACGGTGGCGATGATGGTGTCTAGATCCTCAAACGTCATGGAAGAAGAATCGAGGCGGTTGATTTCGTAGATTTCAAAAGCGATCTGCGCTCCATTAAACCGCGGGGCGATGGGGGCGAGTAGTTCTGCGCCGCTGACGGTAGGAAGCAAATGCCCATTGGCATCGGAAGTGCAAGCGATGGTTCCGCCGGTGGTAATTACCGCAACCTTTTGGGTAGGGGAAGTGTGTTCTTCATCATTGTTTGATGGTGTGGAGTGCTGCTTCGACATGCGCTCTAGCGTATCAACTAGCTGCAGTTGTTATGTGCATAGCAGTGGATTGCCAGGGTCTTTTCACGCGTCGGGATGTTGGTAACAAATGAATCACGTGTACCCTTTGTTGGGAAAGTCATCGAGATTGTCGCACGACTTAACGTTTTACCCCGTATCTACCCCTAGTAGACTTGGGTGCGTTTAGTGTGGGGATGAGGCACGAGATCATCCGTCGCTTATAAGCCTTGTTTTAAGGCTGTAAGTGAAAGGCGACAGATTTTTGGCGACCAGAGATTAGAGCAAAGGATCATTTTCATCGTGAAGCTTTTCAAGGCAACCGCAGTAACTTTTACTGTCGCAGCAGCGCTGACTCTTAGCGCGTGTTCAAGCAGTGACGATTCCTCTTCGGATTCATCCACCACCGCTTCATCGAGCGCTTCGGCATCTTCTGATGTGGCATCCCAGTATCCAACTGCTGAGGAACTCAACGCTATCTTGGCTGTAGCAACAGACCCTGAGGCTCCTATTGAGGAAAAGATCAAGACTGTTCAGGGTTCAGAGAATGCTCCTGAGCTGTTTGAGACCATGACTCAAGCCAAGGTGGAGTCCGGCGCTGAGTTCCAGGTTGTCGGTTCGGTTCTTCCGGGCTATGACCCAACCTCAGAGGTGCTCACCACTGTGATGTTCCAGCTTCCGGATCGCGCGGAGCAGGAAGCTGAGGGCGTGGAGTTCGTTAACACTGACGGCAACTGGCAGCTATCTCAGGACTGGGCATGTATTTTGATCACCAACACTGTTGCTCCTGAGCAAGTTCCTCCAATGTGTGTTGGCACTGATGCTTCCTCTGCTGGCATTGAAGATGTTCCAGCAGAAGAAGGCGCCGTAGTTGAAGAGGCTCCTGTTCAGTAGAGTTTAAAAACTCAGGCTGATTTTCTTCCCCGTCCATCGTTTTCTGATCCACCTATCATGGCTGGCCAGAATAACGCGGCCGGGGAATTTTTCCATTGCAGCCTCAAGTTCCTCGCTTAGCGCGAGGGAGAGGTGGTTGGTGGGTTCGTCGAGAAGCAAAAGATCTGGCGGGCTTGCCAGGATTAGGCCGAGCGAGACGCGCCGGCGTTGGCCAAGGGATAGGGCCCGAAGCGGGCTGCTTTGCGACGCCTTCCTCAACAGCCCCATTTCCACCAGGCTAAGCTCGACCGGACCTTTGGACAGGGTCGCGAAAAGCTCATCGACGGGTGTGTCTAATTGCTTGTCAGTCCATTGATCGTCTTGTTTTAACCGAGCAATCTTTAAGCCTTCGGGGATGATTAATTCTCCCTCAGTGGGTTCCAGTGTGCCTGCTAAAACGCTGAGTAAGGTTGATTTGCCGACGCCGTTAGGGCCTTCAACCAGGATGTGATCACCGGGATCAATGCGGAAAGTCAAGGGTTGAAGCCTGTTTTCCACGGCAACGCCACGGACTTCTAGTGTTTCGCCGTGCCCATGACGGGTGAAATCAGGAATACCTTGAAACTCCAATGGTTTCGGTGGGGCGGGGATTTCATAGCGTTCGAGTTCTTTCAACCTATTTTTGGCAGAACGGACACGGTTGCCTTGAGTTTTGGCTGCTCTATCGGCGTAGAACTTCTCAGTGATTTTAGATTCTGACTTGGACGTGGAGCGGTGGAAAATATCGGATTCTTCCATACCGGTGGCATCTTCCAATTTTGCACGCTCTGTTTCTTGAGCCAAATAAAGTTGTGACCAGCGAGTGCGCCGTAATTCGCGTTCTTTGATGTACTCGGAAAAGCCACCACCGAAGGAGACTGCTTGTTTGACCTCTTCACCAGCACCACCTTCTGGGCCTAACGCAGGGTCAAGATCTATCAATTCTGTGCATACCGCATCGAGGAAGAAACGGTCGTGGCTGGCAATCAGAATTGGGCCTTTGAAGCGTGAGATTTCCGAAATGAGGAAGTCTACGGCGGAATCATCAAGGTGGTTGGTGGGTTCATCGAAGATCAACGCTTCGTGTGGTTCCATCAGCAGTGCAGCAAGGGCAAAACGGCGGCGTTGACCACCGGAAAGCTCACCAATGGCAGTGCTGCGTTCTACATCTGCAAGGCCTAAACCTGCGACCACGGTTTCAATGCGGGCATCTAATTCCCACAGCCCAAGTTCTTCGGCGGCACCTAGTGCAGCGTCGAAATCTGTTGCTACCTTTGCTTGTTGCTCCGCGCTTAAAGATTCATCACTCAGTTGCGTGGATAGCTCCGCAATGGCGGCATCGACGGCGCGGACTGGGGCGACGGCGGCGTCGATAAGCGATTGCACGGGTTGGTCAAAAGGTAAATCTGTTTCCTGGGCGATAAAACCAGTGTTTTCAGGCAGGTAAATAGTGCCTTGATCAGGTTCGATTACACCTGCGATAAGGCTTAAAAGTGTGGACTTTCCCACACCGTTTTCACCTATTAGGCCTGCAATTTCCCCTTTTGATACGGTCAGGGAAATATCGGTGAGGACGTGTGTATTGGGGTAGGAAAAGCTGAGGCCGTCAATGGCAATATAGTTGGCAAAAGTGCGCATAAATAAAATCCTTCAATAACAAAACGCAAGGCCACCTAAAAAAACTCTGGTGCCTAGTGCGCAAAACTAAAAAATAACGCTTTGGGGTTTGATTATTGAAGATCCATGCCGACCAGTATGCGCTACCGACGGCATAGTTGGCAACCTTTTTTCAGTTACTCATCCCCGAAGCTAATTGAGGACGTAGTATCTTGCACCACGCGGACCTGCTCATTAGAACCGCCATAGATAACGCGGGTGGTCCAAGAAACTTGCCCTGCGGTGGGCAGCGGTTGCTTGAGATCTACCACCAGATTTCCCACCGAGGTGGTATTGGAGTTAAGAACTGTCAGCTGCTCAGCGGAGTCTGAAGTTTCGTCGTCGGTGATTTCTAAAGCACCCATGCTTGGGCGTTGTGACACCTCGACGTCAAGATTTACTGTGCTGCCCTCAATGCTGTTTAAGGTGTAGGTCACTGTTTGCAGCAAGGTGGATTCACCGGTCACTCTGCTATCTACAGACCACCGTGCTCCGACACCGAGGTCTTCGGCGGGGAAAACGATAGGCAAGGATGTGTAGGTAAGCAGATACTGCTCCATGAGCATCCGGCCGTTATCAGTGGCATCAACAGGTGCAGCGAAACTTAACGTGGTGTGCTGGCCACTATCTGTTGCGCGAACTCCAAGAGTAAAGCCCTCAGTAGAATTGACGTCTTCAACTTGCGTTAAATCAGTAAATGTAGGTTTGCCCACGGTTAAAGAAATATCCCGAGAAGCGCTGACGGTTTCCTGATCGCTAAATTCAGCCTCGGTGGTCGACGCCGTTACCGGAAGGTGGAAAGTAGTGACATCTCCACCTGCTGGTGCTTGGGTATCAACACTTGCGGCATCGCCGATTGATTGGGCAAAACCTTGAGCAATGTTGATGGTTTGCTCTTGGGAAGCAGCAGCACCCTCTGAAGAGATGTCTTGGTATTCCAGACGCTGCAGGTTGCCAGAACCTGGATCTAGAACCACCACTCGTGGTGCATCAACAGCCAAGCCCACTGCTTGTTCGACCTCAGGTGAATCAGGTTCTGATGAAGAATTACACGCGCTAAGCGCGAGCGCAGTTGTCAGAGCCAAGGTGGAGGCTAGGGCATGTCGAGAAAATCTTTTGCGGGAGGATCTTTTAAGCACGTCTTTAAACCTATCGGCATCGGCGTAAAAAAGAACAAATGCAAAGTTTAGCTGTCAAGAACAATTGAAATAGCCTAATTTTTGCTGCGCTAAAGCACCCTCGATGCGGTGTTCTTGAGGCGCGGGGTAGCGTCGAAAAGCCCCTTAAGTGTGGCTGGGTGGAAGTTTCTACCGCTAATGGGGAAAGATGGTCAACGTGACCTCAAAGGATGCAGGGGCAAACTTGACCCCCATGAGAAAGAAAGAAAAGAGGACAACCGTTAAACAGGTGGTTGCCTTGATGGCCGCCATCGTTGTGGTGATCGCGTCCCTAGACCAAATAGTTAAGCAAATTATGCTGAATTGGTTGGAACCTGGCGTTCCAGTTCCCATCATTGGTAATTGGTTCCGCTTCTACCTCCTGTTTAACCCTGGAGCAGCGTTTTCCATGGGTGGAGAAAACAGCACCTGGATCTTCACCTGCATCCAGTTAAGCTTTGTTGTGGGCATCGCCATTTATGCACCACGCATCAAACACAAGTGGGTTGCTGCCGGACTAGCTCTTGTTGCTGGTGGTGCATTAGGTAACCTGCTGGATCGGCTTTTCCGCGATCCGTCTTTCTTCTTTGGACACGTGGTTGATTACATTTCGGTAGGGGATTTTGCTGTATTTAACATCGCTGATGCTTCGATCACATGTGGTGTGGTGGTGTTTTTAATCGGCATGGTCTTGGAAGATCGCGAAGCAGCTCGAGTGGCTAAAGCAGCTGAAGAAAAGGAAGTGGCTTAATGAATAGGCAAAGCAGAACTCTTCCAGTTCCAGAAGGATTAGCAGGCATGCGTGTTGATGCAGCGCTGTCCAAATTATTAGGCATTTCCCGCACCGTGGCTGCCGAGCTAGCTACCGCCGGAGACGTCAGTGTCGATGGGGCAGTAGTAGGAAAAAGCGACAGGCTTGTTGCCGATACGATGCTGGATGTTTTGCTGCCTGAACCCGCAGCACCGTTGATGCCAAAAGAAGAAATCGTTCCCGGTCTAGATATTTTGTACTCCGATGATGATGTCATCGCAGTAAATAAACCTGTCGGAGTGGCTGCACACCCCACAGTCGGATGGGAAGGCCCAACGGTGGTTGGGGGTCTTGCAGCTGCAGGTTTTCGGATTTCCACCTCTGGCCCACCAGAGCGCAAAGGCATTGTGCAACGCCTCGACGTGGGCACCTCAGGTGTGATGGTTGTTGCTGCCTCTGAACGTGGATACACCGTACTCAAGCGCGCTTTCCGGGACCGCACAGTGGATAAAACCTACCACGCGCTTGTTCAAGGCCACCCCGATCCTCTAACAGGTACTATTGAAGCTCCAATTGGGCGACACCCTTCAGCTGGGTGGCGTTTTGCTGTGACTACTGAGGGCAAACATGCAGTCACGCACTATGAAACACTGGAAGCTTTCCAAGAAGCAACCTTAGTGAAAATCCATTTGGAAACAGGCCGTACCCACCAGATCCGCGTGCACTTTTCTGCCTTGCATCACCCATGTTGTGGCGATCCGATGTATGGCTCCGATCCTGCGCTGTCTAAGCGACTTGGCCTCAACCGCCAGTGGCTCCACGCAGTGTCTTTAGGTTTTAATCACCCCGCTGATGGTCGATGGATGGAAATTGAATCCCCATATCCACAAGATCTACAGCATGCATTAGATGTGCTTCGAGCTTAAATAATGGATGGTTTTGATAAAGGTCGGCGCATCGTCGCGCTTTTTGCAATCCTGGCGTTAATCATCGTGGTTGCGGTCCTAAGCTTTAGCGACCGCACTGCGAAACCCATGCAGTTAAACGGCGATATGCTTGGCCAAGACAGTTCGGAAACCTCTGCGGAGTATCTCCAGCGTGCATCGGATTCCTTGGATCGTGCCGAAGACGGCGAAAAAGCCTATTCACTGGTGACTTTCGCGCAATCACTTCCAACGGCCGAGGCCTCTGATCTCCTCGAAGGAATCGGCCGCGTCAACGCCATGATTATGCTTTCTGCACCCGCCATGGACTTGCCTGAACCCATCGCCGGCGAAACCCGCAAGGACGTCTTTGACCGCCAAATAATGCTTGTCGACGCCCAGTTATCCGGAATCGGCAACGTCCGCGCGCCACGCGAACTCAACGGGGTAGTGGTATGGGATACGCCAGAAAAGGTACGACCCTTGGCAGAAAGCCCATTGGTTTACAGCATCGAAACCCTGCCACCTGACGCGGCGTGGGGCAGTTTCGGTATTCGACCAGTCGATACTTCGGGTACTAGTTTTTAGAAAAGAATTCCAGATGCCCCAGCGACCATCTTTTCTAAAAACTAGTAGAACAGAGGAGCGTGTTTCGATCGGGCGAGGAGGCCGGAAGATTGCTAGGCTCGCTTCATGAACAGTGGTCCATTTCAAAGCACAGATGAGTTGATCGGAAAAACCC